>DQPL01000042.1 GCA_015664885.1 Gemmatimonadota bacterium
CGGGGTCCTTCCCAGCCCAAACGTGGGCGACTGCGCTAGCGCGGCCGCCGGCCCGAGGAGGATCAGGACCGGGAGAAGCTTAAGCGAGCCCATTTGTAACGCTCCCGTTGCTTTGGACTCTCCAGGGCTGAATGGAATTGTCCAGGCCGCCCTTTCGCTGAGCTCGCGTCGGCTGGACTTGGCCCAGCTCGTCCGTGCAGCGCGACATGAGCATTGCCTCTGATCCGTCCCAAGTCCAGTTGAAGCTGAACGCGGTGTGCGCCATGCGCTGCGGCGTCCCACGGAAGTCGGCGTCCATCCAGTTTTCGCCACCGTCGGTGGATACTTCCACCCTGCTGACCACCCCGCCACCGGACCAGGCCAAGCCCCTGACCTCGTAGAATCCAGCGCCGGGCAGATCGAGTCCCCCGGACGGCCACGTGATGACCGACTTCGGTCCGACCTGATAACTCAGGGCGGCCTGGTCGGGGTCCTGACGAAGATGCCCGTAGTCGTTGTAGGTCATGTAGAACCGGTCGACCACCTTGATTCGACTCAGCCACTTCACGTGGAGGATGCCCTCAAAGCCGGGAACCACGATCCGCAGCGGGAAGCCTTGCTGGGGGCGTAGGGGTTCGCCGTTCATGGCGTAGGCCACGATGATGTCGTCCATCGCCTTCGCCATCGGAAGGCTCGACGCCCCTCTTACATTCTCCACCCCTTCCGCCACGATCCAGGTCCCGTCGGCTTGTACGCCCGCCTCTTCGAGGAGCGTACTCAGGAGGACGCCGGTCCATTCGGCGCAGCTGGTCATCCCGTGCGATTCGATGAGTCTCCCGCGCCGGGGACTCGAGCCGTTCCCCGCGCACTCGATGAAGTGAAGGCGGGTCACGGAAGGAAAACGCTTCAACTCATCCATGGTGAAGATCAGCTCACGGTCCACCAAGCCGTGGATCATGAGGCGATGCTCCGCGGGATCGATTTCAGGGACGATGGAGCCACGCGTGGTCCCGGAATAGAAGAGTGAAGACGGTGTGATCGCCCCCACCTGCTCCTCGAGCGGAGTCCCTATGTGAAAGACGAGCCCGAATTCGTCGGGTGACGGCCTGCCGTTGACCGGCTCCCGCACCGACGTCACGTGACGCGAGCGCTTGCCATAAGCGATCAGTTCCGGGGTCGAATAATCGTCGGCCTCGTCGGACTGGTCAGATGCTGGTGTCTGGCCGAGCGCGGGCTCTACCCCGCCCAAGGACAAACCACCGGCCAACGCGGCGCCGCGTTTTAGGAACGCCCTTCGATCAGGCTGTTTCGAGGCCATGGGTCTCTCCTTCGCACATGAGGTTACACGGAAATCGCTTCCCGTCCGTCGAAACTAGACGCCAAGGAGCCCGGCGGCCAGGCATCTAGCAAGCTCGAATGGGACGACTGGACATGTGGACGGGCAGCGTGACCGGAGCCATTAGGGTCGTGCGCCGCGCACGCGCAGAGCATCTTGATTGCGCAGCACGATCGGAGAGACGTTGGGCCACAGCTACGATTGGGGGCAGGGATGAAGGAGCGATGGATCGCTCTGGTGGCCGTACTCTGGCCGCTTAGCCACGTACTCCTCATTCCTCGTCCGATTCCAGCGTCTTCCACCGCTCCTCGAGTTGGTCTACTTCGTGCCGACCGGCCTGATGGGCGCTTTCGCAGTCCACCTACTCCTCCTGAAATTACGATCCGCAGGCCAAACGACTTCGATTGTGCTCGGAGCAGTCCTTCTGTCCCCCTTCGCGATGGCGGGCAATCTACTCGGTGGTCTCTTTGGGGTGGACGGTGATTGGCTTTCTAGCGGGAGAAACCTGAGGAATTAAGCGGAGCTAACAAAGGGTGGCTCCACCTTTATGACTAGTATCTGGGCATCTCGTCGAGTCGCGGCATCCTGACAGTCCGCTAGTTCATCCAATCGTCCTGGAGCACCTGTAGTGTGGTCGTGTACTCTTCACCGTTCACGGTGAGCGTCACGTTGTAGACGCCTGGCTGTGCCAGCTGTCCCTGGCGCCCTCCACGCCCACCGCCACGGCCGCCCCGGCCGCGACCCGCGGGTGGCGGGTTGCTGCGCTGGTTCCACTGCACGCGGTTCATGCCGGCCTCACCGGTTCCCTCCATGGTCCGAAATACGTCTCCGGTTAGAGCGTTGGCGATCGAAATGCTCACGTCACCGCTCGTCGCTTCGCTGAGCCAGTAGTGGATCGCGGACCCCGTCGGCGCGTTCTCACCCTGCCAGTTCTTGTCCCCCGTCACTGACCGACCTTGCGTCCGGCGATTCTTCCAGCGAACCGACTCGCGAGGCTCGTATAGGTGCACGTCCTCCGCCATGGTCTCACCGGTGGTGGCCTGCAACGGACTGATGTCGTCCATGATGTAGATGCTGCGCCCATGCGTCG
Organism: Gemmatimonadota bacterium; assembly: GCA_015664885.1. Taxonomy (GTDB): domain Bacteria; phylum Gemmatimonadota; class Gemmatimonadetes; order Longimicrobiales; family Gaopeijiaceae; genus UBA1138. The sequence goes on from DQPL01000042.1 coordinate 2,406, forward strand.
CAATTACGAGGTCGTTATCCCGCGGATGCACAAGCACGTCGTCGATTCGCACTACGGGCAACCCATTCATGAAGGGGAACCACTCTTGCCCCTCGTCGCCTGACACGAAGAAGCCAAATTCCGTGCCGACGTAAAGAATGTCCTCGTTGCGAGGGTCCTGACGCACGGTATTCACGTTCCCGAAGTCGGGCAGGTTCGAGCTGATGCTCTGCCAGGTCTCACCGTAGTCGCGTGTGACGTAGACGTACGGCCGCAGATCGTCGTCGCGATGCCCGTCGATGGACACATAAGCGGTCGCGGCATCGAAGTGAGACGCTTCGACGCGGGACACGTAGTACTCCGTCGTGCCTCCGGGCATGTTCTTGCTGACCTCGGACCACGTCGCTCCGCCATCACGGCTGACGTTGATGTTGCCGTCGTCGGTCCCGAACCAAAGGATCCCCGGCAGAATCGGAGACTCGGCAATCGACACGCCTGTGCTCCACTGCGACACGCCGTCGTTGCGCGAGAGGTTGCAATCGATACCGCGGTCCAACTGTCTGCAACGCGGCACATTATTGCCCACATCCATCAGATCGACCCCATCGCGGTCGACGTTCTTAGTGAGGTCGGCGCTCATCGTCCACGTATTGCCGCGGTCGCGCGAGATGAAGAACTGGTTCCCGGCTATATAAACCGTGCTCGGGTTGTGGGGCGAGAGCTCGATGGGCGCATTCCAGTTGAAACGAATCTGAGTCTCCGCGGAGGGTTCGGGAACGATGTTCACACCGCGGCCTCCTCCGAAGCCTCCGCGTCCGCCTGCGAAGCCACCGCCGCGACCACCGCGCCCCCCCGGACCACGTGGTCGGATTGTCTGCTGGTCGCCCGTCGCGAGGTCGTACCGGTTCGAGTTCCCGCCTTGGGACTCGGAGTAGATGATGTTCGCGTCGGTCGGGTCTTGCTGCGTATAGAAGCCATCACCGCCTCCGACGCGGAACCAGTCCTGCGCGAGGATCTGGCCGGCCCGGACCGAGCTCGGACCACACCATGTGCCGTTGTCCTGCAGACCAGTACAGACGCGGTATGGTCGCTCCATGTTCACCGACGCGTGATAGGGCTGACCGACCGACCACGTCCGTAACGACTCCCAAGTCTCACCCTGGTCGTAGCTGACATCGACCGAACCATCGTTCCCGATCATCATGTGATCGTGGTTGGTCGGGTTGATCCAGATAGCGTGCTGATCGACGTGGCCATAACCGTCCAGAACCTCCCAGGTCGCTCCTCCATCCCGAGATTTCGCCACCTGCTGATCCACCGTGTACAGCAGGTCGGGGTCTTGAGGGGACACACGGATCTGACTGAAATACATGGGGCGACCGTTCTCGTTGCTACGGAACTGCCAGTTCATGCCCCCGTCGGTCGAGCGCCAGACACCGTTCCACTGATGGTCTGGCTGGAGTTCACCGTCCTCCGCCAGCGCCTGCCACGCCGCTCGATCATCATCGCTCAGGGGACGTTCTTTGTCCGCCGCGACTTCGATCTGCGCGTAGATGACGTTCGGATCTGCCGGCGTCGTGGCGAGCGCGATCCGACCCATCGTGCCGTTCGGCAATCCATTCCCCTCTAGCCGGTCCCAGTTCTCGCCGCCGTCCATCGACATCCAAATACCACTCCCCGGTCCGCCTCCCACGAAGCAACAACCGCTGCGCCGCCGCTGGTACGTTGCGGCCAACAGCTTGTCGGGATTCGACGGGTCGATGATGAGATCGGTGGCACCCGTGTCATCGTCGATGCGCAGCACGTGGTTCCACGTGCGACCGCCATCGCTCGTCTTGAAGACCCCGCGCTCCCGATTGGACCCGAAGAGGTGACCGTTAGCCGCGATCCACACGGTGTTGGCATCGGTGGGATGCACGATCACCCGCGCGATGGACTGCGTCTCACGAAGCCCCACGTACGTAAACGAGTCTCCGCCATCCGTGGACTTGTAGACGCCAGCCCCGAACGAAGAGCTCTGGCGGTTGTTCGATTCCCCCGTGCCGACGTAGAGCACGTCCGTGTTGGAAGGCGCAATCCCGATCGCGCCAATCGAGTGGGTTTCGTACTCGTCGAAGATAGGCTCGAACGTCGTGCCGTTATTGATGGTCCTCCACAGCCCCGCGGTTGCGAAGCCCACGTAATACCGGAACGGGTTCGTCGGATCGACCGCGATATCATCGACTCGTCCGCCCTGTCCAACGGGGCCAATCGACCTCCACTTGAAGGGCCGCAGCAACGGATTCGAAGATTGATTCACCACCGCCATGTCAGCGTCCTGTGCGACAACAGCCGCGGGAAGCGACCAGGTGACAGCCAGTAGCAACAGGCTCGATCGGAGGAGGCGCGAACCCGTCATGGTCCACTCCTTGGTTTGTTTAGGACTCGAATGGGGAACGCCAAGGTCGGCTCATGGTCGGCTTCCGTCAAACGGTTCGGGAACCCCGCCGGGCGGCTCGGCATTCAGCATGGAGCAAACGTAGAGTGTCAGACATACCGACAGTCCCCCGGACACGCGAGAAGAGAAAAGTAGATGCGAAATCAAGTCGGCCGGACACTACTGGTCGCGGGTTTCGTCGTCATGGGTGGATGTGGGGGCGGGGACGAGGCGACGGAACAGGCCGCGCTGGACGAAGTGAAAGAGATCGTCTTGGGTCCGACAGACGGACACGATCTATCGCCAACCGACATCGACCGAGTGCTGGCTGGCCACATGGCGCCCGACTTCTCGGCGACCTCGCTCGCTGGCACCACTGTCACTTTGTCACAATTTCGCGGGCAGAAGAACGTCGTGCTCTTCTTCTACCGTGGCCACTGGTGACCATGGTGCGCCAAGCAGCTCGGCGAGCTGCAAGACTTCCTGACGCCAGAACAGCGCGCGACCACCGAGATCCTGGCCTTGGCCTCGGACGGCCCTGAACAACTGCAGATGATGGTCGACCGCGTAGCCGAAGACACGGACGGCTATGTGATCGATTTCACTCTGCTGTCGGATCCCGATGCAGTAATCATCAATCGGTACGGGCTTTTCAACCAGAACGACCCTGAGGGCAGGCCCATCCCTCATCCCACGGCATATGTAATCAACATGGAAGGGCGAGTCCATTGGAAGTTCACGGAGGTGAACTACCGCATCCGCCCCGAGAATGAGGACATCCTCGCTGCGTTGGCCGAGATCGAGGGAATGTGAGCGCGGCAGCTCTGACCTAGTCGTCGCCGCTCGGAACTGCGATGGCTCTCCCGTCGAGCGTCACGGTTTTCACGCCCCGGCGGACATACGCGAGCGCTAGCGTCTGCCCATACTTTGGGGACTGAACCGCCGAAGTGATGCGCCCCACAACCTTGTCCGAGCCGTGCGCGTGCAACTCAGTCCCCGAGGCAGGCGTCGGCACGTCCCCGAGCTCCAACTGCCGCAGGTGTCGGTTCACGTGCCCACGGTCGCGGATCCGGATGATGACTTCCTGACCCGTATAGCACCCTTTTCCGTAGTCGATCGCCCGGTCGTGGATGCCGGCTTCGATGGGGATCGTAGTTTCGTCCATGTCGGTGCCGAATACCGGGCGCCCGCCCTCGACGCGAAGGGTGGACCACACACCGTGACCTGCCGGGCGAGCCCCGGCGGCAACCACAGCTTTCCAGAGGGCGGTCACGGCTCCCGCGGGCCCGACCACCGAATAGGCCTCCGGCCATACTTCCTCGGTCTTGATGACCGCCAGGCCATCCACGACCGAGGAACCGGTGAGCCGCCAGTGGCCCTCGCTCAATGCCGAGAGCTCATCGCTTCCGACGAGTAGCCCAAGTGCCAGGCGCGAGACAAGCGTCGGTGCATCCGGACCCACCACGGTGATCATGCCCGTGTCCGCCGACACATCCCTGACCGAAGCGAGACGGGGTGGCAGGAATTTCTTGAAGTGCTCGAGCAATGCCGAGACGCCGCCGACGGGGACGTCGAGTAGGAAGCCCGCTGAGTCTTCGTCCCCGCGCAGCATCGACCAAGCGTCACAAATCATCTTGCCCTTGGACGTGAGCACTGAGTGGTAGGTGGCTTCGCCGCCTAGCACTCCGTCCCCGCATGCAGCAGGAGCCACGGGCATGCGCCCCGTGAGGACGCCGTCAAGCATCTGGCCAGGGGCGCGACCCGTCACCGCGAGACGAGAGCGGTGGCTTCGGTCGAAGACCGCGGCGGCCAACGTTGCTGCCTCGTACGAACCCGCCGGATCACCGAAGTGGCGCATGAGGCTACGGCCGTGGTAGTCGGCGGAAACGCCGCCGGCCTCCTCCATCGCCTGCCACACCGGGCTCACGCGCTCAGCACTCACAGCCCTTCCAGGTCGTCGGCAGGTGTGATGCCCGCCCGCAAGTCACGCAGCATAGCCTCGACTCGCCGAGTGTTGGCCGCGCCGGGCGAGTCTCGTAGGTAGTCGTCGAGTTGCTCGACGGCCTCGTCGTGGCGGCCCATGCGCGCGAGCAGTACTCCACGGGAACGGTTCTCGGCCGGAGCAGTGGGAGTCAGAAGCAGGATCCGCTCTACCGCCGCCAGCGCGCGTTCGTGGTCCCCGACATTCACGTAGACCCCCTTCAGGTGGGTGAGCAGGCGCTGGAGCATGTCTCGGCGGTCGGCCTTACGAAGAAACGAGTCCTTCAGCTGGACAACGCCGCCATAGACACCATCCAGAACCTCCTGCGCCTCGTCCTCGAAGTGGACCTTGCCGCCGTCGAACGGGTCGAGCAATAGGTCGAGTGCGTTGCCCTTGTAGCGGATGAGAAATGGGCCGGGGAAGCTCACGCCCTCGAGCGGCAGACCCAGCCTCCAGCCGACTTCGAGCATCACGATGCCCAGGGTGAGGGGGATGCCGAGTCCGCGATCCAGCACGTCATTCAGGAAACAGTTGCGGGGGTCATAGAACGCCTTTTGGTTCCCGGACATCTTCCTGCGCACATACAGCGTCTTGATGAGCTCGTCGAGAAGCACGAGCGGTGCGGTCTCGTCCGCGAGCCGGTCCTTCACTTCCTCGGCGAGCTGGTCCAGGCGAGCCAGGTAGAGCTCCACCGAAAGCTGCGGGTACTCCTCCTTGGCCACGAGCAGCAACGCGCGAGCGAGGTTCATTTCCCATTCGCTGCGGGCGATTTCATCCGCCAGGAGTCGGCGGGGGGTGAGGGTAGGGCTACTCACGGGTCCTAAGCTTGCCTCGCTCTGCGCGAAGAGTTGCGGGACGGGACGTCGATCCCGGGGGAACGGACACATGAGTACCCTGAGCGCGGTCGTGGTTTCCCCTCGGGGCGGTTGCCCACCTCTTCCGGCGCGTTCATCGTATCGTCATGCCGCGCCGACCCGTGTCCCTCAAGCGACCCAATCGAGAGCAAGAGCCTCTGCGGCTCTCGCTAACGCTCGCGTGCCTGCTCGGTCTCACGCTGACGCTCGCGGCACCTGCAGACGCTCAGGGCACATACACGGCCGGTGCCTTGCTCGGGCAGGTCGAGTCCCGGCAGCTCCATAGCCACGCCGACGACACGGAGGCACGCACCGACGTCGTTTTCGGAGCGTTCGTCGACGTAGCCACGCCGCTCTCCTGGTTACACATCGGGCTCGAGGCCTCCATCGCACGCCGGGGCGGAGACTACCAAACTACGACGGCCGCCGGCCCCACTGCACAAAGCGCGCGCATCGACTACCTGAGCTTCTCGCTCATGCCTGCCGTCTGGCACGATTTCGGGCCTTTCGCGCTGTACGTAGCGGCGGGATTCGCGCGCGAGTCCGACGTCGGTATCGGCTCCACCGCGGAGCTCGCGCCGCTGTTCGACGAGCCCTCATCGAATGTGTTCGCGCTCACCGCCGCGGCGGGCCTCGAGGTCTCTTTCATGCGCAAGTGGTCCGCACGGCTGGAAGTGCGCGAACTGAACCAGGTCTCACCCGCCTTCAGAGCCCCCTCAGGAGACATCCGACATCGCTCCCGCGAGTTTGTCATCAAGGTCGGCATGCGCCCAGGAGCGTGAGCGCCCACCTTGCCCGCGATCGTGCGTCATCGTGACGCTCGACCTCCCTGCATACCCAAAAACGAGGAGCCCATGACCGACGAGCCCCGGGACAAAAGGCCGGGAATCCGGCTGTCCCAGCTCAGTCACGGCACCGGTTGAGCTTGTAAGCTCGGGATGTCCGAACTGACGCAGGTTCTGCGTCACGTCCTGCCGGTGGAAGATCCGAACGTGCTCGTCGGGCATACGACGGGCGACGATGCTGCCGTGTACCGTATGACCGACGATCGAGCGCTGGTCGTGACGGCCGACTTTTTCACGCCCATTGTCGACGACCCGTACGATTTCGGACGCATTGCCGCCACCAACGCCTTGTCCGACATCTACGCCATGGGCGCGACTCCGCTCTTTGTGCTGAACCTGGTCGGCTTTCCAAGGGATCTTCTCGGCGACGGCATCCTGGACGAGATCCTGCGCGGAGGTAGTGACGTGACTCGGTCGATCGGCGTTCCTACTCTAGGCGGCCACTCGATAGACGACGCCGAACCGAAGTACGGCCTGGTCGCAGTCGGTGAAGTGCATCCAGGTCGCATGGTCACGAACGCTGGAGCGAAGCCTGGTGACGTGCTTGTTCTCACCAAGCCTCTGGGGTCCGGAGTGATCGCCACTGCGATCAAACAAGGCGAGGCGCCAGACGACGTGATCACGACCGCCGTCGAAGTCATGGTGACTCTGAACGCGGGCGCGGCTGAGGCCATGCGAAACGCCGGTGTCATCTCCGGAACCGACGTGACCGGATTCGGCCTTCTCGGTCATCTTCATAATCTGCTGCGAGCTTCGGGCGTGGCGGCTACCCTGCGCTCGAGCGACGTCCCCCTTATTTCGGGAGCGCGGGAATTGGTCGAAGCCGGACACGTGCCGGGAGGCACCAAGCGCAACCTGGAGGACCTGGCGGAAAGCGTATCATTCGCCGACTCCGTCGACGACTTCAGCCGCACGCTGCTCGGCGACGCCCAGACCTCTGGCGGGTTGCTGATGTGCGTGTCGCCCGATGCCGTCGATGCGCTGCTGCTCGACCTAGAGGGGAGGAGCCCGGTGGCGGCCGTGATTGGCGAGGTAGTGGAGGGGACAGCGGGGCGGATCAGCGTCGAGTAACGCGTCCCGGCGCGTCATGTCTCGACGCTACGCCCGCGGCCGCCTCTCCATCACGAGATCCAGCTTGGTCTTGAGCAGCGCGCCGTAGCCGTTGCGCTCGAGCAGATCGCGCAGATCGCGGTGCCGTGCCCTGCCGTCTCCTTGAACTCCGTGATGATGAGCGTGGGCCAGAGCTCATCAGGCGCCTCTCCGAAGAACGCCTCCATCACCGGAAGCTCCATGCCTTCGATGTCGATCTTGAGCGCGTCGACACGGGTGAGGCCCTCCGCCTGGAGCAACGCCGCTAGAGGCCGCACTGTTACCGTCTCCGTTCGAACGATCGCCGAGTCGTGCACGTCCGGCCGTTCGAGGCTGTTTTCACCCAAGTTGTCGGCGCGCACGAACAACGTGCCCTCATCCGCTGATGCGCCCACGGCTGCAGGGACGACGCGAACGTTGTCGCACGCGTTCCAGGACAGGTTCGCCTCGAGCCCGGCAACCAATTGAGGATCGGGCTCGATCGCGACGACCGTGGCATCACTACCGAGGACCTTGTGCATCCAGAACGAGTAGCCCCCGACATTGGCGCCTACATCGACGAACACGAAGCCGGCCTTCGCGCGCAGCGCCAGGAGCTCCCGCTCCTGCCAGTCCCACTGCTGCGGCATGAACAGAATGCGAGCCTCTGCGACGTTGCCCGACGGGAAAAGCCTCAGCCTCAGGCCCCACACCTCCGTATCCAGCGGCGTATTGAGACCAGCACGGGCCAGCCGGCGCAGCAACAGGGATGCCCGTTCGCCGGCCCACCTGGGCGGCATGGACCGGCACAGGCGTAGGAACCAACCGCGCCGCAGCGGACCGGGTTCATACCGTCCCCAGGGACCGCTCAGGTGCTTGAGCCGATCTACGTCAGTTTGGCGTCGACCCCGCGGTCCTCGCCGACCCCGCCTTCCTCGCGGGACCCGCAACATTCGTTGGGCTTGCTTTGCTGGCCGAACTCGCCTTCTTCTTTCGAGCCGGCTTCTTCTTGACGGTTGGAGTCGGCAAGATCGTCTTCGCGGTGCTGGTGCCGCCGACCAGCGCGGTCGAGATCACGTCATCGAGCGTCTCCGCTAAATGGAACGTTGTCCTCTCGCGCACTTCATCGGGGATGTCCTCGAGGTCCGCCTCGTTGTCGATCGGTAGGATGACCTCCGTGATGCCGGCGCGCACGGCGCCGAGCACCTTCTCCTTCAGGCCGCCGATCGGCAGCACCCGGCCGGTGAGCGTCAACTCTCCCGTCATCGACACTTCGCGTCGGATCTTTCGGCCCGACACCGCCGAGACGAGCGCGGTAGCCATCGTGATACCCGCTGACGGTCCGTCCTTGGGGATCGCTCCAGCCGGAACGTGGATGTGAACGTCGCGGCCCCGTAGCGAATCCTCCTCGATGCCCAGCTGCTTCCAATGCGCTTTCGCAAATGAAAGTGCCGCGCGACCCGACTCCTTCATCACGTCACCTAGCTGGCCGGTCAAAATGAAGCCGCCTTTGCCGTCACCTGGCATGATGCTAGTCTCGACGAACATGATGTCACCGCCCATGGGCGTGTAGAACATACCCGTGGCTACACCCACCGTGTCCTCGTCGGCGATGCGCTCAGGGTGGACACGAGGTCGACCGAGCAGCTCTCGAACATCGCTCTTGCTCGCGTTGATTTTCTCGACCTTACCACCGGCGATCTGTCGCGCGACCTTGCGAGCGAACCTGCCAACCTCACGCTCGAGCTGGCGCACACCCGACTCGCGCGTGTAGCTCTGCACCACGCTGAGAACCGCATCGTCCTCCATCTGCAGTTCTTCCTCGGTGAGGCTGTTCTCCCTTCGCTGGCGGGGCACCAGATACTTCTTTGCGATCTGCAGCTTCTCGAGCTCGGTGTAGCCGGCGAAGTCGACACGCTCCATGCGATCGAGCAGTGGACCGGGAATCCGGTCCAAGTAGTTCGCCGTTGCGATGAACAGCACCTCGGAGAGGTCGAACGGGATGCCGAGGTAGTGATCGACGAACGACGAGTTCTGAGCCGGGTCGAGCACTTCCAGAAGAGCCGAGCTCGGGTCGCCCTGGAACGACACTCCAAGCTTGTCGACCTCGTCGAGCAAGAACACGGGGTTCTTGGTCTTGGCCTGTCTCATGCCCTGGATGATGCGGCCCGGCATGGCTCCGACATACGTGCGCCGATGCCCTCGTATGTCCGCTTCGTCGCGCGCGCCACCCAGCGAAATTCGCACGTACTTCCGCCCGAGCGAACGTGCGATCGACTTCGCGATCGATGTCTTGCCCACGCCAGGGGGTCCGACGAACAGCAGAATGGGCCCACGACCGCCCGGCACGTCGTCGCTCTCCTCCTCGTCAGCCTCGAGGTCGTCCTTTCCGTTTGCGCTCGACGAGTCACCGATCTCGGCGTCCGCCTCGGTTTCCTCGGCATCAACTCCGTTCAAGCGGGCCAAGTGGAGCTTGCGTACGGCGAGGAACTCAAGGATGCGGTCCTTCACGTCCTCGAGTCCGTGGTGATCCTCTTCTAGAATCTTCGTCGCCCGCTCGAGATCGATCTTCTCCTCGGCGCGCTCGTTCCACGGCAGCTCGGTCACCCACTCCAGGAAAGTGCGGATCACTTGGTATTCCGCGGACTGCGGACTCGTGCGTTCCAACCGCCTCAGCTCGCGATCGACTTCGGACCGTTGCTCCTCGCTCAACCTCAGCTCTTCAATGCGTTCACGCATCTCTTCGAGGTCGTCACGATCTTCGCCATCGCCGAGCTCTTTTTGGATCGCCTTGAGCTGCTCTCTCAAAAGCATCTCGCGCTGACGTTCGCCCAGCTCCGACTGTACTTTCGCCTGGATGTCCTCCTGAGCGTCTATGCGCGCCAGTTCGCGCTCCACGGCGACAAGACAAGCACGCATGCGAGCCTCGTCGTCGAGCATCTCGAGAAGCTCCTGTTTGTTCGCAGTTTCCAACTCCAGATAGAACGCGACCAGGTCCGCGAACGGACCAGGGTCGTCCACGCCCTGGATGAGCTGGTTCAGCGCCTCTGCGGGCACCCCGCGCCGGGTACCGAGTTCGGCGGCTCGATCCCTCAGCTCGCGGTCGAGTGCCTGGAAAGCGGGGTCGTTCGGGTTCTGCGGCTCCTGGTGCACCATTTCGAGAAGCACCGCCTGCAGCATCGACTGACCTTCTTCGTGATACGTGAGCGCCTGCGCACGGCCCTCGCCCTGTACCAGAAGCTGCACGCCGCCTCGAACGCGGTGCGTCTGAATGATGCGTACTACGGTGCCGACGTTGTACAGGTACTCAGGTAGGGGATCGTCGACGTTTTCCCTCTGGGCGACGGCGAACATGCGACGATCTCCGTCCAGTGCTTCCTGAACGGCCTCGACGGTGCCGGGCCTCCCAGCTGAGATCGGTACGGCGACCCCCGGGTATACGACAGTATCCCGAAGTGGCAGGACCGGAAGCGTAAATCGCTCGCCCATGGAGTGCTCTCTCTCTCTTAGCCCTCGTCCAGCGACGGAGGCAGTCCCCTTATTGATCAGCATCGACACTTCTGCACCGAATCTGAGACGAGGTGCGGAAGCGTGCGCACGTATGTGCAGGATTCTTGCCACCGGAAACGCACCATCCTGTGCCCCGATCGCATGAAAAGCTGCCAAACTGGCCGCTCCCCTGCTCTGCGACACGCCACTTTTTCGCTCCGGCAGGGGCAGTTAGGTTGGCACCTCGTTCCTTCTTCCGCCACCGCCCGGGATCCACATCAGCGACAAGCTCGACAGCATCACTTGGTTCCGCGGCTCTTCCGTACGAATACAACGGGCGGGCCTGAAGATCCACGTGGACCCGATTCACGTATCCGATGATTCCGAGGCGGACATCGTCCTGCTCACGCATCCCCACTACGACAACTTCTCCGAGGACGATATCGCGAGAGTGCGAACCCCCGAGACCTTGATCATCGCCCCTGCGACGATGAAGAAGCAGCTTGGCGACGCCGACCACTTCATGCGACCGGGCGACATGCTACAGCTCGACGGCTTCGACGTGCTGGCGGTGCCTGCCCACAATGTGGAGAAGAAGTTCCACACGCCCGCCGATGGATGGCTCGGTTATGTCTTCAGCGTTGGTGACACCACGTTCTACCACGCCGGGGACACCGACTTCCTTCCCTCGATGTTCGGCATCCGTTGCGATATCGCTTTCCTACCTTGCGGCGGCCACTACACGATGGGCGTAGACGAAGCAGCTCGAGCGGGCGAGGCTTGCGGGGCCGAGACCATCATCCCAATTCACTGGGGTGATCAGTTGGAGCTCGCGGACATCGAAAGGCTCAAGGATCTGTTCTCCGGAGAAGTCATGATTCTGGACCGACTCGGCTGACGCTCGAGTGACGGGCCCCGTAACGAGCCCGGCAACAGCCTCGGGTCGCTCTACGGTGTACGCGCCGCGCGGAGCCGCATCCACCAGCCACCCGTTGGCTACGGGGGTCGCGATCGGCATTCTCGAGGCACGTGGCAACGCGATTGACGCGGCGGTTGCCGCGGCCGCAGCGCTAAACGTTGTCGAGCCGCACATGACTGGGATGGGCGGCGACATGTTCGCGCTTCTGTGGGATGCCAATGATCGCCGCCTCGTCGGGATCGACGCGACCGGCAAGTCCGGCTCGAAGATCGATGTCCAGCAGCTGATCGCCGAAGGCGCCGGGAGCGTACCGGAAGACGGCGCTCGCTCGGTGACCGTGCCGGGCGCGCTCTCGGGTTGGGACGCGCTGCTCGAGAAGTACGGCACCACGGCCATCGACCAAGCGCTTCAGCCCGCCATACGCTTGGCGAACGAAGGATTCCCCGTCAGTCCGATCATCGCGCGGGACTGGGCGGCCGCCGTGGACGGGCTCCGCTCAAACTCCTGTGCCGCAGCCACGTTTCTCGTGGACGGTGAAGCGCCCCGCGCCGGGCAGTGGTTCAGGAACCCGGACCTCGCCGGCACGTTCAAGCGTGTCGCAGAGAACGGCGTTGAGACCCTTTACGGTGGCGGGCTCGGAGAACAGATCGTTGCCGGCCTCGATGAGCTCGGCGGCTTCCTCACGGTCGAGGATTTGCGTAGCCACCGCTACCGTTGGGTCGAGCCTCTGAGCATGGAGTACAAGGGGTACACGCTGCATGAGCTGCCGCCTGCGGGTCAGGGCGTCGCCGCGCTCCAGATGCTGAAGATGTTGGAGGGACATGATCTGCAGGCTATGGGCCATAACTCGGTCCACTACCTGCACACATTGATCGAGGCCAAGAAGCTCGCGTACGCAGACATCGCCCGTTACATCGCCGACCCTGACCACATGGACGTGCGACCCGAGTCGCTGCTCGACGTCGGCTATCTCGCGCGACGGGCACAGCTCATCGACCCTGCGGCTGCCGCGAACCATCCAGATGCTGGTCGGCTCGCTACGGCTTCCGAGACGATCTACCTGACCGTAGCGGACCAATACGGCAACATGATCTCGTTCATCAACTCTCTGTACGGCCACTTTGGCTCAGGAGTCGTGGTGCCGGGTACAGGCCTCGTGCTGCAGAACCGGGGGGCAGGGTTCACGATGGAGCACGGTCATCCCAACCAAATAGCGCCCAATAAGCGACCCTTCCACACCATCATTCCCGCATTCGTGAGCAAAGACGGCGCGCCATGGCTCTCCTTCGGAGTCATGGGCGGTTCGATGCAACCACAGGGCCATGTTCAAGTCATGCTCAACATGGTGGAGTTCGGCATGGACCCTCAAGAAGCGATCGATGCCGCACGCTTCCGTCACGACAGCGGCACCACGGTCGCGGTCGAGCGCCTCGATGTCGACGTGGCAGCGGGACTCGAAGCGCTGGGGCACGAGCTGTGCGATCCCGACGGGGTCGGGTTCGGGGGTGCTCAGGCGATCCTCAAGCTCGCCCAGGGATGGGCCGCCGCATCAGATCCGAGGAAAGATGGGATCGCGGCGGGACACTAGCGCTGACCGCCTTGCGGGAAGGACCGGCCGGGTACGGCATTCTGTGCCCCCTTACGCACGCATCCGGTGGGCACAGATGTGCTGCCCCGTGACATGACACATAGCGAGAATCCGCCGGTCGAGCCTCGACCCGCTGCTACCATCGTGCTCCTCCGCGACGGAGACCCCGTTGTGGAGGTCCTCCTCCTGCGTAGGAACCGGAGCGCAGGCTTCGCGCCGGGGGCTTACGTGTTCCCCGGTGGCCGCGTCGACGCTTCAGATGCGACGGAGGACGCGTTGGCCTTCGTGGACGGACTCACGCCGGAGCAGGCTGCCCACCGTCTCGAGCTGGCCGACGGGGACCCGCCGGCAATCGCCTATTATTTGGCCGCACTACGCGAGGCGTTCGAGGAGACCGGCATCCTGGTGGGACGAGACTCACGCGGCCGGGCGCCCGCGACCGCGGCGGAAGACGAGCAAGTGGACGCCATTCGGGACGATCTCATGGAGGATCGCATTTCGTTCGCGCAGGTGCTCGAAAGACTCGGATGCCGCATCGACGGCGCCTCCATCGAGTACCTCGCGCATTGGATTACGCCCGTACCACGGCCGCGCCGATTCGACACTCGCTTTTTCGCCGCCAAGGTTCGTGAGGGCGCCACGCCAATCGTGGATCCGCGAGAAATGACCGACGCCGTTTGGATCACACCGGACGCGGCGCTCGTTAGTAGCGACGAGGGGAAGATGCCGATGATGTTCCCAACCACCCAGACGCTCGAGCAGTTACGCGACTACCAGACGACCGACGACGCGCTCGCTTCACTCGCCGGTCGCTCCGTGCGCGCGGTCCTACCGACCATCGTGATCACCGAGACCGGGATCACCTTGGAGATCGACGAGGACTAGCAGGACACGTGAATGATTGCTCGGCACGTGGTGCCCTGGCATGCCGGGCCCAAATGCTCATGTCACCGCCCGGCGAGCAAACTCACCTTCTCGAATCGCGATCCGATTTGGATTTGATAGACTTAGTCTATCTTGACGAGCGATAACCGTGAACATCCACGAAGCGAAAACCCACTTCTCCAAGCTTCTGCGGCGTGTCGCCGGCGGGGAGGAGATCGTGATCGCGCGTGCAGGGCGACCGGTTGCGCGGCTCGTGCCAATCGAGCGCGTAGGCGGCGTCCGCCCGTTCGGTGAGTACGCCGGGAAGATTCGATGGACCGGAGACTTCGACCAATCACTACCTGATGCAGTCCTGCGGGAATTCGAAGATCGCGAGACGTGAGGGTTCTGCTCGACACACAGGTTTGGCGCTGGATACTCGCGGATCCGGACCGTCTTTCGATCGGTAGTCGCGCCGTCCTTCAGGACGGCAACTCCGATCTCCTCCTTTCGGCCGCGAGCGCCTGGGAGATCGCGATCAAGGTGGGCTTGGGAAAGCTGGAGCTTCCCGGCCCTCCCGACGTGGTGGTCCCTCAAATGGTGGAGCACTCGCGTGTGACCCCCTTCCCAGTGTTGCACACGCATGCGCTCCGAGTCACCCAGTTACCACCTCATCATCGTGACCCGTTCGATAGGCTGCTGGTCGCCCAGGCCCAGATGGAACAGGTCCCAATCATGACCGCCGACCCGAAGTTCGCCCACTACGGTGTGGAGGTGATGTCCCCGTAGAGACGCGCCATGGCTCGCACCCCAACGCTCTTAGCGCATCAGCTCGTAAAGCCCCCGCGTGCTCTCTGAGCCTGGAAACACCCGATCCGCTTGGGACGCGGTGAGATCAAAGACCCCGGCGATTACACCTTTGAGCACCGAGCGTGTGTCCAGGGTCGGACGCAGGTCGCGGCTCTCGAACAGCGAACGCTCCGCGAGGCCTGGCCAGTCGGAGATGACGGCGCTCCTCACTACGTTCGGCCCGATCACGAAGCCGGCACCCGCGGTCCCGTGGTCGGTACCCCGGGTCCCGTTCGGTCGGGCCGTGCGCCCGAACTCTGTCATGACGACCACGGTGGTATTGGCCCACTCGTCGCCCATCTCTTCGCGAAAGGTCAGGACCCCACGAGCTAATTGGCCGAGCAAACGGTCGAGCTGACCCCCGACCATTCCCTGATTGGCGTGCGTGTCCCAACCGCTGAACTCGAGCGCCGCGACGTTCGGGCCTCCAGGTTCGCGCAAGAACTTCGCGGCGGCACTCATGATCGGCGCCATTTGCCCGCGCGGGGCCCGTCCGGACATCCCGCCCATGTCAGGCGCCACGTCCTTCATCTGCAGCGCGGCCTCGAAGCGGCCGTGCAGGTCACGGTCGGCGCGATACAGAAGGCTCAGCCGTTCGATGTATGCATCGTCTACAGCGCCCAGCTCGGCGGGTGACCAGGTGGTTACGCTGTGCTCGCCCGAGAGCGAACGCGGCATGCCCGCCGCGACAGCGATGCCCGAACGCTCGCCATCCATGATCTGAAGCAGTCGATTCAGCCAGCCGTCCGACGCACCGTCAGGACGCGCGAGTCCCGTCTCCAGAATCGCCTGGCCATCGAAGTGCGAGCGGGTCCGATACGGGATCGCCATCGCGTGCAACGCGACCAGCTCCTCATCGTCCCACAGCTGTCGCAGAGGAGCGAGGCCTGGGGCGAGCCCGAACTCATCGCTAAGGGTGACGATGTCCGACGCACGAAACGCCATCCCGCCACGGATGTTCGCGTAGTCGGGGTCCCCGATCGGAACCAGCGCCGCGAGACCATCAAAGCCGCCGCGCAGCAGGACGAACACCATCTTGCCCCGTCCTGGCACTTGAGCGAAGCGCACCATGGGGAGCGCGAAGGTCGCTATGCCCCCGTAGCACATCCCCCGGATGAACGTCTTGCGATCCATGATCACCTCCACTGGAAAGCCGGGCCGCCTATCGCGAGCGCGAAACGCTCAGGCGCCGGGACATTGCGATCCGCCAACAACTTCCTGAGCGGGTCGCCCTGGGGCACGTCGACCACGTCGAGCAGGCGCGTCGGTTCCAGCCCGCTCCTGCCCCAACGCCGAGCCAGGCTGCGTGCGAGCTCGGCCCTGTTCATGAGGGAGTCGGGATCCGCCCACTCCCGCCGCATATCACCGTAGCCCTTGGGCGCAGTCGGACCCCAGGGCGCGTGCCTGAGTTGCCGTAGCAGCTGAGGCATCTGCTCAGGGGCTTCCTGCGCGCGGACCGCCCGGAAGACCGCCACGAGCCAGTCTTGGGGTGTCCTGAATTTCTTCGAGTCGGGGCTCCAGGCCTCCTCGAGGTCGATGAGCGCGAGGGAGACCGCCGCCAGGTCGCCGCCCGTGTCGGTGAAAACACCCGCGATCTCTTCCACAGCCCCGGGCGGCGGGCCATCCGACACGAAGTGTTGAACCAGTTTTCCCGCTACGAAGTGCGCCGTAGCCGGATGGGCGCACAGATCACGAATGGCCTGCTCGCCTTCGCCAATCCCGTCTTCGGGGTAGCGCTTGCCCAATACGGTCTTCTGGCCCGGCTCGTGTACGAACGGCCGGAAGATGAATCCGAGCGGCCCGTCGCGTCGGGACCCTGGGCCAGCACTGCTCGTGGTCCAACCGGTAAGGATACGCGCGAGCTGCTCCACGTCCTGCTGAGTGTATCCGGCCTCGACGCCTAAGGTGTGCAGTTCCATCAGTTCGCGAGCGTAGTTCTCGTTGAGACCTTGTGCACGTCCACCGCGGCGGCCCCGTTGAGCAGCATCGGACCCAGGTCCCATGGACTGGACGTTATCCAGATAGAAGAGCATCGCCGGGTGCTTCGCCGACGCCATCACCATGTCGGTGAAGTTGCCCAGCACGTGCGGACGAATCACAGTTCGTTCGTAGTGCCCGGCAAGCGCAGCTATCTGTCGCGACGCCACAACCGAGACGCAGAGGTGGTTCGACCAGAACGCGACCAAGCGCTCCACATACGGGGTGTCCGACGTGATGCGGGCGGACAGCATCGAGTTCAGCTCACTACTCTGGATCTCGCGCGTGCGCCGCTGGATAGCCATCAGCCTTTCCCGGTCCCGTGCCCTCTGCGCTCTTCGTAGATCCCTGAGCACTACGGCGATCTCGCCGAGCTCGGTGCCCGCTAGCGTCGGTTGGGGGCGTTCGAGTTGGGCTCGAAGCCACTGTCTAGCGTCCCCGATCCTCTCGGGCTCGCCGATCCGGGCGCCGAGCCCGAAGCGCGAAAGTGCTCTTTTGCTCGTGTCCACCGCGTGCCTCTCCTGGCATGTGCGTACCAATAGAGCCTACTGAAAGTGGCGGCGTTAGATTTTGCAAGGCTGCCCAGGGACCAACCGCCATACGGATCGTCATGTTCAGAGCCAAATCCATATTGTTCACAGCGCTTCTGGCAACGGTCTCTTGCACTGCGCCTCCGGACCAGTCCGGATTATCGGAAGCCGAGCTCAACATTCAGTTGTTGGCGACCGCGATTGCGACCGCGGACACGGCCGTAATTCTCGAGATCTTCTGGCCCGAGGCCACCTACGACGACTTTGCCAGCCAGCAGACCCACCAGGGAATCCAGGAGATCGTCGCTTACCTGACGGCTGTTCACGCATGGGGCGACGACGTCTACATGAACCTCGCTCGTGTCCACACGAGCTCCACGGGTGCCGTCGGCGAATGGGTGTTCTCCGCAATCCAGGCGCGCCCCATCGGTGACCGCTTCCCGGTCGCGTCGGGCGACGAAGTAGTACTCAATGGTGTGACAATCATCGAGATGGAGGGCGGGCGGATTATGCGAGCGGCGGACTACGTGGACGGTGTGCCGCTGATCCTCCAGTTGGGTGGCAGCATCGAGCTTCCGGGGGGTGGAGTCTGGCAACAGGGAGACGGCGGCCGCTGAAGCGCTGGTTGGTGCTCAGCTCCAGCGGCGCGGGCGAATCCATTCTTGCGCGGGAGATGGCTGACATCCTCGATCTCCCCCTAATTCACCTCGACCGGCACTTCTGGAAGCCGGGATGGGTCGAACCCGACAAGGCGGAGTGGGCGAAGAAGGTCGTCGACTTGAGCTCGAGCGATGCGTGGATGGGGGAGCGACTGGTCCGCTCGGCCTAAGTCCTTCGACTTACCCTGCCTGAGGCCCGTTCAACACCGCATTGCGTACATGGTCGATGATCAGGTCGACTTCCTGGGAAGTCACCTGGAAATGAGGTGTGAACCGGAGTGAGTTGTCACCCCCGTGGATCACACCAATCCCCTGGAGTCGCATGAACTCCTCGGTGCTGTCCGTGCCGTATGCCTTGAACTTCGGATCGAGCTCGCAGGAAAAGAGCAAGCCAGTGCCTTCGACTTTCGTGATCGCGCCGCCGAGCTCGTCGGCGAGCGCCTCTAGTTTTGTCACGAACTCGTGGCCGCGATCGACGATGTTCTGACGCACCTCCGGCGTGACCATCCCCAGGACCGCGCTGCCGATGTCCATGGCTCGCGGGTTGGCAGTCATGGTGTTGCCGTAGATGCCCTGCCGGTACAGAGCCGCCGACTCCGGCGTGAGCGCCAGAATCGAAAGCGGGTATTGACCCGCGTTCAGGGCCTTGGAGTACGCCTCCAGGTCCGGAGCCTCGAGGTCCCGGAATCCCGGGGAGTCCACCAGGGAGAGATATCCTGTCGTACGTAGCCCGGCCTGGATGGAGTCGATGAGCAGGATCGTTCCGTGCTCCTTCGTGAGAGCGCGCGCGGTCGAGTAGAAATCGGGCGTAATCGCGACGCCTGGATTTCCCTCGCCCATAACGGGCTCCATGAAGAACGCCTCGATGAAGTAGCCCTCGGCGTCCGCCCGAGCGTAGGCCGCCTTCAGGCCATCCACATCATTTGGCTCGACGGTGATCAGGTGCTCATTGCGGAAGGTCGCCAGGTGCGTCTTGTACGCCGTGAGGCACGCGTCGGAGAATTGCGCTGGGCGCCCCGTGCGCCCGTGGAAGCCACCCGCGAGCGACATCTTCTTGACCGGCTTGCCAGCGTGCCTGCCGCCTTCGTCGGTGAGCATCTTCGCGTTCACATCAGCCATGCGGGTCGCGACCGAAACGGACTCCGAGCCGGAGTTCATGGCGAGGAAGTGCGTGAACGGACAGCCGTCCTCGCGCGTCTGGCCGATCTCCCGCTCCAGGGCCGCGGAGAGGCGGAACTGCGAGAGGGACGGCGTCATGACGTTGGCCATGACTTGGGGTTTCGTCATCGCCTCGATGATCGGCTCGGGCACGTGCCCAAAGCCGAGCATGCCGTATCCCCCGTTGTCGTGCAGGACCGCGCCTTTCGTCGTCACGATCCACGGGCCTCGCGCCGCCATCGAGACGTACGGATTCACCGTGTCGTCCGCGTAGAAATTCACCAGATGCTTTTCGATCGCAGCGACCTGCTCGACTTCGCCGAGCGCCATCAGCTCTGGGAACTCCTGATTGAGCGCCTCGAACTCCTCGGTGGCCGCATTCACGGCGTCCGCGAGCGTAGGGTCGTTCGTGACGAACTGACATACGGTGGTGTTGTCGAGACCAACGGTGCGCCGCGCGCCCGATTTGGAACGGATCGCGTCTAGCTGTTCTTGCACACTGGCCACTGTAGACCTCTCGAAAGCGTATTCGGGTCGATGTCTGCGGGACGGGACGGAATTTGGCAGGAAGGGCGGGGTGTTGAGGAGGGGGAGAGCGTTTAGGTGCCCTCAGGCCTCCACGTTCACCGCTCGATTGAGCTGCTCGAGTTGCCTCAGGTGAATAAGCTCATGCGCCGCGAAGTAGCTGGCCTGCTCCAGCAGAGTTACCCGACCGAACTCTTCATGGCGACCGGTGCGCCTCCACTACTCGGGCCCGATCTCTCGAAGGCGAGACACGGAGGACCGTCGTGAGGACACGCATGACTTCATGATCTCCTCGCCTGACTCGGTCTCTTCAGTCTGTTGATTCGTCCAGGCAAAGACGGCTTTGAACTCCAGGCGTGGATCGTCCTCGTCCAAGATCAACGTGATTCGCTGAGCGAGCACCGACTGTGCGTCCCGCAGGTGGCTGAGCACGTCAGTCGCTGCCCACGCGGTGCCCTGGGGAGCCCAATCCAGCCGATCAGGCGCCAAGGGCTGGATCGCCTCTCGCAACAGATCGGGGTTCGCCTCGAGCCGGTGCAAGACCTCCTCCGAGGAATAGAGGCCCAGCCAGTAGATCGGTGCGAAGCGTTGGAAGGTCAGCGCGTGGGCTCCACACGGATCACAGTTCGGCGGCGGCACCGTGCCGGTAATAGAGCCGCACCCCCGGCAAACGTACGGGTCCGGAAAACGGTCTAGGTAGCTCTGCTCGTCCTGGGCCACCAGTTGGCTCGCCAGAGCGACGCGATCGCTGATCTCGGCGGGCACGCCGGACACCTTTAGGCGTTGTGAGAGTGCAAGCAAGTCCTGCGCAAGTTGCTCTCGGTCGTCAGGGAATCCGCCCTCACCCGCAGCCGACTGAGTGACAGAAACCGCGCACGCTCGCAGCAGCTTGCCGATGTTGAGCTGGCCTTTGCCCTCACTCCTGATGGCCGCCTCTAACAGATCCACACTCAAGGCGCCACGACCATCGGATGCCGACATCACTGCCTCTCTTTGGTAGCTGATATAGCGGGCTGAACAACGGACCTACATCTGCCTGTACGCCGGCCCGCTCCCACCCTCCCGCGGCGTCCAACGAGGCCCCAACACGTCCGTCGCCTTGCAGTCGACGCAGTTCGGCGCGTTTACACGCAACTCGCTGCCGTCACGCTCATAGACCCCGGCCGGGCACATGTGCACAAACAGTTCGGCGGCCTCCGCGCTCACGTGCTCACCTACGAGCAGGTGCGACGGAATATCGTCCCGGGTCTGGTTCCCAGACTTGTAAACGCCGTCGACCTTGGAGAAGGTCAGCTTGCCGTCTGGCACGAAAGGGTCGTCGGCAAGGCCCAGAGTGCGTGACTCCGCTGCATCTTCCCGGATCGGGATCTTCGCTCCCAGAAACGCGCCCTTCGTTAGCGTCATGAGCACCGCCTTCACTCCTCCGACGTAGAAGCCGCTCTTGAAGGCGAGCCGCATGTTACGGCACTCCTTGAGGTCCTTCATAATCACGCTCGAGTCTACCGCGGTGCTATAGCCGGCGAGCCCGGCTTCCGAGGTGTCGCCCGCCTTCAGCGCCTTGAAAATCTGGCGCGCCGCCATCATTCCCGAGTGCATGGCGTAGTGGATCCCCTTGAGCGAAGACACTTCCACATAGCCCGCGGCGTCACCGACGATGCAGACGCCGTCACCGTGGCGACGTGAGGGCACCGAATAGAAGCCTCCTTCCGGAATCGTCTTCGCACCCCATTCGACCATCTCACCACCTTCCAGGTGTTTGCGAAAGAGCGGGTGCAGCTTCATGCGCTGAAACACCTCGTGCACGTCGAAGCGAGCGTCCTCGTAGTCGAGTCCAACCACCAGCCCGAGCGCGACGACGTCGTCCGACATGGGGTACATGAAGGAGCCCCCGAAGGCGTCCCTGGGCAGCGGCCAGCCCACGGTGTGAACGATCCGGTCAAGAGGCTTCTTCACCTGCCACAGCTCCTTCACGCCGAGCGCGAAAATCTGCGGATTCTCTGAACCGACCTGCTGCCACTCCAACCACGCTTGGGACAGCGGCCCGCGTGTACCCTCGGCGAGCACGGTGACCTGGGCTGTGAGGTCCATCGCGGGCATCGCGTCCGGCCCGGTCGGCTCCCCGTTGCGGTCGAGTCCAGCCGGGGTCGTACGCACGCCAATCACCCTTTGGCCCGCGACCAGCAGCGAGTCCACCGGGAAACCGGGAAAGACGTTGATGCCAAGATCCTCGGCCTTCTCGCCGAGCCAGCGCACGATCTCGCAGATCGACGCGATGTAGTTGCCGTGGTTCCTCATGGTCGGAGGCGTCGGGATCCTGAAAGAGGCCGACCCGGTCATGAAGTAGACCGACTCCTTGCCCACCGGGCGCCGGAACGGGAACTCGTCGAGCGACAGCTCGGGGAACAGCTCCTGGAAGGCGCTCGGGTTTACGACCGCGCCGGAAAGACTGTGCTCTCCTAGCTGGCCCGCCTTTTCCAACACGCCGATCTCAACGTCCCCGATCCCGCCACCCGCCTCGTTGTCGGCCTGAACGAGCCGGGCGAGCTCGATCGCGCCGGCTAGGCCCCCGGGCCCACCGCCGACGAAAATCACATCCATGGGCACCGCTTCGTCGTCAGGTTGGTCCTCCACGATGAACCGGTCGCGCGGAAGCGGCGGCTGGGCATCGATCGAACGTACTGATGTGCGGAGGACGCTGGTGCCCTCGGACATGTGTGCTCCGGAATGTGGGTAGCGGGATCCGTGGAATCGGAAGCGTGTATCCAATCGACTCTAAGATCACCAACTCGCGCGCGGGGCTCTACCCTTCGGGGGACCCCGTTCGTTGACTCCACCAGGAATGTCCGGCGCATGAGCGAGCACCGTCCGACCACGTTTGGTGAGCTGAAGGCTGCAGGGTACGAGACGCGCACCGTGAAAGACGAGATGCGCTCCAACCTCGTGGGGAAACTGCGTTCGGGCGAGGAGCTGTTCCCCGGCATCATGGGGTACTCCGACACCGTCGTGCCACAAATCGTCAACGCGGTCCTGGCCAAGCACGACTTCATCCTGCTCGGGCTCCGCGGCCAGGCGAAGAGCCGGATTCTGCGCCAACTGGTGTCGTTGCTCGACGAGTCGGTACCGATCGTCACCGGAAGCGAGATCAACGATGATCCGTTCGCGCCCATCTCGAAGTACGGGCGAGATCGCTTGCAGGAGTACGGCGACGATACGCCGATCGAGTGGATCGGGCGTGATCAACGATTCGTGGAAAAACTCGCCACGCCCGACGTCACCATTGCGGACATGATCGGTGACCTCGACCCGATCAAGGCCGCCCGCGGTGGGCACATCCTGGGGGACGAGCTGACCATCCACTACGGGCTGCTGCCGCGCGCGAATCGCGGCGTCTTCGCGATTAACGAATTGCCCGACCTCGCGGGCAAGATCCAGGTGGGCCTCTTCAACATCCTCGAGGAGGGGGATGTTCAGGTGAAGGGATACCCCGTGCGACTCGCCCTCGATTTGCTCATGGTCTTCACGGCCAACCCCGAGGACTACACAGCGCGCGGGAAAATCATCACGCCGCTCAAGGACCGAATCGGAGCGGAGATCAGCACGCACTACCCGCCCGATCTCGAGACCGGAATCGACATCACGCGCCAGGAGGCGTGGGTCGGACGAAGTGGCACGTGCGTGGAGATTCCAGACTTCATGGAAGAAGCCGTGGAGCGCGTCGCCTTCATCGCGCGTGAGGACAAGCGCATCGATCAGCGCTCCGGCGTCAGTCAGCGCATGCCCATTACCGTGACGGAGACGATTGTGTCGAATGCCGAGCGACGCGCGATCCAGCACGGAGAAGACACTGCTGTGCCGCGTGTTGGGGATCTGTATGCAGCCCTTCCCGCGATCACCGGCAAGATAGAGCTCGAGTATGAGGGCGAGCTTCACGGGCCGGAAAAGATTGCGCAGGAGCTCATCCAGCAGGCCGCATCTTTCACGTTCGACATCCGGGCAGGCGGTGCCGACGTGGAGGACATCATCGACTACTTCGAGACCGGCGGCGCGCTTCAGGTAGGCGAGGACGCGTCAGCGTCGGCGTGCGTGCAGGGCTTCGAGACGGTGCCTGGGCTGCTCGAGCTGGTCGAGAACGTAGGCCTGGCGGGCAGTGCGGCGGGTGATGGCGTGCGGGCCGCCGCGTGCGAGTTGGTCTTGGAGGCCCTCGTCGCCCAGAAGCGCCTCAGCCGCAGCAGCGTGGGGTACGCACGCGCACCGCAACGCGGGCCAGAGCCCGGGAAGGGACATCAAGGCTTCGACCCCATGGGAGAGCTGAACATCTGAGATGTCCGAAGCTCATCCCCTGACATCGGATCAACGACAGACACTCGAGCAGGCGGCCGAGCGCGCCAAGGCGTTCACAGGAGCAGCTAAGGTGGCCGCGTTCAACGGTTGGTCCATTGGCTTCTTCGCGGCTGTCACCCTGCTGTTCGACATTTTCAGCCTGACGGCTCTGGTTCTCGGTGTGGGCATGGCGGTGGTGGCGCGCAACGAGTTCAAGAGCCGTGCCCGAATCCTCACCCCCAACCCCACAGGTCCCGAGCTTCTCTGGCGGAACCAAGTGGGTTTCATGGCACTCATCATCCTGTATTGCCTGTGGAGCATGTACGTGACCACTGCGCGGCCCGGATCCGCAGATGGCTGAGCTGACCGAGCTTCTGGGTGGGGATCTGGACGAACTGGTGCGCTCGCTGACCATCACGGTTTATGTGGCGGTGATCGCCTTGACCGACGTGTTTCAGGGGTTGAACGCCCGCTATTATTTCCGGCGCATCGCGACGATCGAGCAGTACCTCAGCGAGACGCCGGACTGGGTGCTCAAGCTACAGAAGAGCGCCAGGGTCAGCTGACGCCACCGCTGTATGCCCGTGCGCGAGCGCCAGCACTTTCTGCTGCGCTACAGGTACAGCGCGATCGTTCGAGGTCGCGGGATCGATCCACGCCCGGCCCTCGCCCTCGTCCGGGGTGGCGACCGTAACCAACCACGGCTCGTAAGTCGCGTGCAGGTGAGTGAACCGGTGCTCCACCAGGGGCAGAGCTGCGGGATGCGCCGTCGCAACAAGTCCTCGCTCCGCTATCGTCGCGAGGACCGACCCGCCTACCCCTACCTCGGGGAACGACCACATCCCGGCCAGCAGGCCCTGGCTAGGTCGACGCTCGAGCATGAAGCGTCCGTCCGCCTCCAGCACCGCGAGCTCAATCCGAAGTTTCTTCGGCTTCGCCTTCACCGACGCGGCTGGGCGCTGCTCCTGGGTGCCCGCACGGTGCGAGGCACACCACTCGACAACCGGGCAAGCGCCGCATCGTGGCGATCGCGGCGAACACAGCGTCGCACCCAATTCCATGAGCGCCTGGTTCCAGTCGCCCGGACGCTCGGCGTCGAGCAGCTCGGAAGCCTTCCACCGCAGCCAAGACGCGGGCGGCTTCGCTTCGTCGAAGAGGCGCGAGAGGACTCTGCGCACATTGCCATCCACCGCGGGGACCGCCTCACCGAACGCCATGCTCGCCACGGCGCCGGCGGTATAGTCGCCGACTCCGGGAAGAGATCGCAGGCGAGCGTAGGTGTCGGGGAATCCACCGTCGGGGCGCTCGCGGATGAGCCGTGCGGCTCCATGCAGATTGCGCGCCCGCCGGTAGTAACCGAGCCCCTCCCACGCCTTGAGCACTTCGTCCGTCTCCGCGTCGGCCAACGCCTCGACATCAGGGAACCGCTCCAGCCAGGCGTCGTAGTAAGCAAGGACCGTTTGCACACGCGTCTGCTGCAGCATGACCTCCGACACGAGGATCCGGTACGGGTCGGAACAGCCACGCCATGGCAGTGCTCGGTGTTCCCGATCGTAGTGATCGAGCAGCGCCTTTGTGATAGCACGATTCATGGCGGGAACGTACTCACACGCCTAGTCTGAAAACATGCGCTTCACCACCTACTCCAAGTACAAAGGCCGCTGGCTCGACGCCCTGAACCTCGAGTCGTTGCTGGAGATGCTCTCAGACTTCTTGATGGACGGTGGGTTCGCGGGTGGTCCCCACTACCATCCATACTGGGGTTGGTCCGGCACGGACGACCCCAACTCGACGGACTCGCTCAAGAACGCTCTGCTCAAGGCGCTCATCGAGAGTGGTGAGCTCACGCCTGAAATGATCGAGGAGCTGCGAGGCGAGGGTCAGGGCGACGAGGAGCTTCAGAAGCAGATCGCTGCACTGCTGGACGACCTCATTCAGAGAATGGTCGAGGAAGGATACATCAACCTCGAGACCGGCAATCCGCAGATGCCCGGCGCGACGTACGACGTGACCGGCATGGGCAAGATCGACGAAGCGAAGCAGGCGGCTCAACAGGTCAAGTTCAGCCTCACGCAGAAGGGGATGGACTTCCTGGGCTACCGCTCACTCAAAGGACTGCTCGCCGCACTCGGCAAGGCGAGCGCCGGAGCCCATGACACGCCTCACCTCTCGACAGGTATCGAGGCCGAAGCAGCGTCGAAGCCCTACGAGTTCGGCGACACGCTCAACCTCGACGTCTCGGGTACGCTCAAGAACGCGATCGAGCGCGAGGGTCTCTCGGTGCCGCTCAACCTCGAGTACGGTGACCTCATGGTGCACCAGGCAGAGTACCGGTCATCCTGCGCGACGGTGCTCATGCTCGACATTTCACACTCGATGGTGCTCTACGGGGAGGATCGCTTTGCCCCCGCGAAGCGCGTCGCGCTCGCGATGTCGCATATGATCCGTACCCAATTTCCGGGTGATTCCCTGCGCGTCGTGACCTTCGGGGACAAGGCCCAGGAGATTCCCCTCTCGCAGCTCGGAAAAGCGCAGGTCGGACCATTCCACACCAATACCGCCGAAGGTCTGGAGGTAGCCCGCCGCATTTTGTCGTCGCAGAAGAAGGACATGCGGCAGATCATCATGATCACCGACGGGAAACCCAGTGCGATGACGTTGCCCGACGGGCGCGTCTACACAAACTCGGGCGTGCTCGACCCGAACATCCTGAGGCGAACATTCCAGGAGGTCGCCGCATGCCGCAAAGCCGGCATCCTGATCAACACATTCATGCTCGCAAGTGACCCCTATCTGGTGCAGTTCGTACAGAAGGTCTCAGAGATTGCTCGTGGCAAGGCGTACTTCACCAATACGCTGACCTTGGGCCAGTACATCATGATGGACTTCATGAAGAACAAGCGGAGGAGGATGTCGTGAGGGGAATCTGGAGAGGTAGCGACCTCCGATGCGGTTGGTGATCAGGCATCTGTATGATGCTGTTGGTTTCGATAGCCGGTTGTGCCGAAGAGGATGCCACGCCCACGGAGCAACCGGTCACTGAGTCGGTAACCCCGCAGGGCAGCTACACATTCCGACTCGACAGCGAGCGCAGCGACCCCATCCAAGTTCCGTGAGTGGAACTGCGGTCCGCGTTCTTTGGGGCCGGACGGCTTGGACACGCTCAGGGGCCTCCTGGCGTTGGGGCTGCTAGCGGTCCGAAGGAGTCTCGGAATCGATCTCCGCGTCGATCTCCTTCGTGCGGTTGCGCAGCCACAAACCTGCGCCCGCTACCATGCCCAACGGCAGCAGCGACAAGAAGGCGGTCGTAGCCAAGAAGGCCTGACGGTTTTCGTCACGGGCGTCGAAGCAGACGGGGCAAGCGTGCACCACATCCGGAAAGACGGCCAAGACGGCCAACACCAATACAGGTATCCAGGCGCGGTTCATAGGTACACGATCAGGTAGAGCACCGGCCAAAGCAATACCACGAAATACCAGAACACCGACACCGTGGCGAGCTGGGATCCGGTGAGTCGGCCCTTGTAAAGCTCGAACGAGGCCCAGCCTAGCGCCAGGATCGCCGCGATCGCGTGCAGGCCGTGCGCACCAACGATGAGATAGAAGAAGCCGCCGTAGGTACTCGACTGGATGGTGAGGCCCTCACCAAGCAAGGCAACCCACTCCGCGCCTTGCGAACCGACGAAGAACAGACCGAGTAGCAGTGCGATCAAGATAGGTAAGCGCGCCCGTGATGCCTCTTTCTTGAACGCGAGGTGCGCGAAGACGAGCACGATACCGCTCACCAGCAGCGCCGCGGTGTTGACCGCGGTCTCCTGTACCGGCAGGCGCGGCTGGCCGTATGGCGGCCACATCTCGCCCGCCACTTGGGAGCGCACTATTCGGTGTGCCGAGATCAGCCCCGCGAACATCATGATCTCTGCGAACACGAAAAGCAGCATGCCCATCACACCGTCCGCCAAGATCTTGGGGCGGCTCACGGGCTCGGGGCGCTGCTCTATTTCGTGGGCGGCTGACTCGGTGGCCATGATTTCCCCTCGCTCTACTGGCCCGCGGGCCTGAAGGCCTTCACGTACTCGACCAACGTGTCGAGCTGCGCATCATCAAAAAGTACTCCCCAGGGCGCCATCAGGGGCGAACCGCCGACCGCGGCACCACCGTCACGGATCGCGGTCTTGATGCGCTCGTCGTCGCGGGTCTCCCAGAACGCGGGATCAGTGAAGTTGGCCGGGCGGGGGTCCAGCGCCGCCCCGGCCGCGCCGTTACCGTCACCAGCCGAGCCGTGGCAGGTGGCGCAAATTAAGTTGAATTGGCCAACCGCGTCGAACGCGTCCGGGTCGGCGACCGTCACGGCGGTCCCTTCCTCGGCATGCTCCTCTTCCTCGGCGTGCTCGTCCTCGATCCCGCGGTCGACCGCATCCGCTGCGGCCACGTTCACCCAGTTCTGGCCCTCGTGACGCATGACGTCCGGGGCCACCCCGGCGACGAAGAGCGCCATCAGCACCAGCGACGAGATAAGCACCCACTTCACCAGGCGCTTCTCCCATCTCAGGTGCATGAAGTTCTGAATCACGAGGTTCGCCTTGACCAGCGCGATCCCGAACGCCGTGATCAGCGTAACCCACACGATCCCTAAGAACGGGCCAGCCACGCTGAGGACCAGGAGGACCAGGAGCGTGAGGTAGACCTTCCGGTAGTGCTCAGCGCCGTGCTCGTGCCTCTCCTCGACCTGCTCGCGGTCGCGCTCGTTCAACTGCTCGTGCTCGGACATGTCGGCCTACTTCGCAATGTAGAGCAGCGGGAACAGGAAGATCCAAACCAGGTCGACAAAATGCCAATAGATGCCGATGAGCTCCACTCGCTGGAGCTCCCGACCCCTCCACGCGTCCACCGCGATAAACCCCATGATGATCGCTCCCGCGATCACGTGGAGCCCGTGTAACCCGGCCGCGGTGTAATAGAACGACCAGAAAGTGTTCGTCGTGATCGTGTAGCCGTGAGAGATCTCGATCGTCCACTCGATCGACTTCACCAGGAGGAAGGTGAGCGCCCCGCCCATCGTCATCACCAGGAACTTCGCCGCCTTCTTCCCCTGTCCGCTTTCGGCCGCCTGATGAGCGAGCACTGCCGTAAAGCTCGAGGTGAGGAGGACCAACGTGTTGAATGCCCCGAACCACACCTGGGTGTGCGCCGCGGCTTCGGCCCATTCGGGATGGCCCACCCGGTGCATAATGTAGGAGCCGAGCAGGCCGCCGAAGATGACGACCTCAGACGCCAGCAGCCACCAGACGGCCAACCGGCCCGTCGGGATTCCGGTCGCGCTACGCGTGGTGGCTATCGGTTTCGCGGACATCAGGCGGGCTCGTCCTGCGGCCAGAAGTCCGACTCACGGTCCGGGCGGCCGTACTCATACGGTCCCCGGTAGACCTTCGGCATCTGGTCCGGAGGCCAGTTACCGTGAGGGGGTGGAGACTCGGTGGTCCACTCGAGCGTATTGGCATTCCACGGGTTCTTCGGGGCCTTCTCACCCCGCAGCAGGCTGCGGATGAAGTTGTAGAAGAACACGAGCTGGAACGCGAGCATCACGAGCAGAGCGACCGTCGCGATTATTCGGAGACGCTGGAAGTCCGCGCCCGCCAGATCGGGGAAGTGCTGGTAGTTGTAGATTCGGCGGTGCTGCCCACCCATTCCGAGAACGAAGAGGGGAATGAAGATGAAGTTGAACGGGATGATCGTGCCCCAGAAATGAATCTTCCCGAGCTTGTCGCTCATCATCTTCCCGAACATCTTCGGGAACCAGTACGTCAGCGCTGCGAACGTCCCGATGATCGCGATCGGGAAGAACGTGTAGTGGAAGTGCGCAAGCACGAAGTACGTATCATGGAAGTAGATGTCCGCGCCGCTCGCCCCGAGGAAGATTCCGGTCACGCCGCCGATCAGGAACTCGGCGATGAACGCGAGCGCCCATAGCATAGGCGTGGCCAGCCTGATCGAGCCGCCGTAGAGCGTCGCGATGATCACGAACATGAGCTCGGCGATTGGAACGGAGATCAGCAGCGTCGTCACCATGAACACGTTCGCCATGCGGGGGTCGATACCCGATATGAACTGGTGGTGCGCCCACACGAAGAAGCTCAAAACACCGGTGGCGACCGTGGTGTAGAGCATCAGCTTGTAGCCGAATAGCTTCTTGCGAGCGAAGGTCGCGACGATGTCGATCGTGATGCCGATTGCGGGCAGCATTACGACGTAGACCTCGGGATGCCCGAAGAACCAGAACAGGTGCTGCCACAGGACCGGGTCGCCGCCCATAGCCGGGTCGTAGAAGCCGGTCCCGAGCGTCTGGTCGAACAGCAGCATCACCGCGCCGGCGATGAGCGGTCCGACCGAGAGCATGAAGAGAATGCTCGCGATCACGATCATCCAGCACACCATCGGGATGTCGTAGGCCTTCATTCCGGGCGCGCGCGCGTTCATCAGGGTGGTGATGAAGTTGATGCCACCGAGCAGGAACGCGACGAATTCCAGAGCCACGCCAATGAGCCACAGCGTCGCACCGAGCGGAGTCTGGTTGTACACCCCCTTCGCAGAGAGGGGCGGGTATGCTGTCCACGCGCCGCCGAAGCCTCCACCCTCCACGAAGAGCGAGCCCAGGATCACGAGCGCGCTGATGAAGAAGACTTGGAACGACAGGCGATTGATGCGTGGGAACACCATGTCGTCCGCGCCGATCATCAGCGGGATCAGGAAGTTCCCGAACGCGGCAATCAGAACAGGCATCGCGACCCAGAAGATCATGATCGAGCCGTGGTTCGTGACCAGCGAGTTGTACTCGCCGGGCGACACGATGCCGAAGCCCGGAACCGAGCTTCCTGGGAAAGCGAGCTGCATGCGGAAGACGTAGGCCATGAAGCCGCCGACCACCGCCATGAACATCCCCGTGAAGAGGTACTGCATGGAGATGACCTTGTGGTCCGTCGACCAGAGGTACTTCAGGACGCCTTGCGGCCCATGATGCTCATGGACCTCATGCTGGGCGTGCCAGACCTCTGCGGTTGCTTCGACCACCTCTAATTCCTCTCGCTACCGGTTCGGAGTGTTCTGTGTGACCCACGCCGCGTGCTGAGCTTCGTCGGTAATGAAAATCCTCGCGGCCATGACGCCATGGCCGATCCCGCAGATCTCGGCACACTGCACGTCGAACTCACCGACTAGGGTCGGTCGGAACCATCCCATGATGGAGCGACCCGGGATCGCGTCCTGCTTCAGCCGGAACACCGGAACGGAGAACGAATGCATGACGTCCCTGGCCTCAAGGTGGAAGTGATAGGTCTTGTCCACCTCAACGTGAAGCTCATCCACCACGTAGACGTCGTCATCTGTGTCGAGGTCGCCGTCGCTGCCCGGATGCTGGAACGTCCAGGCCCATTGCTGCCCGGTGATGCGCACGACGCGGTCGGCCTCGGGCAACCGCTGCTTGACGTCATACCACACATTCACGGAGGCGACGATGATGAAGACATCGCACACAAGCACCAGCCCGTGCGGGAAGCTGATCCAACGCGTGAGGTGCTGCTCACGCCCCGTGACGTACTTGGACTTCTTCCCCGGCTTGGCGCGGTACCGGAAGATCAGCCAAAAGAAGACGCCCTGGGCGACAAAGAACCAGAAGCCGGTGAGCACGGCCACCAGAATGATGAGGCCGTCGATGTCAGCCGCATACGAAGAGGCCTGCTGAAGCGTCTCGATCATGGGCTTCCGAGTTGCTGCCTCAGAGGATGAACGATATCACGACACCGATGAACGCGGCAGCGCAGAGCAGCGTGGCGACGAACGTCTTGTGTGCGTCGATGAGTGCAGGGTTGTCGTCTTCCGGGACGTGATCGGCGCGCATTGCTGCGCTTTCTTCGTCTTCGAGCGCCGCCTGCTTGAACTCCGGTATGATTCGCTTTACCTACCTATCTAAGAGTCTGGACATAGGCCACGACATCCTCCATCGCCTCATCGGAAAGCGCGAGTGTGTTGACGCGCATGGTGATGCCCCACGTATCACCAGTTACGGCACCGCGCGCACCGTGCTTGAAGTTCTGGAGCTCCTGCAAGAGGTACCAGTCGTCCATCTGAACGAGCGGCGGGGCGTGCAGCACCTCGTTGCCCAGGCCGTCGGTCCCATGGCACGCGACGCACGGAGTGTAGATCTCTGCCCCGGCGCCGGCGTTCCCGTGCAGCGTGCTCGGCGCGAAAGCCGGCGTGAGCGAAGCGACGTACTCCGCGATAGACGGTATGTCATCCTCGCGCAGCGAGATCGCCATCGGACGCATCCGGAGCCCGGGCAAGTCGTCGGCGTGCTTGCCGCGGAAGCCGGCCTGGAACCCCTGCAACTGAGTCTCCACATACCACTGCGGAAGACCTGCGATGCCTGGGGCGGCGATCTCGGGGTTACCACCGCCGTTCGCGCCGTGGCACGGCGTGCAGGTTTCGAAGAGCTCCTCGCCCAGCGCAAGGCCCGTGGCGGGTCGGCCGCAAGCAGCCGCGCCCAAGACGAACAGCAAGGTCGCGAAGCTCCGTACCTCGACGATTCGCACTATCGTCGTGAGTTGGGGCCGCATCACTTGGTCTTCAGAACGTCGTCGAGCGGAATCGCCTCATCGATCAACATGATCGGGATAGCATCTCGTACGGGGTACAGGACCCCGTCGTCCTCGCGTACGAGGCCTTCCTCGATTCGCTCTTCCACCTGGCTTCCGCCCCGCGTCTTGACCGTACCGGCATCGATTGCTCGGTTCAGCAAGTCCACTAGGTCACTTCCGGCTCGTCGGACCGGTTGCTTGGTCTCCGGACATACCAGGATGTCCAACAGCTCCTGATCAACCGTACTCATTACAGGCTCCGAGATCATTTCTGGGAAGGTGAAAAGAGGGAGCCCCCGTGGAATCTGACGGGAAGCCAACTAACTTATCAGTGTCGGCTGGGAAACGGGAGGGTCTTAAATGTTAAGGAAAACAAGCCCAAAGACGGGCCAAAAAGTGGGGCCTCGGATCGGGGCTATTCGAGCCCATAGAGTGGTGTGGATAGCGGCCGCCTTGCTCACTGCGTTCACCGTTCCGGGCTGCTCGGGAGAGGCCAATGCCGGGGACGCCGGCGTGTCAGCTCAGACGGTTCCGGAGAGGGACGGAGCCACGGTCGAGATCCGTGGGCCGCCGGCAAACCGCGCGTGGGTCATCTTCGGTACTGACACCATCGTCGCAGAGATCGCTAGGACACCTGACGAGAGAGCCCAGGGCCTCATGTACAGGGATGAGCTCCCGACCGGCACCGGTATGCTCTTCGTATTCGAAGACGTCCAGATTCGCTCGTTCTGGATGGCGAATACCTACGTAGCTCTGGACATCGCCTATATCGATGTGTCCTACGTGATCGTGGATATCCAACAGCTGGAGCCACTAGTAACCGACTCCAACGCGAGCGCGGCGCCTGCGATGTACGCGTTGGAGGTTGCTCAGGGATGGTTTGCCGAGCACGGTGTCATGGTGGGGAACCAGGCACAGATCGAGTACGGCATCCAGCTCGGGCGCTGAGGATCGGTGACCAATCTTGTCCCCTCGCCCGTCGTGAGCACGTTCGCAGCCGAGTCTCCTGCGGCGCGCTGGGTGATCGCTGTGCTTTCCGTCGCCGTGTTCGCCGCTGTGCTCATCGTGCTGTACGCCCTGCCGGAGCGGTCGGCACCCGGAACGCCCCAAGCGTTGGCAACCGTGAACGCTGTCCTCAACGCCTGCGCGGCGTGTTTCCTGCTGACCGGCTTTGTCTTCATTCGCAGGAAGAACATCAAGGCCCACAGGACCTGCATGATCAGCGCTTTCGTTCTATCGGCGCTGTTCCTCGTCACCTATCTCCTTCATCATGCCCAGGTCGGCTCGGTTCATTTTCCCCACGAGGGCTGGATCCGTGGCGTGTACTTCGCCGTGCTAGTGCCGCACGTCATTCTGGCTGCGGTGATCGTTCCGCTCGGGCTTCTTACCATCTATCGCGGTTGGACCGATCGCATTGCGCTGCATCGCAAGATCGCGCGCTGGACGCTACCGCTCTGGCTCTATGTGTCCGTGAGCGGCGTCGCCGTCTACCTCATGCTGTATCATCTGTAGCTGGAACCGGACTTGCGGCGCCGGCGAGGAAGTTGCGCTAGTAGATCGGCTTGATCGGCTTTCCGTGAAGCAGTCGGTCCCACGCTTTCGGGTTGTGCGACTTTAGCATGAAGAGCACCATAGCCGTCGCGGTGAGAACGTTCCCCACCAAGATTCGACCGAAGCCGATCGCGGCGACAACGCCGGGCATGAAGACGTTGGCCGAGATCAGGAACCCTCCCTCGATGACGAGGAAGAGGAGCGTCACCACGCGCGCGGGGTGGTGAGAGTGCAGTTCCACCTCATAGACCAGGATCGATAGTCCCAGTCCCAGCGCGCCGAACGCGCCCATGTGGAGCATGGTGACATAAGCCACGAGGTCGAGCCGGATATCGGTGACGGCCTCTGGCGTCATCCCCAGGAACAGGACGCTGCCCATGAGCGACGGAGTGTAGAACGGTTGGCCGGCTACGACGTCGACCAACAGAAAGAAGAGCCCCAGCACCGACCCGCCGATGGCCGCGGAATAGAACGCGTCATAGAGCAGGTCGTCGAGCTTGGTGGGAGCGTCTCTCCCCACCTGACGGCGCTCGCTACGGACTGTCAGGTCCTCCATCGCGGACGCTCCTTAGAGGACGGCTCCCGACTAGACCCAGTGCACCCGTCGGAGCCTCGATTTCCAAGCCTACCATGGAGTGGGGGCACCCCACAAGTATCGGCTGATCCGCACGATTCCGGAGCCCGGCCCCGGGAGCGGGCCCACGCCGGCCGGACCCCCTCAGGTGCCGCGGGCCTCTGCGTCGCTCTCCGAGCGCACCCATTGCTTGAAGACGACGACGACGCCCACGAACAGGATCCACGCGCTACCGATTTTCATGATCGCTCCGGCGAACTGTTGATCACCGAGAGCATCGCCGCCAGGCGGCGGCGCCAGCTCGTAGATCGAATAGATCGGATGCTGGCTGAAGACCATCATGGCGAATGGCGGACGAATCAGGAACGCGTTGAGCGCCAGATAGGCGATCTTTCCAAGCGGGGGAAATGCTGCGCGACGGGGCACGGGCGCGATGACCGGCCACCAGAAGATCAGCCCACCCGCGAACCACGCGAGGTCCAGCATGAACGAGCCCAACTGGGTGGGCATGAGGGCGTCCACCACGCCGGGCCAGTGCGAGACGGTCATGACGATGTTGAAGATGAAGAAGGCGCTGAGTGGGCTCGTGACTTCCTCGAGCACGGCCAGCGTGCGAGGACGAGTGAGTAGGCCATCGAACGCAGCAGGCGGGAGCGAAAGTAGGAGCAACGCGGGCGCCGCGAGGCCCACCGCCAGGAACTGGCTCATGTGCACGCTCGCGAGGTAGCCGGCGCCGAGCGGGCCGAGAGGCCAGTCCAGCGAGGCCCACAAGAGAAACACTCCTGCTGCGAACGCCGCCCGACGCCAGCGCGTGGTCTTCCGAGACTCCGGATCGGCGGACGCACGCCGCACGAGACGTCGATAGGCCAGCACCAGCAGCACGAGACCAACCCAAACCCCCACCAGCGGCCGCCACGTCCAGGTCCAGGGCTCCTGCTGCGCAAAGCACCACCACTGCATCGGCTCAGAAGCCCTGCACGAGCAGCGGCAGATCATGCGCCCAATCCGACTGCCGCACGCCGAAAGGGTACCGAACCCGGGCTGTTCCGTCAGGACCGAACGCTAGAATCGCGGAGGGGTGCCCGATCAATGGCTCCGAGCCGTGCTCCCCAGGGATAACGGCGACTCCGGGCAGCAGAATCGTCGAGAGCGCGGCGTTGATGTCTTCCAGAGACCCGCGAAGTCCCACGAAGGACCGGTCGAAGTTGTCCAGCCACGAACGCAGTCGCTCTGGGGTGTCCCGCTCGGGATCGGTAGAGACGAAGACGACCTTGATGCGATCGCGCACTTCGGGTATCAGGTCGCCGAAAACCGCGCCCAGGTTCGCCATGTGCACTGGGCAAACGTCCGGACAGTACGTGTAGCCAAAAAACACCAGCGTCAGGTACCCTTCGGTTTCCGCTCTCAGATCGAACGCCTCACCGTTCGTATCCGTGAGCGTGAGGTCCGGCTTTGGCACCGGAGTGTCGATGACCCACCCCCGAAGCTCGCCCCGCCTGCCACCATCGGCTGGCACGCCGCACGCCGCTACCGAGATGCCCACGAGCATGACGAGACCGATCGCACGCAATCGCCGGATCCTCGCCCTCGCGCCACGGTCACCTGACATCGGTGCCTCCCCCTCCTTGATACACGAACTCGAACGTCAGACAGCCCGCCAGCGGGCCCGGACAATAGTACCCCAGGATCCGAAGCTTGGCATACCGTCCGTCCGCCGTGCGCACGGCCCACACGGTCGGCCGGGGCTCCAGTATGTGGCTCATCCAATTGTAGTTGTACCACCGCTCGATCACCGCATTCGTGGTGTCGCCTAGCTGGGGTGAGCCGACGTATCCGCTCGACGGCACCTCCGAGACCGAACCGTACTCGACGCCGCCCAGCTCGAGCAAGCCGCCGTCGCCGGCGAAGGCCGCTCCTCCGTTCGCAACGATCCTGTGCCGCAGAAATGCGAGGTCCCAGTCCATCGGACCGGGGGCCTCGACCACCGAGGCGCTAGAGAAGTCGAAGAAGCGCCAGCCCTCCTCCCCCGTCGCGTCCACGGTGATCGTGTCGGGCCCGAACATGGCCGCCCCCACTTCGATGGGAGCCGGCGTGGTAGAGACGAACGTAGGAACGTTCTTGCGACCCAGGGACGCCGCGACGAACAGGACTGCCGCGAGCACGAGAACGCCCACGACCGCGAGAGTAACACGATCGTGGGCGAGAAACTCGAGTGGTTTCACGGAGCCGCGAGGGACCCGCGGCCCGGATGTGAGAGCACTACTCGTCGTAGCCCAGGAATCGACGCAAGTGCCTCAGGTATACCGTTAGCCCCAGCCCCAGGACGATGAAGACGGTTCCTTGTACGAAGCCGCCGGATCTACCGGCGGCGGCGTTCAACTCCCACGCACCGTAGCCCAAACAGAAGACGATCGCGGTCGCGATCAGGAAGCGGTGGAAGTGGACGAGTGACATCGCCCTAAAACTCCCGGATCACCACGACGACGAGGATGATCGCCAACGGAATCGGCGAGGCCGCCAAGATCCAGAGGCGCTTGGGCTCGAAACGCAGGTGCATGTAGTACATCGCTACCAAGACCGCCTTCCACACGGCCATGAAGATCAGGCCCACTCCCATCCAGAACTTGGGCAGACCGGTAAAAAGTAGCGCGAACAAGACCTCCGCAACCGTGAGGACTGCGAGCACCACGAATACGATCATGTACGGTGGAGACTTGTGCTCTTCCCCGGTTTCCATGCGCCCTCCTTTTGGGCTGAGCGGGTCCAGTTGGACCTAAATCAGATAAACGATCGTGAACAGCAGGATCCAAACCAGGTCCACGAAGTGCCAGTAGAGACCCATGATCTCCACGCCGCCGAGATTGCCGGCGGTGTAGGCACCCTTGCGGGCACGATATAACGTGAAGCACAGGCAAAATACTCCGATGGACACGTGCGCGCCGTGGAAGCCGGTCATCGTATAGAAAGTGGCGCCGTATAGCGGACCGCCAATCACCTCACTTCCTTCAGCCGCTCCTCGCGCGATGGCGTGGTACGATTCGGCCATCGGGACGAAGCCCTCGCTAGCGAGGAGGGTGTACTCCCACGCCTGCACGCCGACGAAGAACGCACCGAGCAGGATCGTGGCGAGAAGCCACTTCTGCAGGCCTTCCTGGTCGTTCTGCTCGATCGCGGCGAACGCCTTCACCATCGTGACACTCGAACAGATGAGCACGAAGGTATTGAAGGCGGTGAGCGGTACGTTGAGCACCTCCCCGGGCACGCCAAAGGCCTCCGGGTGCGCGAAGCGCAGGATGACGTACGACCCGATCAGGCCAGTGAAGAACATGACCTCCGACAGGAGGAAGACCCACATCCCGAGCTTGAGGTGATAGACCTTCATTCCGGCCATGGGGGCCCGGTCTGCGGTGATCGTCGTCATGCCTCAGCTCCCTCCGGAGTCGGGGTGGGTTCGGGAACACCGCTCGACGGACCGGGACCCTCGCGGGGGGGCGTCGTCTGCGGCAGGAAGTCGTCGTCGGATTCGGGCGAGCTGTACTCGTACGGACCGCGGAAGACCGTCGGCATCTCCGCGAAATTACCGTGCGGCGGTGGTGATGGAACCGTCCACTCGAGCGTGTTGGACTTCCAGGGGTTGTTGCCCGCTTTCTCGCCCTTGAAGATGCTCCAGAAGAAATTGAACACGAACAGCAGCTGTGTCGTGATCAGCGCGAACGCGAAGAGTGTGATGAACTGGTTCATCGGCTGCAGCGGCTGCAGGAAGTCGTACTGCGTGAAATCGTAGATCCGCCGCATCATCCCCTGCAGTCCCAGGTTGTGCATGGGGAAGAAGACGAGGTTGTAGAAGATGAACGTCAAGACGAAGTGCACCTTACCCAGCGGCTCGTTCATCATCCGTCCGAACATCTTCGGGAACCAGTACGTGATTCCGGCAAAGATCGCGAAGAGGCTGCCGCCGAAGAGCACGTAATGCAGGTGCGCGACGATGAAGTAGGTGTCGTGGATGTAGATGTCCACCGGCGTCGAGGCCATGAAGATCCCCGACAGCCCGCCGATGATGAACATCGATACGAAGGAGAGCGCATGCAGCATCGGCACATCGAAGTGGATGTCGGCCTTCCACAACGTGCCGAGCCAGTTGAAGGTCTTGATCGCCGACGGCACCGCGATCGCCATGGTCGAGATCATGAATGAGGTGCCCAGCAGCGGGTTCATCCCGCTCTGGAACATGTGGTGTCCCCATACGATCCAGCCCAGGAACCCGATGCTGATCAGCGCGAGCACCATCGAGTGATAACCGAAGATGGGTTTGCGAGCCCGGTTCGAGAGCACTTCGGACGTGATCCCCATCGCGGGTAGGATGAGGATGTAGACCTCGGGGTGCCCGAAGAACCAGAAGAGGTGCTGCCACAGTAGCGGCTCGCCGCCCACTTCGGGCCGGAAGAACCCGGTTCCGATGGTCTGATCGAACAGGAGCATGATCAGCGCGCCCGCCAGGATCGGAATCGCCAACAGGATCAGCACCGCCGTGACGAACAGCGACCAGGTCGCCAGAGGAATACGGAACCAGGTCATGCCCGGCGCGCGCAGGTTGATGACCGTGGTGATGTAGTTCACCGCTCCAATGAGCGACGAGAAGCCGAGGATCGTCAGGCTCACGAGCCACAGCTGTTGCCCGAGGTAAACCCCAGTCCATTCGCCCGACGTGCTCAGCGGCGCGTACGAGGTCCAGCCCGCTCCGGCCGCACCTCCCTCGACCGCGAAGCTCGCGAGCATGAGCATTCCCGCGGGTACCGCGAGCCAAAACGACGCCATGTTCAGGCGTGGGAAGGCCATGTCTTCGGCGCCGATCTGAAGCGGGATGAGCAGGTTGCCGAAGAGCCCCACCAGTAGTGGCATGATCGCGAAAAAGATCATGATCGTGCCGTGCATCGTCACCAGCGAGTTGTAGAACTCCGGCAGCATGATCGCGCCATTCGGCGTCGGCGCCATCATCGCGTCCGGCAGAATACCGGCTCCGGGCATCGGCTGGCCCGGGAACCCCAGCTGGAAACGCATCATGCCCGCGAGAGCGCCTCCGACCACGAGGAAGAAGAGGCTCACGA
This sequence comes from Gemmatimonadota bacterium, assembly GCA_015664885.1. GTDB lineage: Bacteria > Gemmatimonadota > Gemmatimonadetes > Longimicrobiales > Gaopeijiaceae > UBA1138. Next base: position 42,287 of record DQPL01000042.1, read on the forward strand.
ACATGAACTGCTTCGCGATCATCTTGTGGTCGGTGGCGAAAACGTACTTGCGAATCCAGGGGATCTCGTGGTGGTCGTGCTGCCCACCAGCGTCGACTGCGCTCGCGATGTCTTTTTCGGTCGTGCTCATGTGGCCTTCCGGTCAAAACAGTATTTCGTGGGGCTTTGATTGCTCATCCGGGATTCCTCATCTGGACACTCCACTAAGGCCGCGGGCGGGGGCGCTGCGCCTGGGCAGTCGCCCAGGCCTGAAAATCTGCCGCCGTGTGGATCGTGAGCGTCCCGTTCATGGTCGTATGACCTATTCCGCACAGTTCGGCACAGCCGATCGTGTACTCGCCAGTGGCGGTCGCTTCGAACCAGACAGGGATGTCCTTACCCGGAACGGCGTCCTGCTTCACGCGCATCTCGGGCAGGAACAGTGAATGCAGCACGTCGGTGGCGCGCAGGTGGATCCACACCGGCTCATCGACCGCAGCATGGATCTGATTGAGGACCTCGAAGTCGTCGGCAGTCCCGAGGGCGCCGTCGGGGCCGGGATAGGTCACGTGCCACTCGAACTGCTGCGCGGTCACGATGATCTCCATGGCGCCCTCCGGAACGTCGATCTTCATCGTGTCCCACACGCCCTTGCTGACGATGCCGAGCGCGAGACAGACGACGAGTGTAGCCGTGGTCCACACGATCTCGAGCTTGCTGCTCCCGTGGTCGTACGTGGCCTTTCGCCCTTCCTTGTGGCGGTATCGCACGAGGAAGTAGATGAGAACGCCCTCTGTGATGACGAAGATGATGCCCGTGACCCACAGGATGACGTAGTAGATCATGTCGACATCGTCCGAGAACGTCGAGAAGGCTTCCGGGAGCACCCAGCTCCAGTCACTCCAGGTCATAGTTCTCTCCGGCCGTTAGGCTCAGGACACTCGTCCGAGATGTGCTACTGATGGTCCACCGTCCGGTGGCTTTCGGGATGCATCGGGTCGATCGGGTCGCCCAGCGGAACATGAGCCGCGCTCATGTCCGCGTTGAACTCGAACGAGAGCTCGGCGGTCTCGCCGGTCACGATCGTGATGTTCTGGGTGAGGGTCCCGTACAGCTCATGCCATGCCTCGACCACGTAGTCACCGGGCGGCAGCCCCTGCAACGAAGCCGATCCGTCCGGACCGGTGACCGAGAAGTACGGATGGTCCACGACGCCGATATACGCGTTCATCCAGCCGTGCACGTTGCAGATCAACGGAACCATGATCTCCGCAGTCGGGAACGAGCGATTCGTTTCCATGACGACCGGCTGACTCACGTTGAAGCCCCGGTTCTCGGTCGGCGACGCGTTGATGTTGTGCAGGATTCCGTCGCTGTTCTTCAGCGTGTAGTCCTGCCCCGTCTGCACGCCGAGCACGTGGGGCGTGTACTCGCATCCGTCCTGGTCTAAGACGACCGCCTGAGTGGGCGTCGGGAAGTCCAGGCTCTCGAGGCCCTCCTTCACATATACGAAGACGTTCGCGAGGCCGCCGCCATCGCCTACCACCACGGTCTCCTGCGTGGGAGTCATCGAGTGCTTCGCGGCGCAGACATCCTCCGTCGACATGTCGATCTCGGCATTGGCCGGAGCCATGCCAGAGAAAGTGACCATGCCCGAAGCGTGCCCGGCCGTGGCCGCGTCGACTGGAGACGCCGCCGGACCCGAGTCACCTCCACCGGAGGCGTCGGAGCCACCACCCTCGCCTCCACATCCCACCGCCAACAGCAACGCGGTGATCACCGCGACGCCTCGCGCCTTCCACAATCTGTCAATCATGCTATCTCCCCTCGTCACGAGGTAGTGTGTGTATGAATGTCCCGATCATAGCGCTTAGACCGGCTATCGCCATAAGCGCGGCGATGACCGTCCACCAAAATCCCAGGTCCGAATGTCCGGCGTCCCAGCCGAGGCTGGCACTCCTGTACGCGGCGGCCGCCATCCCGAGCCAAGCCAAGCCAACCCCCATCCCGAACGCCCGTTCCACGGCCTTCGTCAACCTGAACGCTGGCAGTCGTGCCACCCTGGCGCCCGCTCCGGTCGCCTCCCACTGAGCCTGCCGGATCGCGAGCAGGCCGAACAAGAGCGTGAGCACTAGAACGATCGGGGGCGCCACGTAGACCGACACCGGCGTAGGCTGCTCGAGGAACAGGAAATACCACGTGCTCACGGCTCCCTGGTTTCCACTTTCACCGTTGTCCCCGTCCCACGCCTGGAACGCCATTGGTACGGCTTGACCCACGGGCAAAACGAGATCCTCTGCCCCGCCGGTGTCCAGCGACCTCCGGAAAAGGACTTTCCACTCACCCTCGGCGTGTTGGACAACCGCTGTCACGTGCTGTTCGCCATCGGGCTGAGGCACCGCCGTTCCCAATCCGCGCGCGATGCTCTCGACCGCGTCCGGAGCGTCGCTCCGCCACGTCCAGGTGTTCGTCGGTCGGCGTGGGTCTCCCTGGAGGAAGTAGGGACGCTCCATACCGTCCGACAACGCTGTGGGGAACTGGACGACGAGCTGATCGGGCGCTCCAGCCGCTGTCGCCGCGCCCTCGTCGCCCGGCCCCATTATCTCGATGACCCGCTGCGCGAAGTCCGCCCAGGTCGGGTCGGGGCTCAGGGACGGATCGGTCCACGAGACGAGCAGAGCCAACTCCTGTCCGTCGTGCAGAGCCTGAACCCAGACGCCCCCCACGCGTGGGTTGAACCAACGCGGCTTCACCACGATCTGGCCCACCAGAGGCACATAGATGGGCTCGACCGCTTCCCACGCCTCATCGCCCACGGTCTCGGGAACGGTGCCATCCGTGATCCGCTTGGCCGAGACGACCTCGCGCACCTCGGGGGTTTCCTCGGGTGAGAGGCTGCGCACGTAATGAGCGAGCCCCCACAGTTGCTCGTCCGTGATCACACCCGCATCGACGATGTCGGAGAACGTCGGCATCGGCGTGCCGTCGAGGCCCGTGCGTAGAACGCGGTAGATCTCCTCTACAGTGCCGCCGCCGTTGAACGTCCAGTTCTCGGTCAGGTCGGCCGCCAAGATCGGGAAACCAGCGTCGTCCTCGAGCGTCGGTGCGGATTCGCCGTCGCCGCGGCCCTGCTGGCCGTGACAGCGCCAGCATTCGACGCTCTGGTAGACCTCCTGACCACTCACGATGGCCTCGTCCGTGCCGCGCGTAGCACTGCTGAACTCGAGCGGTTCCGGCGCGTCGCCTTGGAAGAAGCGCGAATACGTCTTGAGATGATCGACGAGCGCGAGCCGCTCCTCCTGTGAGAGCACGTCCACCCAGCCCGGCATCGCGGTACCAGGCATGCCCTCGTCGATCACCTTGAGGATGTCGGCATCGGTGGGCAGCTCACCGGTAGCCGTCGTGCGAACCTGGTAGAGCGCGAGGGTGAAGTCCCGGGGCCTGGGCAGCATCGTGTTGGCAGCCACGCCGTTCCCGGTGCCATCCTCGCCGTGGCAGCCTGCGCACCACTTGACGTACAAGGCCTCACCGTCCACCTGGGCCGCGACGCTCGTAGGCACCAGCGCGACCGCCGAGAGCGCGACTGCCAGGCACGCGGCAGCGACACGCGCGTCACACGGCCACGGCAGAGCGATCCGCATCACGATCCCTCCGCCTCGGTGCCCTCAGCGGCTTCGAGCTCTTCCCACCTTCGCGGCTCGTGTCCCGTCTGCTCGTAGAGGAAGATGATCACCGACCAGATCTCGTCGGCGGTCAGGAAGTTCTCCCAGGCGGGCATCGCCGAGTTCCACGGCGCGCCTTCGTTGGGGAGGCCGGGCCCGCCTTGCGCGATGCGCCAGAAGACGAAACTCTCGGTGAGCTGCGCAATGGTACCCACGTCCTGGAAATTCAGCGGCGTGGGGTTGAAGCCCGGGGCGTAATGGCCGAGTCCCCTGAGCGCGTCGCCGTGGCACGCGATACAGTTCTGGTAATAGACGCGCTTGCCCTCCTCATAGTGCTCGTCCAGCGAGCCAACGGAGCGCAGCGGGTTCTCGAGCCCGGTGAGCTCGATGATCTCTCCCTGGAAGGGAATCGAGCTCGGGGGTGCCGGATGGATCGCGCGGAAGCTGGGCGGCGCCGACATATCCGGAAGCGCGCGTCCGTACGCCACGAACGCCATTAGCAGCGGGACTCCGACCAGGAGGACTCCACGGGCGAGCTTGCGGTCGGGGCGGACCAGAACCTCGTGGATCGGCTTCTTGAATTCGGTCCAGCGCCGCTCGTTGTCGCTCACCCAAATCAGGATCCCCACCGTCACCGTGAGCAAGTACTGAAGCACGACGGTGTTGGGGATCTTCGCGCTAGCGACCCCGAAGAGCGGCGGGATGTAGGGGATCCCGAACTCTATCAGAGCGTACGCGACGGCCAGTATCGCTATCGCCTGCCGGAAGGGGGTTCTCAACAAGCCCATGTCAGCCCCCCTGCCCGGCGAGGAACTGGACCACCACTTCGAGTTGGCGCGCCGATAGCAGGTCAGCAATGGTCGGGGTCATCGTGCCGAGCTGGTCTTGGAACCCCTCCGCCGCCTCAGCCCCCGGATCGAGGATCGAGCGCCGGATGCGGTCCGCGTCGATACGGTCGCCCATGCCGTCGAACGGCGGGCCAGTGGCGACCCCCTCGCCGTCGAGCACGTGACATCCCAAGCACAGGTTGGCGCGCATGATCTCGAGCGGATCCATCGACGCCGTGAGCGGCCCACCCGCGGCCGGCGCCGCCGCGTCGGCCTCAGCAGCGGCCGCGACGTCCGCGCCGGTCACTGTCACCGGGCCGCCCTGGTCCTGCAAGAACGCCACCAGAGCCCAGAGCTGGGCGCCAGAGAACACCCGCGCCTGGAACACCATGGGGTCGAAGCCGTCGAGCACATAGGCGGTCGGGTCGGTGAGCGACTCGTAGATGTACGTCTTGCAGTCCGCCCCGGGGACTCGGGTCGCACAGCGCTGCCCGATCGTCCCCTCACCCCCTTGATCCGTGAGCAGGTTCGGGGCACGCGTTGGCAGGCCGTGGCATACGAGGCAGCCGCCGCCACCGTTGAAGAGTGCCTGCCCAGCCGCCACCAGCTCCGCTTCCGTGACGTCGGCCCCGAAGCTCAGCTCCTCGGGCACCACGGACTCTAGCTGCGGGATCGAGTTGGCGACCCACGTATAGACAGCCAAGGTACCGAGCACCACGCCGAGAACCTTGAGGTTCGTCATGCGGTCAGTCCCCGGCCGCTGGTTCAGGCGGCGGCACTGAGCCCACCCCCGAGATCACCGGCTTTTCCGCCAGGCCTCCGACCCAGAAGATGAACGCCACCATGCCGAGGAACATCAGTACGCACGCCGAGATCACAATGGACGCGTAGCCCAGCGCCGGCGTAGCCGCATCGACGCTCGTATCCCGCATGACCTCATAGATGTGCCAGTGCTGCCGGATTCCGCTGCGCGCGAAGCCCATGAGCCCCATGAGCCAGGTAAACGTGACCGCCAGAACCAGGAGCGCATATTGCGCGCGGTCCGGCATCTGGCCCCACCTGATCTCCCCTCGGGACTCCGCTCCCCGCATCATCAGGACATTGAGCGTGACGACGCCGCCGATCGCCGCGAGCACCGCGAGCACCTGGTAGACGCTGAAGCCGATGCGCACAATCGCCGGCACGAAGTAGCCGTAGACGCCGTAAAACAGCACGATCGCGGCCGCGATCACGAAGAGCGCCCCCTGGATTATGGTGCCCCTCTGGGCCCATGAAACCGTCGGACGTTTGTTCGCCCTCCCGTAGAGCAAAAATGACAGGAACGTCGTCAGGATCATGAGGTTCACGGCAGTATTCTTCGCGCTCATGACCCCCAGAACCCCGAGGAACGGATGGAACTGGCCACCCATCGCGGTGAGCTCGTCCCGGCTCGCGATCATGTTGCGCGGCGTAGCCCACACCATCACGCCGAGCACCAGAATCACGAGCATGTACTTGGTGTAGGGCTGAAAACGCTCGGCGCCGGGAATGCGCCCCATGCCAACCCAGAGGTAGTAGTTGCCTGCCAGGAAGAGCACGCCGATCAGGAACGCCTGTACGACCCACAGCCAGCTCATGAACCCACCCATCATCGTGGTGCCCATCTGCTGGTTGAATTCGTAGATCTCTCTGCCCAAGTAATAGCCGGCAAACGGGAGTACGATCAGCGCGGTGATCGCGACGAAGTTGCCGATATAGCCCATCCAGTCGTAGTGGGCGCGCTCCTCATCGGTCTTGGCCGACAGGAACCGGAAAGCGGCGTAGGCACCTACGATCGCGCCCCCAAAAACAATGTTGGCGATGAACCTGTGCACGTTGATCGGCATCCACGTGGCGTTGGCGAACGCGCTCCAGAACCGGACCATGTCTGGCGCGGTGTCTGGGGTGACCTCCGCAGGCGGGCTCATCATGTACGTCAGCCAGGAATTGGCGATGACCATCACGATGGTGCCCCACAGATTCAGCAGGATGCCCAAGCCCCAGTGCACCCATTTCGCGCGTCCCTTCTTCAAGTGGTCCCAGCCGTAGTAGTACAGGTAGAGCGTGAACGACTCGAAGAAGAAGACCCCGACGTAGACCCACATCGACGGAGCAAAGACCTCGGCTAGGTATCCCCACACCCGCGGGTACAGCGTGATGAGCGCGAAGACCAGCACCGCGCCCCAGATGGCAGTGGCCGAGTAGGAGACCAGAAGCAGCCGGGTGAACTCCTTGGCGAGCTTGTCGAAGCGCTCTTCCTTGTTGAGCATGCCGACCAACTCTGCGACCACGGCAAACATCGGCACGCCGAGCACGAACGCGGCGAAGAAGAGATGCAGCTGCGCGGCGATCCAAACCGCTGCCCGCGATCCGATGATGGGGAAGTCACCGTACTCGCGCGGCGTGTATCCCTGAGCGAACAGCGGCTCCGCGAGGAACGCGAGGGCGGTTACTACGGCACCCGCGCAGAGCAACGGCAGCGCTGTCCGCCGCAGGGCTCTGGCGAGGGAACCGCGTTCAGACATCAGGGGCCTCGCTCTGTGAGGCTTTTCCGTCGGCCGAACGGAGGAAGAACGGAAGCTTCTTGGAGAAGTCTACGGGCATCGAGCGCCGCACCTCCGCCATGACTTCGAGGTCCACAGCCGGATAGCCGCGCTTTCTCGCGAACTCTTCGACGCGGCTGGTGACGACGCCTCGAACGAAGCTCGGAATCCGCTCCAGCCGTTGCCGCGCCTCGGGCGTCCACTCCAGCGCCGTCTTGGCTGACTGACCGTACGCCATCGGGCGCCGGCGCTCGACGACCGGCCGATCACCGGGCGGGTCGTACACACATGACTCGTCGCTCGCCAGCGGGTCACCGGATTGGGCGTATGCGCGCGCGCGACATCCGCCGCAGACCTCGCGGTACTCGCAGCGCCCACACTTGCCGCCGAGCTCTCCCTCGCGGAGCGCGCCGAAAACGGGGGACGACGTCCAAACGTCTAGGAACGATTCCCGCATGAGATCACCCGCGACCGCCGGAAGGTACGGGCAGGGTGTGACCTTCCCCTCCGGCGTAATGCGACAGTAGTGGACCCCGCACGGGCAGCGCGTCTCGTAGTTGAGGAGCCCCGACTCGACGCCGGCCTCGAGAACGTGGCGCATCAACTGTGGCTGGCACTTGGAGCGGATCATGAGACGGCCGCGATACTCCTGCTCGAGCGACAAAAGCTCGGCAAGGACCTCCTCGTTCTCCCCCGGCGTCAGCCCCTGCATTCCCTCACCGCGCCCGGTAGGAACGAGGAAGTAGAGGTTGAATGAGACCGCGCCCTTCTCCGCAGCCCAGGCTACCAGGTCGGAAAGCTCGTTCCGGTTCCCCTTCGTGAGGCTCGTCTGGATGATGAAGTCCAGCTCGTGCTGCACGAGACGGTCCACCGCCGCGAGCGTTGCCTCGAGCGCGCCTGTTCCGTGGCGGAATCGATCGTGATACGTCGGATTGAGGGAGTCCACGCTCACCGCCACGCCCCGCACACCGGCCGCCTTGAGAGACTCGATGCGCTGTTCGTTGAGCAGCGTCCCGTTCGTGCCCACCACGACCGTGGCCCCCGCCGAGGCCGCGCGCTCCGCGATGGACTCCAAGTCGTCGCGTAGGAGGGGCTCGCCACCGCTGAGGATGAGCAGCATCGACGGGTTCACCGCCAGCAGATCGTCCAGGATGCGAAAGCACTCTTCGGTGGACAACTCACCCTCTGTCCCGTGCCATGCACCCGCTGAGATGTAGCAGTGGGAGCACTCGAGGTTGCAGCGGCGCGTGAGATTCCAGGCCACCACATGCGGAAGCAGTGTTCCACCCTCACTGGTGTCCACCGTGTCACCCCACGACAGGGTAGAGCTCGACGTGGGCGGAAAGTCGACGACCGGAAGCGGGGGCACGGACGAGGCCGCAGTCACTCCGTGGCGTCCTCGTTTTTCATGTATGCCTCGACCGCGGCCTTCGCCTGCTCGGGGGTCGCGGTCTTGAAATCGACTGGGCAATCCTCTGCGGCCTCGGCAACGTCGCGGATCGGACAGCGCGTGACCCCGCTCGCCTTGGCCTCCTCGATGAATCGCCTCATCTCCGGAGTCAGACCGTCGACTCCTTCGGCCGCGGCTTTGAGCTGCTTGGACTGGAGCTCGCGGAACATCACGAGCATGGTGTCGATGTCGAACTCGTCGGCCTCGATCATCGCCTCCTTGTTCTCGTCCATGACGAGCGTGGTGACGCGCCAGAAGTCGTGCCCTCGCGCGAATCTCTCCACGGTGTTGCGCGCCAGCGGCCGAGCGATGAGCGGCACGGCGCGCAGGCGATCGAAGGCCTCGGTGGTCCAGGCGACGGGATCTGCTTCGACGCGTTCGCGGGTCAGCACGTCACCAGTGTAGGGGCACGCCGTCGAGATCATGGGGACGTCCGCCTCCGGGTCGGCGTCGCTTCCCTCGACATGCGTCCGCTTCATGGCCTCTTCGGCCTTGACCTCGGCGAGCGCCAGCTCTTCAGCCGTCCCGATGCCCATGATGAGCTGCATGTGCGTGGGCAGAAGCTTGGTGATGGCCTCATCCAGGCGATCCCCGGTCACGAGGGGCTGCTGGTCGGTGCCGAGCGGCGGAACCGCAACCATGGGCTCATCATCGCTGGGCTCGAGCGTGCCGTTGCTCTCTGGGGCCCCGTTGCCCACCGAAGCGCCGTTGCTCGCTGAGGCGCCGTTGCTCCCCTGCTTGCCGCTTTGCACTCCCGCGCCTGCCAGCAGCGCTTCCGCACGACGGCTGCCGTTGGTCGACACGCTGTCCTCACGATACGTCCCGTTCGCTCCCGCACCGTAGTTGTCGAGCACGAACTCTTCCACCGCGCGCCGCGCGATTCCAAGCGCGAAGGGGGGAACCCTGAGGATGCGCACTTCGGCATCCGGCGCCCATTCGAGGCCGGTCTCGCCGTCCTCCTCGATCCACGGAATGTCCTCGGGCCCGACGTTCTGCGTCCCTACGAGCAGGACACTAGTGTCTGTCAGGCGCAGTAGATTGTCAGCCTGGGAGCCGAGGTCTGTGCCCTCGATCCGATGGCTGCCGTGGCGCGCTATCACGAGCACCGCGGGCTCGATCTCGGTCGCCCAGCGAAGGATGCAGTCGAAGGGCTTGCCGACCAGGATCTGAGTCTCGACCGGCACGTCGGGGAACTCCTCGGCCATCACCTGCCCGCGCTTCAGATTGGCCTTGCAGAGCTTCAGCAACCCCTTGTCGATGATGTTGTTGTGGAGCTCTTCCTGCTCCTCGAACTTGAAGACCTTCGACGCCGCGACCGACAGCACGTCCTTGATGTTCCCGAAGACTACGTGGTGGTACTCGACGTCGAACGCCGAGCACACGTAGAGCGAAGCGTCGAAGTCCTGGGCCATCTCGAGCGCGACTCGCAGGGCCTTGTAGCTGTACGCGGACCCGTCGACGCACACCATCATCTTCCCACCCTGCAGCGGGCGGTCGTTGCGGATGATGAGCGCGTCCTTTTCGATCTTGCGGAGGACGCGAGCGACGACCCCGCCGAGCTGGGAGAATTCCTGCCTGCCGATCCCATGCGCTCCCATGACCAGAAGGTCGTAGGCGCGACCGCTCGTGCCCGCGAGCTTCTCGTCCGCATCTTCGTCCTCCGCTACCAGCCTGCCGTCCTCCCCAAGGATGACGTCACCTCGTACGGTGTCTCCGCCGTCGTATTTGTCGGCGATGTTGGGGTCGAAACCGATCAGGCTCGGAAGGCGACCCTCGCCACCGTTGGTCTCCCGAACGATCTCCTCGTAATTGATCCCCTCGAGGAGTTGACGCGTGAGCGGAACGTCGGCGGCCTTGCACAGTTTTTCGGTCTCGTCGAGGAACGAGTCCGAAATCAGCTGCAGGCCCTTTTCGATGAGCTTGTCGTGGATCTTCCGCTGCCGCTTGATCTCCTTGGCCGACTGGAACTGGGCCGGGAGGCCGGTCTCGAGCTGCCGAAAGCGGACATCGTGCAGTCGCGCGGCGTAGACGTGATTTCCGGTGATGCGGCCTTCGCTGCGGCGGCAGAGTTCGATCGCTCGCGCGACGGCGCAGTTGGAGAGCTCGGAGTTGTCGACCGGAACCAGAATTTCTCTATACATGGCACCCCATGGCTGTGTGCAATGCGCACGCAGGGTGCCCACAACGCCAGACCGTCGCTCGAGGGTCTCGGCGTCCCCGACAACGGCCTGGTAGGGGCCACTTCGGGCGACCGTGCTGGACTTCTGCGTCTATTCCCGCGGGCTCAGCGTACTGTTCCCACCGGTCTATATATGACTTCGGATTCGTGTGGCTTCCGCACCGAATCCGTTTTTCTTGCTGACGCTTTCAGTCCTCGGCCTCTGGGAGCCTCACGAGGAGATTCCCAGATGTCGAGGATGCTCGGGCGGGCGCTAGACCAGCCGATCCGGCCCGAACGGGGGGCAAGTATGGACAGCCCGCTAGAGGATGTCAACTGCCCTCCAGGGGCCTCCGAGCCCCCCCGCCAACGACGCCCTCCAAAGCTTGAACAATTTGTCACAAGCCGCAGGATACGCGGGCACTAGCCCTGGTCAGGCCCTTCCGGACCCTCCGAGAGATCCGCTCAGGCGACCGGCCAAAATCCCGGTCGCGACGGCCATGACGAAACACCAGATCCCGAGCGCAGTACCGCCGCCAACCGGCGTCATCATGCTCATCGCGAGCAGCGCCTCGTGCAGCGCACGAAACGGAGCCACGCTCTCGAAGGCGGCCCCGAAAGACCCGGGCAAGGGCGTGCGGAACACTCCTGATGCGTGTAGGAGTAGCAGCGTGCTGACCGCGGAGAAAAGCGCAGCCTCGGCGAGCGACCGCGTCGCAGCGGCCACGAGCACGCCCACAAGGTTCGCGACCCACACCGTGGCAGCGAGGGCCACCACAGCGACGAAGAACGCGCGCGGACCTGCACCTGCTCCGAGGGCTACCACTGCGAGCGCGGGCCCCAGCTGTAGCAAGTCGAGCACCGCTCCGGCGGCGGTCCGCTGCAGAAAATAGCTGGCAGGCTCGACCCCGGCCCGGAGCACTCGGCCCGACAGGCCGGACTCGCCGTCTCGGACGAGCGGGATCGCGGACCCGAAGGTGCTGAAGATCGCGAACAGCACCACGTAGACCGCCGCCGCATGCACCGCCGGCGCTGCACCCAACGCGACCGGGAGCACGAGAAGTAGCGGCACCACGATGTTGAGAACGAAGAGCCGCCGGCGCGCGAAGGCGATTCGCCACTCGAGCTCCCACACGATGGCGGTCATACGTCGAGCTCCGCACCGGTGACGCTGCGAAAGACCGCGGCCAGGCCGGCATCCCGTACGACGACGCTGCGGATCCTGGCCCCAGCAACCACGAGCGCAAGGCACGCCTCGGGGAGCGCGGCCTGGCCGCGCTCACTCTCGAGCACGACTGTATCTCCACTACTCACCAAGATCATTCCTTCACCGAGCACGAATTCGGCACCGGCGAACGCTCCGTCTAGCGTAAACTCGAAGCGCGCGACGTCCGGCATCGAGGAGAGCAGCTCGTCGGGGCTCCCTCCGGCGACGACGCGGGCGTCGTGGAGGAACACGATCCGGTCGACAAGCTGCGGAAGGAGGTCGAGATCGTGGCTGGCGATCATCACCGTGCCCCCTTCGGCGGACCGCTCACGCAGCAAATCGGCGAGCGCTTCACGCGAGTCCAGGTCCAAGCCCACGAAGGGCTCGTCCAGGAGCGTGAGCGTCGGCCGGTGCGCGAGCGCCTCCACGAGAAGCAGCTTACGTCGAGCCCCGAACGAGTAGGTCGAGACCGGTCGAGGCGCGTCCTCGGCGAGACCCAGCCGATCGAACTGCTCCCGGACGGCCTGCTCAGCCTCCTCGCGCCCGAGGCCTGCGGCCCTCGCGAAAAACACTGCATTGTGTGTGCCCGAGAGCGACTCGAAGTGGCACGCCTCCTCGCCTGCATATCCCATCGCTACGCACCCCTTCGCGCCCCTGCGAGAGGGCAGGTAGAGCTCCCCTGCGTCGGGAACGAGATCGCCCGCTAGGAGACGCAGCAGCGTGCTCTTTCCGGCTCCGTTCGGTCCGACGAGGGCCACGATCTCCCCGGGGCGGCCTTCCAGATCGACGCCGTCGAGCGCCGGGTCGCCGGAGTCGTAGCGGTAGCTCACCGCGACGGCACGGACCATGGGGTCGGGATCGGCGCCCGGATCGGTGCCGAGATCCACGCCCCTGTGGGCGTCAGGGTCGTCGTCGGAGCCAGCGTCGGGTGCGGACACGCGTTACATGCCCTCAAGGCCCAGGTCGCTGCGCGCCCGATCCATGATCTCAGGCGTGATCTCGCGGATCTCGCGCTCCATGGCGTACTCGGCGTAGATGCGCTTTACCATGCCGCGCACGAAGCGCGGAACGTTCTCGAGGCGCTCAGTCGCCTCGACAGACCAAGTCACCGGTCCGTCAGCGGCCGGAGGAGTCGGCGGGGCCTCGAAGGCGTCCTCGAGAGGCGATTCCAAGCCCATGCGGGTCTGCTGCATCGGCTGCTGCGGGACCGTGCGGCCGCCGATCTCCACGCCGAGCGAGGTAATCATCTGCGTCTCCATTGGGTTTGTCAGGAGCGCCATCTCTCGCTTGCAGTCGGGGCAGGTGAAGACCGCTGTGAGGGTGCCGTCACCCGGAAGCTGCCGCTCGGCAAAGGCCATCACCTCGTCGCAGGCCAGGCATAGGAACTTCACGGGGCGACCTCTCGCCCTCCGAAGCCTTGCTCCACCCGATCGGCCAGAGCCTGGAAGGCCCTCCCGAAGACGGAATCGTCGCTCGCGCCTGGTGGATCCCCGCGGTCAGTTCGGCTCCCCATCCCGGGATCGAACGGAATCTCGGCCCACAGCTCTAGCCCCGTGGACTCGGTCAAGCGCCGAATCCCGTCACCGGAGAAGAGCGGGAGCGGGTGCTCCGCATCAGGCGAAGAGTACCCGGACATATTGCCGACGATGCCGATCGACTCCACTCCCGCCTCCCGAAGCGAAGCCACCGAGCGCGACACCACCGAGAGCGCCACCTCCGAGGGAATCGTCACCACGAGGACTCCTGCAGGAGTAGGAACCAGATCGAGGAAGCGCCCGATCTTGTCCGTGCCCGGGGGAACGTCGACCAGCAGATAATCCAACTCGCCCCAGACGACATCCGAAAGGAACTCTCGAAGCATCGCGGCCTCAGTCACGCCCTGCCATATGAAGCGGTCCGAGTCGGGACCCTTCCAGCGGAGCGGAGCGTCCTCCTTCAGCAGCAGCTCGGACGACATCCCAAGCACACCATCGGCGCCGGCCGGTGGCACCACTCCCTCAGAGCCGTCTACGAGCTTGCTGCCTCGAAGACCCAGCATGCGGCCAAGTGAAGGCCCGTTCAGGTCCGCGTCCACCACGCCGACGCTCGCGCCCCGACGCGCGAGCGACACTGCGAGATTCGCGGTCACCGCGCTCTTACCGACTCCCCCCTTTCCGCTCGCGACAGCGATGACGGCACCGATCGTGTCGAGGCGAGCCGAGACCCGGGCGCGTTGCCCCAGCACTTGTTCCAAGAGCTCGGACCCCGTCTCATGCGAGACCTCGGCATACCCCCGAACCTTGCGTGGCTCACCGGTCGTCGGACCCACCTACGGGACCAACTTCCGGCCAGACGTATCGTGGACCTCCAGAGCGTCGACCGGACAGGATTTGCAAGAGCCCAGGACGTCCTCGTGAGGAGTCCCGTTCGTATCGGCGCAAAAGACCGCGATCCCTTCGTCGTCGAGCTCGAACAGGTCCGGCGCAACCTCGATGCATGTCTCGAACCCGACGCAGAGCAAGCGATCGATCCGGACCGTCACACCTGCGACTTCACGTTCTTCCGAATCCATCGATCACCTTCCGGTTTTCGCGCTGGCCCCTGCCACGCGCATGAGGGACACCATCGCCACTCGGCATTGGGAAGGAGGGCGGTAAGAACCGGACGCCGGACTAGTGCCGTGGGTTGAAAACAGGCCGGGCACTCGCGCGCCGGCCGCAGAAGCAGTGCCGCACCGAGCCAGACGAGTCCAACCCTCACGACAACCAATCCCCCGAGGACGATCGCCGCTCCTACCGAGACATCCACTCCATCCTCCCTGGTAGCGCAAGCGGCGGCTCTATGCCGCGCTTTCGCCGCTCACCGCCTCGGCGCTCGTGATGCGCACACCGACTACGCGGAACGTGAGACGCGCGAGCAGCGGCAAGAGAATGGCCGCGCCCACCATCCCAAACGCCACGGACAGGACGGGTCCCGCGAATGTCTGCAAGACCAGTCGCAGCACGGCGTAGGCCCCCATGAAGGCCGCGTAGTGGAGCAGGAGGCCTGCGATCTGACGCCCACCGCCTCCTCCCTCGATGTTGATGGCCGCGCCGCCTAGGTATAAGGCGGCGAGGATTGGGAACAACGCCATTGCAGCAAGCCAAACGATCACTCGGGTTCTCCTCGCATACGGTGCACTAACCCATCGGGACCCAATCCTAGTACCTGCGCACCGAGGATCACAGGCCGGCACCCCTCAGATCCGGTGGCAACGTCCCGGGCCGTCCGTCGATCCGTCTGTCGCTCCGGCCGCGGCCCGCGCGCCCGCGCCAACCGCAGGGTCACGGCCAAGGTAAACCGGTAGCGTCGGGAGAAGCGTACACGCCCACGTGTACGGGGGTGTCTAGGAGCGTGTACCCACGGACTTCGGTCGTGCGCAGTTCTCTGACCAAGCCGGAGAACGCGGTCAGGTCGTCGGTCTCGTAGAGGACGACGAACTCGTGGTCCTGCAAGCCCGTCGAATAGAGGAGGAGCTGGTCGGTACTCGGGTACTCGCGCCCCACCCGGATGTGGTCGGACATCATGGCCCTACGCTCGTCGGCCGGCATCTGATACCAATCGTGTGTCTTGGCGAACGGATAGACGACCAAGTAGCGCATCGAACGCGCAGCAAACGGATCGATGCCTCGCGCGCTCGCGCCACGCGAGTAGGGAGAGACGGCAGTGAGTCCCCAGAGTACGTGCTGAAGACGGAAGTACCGCCGGAATGGGCGCAGGAGGTCGCCGTAGTTCTCGAAGAACCGCGCTGGCGCGTCGGGCGCCTCAGCCGCCATCGAGGTCCATACGAGGACGTCGCTGCCCTCGCGGGACCCGAACGTCCGATAAAAGTGGACCGCCTCAGCCGCCGCTCCGACGGCGTTCCGCCAGGCATTCGCGACACGGTCCCGCTCCTCTTCGTCGAGCCCCCAATAGCTCGATCGGAGGGAATAGACCGCGACGTGGCTCAGGATTTGTCCTGAACCCGGGGGACTCACGGGAGACATGGCCAAAGGGTACTGATGGGCGCGTCGACGCACCAGAGGCAGTTCAGGGCTGTCTGCGACGTTCCGCGAGGCCCCGTGCCAGGGGGCCCACGAGGCCGCCGACGGTGATTCCGATGACGGTGAAGACACCGATCGGCCCGAGGTGATCTAGTGGATTGACGTCCGAGATCAGAGCCCCCACCACCGATGTGGCCGCAAAAGCGGCGCCCCAGATGAGGGCGCTCGCCAACGTCCACCTGAGCACGCTCTGGCTCCCAGGATCCAGTTCACTCCAGTGCATCCACACGTCCTCCGGCTCTTATGAGCAGCTCTAGAAGGGTGATCGGAAAGAGTGACGCTGTCGCGTCGGGGCTGCGACTCGCAGCCGGCGGCGTGGCCCTCCGTCTAGCGGTCGCGCTTCCGCTTTCGCGCGTGATGGGGGATTTCCTCTTCGGAATAGAGGCGACGGACCCGCGAGTATATACCGCGATCGCGGTGTCCGTGGGGCTAGTAAGCGTGGCTACCGCGTACGTGCCTGCGAGGCGGGCCGCTTCGGTCGATCCGGTATCGGTCTTGAACAGCGACTAGGGGCAGGTCCTTAAGGCAGCAGCAGCATCGTGGTGATCCATACGGTGAAGAGCGTCAATCCCGAGACGAGAACAATCTTGATGAGGGTGATGTCGCGCACGACTTCGACTTCGAGCGTGGGGTCGCCGATGTCGGGTACTTCCAAATCAGTGCTGGCCACGGGCTTCTCTCCTGAGTCCGGTGTCGCTCTCGAATGTGATGGCCAATAGTAGATCACAGGCGGACGCTGGGGGCAAGCGCTTCAGCACCTCACGGCCCGTCGCTCGGCCCCGACGGCTGGGAGGAATCCTCAGCTGCCCATCTGTTCGGCAATCGCGCGTAGCGCGGCCGCCAGTTCCGCGGTGAGCTTAGGACACCGCTTCGCGGAGCACGCCCATTAGAGCGTCCACGTCGTCGAGATCGTTGTACACATTAGGCGCGAGTCGCAGAGCGCTGCCGCGCAGTGAGGCCGAGACATTACGCTCCGCGAGCGTCTGCTTGAGCGAAGCGAGATCGACACCTTCGGGCATGCGCAAACCGAAGAGGTGGCTGCTTCTCCAGCGCTCGCGCTCGACCGAGTAACCGAGCTCACCCGCCTCGACGAGCATCTCCCTCGTCAACTCGGCACAGTACTCCTGAATCCGCTCGGGCTTCCATTCGAGCAGGAGCTCGAGGCTCGCCGCAGCAATGGGCAGCAAGAAGAAGTTGGCACGCTCGGAAACGTCGTACCGGACCGCTCCCTCCTGATAGGCATCCTGGTAGTCGACCAGGTTCTGGAAGTCCTCACTGTTGTTCCGCGCGATCCAAGTTTCCTCGAGCGGTACGCCGTCGTTGAAGCGGGGACCGAAGTAGGCGAGCGACAACGAGTAGGGACCGAGCAGCCACTTGTACGTCGCGCAGGTGAGCACGTCGGGCTGCACCGCCTCGACGTCGAAGGGCATCGCCCCAACCGACTGCGTGGCGTCAACGACCAAGGCGGCGCCCACCTCGCGGCATCTTCGACCGACTTCGACAAGGTCGAAGAGCGTACCGTCCGTCCAGTGCACCTGCGGGACCGCTACCACCGCGGTCGACGCATCGATGGCCTCCAGAAGACGCTCGTTCCAGGCAGCGCCACGTCCCGCCGCCTCAGGGGGTTTGACCACGCGTAGCTCGGCGCCGGATTCGGTGGCGAGCCTGTGCCATGAGTAGACGTTGCCGGGAAATTGCTCGTGCGTCAGCACGATGTTCTGACTCGCCTCGACCTGCAGGTTCCTGGCAGCAGTCGCGACCGCATACGACACGCCGGGCTGGACCGCGATGCGATTGGGATCTCCAACATTCACCAACTGCGAGAAGAGCGCGCGTAGCTTGTCCGCGTCCCAGAAGTCGTCGGGCGCGACGATGCTCGTGGGCAACCGCTTCCTGGTCAAAGCCTCGACCCCTGCGCGTTCGGAGACTCGCGGCAACGGCCCCATGTAGGCGCAGTTGAAGTAGTGCGCGTCGCGCGGCAACTGAAAGGCTCCGCGCTGGCAGGTGAGTGCCGGGAGCGCAGCGGAAGCGGTACTCGTCATCGTTGGCTGCCTCTAGCTGGGGCACTCCGGATATAGGCCCATGCTCTCGATGTCTTGCTTGAGTTCGAAGAAGATGTCTTTGGGGGGCTCCGCGTCGCGGTTCTCGAGCCACGGCCCGCATCTCTCGCCGTTCGCAAAAGAGCCCGAGTATCGGACGCGACCGTTCTCGTGGTAGACGATCAGCTCGCCGTCCCAGGTTCCATCCGCGAGCACCCCCTGAATCTGTTGCCTGTGCTGATCCGCCTCGAACGTGCGAAACACGCGACCGGTGTAGGGAACGAGCGTCTCGGGGTCCACGTATGTGCTGTCCCGGATCACAAGCTCGTCGAGCGAACGAGGGGTCGCCGTCTTGGCGCACGCGCAGAGAAGGACGGTGAGGAGAGCTATTCGGAGCATATGGCGACGAGGGTCGGGCTCAATGTGGCCTCGGTGATACCGGAGTCGACCCGCCGGGATCCGATGCCCTAGAGGAGCCGCGTTCGTCAACAAGCGACTGACCCGGTTACAATCTTCTCCTGAAGCGAAAACGAGCATTGATCCTTCTAGGTTGAGTACCGTGAAAAAGATGAGCAGCCGTTCCAGGATGATCGCCCTCCTTTTCCTGCTAGCAAGCACCGCCTGCAGCCAAGACGACAACGTCACAGAGACCGAGCCGGACCTGGTCGCGCGCGCCCGCGGAATCCACGAGCGCGTCATCACGCTCGATACCCACAACGACATCAGCACGGCCAACTTCACCGCGGATCGCAACTACACGATGGCGCTGTCCACGCAGGTGAATCTTCCAAACATGGAAGCGGGCGGGTTCGACGTATCGTGGATGGTCGTGTTTGTGGGTCAGGGAGACCTGACCCCCGAAAGATACGGGGACGCCCACCGGCAGGCGCTGGCAAAGTTCGAGGCAGTCCACCGCCTCACCGAACAGATCGCTCCCGATCGTATCGAGCTCGCGCTGACCTCGGACGACGTGCGGCGGATCATCGCCGCGGGCAAGAAGGTCGCGATGATCGGGGTCGAGAACGCGTACCCCATCGGTACGGACCTGTCGAACATCGAGCTTTTCCACGAGATGGGCGCTCGCTACATGTCGCTCGCGCACAACGGGCACAGCCAGTTCGCCGACTCCAACACCGGCGAGCGAGACGAGGTCTGGTTGCACGGCGGTCTCAGCGAGCTCGGTCGCAAGGCGATCGCGGAGATGAACCGACTCGGCATCATGATCGACCTTTCGCACCCTTCGAAAGAATCGAACATGCAGGCCCTAGCGCTGACTCGAGCACCGGTCATCGCGTCGCATTCGGCCGCGCGCGCGGTCGGGGACGTGAGCCGCAATCTGGACGACGAGCAGCTCATGGCGCTCAAGGAGAACGGCGGCGTGGTACAGACCGTTGCGTTCCAGAGCTACGTGAATCCGGAGAAGAACCAGGCGCATCGAGACGCACTCGACAAGTTGGAAAAGAGTGTAGCTGAGGAAATGGGCTTCGAGCTCATGGGCCGACGCGCGCGCTTCGGGCTGAGCGATTCGGACCGCGAGGCATACGACATCGCAGTCCGGCCCGTGCAGGAGGCCATCGATGCTCGCGTGGACGCAGAGGTCAACTCCATCGCGCCACCTGTCGATGTGTCGGACCTCGCCGACCACATCGACTATCTGGTGAACCTCATCGGCCTGGAGCACGTGGGCATCAGCTCCGACTTCGACGGGGGCGGCGGTGTCGAGGGGTGGAACGACGCCGCCGAGACTTTCAACGTGACGCTCGAGCTCGTGCGCCGTGGCTACACGGAGCAGCAGATCGGGATGCTGTGGAGCGGCAACCTGCTCCGCGTGCTGGACGAGGTGCAGGCGGTCGCTGCCGAGATTCAGGCGGGGAGCTGAACTACGAAGGCAAGGTTCACGCTCATCGCGTAATCGGCTGTACAGCACCCGACGAAGCCCTCAAATTTGGCGGCCCATCTTATCGGAGTCCTGCGATGCGTGTCACTCGCGTACTGTTCCTTCTCTCCGCCCTGGCGCTCCTACTGCCCACACATAGCGAGGCACAGTTCCGACGGAACACCGTGCCTACGATTCCGCCGCCGACAATCACGGAATACAACCCTCGTTCCACGCTGGTCGTGCCCGAGCACGAAGTGCCGCGCGCGAAATTCCCAGCCGTGGACCTGCACGGACATCCGCCCACCCTGAACAACCCCCAGGCCATCAACCTGGTGATCTCGGCGATGGACGAGCTCAACCTGCAGGTGATGGTGCAGGCCCGTGGCAGCTCAGGCGAGCGCCTAACGAGTCAGATCGAAGCCGTTCGCGCGGCGGGTTACGAAGACCGGTTCGTCTTCTTCACCACGCTGAACCTCAGGAACGTTGGGCCGGGCTCGGGCGCGCGCATCGCGGCGCAACTCGAGGCGGACGTCGCGGCGGGTGCCGTGGGCATCGGTGAGATCGGCAAGAGCTTCGGACTGGGCACGCGCAAAGCGGACGGAACCCGACTGCAGTTGGACGATCCCGAGCTCGATATCGTTTGGGAGACCGCCGGACGCCTCGGCATTCCAGTATTCATCCACACCGGCGATCCGTCGGAATTCTTCCGGCCGCTCGACCTCGAAAACGAGCGCTGGCTCGAGATGGCGCTCTTCCCGAATCGTCAGTTCAACGACCGTTCGCGGTTCCCGACCTTCGAGGACCTCATGGCGGAGCGCGATCGCCTGCTGGCGAAGCACACCAACACGACCTGGGTGCTCGCCCACATGAGCTGGTATACGCAAGATTTGGGCAAGCTGGGCGAGCTCTTCGATCGCTTCCCCAACGTGCACGGAGAGGTGGGCGCGGTCCTCTACGACCTGGGTCGCCAACCCCGCTTCGCGCGAGCGTTCTTCGAGAAGTACAAGGACCGCATCCTGTTCGGGAAAGACTCGTTCCAGCCCGACGAGTACCCGTACTACTGGCGGGTCTTCGAGACCGAAGACGAATACTTCGACTACTACCGGAACTACCACGCCTTTTGGCAGTTGTACGGCATGGGCCTGCCCGACGACGTGCTGCAGGCGCTGTACTACGGGAACGCGCTGAGGATCATCCCCAACATGCCTACGGCGGGGTTCCCGGGTTAGGGAAGCGCGGGGTACCCGTGTTAGGAACTGGCGGTACCCGGGCTGCGCCATGACGTCACATCGATCTGGGCGGCGCGAGGCCAGAGGCGTTTCGTACTTCTTTGCGATCTTGACGCACTCGCTGATCGTGGCAGCGCCCTGCGCCGGCCAGGAACCCGAGCCGCCGATGCGATCGACAACCGCGATCCCCCCGTCCGTCGATATCCACGCGCGGCCATCGGCATCGAAGTAGACATCCCGCACGCGGCTGTGCGGGAGGCCTTCTTCTACCCCCGTGCACTCGAAGGCGTCTTCTACTTTGAGACAGACACCGGCAGCCGTTCCGACGACCAGACGTCCGAGCGCATCCGCATGGAGCGAATGCACGGCGTTGGAGGGAAGACCGTCGTTACTCGTGTAGGTCTTGAATTCCCGGCCGTTGAATCGGCTCAGTCCACCGTAGGTGCCGATCCACAGGTATCCGGCCGAGTCTTGGAGAAGTGCCAGACCCTGCGTCTGCGGCAGCCCATCCCGGTTCGAGTAGTGCTGAAGATTCAGAATCTGAGCCTGGGAAGCCGATGCCGTGACCAGTTGCACGCAGAGCGCGATGAAGGTCCACTGCCCAACAGCGTGCCGTCGGCACGGCTCTAGGGCCACACCCGCTTGGGGGGCGACGGACGTGGATTGGGAGTGCCTCTGCACGCGGCTGTCCGAACTCGAAGATTTCTTTGGTCATCTTCTAGCATCGGTGGCTCAGCTCGGTTTCTAAAAGGACCCCGGGCTTAGGAGTCGGGGAACGCCCTACACGCCGGCCGCCACAGCCTTCAGCGTCGGGTCCGACCGCCACATCAGTTGCCGGACCATTAGGACCGAACAGATCGTTGCGCACACTCCACCCGTAAGGATGCCGATCCACACGCCTTTGATGGACTGGTCGAAGACGCTCACCGCCAGCCAAGCAACCGGCACGCCGACCAACAACACACGGAGCGTGGTAATGAAGAGTGCAGGGAAGCCGTGCCCGAGTCCCTGCAGCAATCGCCCCGTCGTCATGCCCACGGCCATCATGGGGTACGAGAAGACCATGAAGCCCAGATAGGTCGACCCAATGGCGAGCGCCGTGGGGTCGGAGGTGAATATTCTTAGGATGCTTCCAGACGTCAGAAAGGCCGTGCCACCGATGACAGCCGCCAGCGTGATCGCCCACCGATAGGTGTAGAGAGCTGTCGAGCGCACCAAGTCGCTTCGGCCGGCTCCCGCGAACATGCCGACAACGGTGACCGCGGCTCCGGATAGCCCGAAGATCGGGAGCACGACGATCATGTCGACCTTGGACGCCGCACCGTACGCAGCAACTGCCACGGAGCCAAAATCAGCCAGGATCAGATTGAACAGAATGCTTCCGGCCGACATCACAACCATGCTCGCCGCGATCGGGATCGCCAGCCCGTACAGTTTCACCAGCACCTCTCGCGACGGGATCAATGCAGATACGCGGAGCCGCACGAACGCGGTCTTTCGGCGCAACAGGAGTACGGCAAACACGGTGACTGAGATCACGACCGCCAGCGTGGTCGCGATCGCGGCGCCGCGAAGCCCCATGCCCAGTACCAGAATGAAGAGTGCGTCGAGCACGATGTTGGCCAACGTCGAGATCGTCAGCACGATCATGGGCGTCTTCGCGTCGCCCTCGCCGGCGAGAATCGAGCGCAGGACTGAGGACACGAAGAACAGCGGCATGAAGGCTGCGAGGACCTGGAAGTACTCCCACCCCAAGTCCACGACGCGGCCCTCTGCGCCCAGAGCCGCCAGCATCCATCGGCCGCTAGCGAGCCCAACACCACCGAATAGCACTCCCAAAAAGAGGCCCGAGCTGATGGCCGTACCTGCGGCCGCATCGGCGCCGTCGCTGTCGCCTCGACCTACCGACTGAGCCACCACCGCCGTGACCGCGGTGCCGAGTCCCATCGTCAGGGCGATCATCAAGAAAAACAGCGGAGCCACGAAGGTCGCCGCCGCGAGTTCGTCTGTCCCGAGCGACCCGATGAAAGCGGTATCGGCCACGATGTACATCGTGTGGACCGCCATGCCGGCGATCATCGGCAACGCCATGATCCAGAGCGCGCGCCTGGGCGCGTCCAGGAATTCCTGAAGACGGTCCGTGCGAGAGCCGGTCACAGGCTGGCTAGCGGTACTTTCGCTGGTATCAGCCTTTTGGTCGGTCGTATGCGTGTCGGGCATGCTGGACGTGCGGGGGGTGGACCGGCGGTTGCGGACTCGTCGAGTTCGGCTGGACCGGAAAAGTTAACGACGCTCCCCGCCTACAACCCCAACCAGTAGTTCATCTTGATGATGAACCGGTTGTCCGCCGGCGCATCGAACAACGCCCCCGCGTCCCGACTCAAGTCGAAGTCACCGATCAAGGCGCGGTCCACCTGCTGACGCTGCCAGACCAAGAAGATCGTCGAGCCCGGCCGGTACTCCCAGCGCAGGACAGCGTTACCGATCAGGGACCGCACGTTGAAGTCCCTGTCCGAGAACGAATAGTCCGTGAACCCGTCGCCATCGAAGTCCACATGCTGCCTGCCATCGACGTTGCAGATGTTCGAGCTGCAGCTGATCCCGTTCTCGAGCGCTTGGGCCGAACCCGGCTCGAAGCCGAGGAACTCATACGATTCGGCACCCGCGAGCTGCTTGTACTCGACGTAGTCACCCGAGGACAACAGCGGTTGAGCATAGAGCTGCAACGTCAGCGTCGGTGAGAACGTCCAGTCGAGCCGCGTTACCATCGAGAAGGACTGCCGGTCGAGCTCGGCAAAGAGGTAGCGCCGACTGTAGGTCGGATCGTA
>DQPL01000045.1 GCA_015664885.1 Gemmatimonadota bacterium
ACAGATCGGGCGTCACTTCTGCGGTCACATACCCGCGTTGGCCGTTGTAGAACTTGATGTGCGGATTGTTCGAGAGTCGGCGCTCGCCGCCGGCGGTCATGTCCGCTCCGTCGCCACCGGAGCTGATCGAGGTACCGACGAGCTCCGTCCCCACAATCGGCGACGACAGGTCGTCGAAGTCAGTGTGCAGGTCGGCGACCCAGTGCGAGTGGATATCGCCTGTGAGCACGATGGGGTTGGGCGTGCCGACTTCGGCGAGCAGCTCGAGCGTCGCCTGCCGCTCGGACGGATAGCCATCCCACTTGTCCATCGACCACGTCTCGTCGCCATCGTCGTTGATGCCACGCAGGCGGGCCATCATGACCTGCTGCGCGAGCACGTTCCAGCGGGCGCCGGTGTCGGCAAGACCAGCGAAGAGCCAGTTCCGCTGTTCCGCCCCGAGGATCGACTGGTCGGGCGCGATGTGCTGGGCACAGGTGGGTGCGCCGGCGCAGGGTTGGTCGCTACGGTACTGACGGGTGTCGAGCACGTTCATCTCGAGCAGGCTGCCGAAGCGGAGCCGGCGGTACAGCTGCATGTCCGGCCCGACCGGCATCGAGGACCGCCGGAGCGGCATGAACTCGTAGAAGGCCTGGTACGCCGCCGCTCGGCGCAGGAGGAACTCATCGACCGGCTGGTCGTCCTGAGCGATGTCGTCGGCGTAGTCGTTGTCGACCTCGTGATCGTCCCAGGTCACCACCCACGGTGCTGAGGCGTGGGCCGCCATGAGGTCCGCATCCGAGCGATACGTCGTATATCGTGCGCGATACTCGTCGAGCGTCATGACCACGGGACCCTCGTGGCTACGGACCGGATTGCTGCCGTAGGACCTCTCGTAGATGTAATCACCGAGATGCACGATCAGGTCGAAGTTCTCGTCAGCCATGTGCCGAAGCGCGGTGTAGAAGCCATACTCGTACTGCTGGCACGATGCGATCCCGAAGCGGAAGCGATCCACTGATGCGCCCAGGGCAGGGGCGGTCTTGGTGCGCCCTACGGGGCTCTGCTGTCCACCCGTCGTCATGCGATAGAAGTACTCTCGACCGGCCTCGAGGCCGGTAACCTCGACATGTACGGAGTGGCCCAGCTGGGGGGTCGCCGTGGCGGAGCCCGACTGAATGATCCGCCTGAAGCCGTCATCTTCGGCGATCTCCCATCCGACCCCCAAGTTCTCAGCAACGGCCCCGACGGGCACGAGCGCCGAGCGCGCCAGCCGAGTCCACAGAACCACCCCGTCCGGGGACGGGTCTCCAGAGGCCACCCCCAGTAAGAAGGGATTCGACGATAAGGAAACGGAGCGCTCGGTCCCACAGGCTGGAAGGGCACCGAGCGTGACGAGTCCGGTCACGCTTCCCGTGAGCCGAAGGAAGTCGCGGCGTGTGCCGCGCATGTGAAAGAGATCGTACCACTCGAGGTCGTGCGCCTTCATCGTGGATTCCCACGCCGGAATCGGCACCGAGCGTCCGCATATCGTAGGCCATCACCTTCGACGGATTCGATATACCTCACGAGCACGCCCGCAGACTTGCGTTCGGAGCCCCAGACCGTGAAACGGTTTTCGGTTCTGTCGAAGCCCAATGCTTCGATCCACCTGTAGACCGCACGCGTGTCGCCGTAACGGGGCACCGTGAAAAAGAAGTGGCCCGCCTTGATCAGACGACAGTCGAGCTCTGCCGCTTCGGCGTCGGCGATCTCGTAGCCCGGGTCGCGAGCTGTGGCGCACGCAGCGACGACGAGTAGTGTCGCCACGGCGGTGGCAAAGAAGGTTCCTAGAACGATAGCAATCAAGTGGTCTGTCCTGGTGGCGGTCACCGCGCCCCGCGACACGGTAGCTTGGGGACTCACCACGATCAACTGAGGATTCCCTTGAAGGCCATCACCTTCCAAGACGTCGAGCACCTCGCGTACGAAGACGCGGCCGACCCGAAGATCGTCCTCGTGACAGACGTGATCGTCCGGGTCACCCACGCGGGAATCTGCGGCTCCGACCTCCATCCCTACTTCGGGCGAGAAGTGGGTCTGGATGTAGGTACGGTCATGGGGCACGAGCTGGTCGGCGAGATCGTCGAGGTGGGATCCGAGGTCCGCGACTTCAGAGTGGGTGCCCGTGTCGTCGCTCCGTTCACCACGAGTTGCGGCTCGTGCTTCCACTGCTCTTCGGGGCTGACCGCCCGTTGCGAGCACGGCCAGCTATTTGGGTGGGTCGAAGACGGACGGGGCCTGCAGGGTGTGCAGGCCGAGTACGCGCGCGTGCCCCTCGCGGACGGGACGCTCGTCACGGTCCCCGAGAGCCTCGACGACGCGGTCGCGCTGCTCGCCGGAGACATCCTCTCCACGTCGACTTATGGCGCCGACCTCGCGGGTGTGGGACCGGGCGACCTGGTTGTCGTCGTGGGGTGCGGCCCCGTCGGGCTGCTCGCCATCCGCGCGGCCTTCGAGCGCGGGGCTCGGGAGGTCGTCGCGGTGGACCGTGTCCCGACGCGATTGGCGACCGCGGAGCTATTCGGAGCCACGCCCGCGAACTTCGAGACGGGAGACCCTCTGGAGACTGTCCATGAGCGCTCACAAGGGCGCGGAGCCGATGCCGCGATCGAGGCGGTGGGCTCGCCGGAGGCCACGCGCTTGGCCGCAGACCTGCTTCGACTCGGGGGTTCGCTCGCCGCGCTCGGCGTGCACAGCGAGGCTCACCTCGCGCTATCGCCCGGCGAGATCTACGACCGCAACCTCACGTATTCGGGAGGAAGATGCCCGGTGCGTCACTACTTGCCGGCGTCGCTACTCTTGGCGCAGCGAGACGCCGAACTCATCGAGACACTGATCTCACATCGGCTGCCGCTCTCTCAGGGAGTCGCGGCGTATCGCATGTTCGCTGAACGCCACGAGGGCTGCACGAAGGTGGTATTGCTCCCTGGCTAGAGTCTGTGCCCTTTCTCCGCTAAGGCTGCCTCACTCCGTCCTCAGAGCTGTCATCGGATCGATGTGCATCGCTCTCCTGGCGGGCAGGTATGCAGCGACGAAAGCGACCAGGAAGAGGACAACCGAGACGCCGACGAGCGTGACCGGATCGACGGTCCCAATCCCGAACACCAAGCCCTCCAGGAAGCGAGTCGCCCACCACGATACACCCAGCCCCACGACGATTCCGAGTACGGTGACGCTGAGTCCTTGCTTCAGGACCAGCGTTCGAAGCGAGCCGCGGTTGGCCCCGAGTGAAGCGCGCAGCCCGGAGTCGTAGTGGGAGGTGTGGTGCGCTCCGGCCTAGTCCTGGCGGGTGTCGGAATCGTTCTGGGCAGCGTTGCGGCGGTAGCGTCGACGCGCTACCTGGATTCGCTCCTGTTCGAGGTGTCCGCACTTCCAGCGGTGCTACACGCGCACCCACCAGCTCTTTGAGCCCCCACCCTCCACCCGCTTGAAGCCCACGTCTTTCATGTCGGCGGTCAGGCGCTCGGCTTCTTTTGCGTTGATCTTGCCCTCGAGCTTGAGCACGGTTCCTCCGTCACCTGCGATTGAGACTTTCACGTCCCGGTTGGGATCGCCGAGATCCTTATTAGTTGGCGAGCTAGGTCGTCCGCGAAGGCCCGGCGATCGTCTTTGGTGACGACTCGGTCTTTGCGCTTCCTCTTCTTCTCTTCGCCGGCGCGAGCGTCCGTCCAGGCGAGCATCACGCCCGGCAGCGACATCGGCAGCCCGATGGCGAGGCCGAAGAGCAGGATCACGCCCGCAGAGGCGAGCTCGGGCGGCCCTCCGATCGAGTCGAGCATCGACGTCACTATCCAATAGACCGCGCCGCCGCCCAGGATGAGGGATACGACCGCATAGAGCGCTATGCCCGCGGCCCTTCGCCGTTGACCAGTGTCTCGTGTCCACGGCCTTTGCGCAGGGCCCACGTCGTGCCCAGTGACGTGCTCAGTCCGCCGAGCAGCATGGCGATGATCTGCGGCGCGTACTGTCCCAGTCCGTTTTCCATGGCGGAAGCTAGCCTGCCCAGGCGCTCGTGCGCACGGCGCTACCCCAGCTCTCGTACCCAGATGTTTCGATAGCTCACCGGGTTCCCGTGGTCCTGCAGCAGAATCGGCAAGCGATCCGCATGCGCGGCGTAGGACGGCTCGCCGATGAAGAGGGTAGGGCCTTCCAGCTCGGCGTGGTTCTGGACCAAGACGCCGTTATGGAGAACCGTGATGTAGCCCGGGCTATCGAGCCGACCCTCCGGCCCGAAGCGGGGCGCGGTAAAGATCACGTCGTAGGTCTGCCAGGTACCGGGAGCCCCCGAGGCGTTCACGAGAGGAATGTGCTGCTTGTAGATGGAGCCCGCTTGCCCGTTGGAGTAGGTCCGGTTGTTGTAGGAATCGAGGACCTGAAGCTCGTAGCGTTCCATGAAAAAGATGCCGCTGTTGCCCCGGCCCTGTCCCTCGCTCACGACCTCGCCAGGCGTGCGCCACTCGATGTGGAGTTGCACGTCCCCGAAGCCCTGACGCGTTTGCACCCCGCCCGACCCAGAGACCACGGTCATGGCGCCCCCGCGAATGCTCCAGCCTGCATCACCGCCGTTGGCATCGCTCCAGGCCGACAGGTCGGTCCCGTCGAAGAGCACGATGGCGTCGGATGGTGGGCCGAGCAGCCCGGCGGGCGTCACTATGGAGGGTTCCGGCTCCCAGACCTCGCTGTCCTCCGGGCGTGCATCGTCCTGTGGCACTGCAGCCGCTGTCTCGGTTGGATTCTCTTGGGCGTCCGGCTCGGGCGTGCAGCCCGCCGCGAGCGCCATGAGAGCCACAAGGATGGCTCGGACCCCGCCCACCTTCCTCACGGCGATCATAGTGACGGCAGCGTCCAGGGCGACCGATAGTTGGGCATGAGTAGCGCGTTGGCCTCGGAGTCGCCGTCGAAGGAGCCCGCTTTATCGTTCCACGCGAGACGCCGCCCGGTCTTGAAGGAGATGTTGCCCATGTGCGACGTAACCGCGGCGCGCGCCGCGATGGCCGGGTGGCACTTGGGTTGCTCCCGGCTCTTCATGCACTCCACGAAGTTCTGCGTATGCGCGTCGAGGCCGCCGTCGTCGTCGCGCCTCTGCACCGGAAGGACTGGCGTCAGGTACTCGGGGCGCCCATCGACGTTCTCGCTCTCCGCGTAGATCTCCCATTTCTGACGGTCCACCACGAGCGTTCCCAGGTTTCCGATGAATGCGACCCCGTGGTCGCGCTGATACGGCCCCAGGTCGATGCCCGTGGCGTGTTCCCAGAGCATTGAAAATCCGTCGAACTCGAAGACGGCCTGCAGGGTGTCCGGAGTCTCCGCCCCGTCGTCGGGATAGGCGAACTTGCCGCCGCTGGCCGTTACGTTCTTGGGTGCGGTAGCGTCCATGCCGTAGTGCACCATGTCGATCATGTGCACGCCCCAGTCGGTCATGAGGCCCCCGGCGTAGTCCCAGAACCAACGGAAGTTGAAATGGAATCGATTGCGGTTGAACGGCCGCCCCGGGGCCGGCCCCAGCCAGAAGTCGTAGTCGACGCCTTCGGGTACCACCTCGTCTTCTAGAACGGGCACGGACTTCATCCACCCCTGGTAGGCCCAGGCTTTCACCAATCGGATTCTGCCGAGGGCCCCGGACTTCACGTAGTTCGCGGCGTCCGTCCAGTGATCTCCGCTGCGCTGCCACTGCCCGACCTGGACCACGCTGCTGTAGCGCTCGGCTGCCGCGACCATCAAGGCGCACTCGCCGACGGTGTTGGCCAGAGGCTTCTCCACGTAGACGTCCTTACCGGCCTCACACGCGAGCACCATCATGAGGCAGTGCCAGTGATCGGGCGTGCCGATGATCACCGCGTCGATGTCGGGGTCGTCCAGCAAGCGACGGAAGTCCGTGTGGAGCGCGGGAGTGGACCCCCACCTCTCCGTCACCTGTCCGGCCCTTCGACTGAGCACTTCGTCGTCGATGTCGCACAGGGCCACGCACTCGACCTCGGGCACCTTCATGATGGAGTTGAGGTCGGAAAAGCCCATGCCGTTGCACCCGATGACGCCCACTCGGACTTGGTCACTAGGTGCGACGCGTGACTCCTGCGCCTTCAGGACTTTGGGAAGACTGGCCGCGCCGGCCAGGGCGAGCGTGGAATCACGCAGGAAGCGACGACGGGTGGCCATGACTGCCCTCTCGAGATGGGTCTGTTGGGTGAAGCCAACATAGGGGCCCAGCAGTTACGACGCATGGCTCGACATTGGCCTTGGCGGAGAAGTATGTTGCCCCCACCCCCGCTACTTGGTGTGGTGCACTCGTGTCCAAACGCCTGACATCCTCATCCATCTTGATCGCGCTCGCTTTGGGCGCGACGTGGGCGGGCGTTTGGGACTTGCAAGCGCAGACGGTCGACTTTCAGCAGGACGTGCGGCCGATTCTGGCTGACAAGTGCTTCCAGTGCCACGGCCCCGACGCGCGCGCGCGCGAGGCCGAGCTTCGGTTCGATACCAGGGAGGGCGCTTTTGCGGCGCGGACCCGCGGTCAACCGATCGTGCCGGGCGACGCCGCGAGCAGCTTGCTCTTTCAGCGCATCACACACGCCAACGCCCGCAGGCGCATGCCGCCCTCGTCGGCCAACAAGACGCTGACCGACGAGCAGATCGACATTCTGCGCCGTTGGATCGAAGAGGGGGCTTCGTGGGAACAGCACTGGTCCTTTACGGCAGTCGAGCGCCCGGAGCCGCCGGAGGTCACCGACGATTCGTGGGTGCGACGTGCTCTCGATCGATTCGTGCTCGCGCGTCTGGAAGCGGAGGGCTTGCGGCCGGCGCCAGAAGCCGACAAGCGGACGCTGCTGCGCCGCTTGGCCCTGGACCTGACCGGCCTGCCGCCGACCCCCGAGTTGCTACGGCGTTTCCTGAGCGACGACTCCGACCAAGCCTACGAGAGCATCGTCGATGAGCTGCTGGCTTCGGAGCAATGGGGTGAACATCGAGCGCGCTACTGGTTGGATGCGGCGCGCTACGGTGATACGCACGGGATCCACATCGACAACTACCGTGAGATGTACCCGTACCGCGACTGGGTCATCCAAGCGTTCAACAGCAACCAGCCGTTCGACGAGTTCGCCGTGGAGCAGGTCGCGGGCGATCTGTTGCCGAACCCGTCGCTCGACCAACTCGTGGCGACCGGGTTCCAGCGGAACAACATCACCACCAACGAGGGTGGAGTGGTCCCGGCGGAGTACGAGGTGATCTATGCGAAGGATCGCGTCGAGACCATCGGGGGAGTGTTTCTCGGATTAACAGTCGGCTGTGCCACGTGCCACGACCACAAGTTCGACCCGATCCAGCAGAGCGAGTTCTACGCGCTTACGGCCTTTTTCCGGAACACCACACAAAACGCCCTCGACGGCAACGTATTCGATCCGCCGCCCATCTTGGTCGTTCCGAGCGAGGACGACCGATCGCTTTGGAACGACCTGCGCGAGCGGTCTGATGCGACCCAGGCGGGGCTCGCACAGAGGGCGGACGAGGTGGATGTGGCGTTTGGGGACTGGCTCGACACGCGGGAGTATCGCTCGCTGACCTCAGCGCTCGGTGAGTCGGCGCCGTGGATGCGCCTGCTCCTGGACGACGATGGCCCGGGACCGCGGTTCGAGCTGGACGGGACCTCGCATCCGGTGACGCTCGAAGGCGCCGTGTCGATCGAGCCTGGCCCGGGGGGGCTCCCGTCTCTGAGGTTCGCTGACGAGTCGTGGGCCGAGCTTCCCTCCGTGCCGCTCGACGGTGACACGCCTTTCTCGATCGCACTTTGGATTCTCCGACCTGATTCGGCCGCGGGCTTTCCCGTCGTGGGCCAATACGGTGTCGAGGACGGATACCGCGGGTGGGCGCTTTCTGCCGGCGGCCATCCCTCTTTCCGCTTGATCGGAGACTCGGTTCCCGAAAGCGAGCAGCGTTCGGCCGCGCGTATCTCACCTCGCACGACCGTGGAGGCCTCCCCCCAAGGCCAGTGGACACATGTCGTGGTCACCCACGACGGCACCGGAGAGCGCTCGGGCATGGCGATCTACCGCGACGGTGAACGTCTGGAAACCGGGGGGAGTGAGTATTTCGCGAAGGTGCTCGGGAGCAGCCTTACGGAAGGTCCGCTGGAGCTGGGTCGCGCCGTCTCTCTCCGCGAAGGAGAGCGGGTCGATAGGCACTTCCCGGGGGGCGGTATCGCCGACTTCCGGATCTTCGATCGGGCCCTCACGGGCGAGGAGGCCCGAGTCGTCGCGGCCTGGCCCACACTCCGGCGCGCCCGCGAGAAGTCGACCGAGGCGCTCACGCAGGATGAACACGACGCGCTGCGTCTCTACTACCTGGCCGTCGAAGATGGGCACTACCGGGAGCTGCTCGCCCGCAGCCAGGAGCTCACCCACGAGTGGCGCGAGCTCCGCCGAAGGGGCGCGATCACGCACATCATGCAGGAGCGCGCCGACTCGGAGCCCGAGGCGCATATCCTCTATCGAGGCATGTACGATCAGCCGCTCGAGCGCGTCACGGCCGGCGTGCCCGCCGCGCTCCCGCCCATGGCCGCGTCGCTGCCTCGAAACCGCCTCGGTCTCGCTAGGTGGTTGGTCGATGACGACAATCCGCTGACGGCTCGCGTGACGGTCAACCGTTTCTGGCAGCAGGTATTCGGCACGGGCCTGGTCGCCACGAGCGAAGACTTCGGAGCGCAGGGGGAACCACCCACGCATCCCGAGTTATTGGATTGGCTGGCCGTCGAGTTCCGCGATTCGGGCTGGGACGTGAAGAGCTTCTTCCGCACACTCGTGACGTCTGCCGCCTATCGGCAATCGGCGCGAGTGACCGACGAGAAGCTCGAGACGGATCCTGAGAACCGTCTGCTCTCTCGCGGCGCGCGCTTCCGCATGGACGCCGAAATGGTGCGCGACTACGCATTGGCGGCGAGCGGTCTCCTGATACCCACGGTGGGCGGCCCGAGCGTGCGCCCCTACCAGCCGGAGGGCGTTTGGTCTTCCATCGCGATGGCGCAGAGTGACACGCGTCTCTATGAGCAGGACGACGGGGACAAACTTTATAGGCGTAGCCTGTACACGTTCTGGAAGCGGCTCGCACCTCCGCCGGCGATGGGCGTGTTCGACGCGCCGACGCGGGAGCACTTCGTCGTGCGGCGAGAGCGCACGAACACGCCTCTGCAGGCCTTGGTGACGATGAACGACCCTCAGTTCGTCGAAGCCTCGCGCTATTTGTCGCAGCGTGCGATGCGGGAGGGCGGGGACGGTTTCGATGAGAGGCTCGACTTCATCACCCTCCGCCTCCTGGCTAGGCCGTTCGACGACGCTGAGCGCTCGGTGGCGAGGCGCACGTACGATCGGCTGCTCGACGCGTATCAGGCCGACGAAGACGCCGCCGGGCGCCTACTGCAGGCTGGCGACTCAGAGCCCGACGCCGGCCTGCCGGTCGCCGAATCGGCCGCCTGGACCATGCTGGTCAGTCAGTTGATGAACCTGGACGAAGTGTTGAACAAGTAGCGCTGATGCAGCGCAAGAGAGGACCACCTATGGATCCGCTTCGCGAAATCGTGCTGGCAGAGACCCGACGCCAGTTCTTCGGAAAGATGGCCGCGGGAATCGGCGGCCTCGCGTTGTCGAGCCTGATGGCCGACGACGTCTTCGGCCAGATGCCCGCTGGGGTGCCGCCGCTGCGGCAGATCGCGCCGAAGGCCACTCGGTGCATATACCTGCACATGATGGGCGGACCGCCGCAGATGGACCTGCTCGACTACAAGCCCGTCATGAAGGATTGGTACGACACGGAGCTACCGGACTCGATCCGCCAAGGTCAGCGTCTGACGGGCATGACCTCGGGTCAGTCGCGCTTCCCCATCGCCCCGTCGGTATTCGAGTTCGCGCAGCACGGTCAGAGCGGTACGTGGATTTCCGAGCTGCTTCCTTACACGGCTTCGATGGTCGACGACATCGCCATCATCCGCTCGATGAACACCGAGGCGATCAACCACGAGCCCGGCATCACCTTCATCCAGACAGGCCAGCAGATCCCGGGTCGCCCGTGCATCGGCTCCTGGTTCTCATACGGGCTGGGCAGCCTGAACGAGAACCTGCCGACCTTCGTGGTTCTGAACGCCGAGAAGAGCCATCCGCGTTCGAACGTGCAGGCGATTTCGGCTAAGCTCTGGAGCGCGGGCTTCCTCTCGCCGGAGTACTCGGGCGTCATGCTGAACAACGGCGTCGACCCCGTGCACTACCTCAGCGATCCCGACGGTGTCTCGCGCGAGGTCCGGCGCGCGATGCTCGACGGGCTGGGCGACCTCAACAGGATTCAGCACGACGACCTCGGCAGCCCGGAGACACTGGCGCGCATCCAGCAATACGAGATGGCGTATAGAATGCAGATGTCGGTACCGGAGATGGCAGACCTCTCCAGCGAGCCGGAGAGCACTTTCGAGCGGTGGGGTGACGAAGCGAGGCAGCCAGGCAAGTTCCAGAATGCGGCGCTGATGGCGCGGCGCTTGGTGGAGCGGGGTGTCCGCTTCGTGCAGATCTATCACCGCGGGTGGGATGTGCACCAGTTCGCTCCGGAAGTGCTACCGGCTCAAGCGCTCGACGTGGACCGCGCGGCGTGGGCGCTCATCCAGGACCTCAAGGAGCGTGGCCTGTTCGACGAAACACTCGTCATTTGGGGTGGGGAGTTCGGACGCACGATCTACTCCCAGGGTCGTCTCACCCCGACCGATTACGGGCGTGACCATCATCCGCGCTGCTTCAGCCTCTGGATGGCCGGCGGCGGCGTCAAAGGTGGTGTGGTCCACGGCGAGACCGACGACTTCTCGTACAACATCGTCCGGGATCCGGTGCACATCCGCGACTTCCAGGCAACGATCCTACACCTGTTCGGGATCGACCACGAACGCTTCACGGTCAAGCACCGAGGTCTCGATGCCAGGCTGACGGGAGTCCTACCGGCTCGAGTGATTCAAGAGATCGTTCAGTGAGGCTATGGCTCGGGCCGCTGATGGTCGGAGCAGTCGCCGTCGGCTTGCTGTTCGCTCCCCCGATCGCGGCCCAGAGCGACGATTGGGCGTCACTCGGCCGATATCGCGACGCGAATCGCAGCCTGGGGCCGCCGGCGCCCG
This sequence comes from Gemmatimonadota bacterium, assembly GCA_015664885.1. Classification (GTDB taxonomy): domain Bacteria; phylum Gemmatimonadota; class Gemmatimonadetes; order Longimicrobiales; family Gaopeijiaceae; genus UBA1138. The sequence goes on from DQPL01000045.1 coordinate 11,159, forward strand.
GTGAGCGGCGCGTCGTGTTCTACGGCAATTCGATCACCGATGCTTGGGCCAAGTACTTCGGGGCCATGTTCCCCGGCGAGCCTTATGTGGGCCGTGGCATCAGCGGGCAGACCACACCGCAGATGCTCGTGCGCTTTCGCCAGGACGTGCTCGCCCTCGATCCGGTGGTGGTCGTCATCCTGGCGGGAACAAACGATATCGCTGGAAACACTGGACCGTCGACGCAAGCCATGATCGAGGACAACCTGGCTTCCATGGCCGAACTCGCGCAGGCGAACGGAATTCGAGTCGTTCTTTCGTCCGTCCTGCCGGCATCGGACTACCCGTGGCGGCCCGGACTCGACCCCGGACCGAAGATCGTGGCGCTCAATCGATGGATGGAGCAGTACTCGGCCGCGAACGGCATCGTCTACCTCGACTACCATTCCGGGATGGTGGACCAGCATCTGGGTTTGGATCAAGCACTCTCACAGGACGGAGTGCATCCCAACGAAGCGGGCTATCAACTCATGGCCCCCCTAGCTCAGCGGGCGATTGCCAATGCACTGGCTGGACGATGACGCGGGCGATGCGCTGAACCAACCGCCGTACGCGTCTACTGACACGCCCTAGTCACGCGGTCAGCCCCCGAACTCTGGCGCGCGCTTCTCCAAGAACGCCGACATCCCTTCGTGGGGGACGCGTGTCGTGAAGAAGCGGGCGAATTCCTTGATGGTGAACGCCGCGGACGCCTCTTCCCCCAACTCCAACCACTTCGCGACGATCTGTTTCTGGGACTCCAACACGTCCCTGCTCATGCCGAGGAACGCGTTCGCGGTCCCATGCGCCTCTTGCATCAGTGAGCTTGCAGAAACGACGCGGTCCACCAACCCCATACCCAGCGCTTCGGACGCATCGACGGTCTCACCCGTGAGCAAGAGCCGGCGGGCCCGGCCCAGCCCGATCGTCGGCGGGAGCAGTGAAGCTTCGATCACGGACGGTATGCCAACTCGGACCTCAGGCAGTCCCAACACCGCATCCTCGGTGGCGATGCGGATGTCGCAGGCCAAGGCCAGCTCCAGCGCTCCACCCAAACAGGGGCCCCTGATGGCCGCGATCGCGGGCACGGCCATGGTGAGTAGCTTTCTGGCCGGCCCGTGTAGCGCGGTGATGAACGACTCGGCACCGGCCGCATCGAGGTCCTTCATCTCATGCAGGTCTACTCCGGCGGAGAACGCTCGGCCCCCTGATCCGGTGAGGATGACCGCCCTGACGCGCGGGTCTTGATACACTCGGTCCAACTCCGCCTTCAGAGCCTGGAAGGATCCCCGACCCAGCAGGTTGAGCGGGCCGCGGCCGTCCAGCCTCATTACCACCACTCCCGGTACTGTCCGCTCGATATCGGTCATCTGTCCTCCGGCGTTCTTGGCATGCGCATGCGTTCCTGAGACTACTCAGTTGAGGGCGAGTGCGTCGAGCCGCTCTTTGCGTCCCATTCCCGCATTCGCTTCGCCCGGCGTGCCTGGCACGTTCCTCTGTACCGCTGCTTCTCTGTATGTGTAGATTAATGTGTGGAGGTACACACATGGCGACCAACTTGGCTCTCGATCCGGATCTGCTCGACCGCGCATTGGCGGTGAGCGGCCAAAAAACGAAAAAAGCAGCGGTGACCAAAGCGCTCGAGGAGTTCATTGCGCGCCGCGAGCAACGCGAGATCCTGGATCTATTCGGTAAGCTCGACTGGGACCCCGACTACGACTACAAGACGGAGCGCCAACGGGAGTGAGGTTCTTCGTGGACACCAGCGTGTGGTCACTGGCGCTGAGGCGGAGCGATCCCCCAGCGGTTCCCGAAGTGGCGGTCCTGGGCGAGGCGCTCGACCAAGGCGACCTCGTATTCACCACGGGCCTCGTCCTTCAGGAGTTGTTGCAGGGCTTCCGAGGCCCGACGGCCAAGGATGCCATCATCCAGCGGTTCGCCTCCCTGCCTTTCCTGGTGCCCGGACGCAGCGACTACATCGAGGCAGCTGGTGTGCGCAACGAGTGCAGGCGCCGGGGCGTGCAGGTCGGAACGATCGACGCTCTGTTCGCTGCCCTTTGCTTGAGCAAGGACCTGACGATCCTGACCACCGACCGCGACTTTCATCGGATCGCTGACATCCTGCCGCTGTCGTGCTGGAGGTCCAAGGGGACCGGCTGACTTTCCAGGCGAGCGTGATCCCCGCTTCGGGTGGATCGCCTATCGCGCTCCTGGATCGCTGATCACTAACTCCTTGGCCTCGACGGTTTCCTCGAGAGGGATCTCGATGTCTTCTCCCCATATGTGCTTGCCGAACCACTGCCAGTTGTGCCAGATCGTGGCGAGCCGCTCCTTGGGCTTCGAGATCCCGTGCCCGAAGCCCGCATAGATCACGAGTTTCGTCTCTACCCCCACGTCCTGAAGTCCTTGATACAGCTCGTACGCGTTCGGTGTTGGAACCCGTCGGTCGAGTTCGCCGTGTTGGATCAGTGTGGGCGTAACGGCCTGAAGGATGTTGGTCATGGGAGAGGTCAGCGCGTAGATCTCCGGATCACTCCAAGGCGTCCCCTTCAGGTATTGGCGGGTGAAGGGGTGGATGTCGGTGTTCACGTAGTACGTCATCCAGTTGGAAATCCCGGCTCCTACTGAGATGGCGGCGAAGGCGTCCGTATTGGTCGTGAGGAATGCCGAGATGTAGCCGCCCTGGCTCCACCCCATGGATCCCATCCGATCCGGGTCGGCGATGCCCTCGTCGATCAGATGCTGCACCCCGGACATGACGTCCCACATGTCCCCGACGCCCAGGTTGCGCACGTTGAGGCTCCGGAAGGCCTCGCCGTATCCGGCGGAGCCCCGGTAGTTGGGCTGGAGAACCACCGCCCCCCTCGCGAGCCAGTGGTTGACCGGGTAGGTGCCCCCGAGTCCGACGGTCGGCCGAGATGTTCCCGTAGGCCCTCCGTGGATCTGGACCAGGAGCGGGTACCGGCGCGACGGATCGTAGTCGGAGGGCTTGTGCAGCACCCCTTCGACCTCGGCACCGTCTTCGCTGGTCCAGGTAATGACCTCGCGGGTCCCAAGGTCCCAGTCTCTCACCTGACTCGTCATGTCCGTCAGACGCGTGGGTGTGGGGCGTCCGAGGTCCGCCACTCGATAGACCTCGCCCAAGTCGTCCGTCCCCTGGCCCGTGAAGGCGAGCGCCGTCCCGTCCGCGGTCAGGCTGGCCGAGCCCACGACGTGGACCCCGAGTGGCACCTCGGAGAACTGGCGCGAGTCGGGGTCCAAGTTGTACATCTTACGCGCGGTTCGCGCCCCGGCGATGACGTAGATGCCGTTGGGTGTCCAGCGCGCGCCACTCAGGTCCTCGTCGAACTCGCGCGTGAGCACCTCGATTTCGCCGCCCCGAGACGGTACCCGCGCCAGCTCGCCGTTCAGGTAGAAGAGGGAGCCCAGATCGCGATCGAACTCGGAGAAGAGGATCCACCGGCCGTCGGGCGACCACGTGGGTGAGTCATCCGGCCCTACGCCGACCACAAGCGGTGTGCTTTCCTCGGACTCGACCTCGAGCACATAGATGTCGGTCTCGACGCTCGAGAGACGGGCGGGATCCGGTTGGCGAGCGTAAGCCACCCTCGAGCCGTCGGGGGACCAGCTGAAGCTGCCAACATGGAAGTCCCCCTCCGTCAGGCGGCGGGGTTCCGACGCCTCGCCAACCATATCCACGTCGATGACCCAGAGGTGTGCGCTACGGCCGGTCTCGCTATCGAACGCGAAGTCGCCGTACAGCTCCTGCCGTGTCTTGTCCTCTTCCGATTCTGGCTCGGTCACGCGCAGCGCCATCTGGCCACCCGAGGGAGACCAGGCGTAGCTCGACACACCTCCCTCGACACTCGTGAGCACGAATGCCTCCCCTCCGGACGGCGAGATCAGGTAGACCTGATTCCGGTCGCCCCGGTTGGCGGTGAAGGAGAGCCAGCGACCGTCAGGAGACCACGCCGGTGAGCTCGAGTTCCCCTCGATCGTGCGCGTGAGCTGGTACGGGGCGCCCGACGCGGGAGCGATCCAGATCTCGGTGTCGTACCCGTTGTCTTCCCACACCGTGCGCCGCTTCTGGAAAGCGACGGTCGTACCGTCTGGGGAAATCGCGACTCCCCCGACCGATTCGAGGGAAAGCGCCTCGCGGAAGGTGCCGATCCCGTCGACTTCCTGCGCCGGCGCGCTCGTGGTCGTCAAGACTACGGTCGCGGCAATGAACAGCGTCGTCCCCAAATGCTTCATCTCTCGATCCCCTTTCTGCCCGGTAGTTCGCCTCGACGCAGAAGGTGTCGGTGGCTTCCGAGGGCTGCAAGAAGGCCGTGGGTGGGCGGACTGCGAATGAGGCTCGAGCCGCACCAGGGACTTCCGCCTCGACGGGACTCGATAGTAGAATCCCGGCATGCGCACACAGCGGAGGCTCGACATGATCGTATTCGGCAGGCGTCGCCTTAGTCAGGGTCTGGCGGTCTCGACGATGTTCGCCGTGCTCGCCGCGTGTGGCGACGCCAGGGCCCCGCAGAACGGTTCGATTACACAAGAAAAGCTGTCCGCCGACCTCCACGTGCTGGCCCACGATTCGATGGGTGGCCGCTTGGTGGGTTCGCAGGAGCTGGGTGCCGCGTCGGACTGGATCGCAGGCCGGTTCGAAGAGCTGGGGCTCGAGGGAGCCGGAGACGGCGGCGGTTATTTCCAGTCCTTCGACCTGATGTGGTTCAGCCTGGGGCCGGGCAACCGCTTGACGGTGTCGGGTGCCGGTCCCGCGCGCGCGCCCGGTGACGGGTGGACCGTCTCCAGCGCGAGCGGAACGGGGGTTTCACAAGCGCCTGTGGTATTCGCGGGCTTCGGCATCGTCGAGCCCAGACTCGATTATGACGACTACCGCGGCGAGGACGTGAGGGGTCGCATCGTGTTGATTCTGGAGCGAGAGCCTGGCGTCGCGGACCCAACGAGTCCGTTCGATGGCGTCGTGACCACCGAAGCGTCTCGTGAATGGCGGAAGGTGCTTGAGGCTCAGGAACGGGGAGCGCTCGGGGTCCTACTGACTCGTGACATCCACAATCGTCAGTCGGTGGATGATTGGAACCGCACCCATGCGGCGAGTTGGCCTGACGAGCAGCGTCGCATCGAGCGCCTCACGCTCGGAGCGTGGGCCGAACAGATCACGATTCCCGCGGCGCGCATCTCCACGGAGCTCGCCGAGGCGCTCGCCGGTCGCTCCGGCAGATCGCTCGAGGAACTCGCCTTGGAAGCCGAGCAGGCCGAGGGGGGAATGGGCCTGGTCGCGCTACCCGGCACACGCGTCGTCATGAACCTGGCGGTGGATCGCCACCTGCTTCCCGGCACCAACGTCATGGCGATGATCGA
>DQPL01000078.1 GCA_015664885.1 Gemmatimonadota bacterium
CGAACCGGGTCCCGAGCTTCAGTAAGACCTGGAAGGCTCTGTCCCGCACTTGCAGCTCTGGGATCGTTCGCCTGTATCCGCTTTCGGTGACGGAGTACCACTTGAGCGGGCCGAGTCTGTTCAGGTAGCGGGTGAGGTGAAGACGCAGAACGAGGCCCGGGTATGCCATGACCGCTTCCCTCACTCTGTGATCGTGCCGATCGTGGTGAACTCACTAGCCCCCGGCGCTCGCCGCCTCCCCAGAGTCTTCGAGCTCGTCATCCTCGTCAGCCTGCTCGACGCGCTGTAGCATGCTGCTCTAGACCGGTCGAGTTACAGAGGCCGAAGATCTCCTCAGGCACGACCTCGAAGGATCACAACCAGGTAACGGCCATGGCTCAGAACCGAAGAGAATTCTTGAAGAGCGCCAGCGTGGTCGGCGCCGTGGCGGTAGCCGGTGGCTCCTCGTCGGTTGGTGGCGCGCGGGTTCAGCCACGCGCCGCTCAAAACGTGCGGATGATCCGGACTGCGGTGCTCGACATCGGATACGAGGAGGCCGGGAACAGCGCTGGGTTCCCCATCATCCTTCTGCACGGCTTCCCCTACGATGTTCGATCCTGGGACGGCGTGGTGCCCCCCCTTGTCGACGCGGGTTATCGGGTGCTGGTGCCGTATCTTCGCGGCTACGGTCCCACGCGATTCCGCGACCCGGCTGCGCCGCGGATGGCCGAGCAAGCCGCCATTGCCCAGGACTTGGTCGACTTCGCCGACGCGCTCGGGTTGGACCAGTTCGCCGCGGCGGGGTTCGACTGGGGCAATCGAGCGGCCTGTATCACGGCCATCCTCCACCCCGACCGGGTGCGAGCGCAAGTCGCTTGCGGTGGGTATTCTGTGCAAGACACCATCATGCCGGGACGCCCCGCGCCAGCCGTAGTCGAGGCACGCCTTTGGTATCAGTGGTACTTCAACACCGAGCGCGGACGGGCCGGACTCGAAGCCAATCGACACGACATCATCCGGCATCTATGGGACACGTGGTCGCCGGCGTGGCAGTACACTGACGCGACATACGATCGCTCGGCCCCGTCATTCGATAACCCCGATTTCGTCGATGTCGTGATCCACTCCTACCGGCACCGGCACGTGAACGCACCCGGTGAGGAACGCTTCCTGGACGTGGAGCGCCGCCTGGCCGAGCGGCCGCCGATCGAAGTGCCTGCCATTGTGCTTCGGGGGGCGGAGAGTGGCTTCGGCCGACCATCGCCGGATCCGTCTGGCGACCAGCGGAGGTTCCCTTCACTCGTCGCGCGTCGCATCGTCGAGGGGGCGGGACACGACCTGCCGGCGCACCGGCCGGACGCGGTATCGTCGGCGTTGCTGGAGCTGTTGGACTAGTGTCCCTGCTTGGGGACCTCCCGGGTCGCGAGTGCCGCGTATGATGCGGCCGGTAGGTCCTACTTGGTAACATCAAGCGATTGCTGCAGTCGCGGAAAGACGTAACAGGTCCGAAGCCGTCGCCTTGCGGGTCGCGCTTCGGGTCGCCATGCTGGCCTCGCAGCACAATCGCGAGCTGTTGGACGCTAACTCAGGGTGTAATAATTCCGGCGCATCTGGTTGGCATGTACACTGCCCGTAAGGAGAAGCGTAGACTTATGGCTGGTCCAGAATCACGTAGCGCCGCAGCGAGTCTCCAGATCCTCCTCTAAGCGTGTCAGCGGGCCGCCAGCAGCCTCCACACGTCACGAACCACGTTGGGTGGGATGTCCGTGAGGTCCTTAACAACCCCAATCTTGCGGTTTGCCGCAGACTCACTGGGTTCGACCGGAGGCTCTTCCACGGAATCACGCTCTCATTCCCGAGGCGTTCTAACGTCTCGCGCTTCTGCTGCGCGGGCGACCTGCGAACAAGGGGCGCGAGCTGAAGGCGAGTGGCCCGCTCCCCTTGCGGGTAACCCGCGTCAGTAGCAATCGCTTGTTAGGCTGAACCCCACTTCGGCCCTAGCCACCCTCTTCGCCAAGGCGCTCAAGCACCGCGTCCGAGGCCTCACGCAGGACGGGCAGGTAGGCCTCCATCACGGCGTAGTGACCACCGAGCCCGATGAGGCGGGTCCGCATGTCCGGGAAACTCAGGAAGGCCTCGGGCGCATCGGTTCGTGGGGGGTTCTCCAGTATTCCGATCTGATACTGCGCCTCCACGAACGGATAGCGGCCACGAAGCTCACCCCTGCCCATGAAACGCTCGGCTTCTTCCCGCACCGCGTAATACTCGGCGATGTCTCGGCGATGTCCGCGGTCGGAGATAAGGAGGGATCCCCCCGACCTACTCAGGTCCGACCACGTCAAGGTGGGGGGCAGCACAACGGTAACCCACGCTCTGATGATCACCGCTTTAAGATCACTCGGAAGTGGTCCATGACCCTCTACCGCAGCCAGTAGAGAGTCGCGGGCCGCCTTCGCTTCCGGTAGGAAGGTAAGAACCTCTGTGGCTGCAGCCGCATCGGCCCGGATATCCGACACCAGAGCCTCGATGTGAAGGACCTCCGATTGAACTCGGATCCGTTCTTGATTCCAACGGTCGGCACCGAGGGCCGCGAACACCCCTACGAGGATGACGGTGAATTCGCCCACGAGCCTGACGACGGCGGTTCGAGACTGATTTGTCATGGACATATTTGTTGCTGTTCGCGGTTCAGCCTAACGTCTCGCGATTCTGCTGCGCGGCCAGCATGCCGATCCGAAGCGGGAGCCGCAAGGCGAGTACTTCGGACCCGCTAGGTCTTCCGCGACTGCAGCAATCGCTTGTTAGACTAACTCGTCGCATAGATTGACCGGCGGACGATCGCCCGTGTTCTCCGTCCACGGACCGCATTTCTGTCGGACAGGCGAACGGGAGCGTCCAGCTTATTGACGCCCCCGCCCGCTTTGTTCCGTTCCGACGTGTAGCGGCATGCGTACCCGGCTCCGTCCGGAGCGTTGGACGGCCGCTACACGTGGCCGATCGGTCTCCGATCAGTAGTCTGTGGCTTCGGCGCCCTGTCCGTCGAACAGCTTGCCGTAGACCACCCCGATCACCCCCCAACCCACAAGCAAGAGCACCGCACCCGCGCCCGCGGCCGCAATCCCCCGAGTCCCGTTGAGGACAAAGTACACGTCCAATATCAGGATCTGGGACACAGCGACGATCATCGCGGACCGGACTGGAGCCCCGACGGCCTGATTCACCCAGTCGTAGAAGAGGATGAAAAGGACGCTCACGATCGCCAACGACAGCCATGCCGGTACCATCGCACCCGCTGGTGCATCGTTGGCCAAGATCGGACCGAAGAAGTGGTTGATCAGAGCAAAGTTGATGACGTATCCAGCAACTAGAGCGCCGAGGATCGGCTTCATTCTATCGCTCATACCAGTCTCCGTTTGGGGGCAGAAATCGGACTGTCCGGATCGTCCGACAAAGCTCAGTGTGTACATAGACTGCGCGCGGCGTGGAGGCAAATTCGCTCCCAGCCTTCAGATCTCGCCTCTCGCCCCTGTGAATAGGGTGGGGAGGGCTTCTCAGCCGGGGAACCGTAGGATCGCCCGCGCCGCGCCGAAGGGGTAATCCCGTGTGAAGACCTGACGTGACCGCCCGAAACGAGACCAGGGCAAATGTTGTCGAGGCGGCTGCGGCATTCCATTCATCGTCTATCTCCTATACGTCCCGTCTGGCAATACGGTCGGGAACACGTGTTGAGGGTCAGTTAATAGCTGATATATGGCCGTATCGGTCTGCCGTGTCTCACCTTGGGTCCTTCAGGCCAGCGGGCGTGTCGCCGTGCCCCACTATCTGCCCGGACGGGCTGTGCTGCGCGCTGTACAGCTTATCAAGCGCACCGTCGATGACGACGGATGGCGCGGCGTTTCGCGAATGCGTACGGCCGAGGCTCCAGCATCTACACGTCCCGAGTCCTCGGCGAATTTCCGGACCAAGGTGACGAAGCACTATTTCGGCGCAGTTGGCTCGATGCCGCTGTCGCGCGAAGACATGATCTGGGGTCCGAGATTGACGGCCCGCTCGTCGTCGCGGTCGATCCGGCCCGATATGGACCAGACGCCACGGGCGTCGCCATCGCGCCCGCTTGCCACTAGTCCGTGACGAGCAGGTCCCGTGCCACCACGCGAGGCAGACCCGCCCTGGTGAGCTCGGCGTTCAAGCGGCTCAGATCGTCGGAGATCAGCCCTTGGAGTTCGAGCATGTGCCCGTCGAGCTCGGTCGACAACTCCTCGAATACGTCACGATACGCGGCGGTTGGCGCTGCGTCCCCACGTTCGAGCCGACTCCGTAGTCCGGTGAGGCGGTCGTTCAACCGGATCGGGAAGGCGATCTTGTCCTTCGGGCTCTGATTCCTCACTTGGTAGAGTTGGGCCTCGAGCCGGCCGATATCGCCTATGAAGCGCTCCGCCGATGCCCTCAACCGCTGGTCGTCGCTTCGCGCGACGCTCGCTTGGAGCTGTCCCCGCATGTCGCGGATCAGGAGCACGCTGCCGTTCGCTCTGCTCTCCGCGTCCCGGATTTCCAGCGCGAGCTCGAACTGCATGACGAGGTCCGCGTCGGTAACTCCGGTGAGCCTGGGGTCACGTCGCACGTCGAACGACGCGACCTGCACGTCACCGTCGACCGTTAGACGGGCCTGGTACCGCCCCGGCGGCGACCACGGGCCTCTTGCCGGATTGCCGCCCTCTAGCACGATACCGTCGAAGGTCACCGCGCCCGGGTGGCGGAGATTCCACGTTTCCCGATGGGTCCCTTGGTCGCGGGTTCCCTCGAATAACGTGCGCACGATGTTTCCTTCCGCATCCAAGACCTCGAGGTGGACGATCCGGTCAGAGCCACGCAGGTGGTAGTCGATGACGGCTGGAACCGACCGCCGAATCGCGTCGGCCGGATCGAAGAGGTGGTCGCCGCTCTTGGCTACGTCGGCGTCGATCTGACGGAGCGTCTCGATGTCGTCCAGAACCCAGAACGAACGGCCGTGTGTGGATATCACCAGGTCACGATCCTGGACCGAGAGTCCGGTGACGGGTGTGTCCGGGAGGTCGTAGGAGAGGTCCGCCCAGTTCGCTCCGTCGTCGAACGAGACGTACACGCCGTTCTCCGTACCGGAGTAGAGAAGCCCCTTCCGGTATGGGTCCTCACGGATGACCCGCACGAAGTCGTCCGGCGGGATTCCGTCGACGATCTTCGTCCAGCTGGAACCGTAGTCGTTCGTCCTCCACGCGTACGGCGACCGGTCGTCCATCTCGTAGCGGATGCCGGCGACATAGGCCGTCGCTGCATCGTGCGGCGAGACGTCTATGATCGTGATCCGCGTGTGTGCGGGCATGTCCGGGGGTGTGACGTTGCTCCAACTGTTGCCCGAGTCCCGGGTCACGTGTAGCAGGCCGTCGTCCGACCCGGTCCATATCGTGGCCGCCTCGTGGGGTGACGGGGCGAGCGCATAGAGCGTCGCGTAGATCTCAGGGCCGTCCTGGTCCATCACGACGGGGCCACCAGAGTTGTCCAGCGTCGCCGCCTCAGCGCGTGTCAGATCGGGACTGATCTTCCGCCATGAGGACCCCTCATCTGTAGACCTCCACAGATATTGGGAGCCGACGTAGAGCGCGTCGGGCTCGGCCAACGAGACCGCGATCGGGTACGTCCAGTTCCAACGCTCCGGCATGCCTCTCGCCGGTTCGCCCATGACGATACGTGGGTACGGCTGAATGTCCCGAACGATGCCCGTGCGGCGATCGTACCGCGTGAGCGCGTTTGTCGCGCCTGCGTAGAAAATGTCCGGATCGTCGGGTCGGGGCGTCACGTATCCGCTCTCCCCGCCTCCCACGGAGTACATCCACTCGGTACTGACACCGCGTGGGTTGTGCAGGTGCCCGGGTTCCGACGAGACGCAAACGGTGGAGTTGTCCTGCTGGGCGCCACACGCGTGGTAGGGAAAGTCCGTCGTCGTCGCGAGGCGGTAGATCTGTGCCGTGGGGTATCCCATCCCCGTCCATGTGCGCCCGCCGTTGACCGACACCACCCCCCCGCCGTCGTTGCCATCGATCATGCGGAGCGGATTCGCAGGGTCGATCCAGAGATCGTGGTGGTCGGCGTGCGTCTCCCGCACACTCTCGAGAGTGCGGCCCGCGTCCGTCGATCTCATCAGCCTGAAATTGAGGATGTAGATCGTGTTACGGTCGGTGGGGTCGGCTTGGATACGCTGGAAGTAGAACGCGCGCTGCCAGATGTCCCGGTGCGCGTTCACGAGGGTCCACGAGGACCCTGCGTCGTCCGACATGTAGAGGCCGCCCGCCTCCGCCTCGACGTTCGCCCACACCCTCTCGGAGTCGGCTCCGGACACCGTGACCGTCATCTTGCCCAGGATGCCGGACGGGTAGCCCGGACTGTTCGTCAGTTCGGACCAGGAGTCGCCGCCATCCGTCGTCTTGAAGATGCCCGATCCTGCTCCTCCACTCCACAGTTGCCAGGGTTTCCGATAGACCTCCCAGAGGGTCGCATACAACACGTCGGGATCGCTTGGGTCCATGACGAGATCCACAGCCCCCGTTCGATCGTTACGGAACAAGATCCTGTCCCACGTTCGACCGCCGTCCGTAGTGCGAAACACACCGCGTTCCGGATTCGGGCCGTACGGATGGCCGAGCGCGGCTACGTACGCCACGTCCGGGTCGGTCGGGTGCACGCGAATGCGCCCGATCGCGTGTGTGTTCTCCAGCCCGAGGTGTCGCCAGTGCCTGCCGCCGTCGTCGGAGCGATACACCCCGTCCCCTTGAAGCACGTTCGCCCGCAGCTGCACCTCGCCCATTCCGATGTAGACGACGTCCGGGTTCGACTCCGCGACGGTGACCGCCCCGACCGAGGAACTCCCGATCTGCCCGTCCGTCACCGGGACCCAGGACGAGCCGCCGTCGGTCGTCTTGAAGAGTCCACCGCCGGTGGCGCCGAAATAATACTCGAACGGGCGATCGCTATGCCCCGCCACCGCGATCGAGCGCCCGCCGCGGTCCGGCCCGATCGAACGCCACTCCAGCGGTGGCATCAACGCGGCGGCGTCCGGCGCGGATTGGGGCGCGGCGGGGGCCGGGAGAAGCGCGAAGAGGGCGGAGCAGAAAAGGCCGGTGCAGGGCATCGTCGCTCTGCCGAGTGCGGACCCAAGGCCAGTCGTGGGGTCGTTCATGCGGGCAAGATGCCGCGCGCGGCGGGATACCGCGAGCGTGTCGGGATCTTTAGAATCCGCCAACCCCTCAAACCTCATGGAGCGTCCTCATTGCGGTACCGCATGCCAAGGCTCGAGTTGCATCACTTTCTCGTTTTCCTCGGCTTGGCCGTGGCTCTCACCCCGAGTGCCTCCGCTGCTCAGATGGCTACCGTGATCGTGCGAACGGTCAGCCAGGCGGGGCCGGCGGAGGGCGTAGAGGTTGTAATCGGGACGTCCGGGCAACTGACGGATCAGGAAGGGCAGGTGCTGTTTCGTCTCCCGAGCGGGGTGTACCTGATCGAGGCCCGGCGAATAGGGTTCGCCGATGCCCAGGTGACGCTCCAACTCGCGGTCCCTCAGGACACGGTGCTCGTGATCCAGCTGCAGGAGGAGGCGTTGGCCACGGAGGGCATCGTCGTGTCCTCGACCAGGACGGACCGGCGCATCGAGGACGAGCCTCTGCGGGTCGAGGTCGTCTCGCGAGAAGAGGTGGAGGAGAAGCTTCTCATGACTCCGGGCGATATCGCCATGCTGCTCAATGAGACGGCCGGCCTCCGCGTCCAACCCACGGCACCTTCCCTCGGCGGAGCAAGCGTAAGAATTCAGGGCCTGCGAGGGCGCTACACGCAGATCCTGTCCGACGGCTTGCCTCTCTATGGCGGCCAAGCCGGGGCCCTGGGCCCGCTACAGGTGCCGCCCATGGATCTCGCTCAGGTCGAGGTGATCAAGGGTGCCGCGTCGGCGCTCTACGGCTCCACCGCACTCGGAGGGGTGGTCAACCTGATCTCACGCCGTCCCGCACCAGAACGGGAGCTACTCCTGAACCGAAGTACGTTGGGCGGAACCGACGTTGTGGGCTGGATGGCCGACGAGATGGACGGTGGGTGGGCCTACACCTTGTTGGCGAGTGCACACGAGCAAGCCCGAGAGGATGTGGATTCCGACGGCTGGGCGGATCTCCCCCGGTTTCGTCGGGCCGTCGCTCGGCCGCGGTTGTTCTGGCAGGACGGCGAGGGTTCCTCGGGGATGTTCACGGTGGGCGGGATGATCGAGGACAGGGTGGGAGGGACGATGCCTGCCCGGACCACCCCCGCCGGAACCGAGTTCCAGGAGGCGCTCGATACCAGACGACTCGATGGCGGCTTCATCGGACAACTCCTGATTTCCGATACCCGCGTCCTCTCTGGCCGAGCGTCCGGCTCGGTCCAGGCCCACGAGCACACATACGGGCCCCGGCTGGAACGTGACCGACATACGACGGGGTTTGCCGAGCTGGTCCTCTCAGGCCAAGACCGAGCGCACTATTGGGTCCTCGGTGCAGCGTTTCAGTACGACGGCTACGATGCCCGAGACGTACCCGTGTTCGACTTCGACTACGTGGTGCCGGCACTGTTCGCTCAGGACGAGTACGCGCCCGTGGACTGGTTGACGCTGGCCGCGAGCGCCCGCCTCGACGGCCACAGTGAGTACGGAACGACGCTGAGCCCCAGACTCTCGATGCTTCTCCGCCCCGCCGAGTGGGTCCTGCGTGCTTCGGCGGGAACGGGGTATTTTGCCCCTACACCCTTTACCGAAGAGACCGATGCCGTTGGCCTCGGCCGCTTGCTCCCGAACTCGCAGTTGGTAAAAGAGGAGGCAAGAAGCGCCATGCTCGATGTTGGACGGGTGTTCGGCCCAATGGAGGTCAATGTGAGCACGTTCGCTTCCGAGGTCACCCAGCCGCTCGTCACCCGGCGCCAAGCAGACGGAAACCTGTTCATTGAGAACGCCATCGATCCGGTACGCACATGGGGCACCGAAGTCTTGGCTCGCTACCACGATGGGCCGTTGCACGTCACGGCATCGCACACCTTCCTCCGCTCCACCGAAGCGGACCCGTCGGGCGCCGGAAGACGGGAGGTGCCACTCACTCCTCGCCACGCCGTCGGCATGGTCGGTGCGTGGGAAGAGGAGGGTCGGGGACGCGCGGGAGTCGAGCTATACTACACGGGGCGCCAAGAACTGGAGGACAATCCCTACCGGGGCGTCTCCGAGTCCCACTTCATTCTCGGCTTCCTCGTGGATCGGCGGTTGGGCCGGTTCCGTGTGTTCCTGAATGCGGAGAATATCTTGGATACCCGCCAAACCCACTTCGACCCGCTGCTGCGCCCCTCGCAGACCCCGGATGGTCGCTGGATCACGGATGTGTGGGCTCCGCTCGATGGAAGGTCGTTCAACGGAGGGGTGTGGATCACCTTCTGAGTGGGATCCTGGGGTAGTGGCCGGACCCTGGCATCTTGATGATTGCGCGCAGAGCGTTGCGCCCGGTCGGTGACGCCTACGACAACGCGATGTGCGAGAGCTTCTTCGCCACCCTCGAGACCGAACTCATCGACCGGAACAGCTTCCGAAATCAGGCCGAGGCTAGGATGGCCGTGTTCGACTTCATCGAGGCCTGGTACAATCCGCACCGACGGCACTCCGCCCTCGGCCAAATGCCCCCTCTCAACTACAAAAAGGAGCACGCCGCCCCCGCTTGAATCTCTAGTCCGAAACTGTCCACCGCGCGGGGCCAACTCCAGGTCGGACCTCAACCTTGATCAGAGTCGCATCCACGTGCAACGAAGCCTCGTACGCCGGGGAACGGCGAAGGACGAGCCGTGGAAGGTCGTACCACCGAAGACCGACAAAGGCCGGCGCGTCGTGGTCCTGCCCTCGTTCGCCGTCAGGGCGCACCGTGCCGCTCAGGCGCAGGAGCGGCTCCTGATCGGAGCCGAGTACGGCGACCAAGGCTTCGTCTTCGCGACTGAGTTCGGGCGCCCTCTCGATGCAAGCAACCTGTACGATCGCAACTTCTGCCGAATTATGAGCAAGGCTGGGCTGGGTGGGTGGGTGAAGGCCGTCGGCAGAAGTTCCAACCTGCCTTCCGCATGTACGACCTCTGGCACACATCGGCGACCCTGCTCTTCGGGGACGGAGTGCACCCCAAGGTGGTATCGGAGCGACTCGGGCACTCCTCAGTGGCCTTCACGCTCGACGTGTGCTCGGCCAGCTTGCCCGACATGCAGGAGGAAGCGGCTGAGAAGCTTGAGGCCATACTCGGCGGCACCTGACGACAGGGCCGGCCGGCCCTGATGCAACAGATCGGCAACATGTGGGCATGAAATCGACCCCCCGGGAGAACCCGAGAGGCCGACAGTCCTTCTGCTACATAGTGCCGGAGGAGGGACTTGAACCCCCGACACGCGGATTATGATTCCGCTGCTCTAACCAACTGAGCTACTCCGGCGATGGGGAAAAAAGCTGATTCGGCCTTAGGGTCGTGTCAACCGGCTGGCGCCTGCCTTGCGTAGCGCTGCTCCGCCCGCGACGCTCATGGGGCACCCCTCCCTCTCTCCCCGGATGATCCATGGATCCCGCGAGTCTTGTCATCGGCGTGGCAGCCGTCGTCGGCATTTCGATGCTCACCAGCATCAGGATTCTGCTGGAGTACCAGCGTGGCGTCGTCTTCCGGCTCGGGAAGCTCACGCGCGCCAAGGGTCCCGGCCTCATCTTCCTGGTGCCCTGGGGCATCGAGCGCATGAAGAAGATGGACCTCCGTATCGTGGCGCTGGACATCGCACCCCAGGACACGATTACGAAGGACAACGTCAGCGTGAGGGTGAACGCGGTGGTGTACTTCCGCGTGGTCGACCCCACGACGGCGGTCATCGAGATCGAGGACTACTACTTCGCTACGAGCCAGCTGGCACAGACCACGCTGCGCTCCGTCATCGGTCAATCGGAGTTGGACGAACTGCTCGCCGACCGGGAGAGGATCAACGAGATCATCCGTCACATCATCGACCAAGGCACGGACTCGTGGGGCATCGAGGTCACCGCGGTCGAGATCAAGGATATCGATCTGCCGCAGGAGATGAAGCGAGCCATGGCGAAGCAGGCCGAAGCCGAACGTGAGCGGCGGGCGAAGGTGATCAACGCCCAAGGCGAGTATCAGGCGTCGACCAAGCTCGCGGCGGCCGCCGAGATCATTCAGGAGTTTCCGATCGCGATGCAGCTACGGTACCTGCAGACCGTGAGCGAGATCGCGGCAGAAAACAACTCGACGACGCTCTTCCCGATCCCCATCGATTTGTTCAAGCCGTTCCTCGAACCAGGTGCCCCGGCCAGCGAGGAGGCGCGCGCACGCGCGCTGAAGGTCGCCTCCGATCTTGCGGCGGGCCTGAGCGGCGGCGAGGGCGCCGGCCAGCTCGAGAGCGGGTCGAAGAAGATGATCGGCATCGCCGCGGAGGATGAGGCCACGGACAAGCTGCTCGCCGGAACGGAGAAGGTGCTGACCGGACCAGACGACACCGAGTAGTCGCGGGGCCAGTCGCGTGAGTGAGTCGAAGCAGGGTGGCGTCCTGGCGCCTCGCGACCCGTCGGCGCCTGATGTGCCGTCTCCGGACCGCCGATTTGCGGCTGACGAGATCGACGCCATCCTCCGTCGCGCCGCTCAGGCGGAGCAGTCCGCTCACGTGCCTGCGAAGCACGACCTAACGGTGACCGAACTCATGGAGGTGGCGCGTGAGGTCGGTCTCGATCCGCTGGCGGTGCGTAAGTCTGCGTCGATCGAGCGCGTAGGACGAGGCGGAGCGCTCGCGGCGACTCCCGGTGCCCCCGATCGACGCGAAGTGCGCGCGACCATGCACGGGGGCCTGCCCAACGACCGCCGGGCCTTTGCCCGCGCGGCGGACAAGGTTCTCGGCCGCTCCGGCGACATTCTGGAGGACGAGCCCGAGCGCTTCGTATGGCGCGAAAGTCACGGCGTGGGGCGCACGACCGTGACGGTGTCACGCGAGGGAGCCGGCCACGTCTCGATCGTGGCCGACCGCACGGGTCACTACCTGGTCCACTGGTTTCTCGGGCTGCTCGGTTGGGTCGGTCTGAGCAGCATCGCACCGTTCAGCGTGGGCCCCTTGGCGACGACACTGCTGCTGCTGGTGACGCCTGTCCTGCTGGCGCGCCCATTTTGGTCGCGCTCGGACCGGGCCACGCGCGCGAAGCTCGACGAGCTCGCCATGGAACTGCTCCGGATCGCGGACGAAGCCACTCCGGAGCCGTAGCAGAAAACTCCGGGTCGCGACGACGCATTCCTACCGCGACGCCGCGCTGGTCGTGTCGGTCGGCAACCGCGTGGTGTCCCGCGGCTGCGCGAAAAGATACAGGATCTCGTGGTCCCTAATCATGCCGAAGCGCTCGCGCGCGATGCGCTCGAGCGTCACCGAATCGATCTGCAAGGAGTCGGCCCATGCGCGCAGGGAATCGATCTGCCGCTCGAGCTCGCCTAGATCGGCCCGCTCCTCTTCGACCGCAGCTCGAGCGTCCCGGAGCTCGAACCACGAATACTCGCCTCCGAAGACAGCGTAGTACGCCGCAACCAGCACCATGCCGGGCAGGATCGCTCTCTTCAGCTTGCCCACAGTCCTAGTCGCCCCACAGAGAGCGACCCGGATACCGGGCCCGTGCGCCGAGCTTCTCTTGGATGCGCAGTAGTTGGTTGTACTTGGCGACCCTGTCGGTTCGGCTGGCGCTGCCCGTCTTGATCTGGCCAGCACCCGTAGCCACCGCGAGGTCGGCGATGAGCGTGTCTTCCGTCTCGCCCGACCGGTGCGACACCACACACTTGAAGCCAGCCTCGCGAGCGACCCGCATCGTCTCCAGCGTTTCGGTCAGAGTCCCGATCTGATTCACCTTGACGAGAATCGCGTTCGCGGCGCCGTCCCTGATGCCTTGCTCCAGCCGATCCACGTTAGTCACAAAAATGTCGTCGCCGACGATCTGCACGCGCTCGCCCACAGCGTCGGTAAGCTGCTTCCAGCCATGCCAGTCGTTTTCGTCGAGTGGGTCCTCCAGAGAACGGATCGGGTATTTGTCGACCCACTCCTTCCAGAACTCGATCATGCCGGCGGCGTCACGCCGCTCACCCCCCGACCATTGGAACACGTACTCGCCGTCCTCGAAGAACTCGGTAGCCGCTGCGTCGAGCGTGATCACGAGGTCCTCCCCCGGGCGGTACCCAGCCTTTTCGATCGCGCGCAATACGAGCTCGATGGCTTCTTCGTTGCTCGCCAAGTCGGGCGCGAAGCCGCCCTCGTCCCCGACCGCGGTATTCTTGCCCTGTTCACTCAGCACGTTCTTCAGATGGTGAAAGACCTCGACACCCATGCGTAGGCCTTCGGAGAACGATCCAGCCCCCACAGGCATGACCATGAATTCCTGGATGTCGACGTTGTTGGGCGCGTGCACCCCGCCGTTCAGGATGTTCATCATGGGCACCGGGAGCAGATCGGCATCGCCGCCGGACGCGAGGTAGCGCCACAACGGCATATGGTTCTCGAGCGCGGCAGCCCGCGCGGCAGCCATCGACACCGCAAGGATCGCATTGGCACCGAGGTTGCGTTTGTTCGGCGTGCCGTCCAGCTCGATCATCGTGCGATCGATGTCCAGTTGCTCTCGAGCCTCGAAGCCACGAAGCGCATCGGCGATGACGGTGTTGACGTTTTCGACGGCGCCCAGGACTCCCTTTCCCAGGAAGCGCGCACGATCTCCGTCACGCAGCTCAACAGCCTCGTGGGCCCCGGTGGAGGCGCCGGAGGGGACGATGGCCCTGCCCCGAACGCCGGTTTCCAGGGTAATCTCGGCTTCCACCGTCGGATTTCCCCTCGAGTCCAGTACCTCACGCGCACGTACATCCACAATGGCCGACACCTGGTCTCCTCTCTCTATGTTGCCGACGTCAGCAGGTCCCGCAGGGCCTGCCAAACTCGGTCCGCGAGTTCGTCTCGTCTCTCGAAGTCGTACGAATCGACCGGAATCGGAGTGCCGAATCGAAGCCGGATGATGCCTGGTTTGATCAGGATCCCGTTTTTCCTCATTACTTCTCTGGACCCGATGAGTGCAGTCGGAACGACCTCGGCTCCCGCCTGAATCGCCAGAATGAACGGGCCTTTCTTGAACGGCTGCAATTCCCCCGTGGCCGAGCGTGTCCCCTCAGGAAACATGATGATGCTTGGACCGTCGTCCTCCAACCTCTGGCGCGCGATCTCCAGCGATTGCAGAGCCAGTTCGTGGTTACGTCGATCGATGTAAATGTGCCCGCACGCGCGCAGCGCCATGCCGAAGAACGGTACCCGTTCAACTTCCTTCTTCGCCACGAAGACACAGGGTCCGGGCACAAAACCGGCCAAGGCGAGCGGGTCGAACCAAGACGTGTGATTGACCACCACGACCTGCGGTGCCGTGGCGTCGATGTATTCGGCGGCTTCGACCTCGACCCGCACTCCAGCGATTCGCAGCATCCGCCTCGCCCAGGCCCGGGGGACCTCCGCGCATACGCAGTCGGCGTCCGGAGCGTTTCGGTAAACGGCCCATGCAATCCGCATGCAATACCAGATGGTGGTCGGGATGCCCAACGTCAGCAACGCGATCAGGCGTATCAACGATCGACGCTCCCGAAGTGGTCGAACCCGGCTCGCTCCAGAGGCCGCGGTTCGCCGTCGCCGTGATCGATCCACACGCCCTCCCCCTCGAGCACATGTCCGACGCACGTCAGGTCGAGCCCGAATCGCTTTGCGAACAGATCCACGTCGACGACTCCCGGATCGGTGACGAAGAGCAGTTCGTAGTCTTCGCCCCCATGCAGCGCCGCCTCCAATGCGCCTTCGGCGCCGAGGGCGACGAGCGCGGCGTCGGAGATCGGGACCCAACCCGCCTGCAAGACGACCTTCACACCAGAGGCCGCCGCCATGTGGCCAACGTCGCCCGACAGGCCGTCGGATATGTCCATGAGTGCGTCGACCCACTCCTGCTCGACCAGGCAACACGCTTCGCTTATGCGCGGCATCGGGCGCGCAAAGGCTTCGCGTGCTTCCGGAGACGGCTCATCGCCCTGCCGCCATGCATGCACAGCCGCTGCGCTCGCGCCGAGGCGCCCTGTTACCCAGATCTCGTCGCCAGCCTCCGCACCATTCCGCAAAACCGGCCAAGAGGTGCGGCCCAGGACCACGATGTCGAGCACCAGGGGCCCAGGCGAGCGGGAGAGGTCTCCACCGAGAATCGACGCACCATGGGCTCGGCCAGCTTCGGCAACGCCTGCCTGCACCGCGTCCAGGTCGACCCCCTCGGAATCCGGGACGGCGATGGACGCCAAGAGCCCAAGCGGAGTCGCCGCCATGGCAGCGAGGTCCGAGAGTGCGGTGACCGCAGCCCGGTACCCGATCTCACGGTCCGAGAGCCAGCTCCGTCGGAAGTGCACGTCCTCGACGCATAAGTCGGTGCTCAG
The DNA here is from genome assembly GCA_015664885.1 of Gemmatimonadota bacterium. Lineage (GTDB taxonomy): Bacteria > Gemmatimonadota > Gemmatimonadetes > Longimicrobiales > Gaopeijiaceae > UBA1138. Next base: position 15,513 of record DQPL01000078.1, read on the forward strand.
GACCCACCCGCCTTCGATGACCGCCGCGTCATCACCGGGTCCGACCCGGACGGCCGCAGGCAGCTCACCTCCCGACGCGATCGCGGCGCGGATCCGGTCGAACTCCGCCCCGGGGCCGAGTCGAACGGTACGCGGGGGGTAATCGCCCATCTTACCGCGCTGGGTCGGCGTCGTAGAGAACGAAGGGCAAGTCGAGTTCCGAGACGCCTTGGCTGCGTTCGCCCAATGCGTCCGGGAGGCAGCGGATCACGTCACTCGGAGTGAGCGCGGGGCCACGCCCGGCGAGGCGTGCGGCACGGCCCGTCAGGTAGAGCCCGACAGCCCCGGCGTCGCGTGCGTCGAGGCCCTGAGCCATGAGCGTTGCACATACCCCGGTTAAGGCATCGCCCATACCGGCGGCTGCAAGGTCGGACGAACCCTGGCAGTCCACCAACACTTCGCTTCCCGGTGCGCCCACCAAAGACGGCGCCCCCTTGAGCAAGAGTGCTGTGCCGTGCGCCTCTACTGCGCGCTGGAGCGCCGCGATTCGGTCCGACTGGACTGTTCCGGTATCCGTGCCGAGTAGGCGCGCCATCTCGCCCGCGTGCGGCGTCGCGAGAATCGCTCTGGTCGGCGCCAACGACGCCAGGTCGAGCTTCCCCTCTGACGCGAGGTTGAGTGCGTCGGCATCTACCACCAGGGGTCGAAGCGGGCCCGTAACCACGGTCGCGGCGAGGTCCTGAGCCAACGCGCCCGTGCCCAGGCCCGGCCCGAGGCCGACGGCATCGCACTGCTCGAGGGCCTCCTTGAGCGCACCGGGATCGCCCGGATCGACGTAGATCGCCTCGGGTACGGCGCTCTGTACGATTTCACGATTCTCGGGCGCAGAGCAGATCCTCACGAGACCGGCCCCGGCGCTCAAGGCTGCGCGCACCACGAGTACCGCGGCGCCGGCCATGCCTCGCTGTCCCGCCACTACGAGCACACGCCCCACTGCGTTCTTGTGCGTGTCCGACTCCCGCTGCGGAAGTCGCGCCTGGGCCCACGCAGGTGTGACAACTCGGGCGGCCACGGCCTTCGAGTTCCAGGGCGGAAAGGCGATTTCGACCGCGATCAATCGGCCGGCGAACGAACGCGCCGGGTGCAGAAGGCTTCCTAGCTTGGGCGCGCCAAAAGCGATAGTGACCGCCGCCTGCACCGCTTCGCCGGGCACGGCCCCCCGAGCCGCGTCGATGCCAGAGGGCACGTCGATCGAGAGGACCCAGCAACCCAGAGCGTTGATGTTTTCGATCGCGGCACCTTGCCGTTCCCGGGGGGCGCCCCGTAGGCCCGTGCCGAGCACCCCGTCCACTACGAGGCCTCCCTCGCCGACCAGGTCGCGCCAGCCCTCCGCGCCGAGTCCCTCGTCCGTCCGCACGGGAACGTCCCAGCCGTGCAGCAGTGGATCCTGCAAGCTTCGCTCGGCCGCGACGATCGCAATCACGTCGCGGCCCCAAGCACGTAGAGTCCGCAACAGCACCAGCGCGTCCCCACCGTTGTTACCGGACCCCACTACCCCAACAACCCGGCCCTTGGGGCGGAGCCGTTGCAGGATCATCGCGGCCGAGCGGCCTGCGTTCTCCATAAGCACGGGTTGGGGCACGCCCACCGTGTCGATCGCCGTTTTGTCCAGCGCCGCGGCCTCGGCCCCGGTGGGCGCGAGCACGCTCAGGCGAGCGTAGGGCCGGAGCGGCGGGTAGAGACCGGCCATGGTTACATGGCTACCGGGTCGAGTCCTACTTGTAGCTCTGCCCGATCGTGCGGCCGATGCTGATCTCGCCGTTGTCGATGCGGATGTTGAAGCCGCACTCCGGCCGGGAGCAGACCCACGCCTTGTAGCGAATGGCCGCCCCGTCCCTGCCGTAGTCCGAGAGCGGCAATAACAGACCGGCCTCGCACTTCAAGCAAGGTGGAAATCCCTGTTCTCCCTCCATGTGCAACCCCCCTCCTCAGCGTGGAAACGATACTGTCAGTATCGAGCTTCCCAGGGATAACTCAGTTCGAAAGCCTCCTCGAAATCGAACACGTCGGCAAAATCTTCTGGGCGATCCTCATCCTGCTTGACGAGAATCCCCTGCTCTACCAGCGCGAACACAACACCCCCGACATCCTCGGTGGCACAAATCCCCCAGTGCGCCAACACGGTCCTCGCCATCGGACCAAAGCGTTCCAGGGCCAAGCGCCTGACCCCGTCCGCAAGCTCGCGCCCAGAGATGTGCCGGGGCTCGTCCAGCGAGTGAATGACCGAATGCAAGGCCGCAAGCACGAAGAAATACGCCCTAGTATCGAAACGAGGGTTTCGTTCCTGGAGCTGGTCCAGCACTTCGTCCGCGAATTGCAGTTCCGTCATGGGCAGAATGTAGGGTTTCTACGAAGCCGTTCGCTAGTGGAGGCACCACATACGACGTCAATCATCCCGCCAATTCCACATAAAGCGGGAAGTTGGCGCACAGATCCCGGACCTCGCCGCGAACAGCGGTGATCCGGTCTTGGTCATTTGGCGCCTCCAAGACATGCGCGATCCAGGTCGCGACCTGCGTCATCTCGGCTTCGTTCATGCCACGGGAGGTCAAAGCCGGCGTACCGATGCGAAGGCCGGATGTCACGAAGGGCGAACGTGTCTCTCCGGGCACTGTATTCTTGTTCACGGTGATACCGGAGGCCTCGAGCGCGGCCTCGGCTTCCTTGCCCGTCAGTTCGTCATGGCTCGGCCGGAGATCCACCAGCAGGAGGTGGTTGTCGGTGCCCCCACTGACGAGGTGAAAGCCCCGCTCCATCAGGCCGTCTGCCAGCGCCTTCGCGTTCGCGACGATCCGGCCAGAGTAGTCACTGAAGTCAGGCTTCAAAGCTTCGAGCAAGGCCACTGCCTTCGCCGCGATCACGTGCATGAGAGGCCCACCCTGCATGAACGGGAACACCGCCTTGTCGATCGCCTTGGCGTGCTGCTCGCGGCACAGGATCATGCCGCCGCGTGGCCCACGCAGCGTCTTGTGCGTGGTCGTAGTCACGATATCGGCATGTGGAATGGGCGTGGGATGGTGACCCGTCGCCACCAAGCCGGCGATGTGCGCCATGTCCACCACGAAGCACGCGTCGACCTCTCGGGCAATTTCTGAGAAGGCGGCGAAGTCGATCGTACGCGGGTACGCGCTCGCCCCGGCGATGATCATCTTCGGACGCTCCGCGCGCGCCCGCTCTCTAACCTCATCGTAGTCGATGCGCCCGTCGTCCTCCCGCACCCCGTACGCGACGACCTCGAAGAGCCGGCCGCTGAAGTTCACCGGCGAGCCGTGCGTGAGATGGCCGCCGTGACTGAGGTTCATGCCCAGGATCTTGTCCCCGGGGTCCAGGAAGGAGAAGTACGCCGCCATGTTGGCCTGCGCGCCTGAGTGCGGCTGCACGTTGACGTGCTCGGCACCGAACAACTGCCTGGCTCGGTCACGCGCTAGGTCCTCGGCAACGTCGACGAATTCGCAGCCGCCGTAGTACCGTTTCGACGGCAGCCCCTCCGCATACTTGTTCGTCATCACCGTGCCCATGGCTTCGAGCACGGCCTGCGAGACGAAGTTCTCGCTCGCGATGAGCTCCAAGCCGTCGGCCTGTCGGCGCGCCTCGCTGACGATCGAGTCGAAGACGGCTGGGTCGGTCTTCTTCAGGTTGTCCATCATGACCGGCTGTCCATCACGGAAGAAGGTTCATCAGGTGCGGAACGTCCGTTGCAGATGCCTGGCCTCCAGGATGCGCGCCTCCGCAACCTTGTTGGCCGCTAGATGAGGGCCAAGTCCGTCGCTCTTCGCAAGCTCGAAGATGCGCAGAAGCGTGCCGTAGATCTCCCCGGCCTTCCACTTGCTGCGGTCCGCGGTCCAGTCGTTCAGCTCTCCATAGACGTTGATGAGCCCACCGGCGTTGATCACGTAATCGGGCGCGTACAGAATGCCGCGTTGGTGCAGCGCCGGCCCATGGACCAGCCCGCGTGCCAACTGATTGTTCGCGGCGCCTGCGACGATGTCGACCTTCAGCATGTCGATCGTCTCGTCATTGATGACCGCGCCCATGGCGCAGGGCGCGAAGACATCGGCATCGACGGAATAGATGTCGTCCGCACCGACCGCTCGGGCTCCGAACTCTTCGGCGACGCGCGCCACTCGCTCCGCGTCGAGGTCGGTGACCGTGAGCTTGGCGCCTTCTTCAGCCAAGTGGGCGCACAGGTAATATCCGACGTGGCCGAGGCCCTGGACAGTGACGTGACGCCCTTCCAAGCCATCGCTCCCGTACTTGATCGCTGCGCACGCCTTGATGCCGTGGTATACGCCATACGCGGTAATCGGAGAGGGGTCACCCGAGCGCCCGTGGCGGCCGACCACGTATTCGGTCTCCATGCTGATGTATTCCATGTCGTCCGGCGACGTGCCCACGTCTTCCGCGGTGATGTAGCGGCCGTGCAGCGAGTCGACCGCTCGGCCGTGCGCGCGGAAGATCATCTCACGGTTCGCCTTGCGGTTGTCCCCCCAGATGACGGACTTGCCGCCGCCGAGATTGAGGCCGGCGATCGCTGCCTTGTAGGTCATCCCGCGCGAGAGTCGGAGCGCGTCGATGACCGCCTCACGATCGTTCCCGTAGTTCCAGTAGCGGGTGCCGCCAAGCGCCGGCCCCATCGTGGTGTCGTGGATCGCGATGATGCCTCGATATCCGAGGTCAGGATCATTCCAGAACACGAGCTGCTCGTGCCTCCGTTCGGACATCAGTTCAAATAATTCCATTCTCGCTATGCGCTCACACGTTTCGGATTTTTAGTCGTTCGCGGCATCCCGCAGCACCTCGCGGGCGATCACCATTTTCATGATTTCGTTGGTTCCTTCGTAGATCTCCGTACCCTTGGCGTCTCGCAGAAGCTGCTCGACAGGGTAGTGACGCATGTAGCCATAGCCGCCAAAGATCTGAATCGCTTCGTCTGCAGACCAAGTCGCGGCCTCCGAAGCAGCAAGCTTCGCGATCGCCGCGCGGCTCGTCACCCCGTCGAGGCCGGTGCGGGCATGCCCCGACCCGCTGGCCACCGCCTCGAGGGAGGCACCGGCGTGGTGGGCCAGTAAGCGCGCTCCCGAGAGTTTGCGTGCCATCTCCGCAAGCTTCGCTTGGGTCGCGCCGAAGTCCGCGAGGGGCCGACCGAACTGCTCGCGTTCCAACGCGTACTTGGCCGAATGCTCCAGAGCGGACCGCCCGATGCCCACCGCCTGGGCGGCAATGCCGACGCGGCCGAGGTCGAGGGCCTCCAACGCGTAGGGGAGTCCACGACCCAAGTCACCTAACAGCGCCTCGGCGCCGAGCTGCATGCCGTCGAGCTTCACGCTCACGGTCTGAGAGGCGCGAAACCCCATCGTCGACTCCCGCGCGCCCACGGCGTAACCGTCCGTATCAGGTGACACCAGAAACGCGCTGATGCCGTCCTCGCCCGTGCGTGCGAAAACGATGACCAGTCCGGCGCGGCGGCCGTTGGTTACCCAGCGCTTTTCGCCGTTGAGGCTCCACCCGGAGTCGGATCGCTCCGCCTTGGTGGAGATCGAGCCCGCGTCACTGCCCGCTTCCGGCTCCGAGAGCGCGAACGCCCCCATCAACGCACCCACGGCGAGCTGAGGTAGCCAACGCTGCTTTTGCTCGTCGCTGCCGTAGCGCAGCAGCAGGCTGCTCACGGGTCCGTTGTGGATGGCGACCGAGAGCGCCACCGAAGCGTCACCCCAGGCCAGCTCTTCGAGCACCAACAAATACGTGCCCAGATCGAAGTCGAGTCCGCCGAACTCCTCCGGTATCAACATGCCCAGGAACCCGAGCTCGGCGAGCTTGCCGAATACGCCCTCTTGGAGGTCGCGCGCGCTGTCCCAGGCTCCGGACTCACCTCGAAGCTCGCCCTCGGCGAACTCATGAGCGAGCGCCTGGATTTCGAGCTGCTCCTGGGTCCAAGTCATCGGCGACTACTCATAGCCGTAAAAACCACGGCCGGTCTTTCGGCCATGCCAGCCCGCCGCGACATACTTGCGAAGCAGCGGAGACGGCCGGTAGCGGTCGTCTCCCAACTCGCGATGCAGCACCTCCAGAATGTTCAGGCAAGTGTCCAGCCCGATCAGGTCGGCGAGCTCCAAAGGACCCATGGGGTGATTCAAGCCGAGCTTCATCACCGTATCGATAGATTCGGCGTCGGCCACACCCTCCATGAGCGCGGTCACCGCCTCGTTGATCATCGGCATGAGTACACGGTTGGATACGAAACCCGGGAAATCGTTGACCTCCACAGGGATTTTTCCCAACTGCTCGGCGAATTCGAGCGTCGTGTGCGTGGTCTCGTCACTCGTGGCGAGACCGCGGATCACTTCCACGAGCCTCATGACGGGAACCGGGTTCATGAAGTGCATACCGATCACCCGGTCGGGGCAAGACGTGTGCGCCGCTAGCTCGGTGATCGAAATGGACGAGGTGTTGCTCGCCAGAATCGTATCGGGCGACACCGCGCGATCGAGTGTCTCGAAGAGATCGTACTTGAGCTGCGCCTTCTCGGGCACGGCCTCGATCACTAGGTCGACGCCCTCCGCTCCAGCCGCGACGTCCGTGCTGGTTTCGATGCGACCGAGCGTGGCATCGCGAGCCGACTCGTCCAGAATCTCTCGCTCGACCTGCCGGGCGAGGTTCTTGGCGATGGTCGCCATTGCGCCCTCCAGAACCTCTGCCGAAACGTCGAGCAAGCGCACTTCCCTACCGTGCTGAGCTGCGACATGCGCGATGCCGTTGCCCATCGTGCCTCCGCCGACCACCGCGATTCGGTGGATACTCATGCCGCGATCGCTCCTTCGGGCCCTCTAGGCCCGGTATCCGGCCCGTCGAGCCGCATGTTCGTCACCGCCAAGGGCGACGTAGACAACGCCGCCTCTCCAGGCCGCAGCCAAGGTCCCCACCAACAAGCGGCCGCAGCCGCCAAGGTCACAGCGGTCGCGATCGCGCTGCCTTCAGGCCCGAAACCGCCGCCACTGAGCCACTCCGGGCCCCGAGCAACGCCGTCGTAGAAAGGCGCGTCCAGCACCTCCAGACCGCTCACCGGGACATCGGCCAAGTATCCGTGCGCCCAGTTCCAACCCAGGTGCAAACCGGTAGCCAGCCACAAGCTTCCTGTGCGCAGGTACACGACCCCGAGCAGCAGTCCCGCCACCGCAATGTTCACCAAACCCAACTCCGTCACAGCGGGATTGCCCAAGTGCATCGCCCCGAACGCAATCGACGTGACGAGCAAGGCGGCAGCGGGGCCCCACGCCTCGGCAAGGGCCTGAAGCGGATAGCCTCTCAGCAGAGCCTCCTCCGCCGCCGCGGGCAGCGTCAGAAACAGCAACGAACTCGCGCCACCCACGAGCCAGGCACTAGCCGTGCCCGGCTGAGCCGACCAACGCAGACCGCCGAGCGCGGCCATGACGAGCACGACCACGAGCGCCACGACCACGCCGAGCCCGAGCCCCACCGCTGCTTCGCGCCCCGCGACCGGCCGCAAGTAGAAGCCGAGCGCGCCCGGGGCGCGTCCGTCGAGCGCAAGCATGGCCCATCCACCCGCGAGCGCCCCTAGCAGTAGAGCCGCCGAAGCGTATTGGATACCCGCGGGAAGCAGCGTCGTCACGATCATCTTGACGACCCCCACAACGACCAGGAAGAACAGAAGGCGCCAGCCTAGCCGGAGGCGCCCACCCCGCGCTGTGAGGATGGAGCCTGGGAGCACTTCTTTGGGCAAGGGCGTTGACGGCAAAGTGGCTACGCCTTCTCCACGGAGAGCGCGACGGCGTTGCCCCCGCCGAGGCAAAGTGTGGCGAGCCCGGTTCCCTCTCCCCTATGCTCGAGCGCGTTGAGCAGCGTCACTAGGATGCGCGTACCGGACGCCCCAATCGGGTGGCCAAGCGCAACCGCGCCTCCGTTCACATTCACGAGCTCCTCGTCCATGCCCAGCGCGCGCATGTCCGCGATCGCCTGTACGGCGAAAGCCTCGTTCACCTCCACGAGCTCATAGTCGCCGATCTCTTTTCCTTCCTTTTGCATAAGGTTGTTCACCGCGGCAATGGGAGCGAAAAAGAGATCCTGAGGCTCGGTAGCGCTCACTGCATACGCCGAGATGAACGCGTCGACCTCGAGTCCATGCGCCTCGGCGTATTCCAGTGAGGCCACGACAACCGCAGCCGCTCCGTCGTTGAGACCGGGCGCATTTCCAGCGGTTACGACGTGCTCGTCGATCCCCTCGGGCGCGTCCCGCTTGAACACCGGCCGGAGCTTTGCCAGCGCCTCGAGCGAGCTGTCGGCGCGCGGGCCCTCGTCGGTGTCCACGACCGTCACGCCGCGACGGCCCTCGACCTCGACCGGTACGATCTCGTTTCTGAACCGCCCCTCTCGGGTCGCCTCAACGGCCTTCTGGTGGGAGCGCAGCGAGAACTCGTCGGCGTCGCTGCGCGTGACCCCTGCCTTGTCAGCCGTGTATTCGGCATAGCCACCCATGTGGCAGTCGCCAAACGAGCACCACAGCCCATCGTGGATGAGGCCATCCTCCAGCGTCTGGTTGCCCAGCTTCACGCCATCCCGCAGGCCACGAGCATAGAACGGCACGTTGGACATCGACTCCATGCCGCCCGCTAGGACGAGACGGGCATCACCGGCGCGCACGGCCTGCGCCGCGAGCATGACCGCTTTCAGCCCCGAACCGCAGACCTTGTTGATGGTCAGCGCAGGAATCGTGGCGGGCACACCGCCGTTCACGGCGGCCTGGCGCGCCGGGGCCTGGCCTCCTCCAGCGGACACCACGTTGCCCATGATGACTTCGTCGAGGTCGCTGGCCTCGATGCCGGCGCGCGCGATCGCTGCACGCACCGCGATCGTGCCCAACTCGGGAGCTGAGAGCGGGCTGAGCCCACCCAGGAACCGTCCGATGGGTGTGCGGGCGCCCCCCTTCAGGATGACGGGGATCGTCAATTTATCGGTCATGCAAAGTCTAGTTCAGTGCACAGTGACTAGCCTTTCAAGATACCGAAATCCGTGAGTGTGGTCACCACGGCTGGAATCGCCGCAACACGGTTTCCTACTCCCTCAGACGGGGCCTTTCCGAGTCGGGATCGAGGCGGCCCCAAGGCACGCTGGCATCGTGTTCGAAGACCAACAACCACTCCTCTTCTCGGGCCTGCGTCCACAGTGAACGCTTCGACTCCAGCGTCACCATGGGCTCGAGATCGTACCCCATGATCCAGGGCAGCGGCATGTGTGCCGACGTCGGGCAGACGTCCGCCAAATAGCAGGCGGTATCGCCCGCACTGGTCACCAACACCGAGTGGTGGTGCGGCGTATGGCCGGGGGTGCGTACGACGCGCACGCCACTGGTGATCTCGGCATCGCCTTCCACCAAGTCCCAAAGGCCGGCTTCGGATACGGGCTCGAAATTCTTCGCGAGATAGCTCGCCCGCACGCGTTCATTACCGCCGCGCGCGAACTCGAGCTCCGCCTTCTGCACCACGTGGCGGGCCCGCGGAAAAGCGGGCTTCAGCACGCCATCCGGGTCCAGGAATGTGTTCCCTCCCGCGTGATCGAAGTGCAGATGCGTGTTGAGCACGATGTCGACGTCGTCCGGCTCGAACCCAGCGTCGCGAATTCCGTCCTCGAGCCGGGTCGGCTCACCCGCGTTGTCGACCCGATAGAGGTCGATGAATTTGTCGCTCTCCTTGCCACCGATCCCAGTGTCGACGAGGACCAGGGCGTTGGGCGCCTCTATGAGCAGGCAGCGAAGCGCGAGCGGGATGCGATTACGCTCGTCGGCCGGGATGCGGCGCTCCCACAGGGGCTTGGGCACCACTCCGAACATCGCTCCGCCGTCGAGCCACTGAAGCCCCGCCTCGACGACGTGGATGCGAATGGACCCGATTTGCATCGAGCGGCTGAGCGGAAGATCCGCGGCGGTAATCGTCATTGGCGTCTTCTCCTTCGCGCCTCATAACCAGGAAAGTCCAGAGAGTACTGGTCCGGGTTGAACTCTTTGCGCTGTCGGCGACGCTTGAGATACCACTGTAGCGTCGCGAGATCCTCGACGCCTCTCCCGCCCGCTTCGTCGAGCAGGCGCAGCAGAACCCTAGCCGTTGCAAGCGCGTCCCCATGGGCGCGGTGCCGGGCGTGGATGTCGACCCCGAAATACCTGGTTACGACATCGAGATTCCTGTGCCGGAGGGCCGGAACCAGGCGCCGCACCATGCGCACGGTGCATAGCCTGGGGACGTTGGGCACGTCGACGTTCGCACGCACGAGCTCTGCCGAAACGAAGCTCCAATCGAACGTCGCGTTGTGAGCGACAAAAGCCCGCCCCTCGAGGCGGCCCGCCACGTGCTCGGCGATGTGCTCGAAGTACGGAGCAACCGACGTCATGTCGTTGGTGATGCCAGTGAGAGACGTGATCATCGACGGGATGCCCTGCCCCGGATTCACGAGCGTCTGGTACTCGTCGACGATGGCACCGCCTCGCACCTCCACGATGGCGATCTCTACGACGCGATGACCGTTCCATGCCCGGCCTCCGGTGGTCTCGACATCGACCACAGCGAACGGCACCTCCGACAACGGGGCACCGAGCGGCGCCAGCGTGGGGTCGAGACTCCAGACACCCTCTCCGTCCACCAGAAATCGCGGATCAGCCCCGAGCAACTGGAAAACGGCCGCCGAAGCGGCCCCTGGATGCCCTGCGAGCCCGAGCACGTCGCCAGCAAGCTCGAGCGTGTGCGTCGGCCCGTCTCCGAGCCGAACGACCGCACGCCGGATGAGGGACGCGTGGGACCCAACGGTCACTCCCCGGCTCCGCCTCGCGTGATCTTGAACGAGAGCGCCTCGAGCTGCATCACGAGATTGACGTCCTCGACCGGGATCGAGTCCGGCACCTTGATCTGGACGGGCGCGAAATTGAGGATGCCTCTTACGCCCGCCTCGACCGCCCGGTCCGCAATCTCTTGAGCCACTGAAGCCGGCACCGCCAGGATCACGAGATCGACATCGAGCTGCTCGATCACCGCCTCGAGCCGTTCCGAGGAGTGGATCGTGGTCGTCCCCCATTGCACGCCGATCTTCTCCGGGTCGGAGTCGAAGATCGCGACGCAGTCGTATCCACGCATCTTGAAGTCCGGATACTCGAACAGCGCCGATCCGATGCGGCCCGCACCGACGAGCACCACCTGCCACACGCGGTCGAGGCCGAGGATGGCCCGGAGCCGAACACTCAGCTCCTCGATGCTGTATCCGAGGCCTCGTTTACCGAAGGAGCCGAAGTGCGAAAGGTCCTTTCGCACTTGAGCGGCCGTGGTGTGGCCGTGCGACGCCAGCTGCTCGCTCGACACAGTGCCTCCCCCCGCCTCCGCGAAGGCCTCGAGGGCCCGGAGATAGTGGGATAAACGTCGTACTGTCGAGTCGGAGATGCGTCTGGACAAAGGCACGTTCGGAGGCCCGCGGCGCAGGGAACGCGCGGCTTGTGAAAATCTTCGCAAATGTAGGGGAGGCCTAGAATGACGGCAACGCGGCAGCCAATCGGATGAAGCCTTCCGGGGAGAGGCGCTCGGGACGGTCTGCCAGCTCGAAGCCTACGGTCGCCGCCAGGCTTCCCAGCTCACCTGCCGGGACGGAGAGGTCCGGGTGGTCGCGAAGGATCTTCCCCAACTGCTTTCGGCGCCACTGGAACGCGGCGCGCACCACCGTTCTCAGGCGCTCTTCATCTGTGAGCCCGAGCGGCTCGGGCTTTAGCGGCTTGATCCGGATCACCGCCGAATCGACGCCTGGTACTGGCCGGAACGCGCCCCGGCCCACCGCGAAGAGACGCTCCACCGTTGCCACGCTCCGCACACCGACGGAGAGTGCACCATATGCCTTGCTTCCGACCGGAGCGGTGATGCGGTCCGAGACTTCCTGCTGGACCATCAGCACGATCTCACGGGGTCGGGGCCGCTCGAGCAGCCGGAAGATGATCGGAGTGGTGATGTTGAAGGGAATATTGCCTACGACCAGCGCTTGTGACGGGTCACGTACATGGTCCCAAACCGGCTGCTCGAGAACGTCTCCATGCACGACGTGCACGTCGTCCCGGTCCGCCGCTTCCGCCGTCCAATGCGCAGCCAGCTCGTTGTCGAGCTCGATGAGAACGAGCCGGCCTACGGTCCCAATGAGGTGGTGAGTGAGCGCGCCCCTTCCCGGTCCGACCTCGACGACCTCGTCGTTCGGCGTGGCGCCCAACGCGGCGACGATCTTCCTCTGCAGGTTGGGGTCGACGAGGAAGTTCTGTCCCAGCGAGCGTTTGGCGCGTCGAGGGGACGGTTCGCTCATGACGTGGAACCGTGAGTCAGACTCTGACGACCAGGACAGTCCTGTCATCGCCCAGCAGCTGGTGTCCGGTGGGCTCTTCCGGCGACAGCGCGAAGAGACCATCCACGATCTCCATCGGCGTGCGGTACCGGTGCTTGATCGCGGTTTCCAGGATCAGCCCCTCGCCGTCGCCTCGCGAGTTGGATCCGAGCATGTCGGAAAGGCCATCGGTGAACAGGAGAAGCAGATCACGTTCGTGCTGCCAGCTCACCATCGATTCATGATACGAGTCGGAACTCGCGAACCCGACGGGCGGGTCCGTGGCAAGAAGCCGCTCGGAGGTGCCATCGTCCCGTATGGCAAAGGCATGCGGGTGACCGGCGTTCGAGTAGACGAGCGTGCCCGTCCTCGGGTCCAGCACACCATAGAACACGGTCAGAAACATCTCCGTGGTCTCGAGCTCTTCGGCCAGCGCATCGTCGAGGGAGCGAAGCACTTGCGCCGGCGACGTGGACTCTCGGGCGTAGACGCCAGCGACGCTCAACGTCAGAGTCATGATCAGCGCTGACGGGAATCCATGAAGTGAGACGTCGCCGAGCATGACCCCGATGCGCTCATCCGGTAGCTCGAACAGCTGGTAGAAGTCGCCGCCGACCTGCTCAGCAGGCTCCACGCGCGCGCCCGCATCGACCCAGTCCAAGCGATCGGCCGCCGGCAGCAGTTTCATCTGCAGGTCGCGCGCGAGTTCCATCTCTTTGGCCATTCGCTCCTTGGAGAGACTCAATACCACCAGCCTGTGGTTCTCGAGAGCCGCCCCGATCTGCGACGCTATCGCCGCAAGAAGCCTCTGGTGGGCTGCGCTGAAGCGGCCCCCATCCTCGCGCCCGAATAGGTTCACGACTCCAACGGTGCGTGACTCGCCGGATGCGGGCGCATAGCGGATCGGCATAGACAGAAATGAGTCGTCTGCACCGCCAGCGTCAGGCTCGGTCGCGGGGCGTGACCCGATGATCGCCTCTCCTTTTCGGAAGACCATCGATGTCACTGCGTCCGGGTCGTCCGACCTGAGCGGGCCCTCCCTTCCGTCGTCGCCCACCTGGGCACAGAGGTAGAGTTGGTCGTCCTTCTCCTCATAGACCCACAGCGAGCCACGTTTCGCACCCATCACGTCGCTAACGTCGGAGAGAATCGTCTTGGCGCCGTCGCCGAGATCCAGCGTGGCGCCTAGGGTCTCGCTGATCGAATAGAGAAGGTTGATCTCCTCGAAGCGCTCTAAGAGTTCGTACGTAAAGAACTGGACCTCGCGCGCGCTCTCCAGCTCACGCTCGAGCACCGGGGCCAGCGCGGACGCAATCGCGTCGGCATCGCCACTCGGCGATACCACCTGAAGCTCAAGCGGTGGTCCGTCCTGGGCGGCGATCGAACGGCTTGCGCCCGATTCGTCCGCGGTCTCGGCGTCAAAGGCGTCGCTCGCGTACACGACCTCGCTCGCCGCGCCTGGCTCGGCAGGTGCTACGATGAGCCGCAACGAAGCGTCGAAGGCCTTCTCGAAGTCAGCGAGCGTCTGGGCAACCGACTCGGGCAACGTCGCAAGGACGAGCCCGTCAGGCATCGTCACGCCTGGGCGCCACCCTCGAGGGCGCTGCCCTGCTCGAGCCGAAGAACAAGTGTGACCTGATTGCCTTGATCGTTGTACGACACTTCGTCGAGCAACTGACGCATCAGGAACAGGCCCCGGCCACCCGACTTGAGAATATTCTCAGGTTCAGTGGGGTCCGGGATAGTGCTGGGATCGAACCCCCTGCCCTGGTCGGTGACCCGCGCCTCGAGCCGGCCGCCCTCCAACGTCACCTCGACGCGGACGCGCTTAGACGGATCGTATTCATTGCCGTAGAGCATCGCATTGGTGAGCGCCTCGGTGAGCCCCACGCGGAAGTTCAGGCGTAGGCGCTTGTGGTATGTCTCACACGTGCGGCACCGCTCCATCACATAGTCGACAGCGTGCTCGATCGAGCGCACGTCCGTCGGGATTTCGAGAACCAGGTCGTGCTCCATCTACACCTCGTCCCGATGGCTTGGCGTGCCAGAATCGAAGATCAAAATCCCTCTAACGCCTCTTCCTTGGTATCCGTGATTCGGAACAAAGTGTCGAGCTTAGTGAGCTCGAAGAGGGTCCGGAGATCCTCATTGAGGCTCGAAAGCCGAAGCTCACCGCCTTGCTCTCGGATCTTCTTCGAGAGGCTGACCAGGACCCCAAGGCCGGAGGAGTCGATGTAGCCTGTGTTCGAGAAGTCGATCACGAACTTCCGGTCACCGCCTTCTAGCTGCTCGAGCACCTGCTGCTTGAGCTCCTGACGGTTTCCGACAATGAGCTGGCCCTCGACTTCGACGAGCGTTGCATCACCGCTTTGCGATACCTGAAAGCCCATGGCTTCATCGCTCCGGAGTTGGATTCGAGGCCGCCCGCGCCGCCACGTGGGGGGGGACGGGGCCGCGAGTAGCGTCTAATAGTAGAAAGGGAACAAATGTTCAGGCAAGGGAACCGTTGCGGACGAAGGAAACTTGGCAGGTGAGGAAAGTTCTGCCAACTAGGCGCAGATGTACCGCCTATTGGGCTTCCTCCACCATGACCGCCGTGATGCACGCCACGGCAACGATGGCCGTGGGCGACGCACCCCGGGAGAGATCGTTGTATGGCTTGGCCAGTCCCTGGAGAATCGGCCCCAATGCTAGCGCCCCAGCCAAATGTTGAACGAGCTTGTAGGCGATATTGGCCGCGTTCAAGTCCGGAAAGACCAGCACGTTGGCAGTTCCTGCCAAGACCGAGGCCGGAGCTTTCCGACCGGCGACGCCGGGCACGAGCGCGGCGTCGACTTGGAGCTCACCGTCAGCGGCCACTTCCGGCGCCAGCTGCTGGAAGCGCGCCAGAGCCTGGCGGACCTTGGACACGGCAGGGCCTTCGGCGGACCCGTCAGTCGAATAGCTCAGGAAGGCGACGCGCGGCTCGTCGTCGACGACGAGGCGGCGAGCTCGCGCTGCCGCAACGCCGATCTGGGCCAATTGCTCCGACGTAGGGTCGGGGACCACGCCCGCGTCGGTGAAGGTCAGCACCGACGGGGCCAGTCGATGCGGGTGCTCAAAGACCATGTAAAACGACGAACTCACCGTATCGATACCCTCGCCCGTCCCGATGCCCCTCAGGCCAGCTCGCACGACATCTGCCGTCGTTCGAACCGATCCGGCCACCGAACCGTCGGCCTCACCGTCGCGAACCATGAGCGCTGCTTGCTGCAAGGGGTCTCGCGCCAAGTCGCGCGTGTCGGTCGCGGTCAAACCTCGATCCTCGTGCAGTTCGAGAAGGCGCGCGGCGGCGCGCTCGACACGATCGAGCGACTCGGAGTCGAGAATCTCCACGCGCTCCGGGTCGATTCCCGCGCTGCGGAGCCCGTCGCGAACCGTTTTTGTCGGTCCGAGAAGTATGGGTTGATAGAGCTGCGAGCTCAGCGCGTCGTGCAACGAGTCATGCACGCGACGCTCGGTGCCTTCCGGAAAGACCAGCCGACGCCTGGCTGAGCGAGCACGTGCCCGGAGTTCCTGGAGGAAGTCCCCGGACCCGCCGCCGATCACCCTCCTAGCTTCTTCCGCAGGCGAGCGAGCACGGGAGGCGATACGAAGCGCGATACGTCCCCGCCGAGTGACGCCACCTGGCGCACCAGCGAGGAGGAAAGGAACGAATACTCGACCTCGGGCACGAAGAAGATGGTTTCGATCTCGGGCCACAGCTCCTGATTCATCTGCGCCATTTGCATTTCGTACTCGAAATCCGAAATGGCGCGAAGGCCGCGAACCACCAGGTGCGATCCTAGGCCTCGAGCGAAATCGACGAGCAGGCCCTCGAAGGCCAAGGCCTCCACACGCTCGTCGTCTCCGAAGATCTCGTTGATCACGGCGACGCGCTCTTCCACCGTAAAGAGATTCTGCTTGCGGTGCGTCGCATCATGCGCGACGGCAACGACCAGCCTGTCGGCCACGCTGAGGGTACGGTGGGCGATGTCCTCATGACCTTTGGTCATCGGGTCGAAGGACCCGGGATAGATCGCGACGATCGGGCTGGCTGGGCTCATGTTTCGGCCGTCAGGGTCGTGAGGGCTGAATCACCGTAGCGACGCGTGGTAGCGGCGTCCGGCAGACGGAGCGTCTCGCGCGAAGGATGCTCCAACCAAAGTTCGCGCGCAAACGCTTCTTCCCGCGACTTGTCCACAAGCGCCTGGGCGTGGCCGCTCCCGTAGGGGGGATCCGCCACCGCGAACGCGAAGAGCCCCGGGACGCGGCCCAGCCGCGGTAAGCGGTCCAGATACCGGAAGACGTCATCGGCGACGACCGTGCAACTCTCGGCGACCCCCAGTTGTTCGATATTCGCTTCGATCACTCGTAAGGCTGCCCGGGCATTCTCGACGAACGTCACGTGAGCGGCGCCACGGCTCAGCGCCTCGAGACCCAACGCACCCGATCCCGAGAAGAGATCCAGCCCTTCCAGGTCGTCGAAACGGCCACCCATCGCCGACATCCACGCTTCCCGGACTCGATCCGTAGTCGGTCGAACGCCCCTTCCCTTGAGAGGCTTGAGCCGATGGCCACGGAACCGACCCGCTATGATCCTCACGAGGCACTCGCGGAAGCGCGCAACGCGATCAGGCGAGCCTGAACCCGCGCCGTCCCCTTCCATTCGTTCCGTTCGAGGCGAAAAACGACGTCCTGCGGGACGGCCATGACCGCCTCGGGAGGGTGCCGATCGGCGAGACCGAAGCCGATGGCGTCGATTCGGCCGGCGCCCTGGCTCAGGGTCGCCTTGAGGTGGTTCATACCGACAACCTTAGCGCGCTGGACTGCTGCGGCGCTGGCGACGAAGAGGGGGCCGGGATTCCCCATGCCGTGCGGGCCCAGGTAGCTCATCCAGTGCACCAGCTGAAGATCGACCTGCTCCAGGTCCAAAACGACGTCGGTGCACAGCCGAGGCAGCAAGTCCTCCGAATTGAGTCGCGCGCCAGCCTCGGCGTTGAAGGCCTCACGCAACGCGGCCACGGAGTCCCGGGTGACGTCCATGCCGGCGGCTTGCTTGTGCCCCCCGATGCGCAGCATGTGGGCCGAGCACGCCTGCAAAGCCTCGTAGAGATCAAACCCTGGGATGGATCGAGCACTGCCTCTACCCCGCTCCCCGTCGAGCGTGATCAGGACGACAGGTCGGTGGATGCGCTCCACGACACGCGACGCGACGATTCCGATTACTCCCGGATGCCATCCCTCGCCGGCGAGCACGACCCCGAAGTCGGAGCCGGGGTCGTACTCGCGCTCCAGCATTTGGAGCGCTTCGGCCAACGTGCGCTTGTCCTCGGCCTGCCGGTCCCGGTTGGTATTATCGAGCTGCTCGGCGAGCCGACGCGCTTCAGCCTCGTCATCGGTGAGTAGCAACCGGAGCGCATCCGCCGACTCTCCTATGCGGCCGGCAGCGTTGATTCGCGGTGCCACCACGAAACCCAGCTTGCCCGAAGTCACCTCCGCGGCGGGGACGCCCGCGACCTTCAGGAGTGCGGCGAGGCCACGGACTCGGGTACGCGCAAAGCGTCTTAGGCCATGATGAACAAGCACCCGGTTCTCGCCCCTGAGAGGAACGAGGTCGGCGACAGTCGCAAGCGCGACTAGATCCAAGTACGTGGCCAGCGGCGCTGAATCTGCGTCGAGCGCGTCTGCGACCAACTCACCAATTCTGTAGGCTACTCCGGTGCCGCACAGGCGCTTGTCGGGGTACTCACAGTCGGAACGCTGCGGATTCACGACCGCCACTGCGTCGGGAAGGGAACCTGCTACGGTGTGGTGGTCAGTGATCACGACGTCGACGCCCTCGCGGTTCGCGCTCGCCACCGTCTCGTGAGCGACCGTACCGCAATCGACCGTCACGATGAGCGTGGCGCCGGCCGATCGGGCTGCCGCGAGTCCGGCGGGGCCAAAGTCGTATCCGTCCCTCAGCCGGTGTGGCACAAACGGGACGACTTCCCCACCGAGCGTGCGCAGCCACCGAGTGAGCAGCGCGGTCGCACAAATCCCATCGACGTCGTAGTCCCCGTGCACGAGAATCGTCTCCCGCGCCCGTATGGCGGACGCGATGCGCTCGGCGGCCGCCGACCCATCTGCCAGCCTCGCCGCGTCGTGGAGGTGCTCTAGGCGAGGGCGCAGGAAGTCCTTGGCCTGTTCGGGCGCCGTCACTCCACGCTTTACCAGCACCGCGCATACCGCAGCCGGGAGTTTGAGCGACTCGACGAGTGTGCTGACCGCCGCTGGGTCAGGTGCGGAAGGAAGTGTCCAAGTCGGATCGGGCGAACGCAGGTTGGTCGCTAGAGCGCGCGGTCCGGCTTTCGTCACTTGTCGTCCGTGTCCTCGTCCTCGGTCTCGGTCCTGTCCGAATCGGCCGCGCCGTCGTCCTCGTCAGCGACGCCGGAGTCACCGCCCGCTTCGGCGTCAGGTGCTTCTGCGTCGGTCGCTTCGGCGGCGACCACCTCTGCGTCGGCCACTTCTGCGTCGGCCGAGGGTGCGTCGTCGGGCGCGTCGGCCTCGCCGGCATCGTCCGCCTGGTCCGCGGCACCGTAGTCAGCCTCAGCAACGTCACCGGCATCGCCCACTTCGGCGGCTTCACCGGCGTCAGCCTCGGTGACCTCACCAACGTCGTCCGCTTCGGCGTCAGCGGCTTCGTCGGCCTCCGCAGCATCACTGGCATCCTCAACCACGGCGTCGGCTGCGGCAGCCTCCTTGGCTGCCTTGGCTGCTTCTTCCCTCGCGGCCTCCTCGGCGGCGGCAGCTGCGATGGCCTCGGGGTCGGGGGCCGCATGGATGACGCCGCAGCCTTCGCAACGGATGAGCGCGTCCCCATGGAGAATCTCGTTTTGTACTTGGAGGGGCACGACCCCAAAGCAGTGTCCGCAAGCACCATCCTGCGTGAGGTCGGCGACAGCGATCGACCGGCCACCGCGACGGATACCGTCATAGAGGCGGAGCTCGGACACGTCCATGGCGCCGACGAAGCTCTCCCGCTCCGACTCGAAGGACTCGAGCCCCTTCTTGGCCTCCGTTCGCTCCGCGATCAGCTCGGCCAGCTTGGGCTCTACGACGAGGCGCTCTTCCACCAGCGTCTCGTCGACACCCTCGAGGCGTTCCTCCGTCTTACGGATCTGATCGATCAGCGTATAGGCCTCTTGTTCGTCCGCTTGCAGTGCCCGCTTGATCATTTCGAGCTCGGCGCTGACGGCAGCTTCCTCGCGTAGATTTCGAACCGAACCGAGGCGTTCGTCGAGCCGTTTCTCGCGCGCACGCTTCTCGTCCACGCTCGCCACGAGACGCCTCTCTTCGAGCTTCATCTCCTTGAGGCGCGTTCGGGTCTTCTCGGCATCGCTCTCCAGGACGAGAGCCGACTCTTCCGCTTCGATGAGGAGCGGGTCGAAATCGCGGATACGCCGTTGCGCTTCCAGGATCTTGAGGTCGAGGTTTTGAAGCTCCTTCAGGGCGGTGCGGCGCTGCTCCGTCATGTGCTCGGCTCGTTTAAGTTGTGTCGCCCCGCAGCTTGCGGGCAGTCGTGGTCCAGTCGTCGGGGTGGAGTTCTCGCCGTTCACGAGACACCCGCTCCTTCTCCTCAATGAGGGTTCGCTTCTCCCCGTCGCCAGCCGCCGCCGCAATCCGAAGATCGAGGTCCTGACTACGACGATCGAGCGCCGCCACGTGCATTCGGGCAACCGACTCTTCGAACACCCGCCCCGCGTGTGCCAACTCTTCGGGATCGGAGAGGATCTCTTGCAGCCGTCGCGCGGCCACGGGATCCATGGATACCGGCGGAGCACGCAACTCCGGATCGTCGAGAAGCGCCTGAAAGATGGTGCGGTAAGCGACATCCACAAAGTCCCCAGCGCCCACGTGCTCACCCGCGCGTTCGACGAAGTCGGGATTCTTGGTCATGAGCAGCAGCACGGTGCGCTCAGCACCTAGCTTCGGCACCCTGTGTGCCGCGATGCGCGGCACGCTTGGAGGTGCGGCGACGCTGGTAGGTGCCGACCCGCTCGCTGCTCGCTTCATCTCCGCTTCGAGCGTCTCGCGGCGCACGCCCGTGCGATCGGCGACCTTGGCCACATAGATATCGCGCAGCGCCGGATCAGAGGCTGCGCGGATCGTCGGCAGCAAGCGGTCGACCGCAGACCGGGTGCGCTCAATGGACGAGAAGTAGTCCTTCTCGTCCAGAATCTGCAGCTTGCGGTCCAGCACATCGACCGCCTGATCCAAGTACTGCTCGAGGCCCTCGCGCCCTTCGGAACGCACCAGAGTGTCCGGATCCTCCCCCGGGGGTAGGGTAACCACAGCGGGATGCAGGCCCACCTCGAGCAAAGTGTCTCCCGCCTTGAAGGTCGCCCTGAGACCAGCAGCGTCGGAATCGAAGAGGAGGAGCACGCGCTTGGTGTAGCGGGAAAGCAGCTTGGCTTGCTCCGGCGTCAAGGCGGTGCCCAGCGGCGCCACTACGTTTTCGAAGCCATGGGCGGCGAGTGAGACGACATCCATGTACCCCTCCACAACGAGCGCCGACTCCTCCCGCCGGATCGAGTGCCGGGCCCAAGACAGGCCATAGAGGTTGCTGCCCTTGTGGTAGATAGGGGTCTCGGGCGAGTTGAGATACTTGGGAGCATCCTTGGTATCACCCTCGAGAATGCGACCACCAAACGCGATGACCCGCCCCGAGCGACTCTCTATTGTGAACATGATGCGCCCGCGGAAGCGGTCGTACGGCTCGCGAGACCGCTCGCTGCTGCCCAGCAGACCGACTTCGAGCATCAGCTCCTCTTCGAGCCCGTGTTTCGCCGCCGCGTCCCGCAGAGCGCGCCACTCGTCGGGGGCGAAGCCGAGTCCATAGCGCTCACAGACGTCCGCGCTGATGCCCCGACCCTCCAAATACTCGCGCGCGGCAGCACCGACGGTCGCATCCTCCAGCTGGCGCCGGAACCAGTCCCGCGCGAAGCCGTTGATCTCATATAGTGGCCGGTTGGGGTCCTCCTCCTCCTGGCTTCGCTTCACCTCGCGCACCTGCACACCCGCACGCCCTGCCACGTGCTTGACCGCCTCTACGAAATCAAGGCCTTGGCGCTCCATTACGAACGAGAAAACGTCCCCCGACTTTCCACACCCAAAGCACTTGTAGAAGCCCTTGGCCGGCACGACGTAGAAACTCGGAGTGCGCTCCTCATGGAAGGGGCAGTTCGCCTTGTACTCACGACCGGCTTTCTTGAGCTGAACGAACTCACCGATGACATCGACGATGTCGGCGGCGGCGCGCACCTCCTCCACCATGTCGTCCGGGATCATGAAGCGCCTCGGAAGCTCGCGACCGTTACTCCCGCCCCACCCTCACGCGGGCCGCCCATTCGATGGAGCTCGACCCTGGCGTCGTCGTCGAGCATTTCCGTTACTCGCTTGCGCAGCGCACCTGTTCCCTTGCCGTGGATAATGCGTAGGTCGGCGAGGTCCTCGAGAATCGCCTCGTCCAACGCCCTCGACAATTCCAGTTCCATTTCGTCCACACGCATGCCGCGCAGGTCGACCTCGACGCGCGCTGCGCCTCGAGCGGGCGCGCTCCACCCTCCCGCTCGGACCTCCGGCTGAGGCGCGTCGTCGATAACCTCCAGGTCGGACACCGGCACCTCGAAGCGAAGCGACCCGGCCTCCACGACCGCGCGTCCGGAACGCAGCTCGATGACTCCGCCGCGTGCACCCGTCGCCTGGATTCGCACTCCGTCGCCTACCTGGATGTCGACCGTACGTCCCGCTCCCTGGGACTTCGCCCGCGTCTTCTGATGGCGGCCCGCGGCCTGCTCGACTCGGCGACGCGCTCGACGTGAGCTTTCCTCCAGGTTGGCACCCTGCTCGAACGAAAGTCGCAACTCCGAGATCGCTGCGTCGACCTCGGCGCGCGCCTCCAGGAGCAGTTGACGCGCTTCTTTCTGAGCACGGCTGTCCGCCTTCTGCTCGAAGTCCCGAAGCGTGCGCTCCCTTCCCTCCATGCCCTTCTTCAACCGAACGGTCTGGGCGCGCTCAAGGTCGAGTTGGTGCACAAGCTTCTCCGCCTCACACTCGAGCTGCTCGAGGCGCGCGAGGGTTTCCTCCATTCGCGCCCCGTCGTCCTCGCGGTACGTCTCCGCCCGATCGAGAACTTCTGGCGGGAATCCCAGACGGCGCGCTATGGCGAGTCCATAGCTTCGACCCGGCCGCCCTTTTAGGAAACGATAGGTGGGCTCCATTTTGTCCGCATCGAACTGCAAGGAGGCGTTGACGATTCCGCTGCCGTCACCGTCGAGGCGCTTGAGCTC
The DNA here is from genome assembly GCA_015664885.1 of Gemmatimonadota bacterium. GTDB lineage: Bacteria > Gemmatimonadota > Gemmatimonadetes > Longimicrobiales > Gaopeijiaceae > UBA1138. The sequence goes on from DQPL01000078.1 coordinate 38,252, forward strand.
TCCCAGGTGAGAGGAGACGATGGTCGTCGCTTTCTTCGCGACCAACTCTTCGAGAACCGCACGCGCGAGAGCGGCCCCCTCCGCCGGATCCGTGCCAGTGCCCATCTCGTCGATCAGCACCAGCGACCGTGGTCCGGCCTCTGTGACGATGGCCGACAGGTTGGCGAGGTGAGCCGAGAAGGTGGAGAGCGACTGCACGATCGACTGCTCATCCCCGATGTCCGCGAAAAACGAGTCGAAGACGCGTAGTCGGGTTCTCGGCCCCACCGGCGGCACCACCCCGCTCTGAGCCAGCGCACAAATCAGCCCCGTGGCCTTGAGGAAGACACTCTTACCTCCGGTGTTGGGGCCCGAAACAACCACCGCTCGCTCCTGCTCAGCCAGCTCGAGATCAAACGGCACTACCGATGCCGCGTCGCTCTCCAGCAGCAACGGGTGGCGACCGTCACGGATGTGAAGTGTGGGATTATCGCGATCCGCGAACTCGGGGACCGCGGCGCTCCAAGACAGCGCGGCACGAGCACGAGCGTGGAGGCTGTCAAAGTCGACGAGCGCGTCCAGCGCCGCGCGCAACGCGTCGCGTTCCTCAGTGATCTCGGCCGTGAGCTCCCCCAAAACGCGCCGGATCTCTCTTCGTTCCTCGCGCTCCAGGTCGCGCAGTTCGTTCATGAGCGCGATTGCAGCGGGCGGCTCCACGAACAACGTGGCACCCGACTGCGACTCATCGTGCACGATACCTCCGACCTCGCCTTTCCCTTCGCGGCGCACCGGGATGACGTATCGCCCATCTCGAATCGTCACCGAGCCGTCAGCAACGATGAAGCGCTCGGGAAGCGTGCTCACGAACGCCTCCAGTTTCTTCACGATTCTGACGTGCGCACCTCGCAGCTTGCCCCGAATCTTCTTGAGCTCCCGAGACGCGCCGTCGAGCACATGGCCTTCCGCGTCGACACACCGCGCGATGGTGTCCTCGATCTCGCGGCGTGACACCAACAACTGCTCGAGGGTCAGCAGCTCGGGGTAGCGGCCGTCACGCCCCACGAGCTCCGCCGAGAGACGGCGAGACGAGTTGAGAAGCACCCCCGCGCTGTGCAACTGCTTGGGCTCGAGTACGACCCCTTCGGCCGAGAGCTGCTCGAAGGTATTGGTCAGATCGGGGACGGGGGGCATGCCCCAGGCCGGATCCTCCTCGACGAAGCGCATCGCCGCACCGACTCGCGCCAGCTCTCGGGCGATCGCGGCGGCATCGGTCTCTGGGCGCATCGCGAGTATCCGGTCGCGGGCCAGGTCACTGCCCGCCCGCGCCGCCACGCGCTCGAGCACCCGACGAAACTCGAGGACCTCGAGCGCGTGCTCGCTCACGCGGGGTTCACGCATCGCGCGCCCCCCTTTCCGGTCACCCTTCTAGCTCCTCCCGCACGATCCGGTTTGCTTCTTTCCCGTCGAAACGGCCCCGGATCTGAGGCATGATGCGTCCCATGAGAGCGCCCATCTGGTCGGCGCCGTCCGCGATCGCCTGCCTCACGAGCGCTCGCACCTCGTCTTCCGAGAGCCCTTCAGGCAGGTATTCAGCCAAGACCGCGGACTGCGAATCCTCGGTCTCCGCAAGCTCCTCTCGGCCCGCAGCCCGCATTTGCTCAGCGGCGTCCTTGCGCTGCTTGATCCCCTTCGAGATGACCTGAAGCACGCCGTCGTCATCGAGGTCGCTGCGTTGATCAATTTCCTTGTTGCGCACCTCCGACAGCACGGTCGACAGCACTAATGTGCGCAGCTTGTCGCGCGCTTTTCTGGCCGTGGTAAGGTCCTCCCGGAGCCGGATTTTGAGGTCACTAGACACGGGCAGTCCGCCTCTTTGTGGGGTGGGACATGCATCGAAGGGAAAAGCTACCCCGTCGTAGCCCGTGGCAGAAGTACGTCGGCCGCGCTGACGGCTAGCGCGCCTCGGCTCACCCTGGAGGCCACGCCAGAGCGCGCCCACCCAACAGATGCAAATGCACGTGGTGCACGGTCTGACCCCCGTCGGCACCGATGTTCATGACCGTGCGATAACCGGCGTCGGCGAGGTCCTCCGCGCGCGCGATGTCCCGCGCAGCAAGCATCATTTCACCCAGCACGTCTCGGTGGCCATCCAACGCGACGTCGAGCGATGTGATGTGTTCGGTGGGAATGATGAGGATGTGCACCGGCGCTTGGGGGTTGATGTCGCGGAAAGCGAGAAGCCCCTCGGTACGGTGCACGGCGTCGGCAAGGATCTCGCCTGCCACGATCTTGCAGAACAGGCAGTCGGCAATGCTCATGAGTGTGCTCCGAGGGCGGCAAGTCGGATAGCTCTGGCCCTCCAATCAGTGGCCGGGATGGACCGCGCGCAAATGCCAAACGCCCAAGCGGCCCGATCAGTGTCCCAAGATGAGGCCATCCGAACCATGGAGACGCCCCTTCTCGAGCGAGAGCTTCCAAGTCCCCCCGCGAACAGCCGCTCACCAGGAGGAGCAATAAATCCGATCATCGAGTGCGCCAAGCGTATTCTGCTCGAACACCCGCACCACGCGCTCCGACTCACAGAGTTGCACGAGCTGCTCGCCGAGCGATTCGACCGAGGTCTCGAACAAGCTCGGTTGAGAGGGATGCTCGAGGAACACTCAAGAGTGTTTCGCGTGCTCGATCCTTGGCGTGGCCTGTGGAGGCATCCGGGACAGCCACGGGCAGCTTTGTACGCAGCGGACCCGTGGGTCGTCATTGTGACACATCCCGACGGAGCCGAGCACTCTCAAAGGCCGACGGCATTGACCCTGCGGGAGAGCGTGCGTTGGCTGGCTCACGACATCGACGCTCGTTCGGCGTATGAGGTAAACCGGTGGTCCGCGATCGTTCTGGCCGAACGTCGAGCGCGCAGTGTTATCCAGAGAAAGGCGGCCTAAAGAGCAGCGAGCGCCATTCACCATCTCGGTCGATCTCTCGACAGGTGAATCCCAACTGTTCCGTTTGCTCACGCACGCCGTCGCACTCGTAATCGAGTACTCCTGACAGCAGAAGCCACCCGCCAGGTCGCACGGCCGCTCGAAAACCGGCCGTCAGCGGCCGCAAGAGGCCGGTCTCGAGGTTGGCCACGACGCCGTCGACCGGACCCCAGGCCTCGAGCTTCTCGGCATCGGCCGACGCGACGAGCGGCGTGACCCGATCCGACACGCCATTGTTGTGCACGTTCTCGTGTAGGGCCTCGGCCGACAGCTCGTCCGACTCCACAGCGGTCACGTGAGCCGCGCCCAGAAGCACCGCTGCCACGGACAGAATTCCGGACCCGGCCCCAACGTCGAGCAGTCGGTCACCCGGTGTTACGGCATGGTCGAGCAGTCTCAAGCATCCGCGCGTCGTGCCATGCTCCGCAGTACCAAACGCCATCCCCGGATCCAATACGATGACCAGATCCTCCGGTCCGGCCTCGAAGTCGGTCCAGGACGGCCGCACGACGAGCCGGTCGGTGATGCGGCGCGGAGCGAGCCCCCGTTTCCAGGTCTCGGCCCAATCCTCGTGGGCCTGCCAACGGGTCCGTACCTCGAGGTCGGTGAACCCGGTCCTCGCCACGAGCGCGTTGCGGACGCCCCTGACGAACGCTTCCGGGTCATCGGGTTTGCTCACGTGCGTCACGCACCAGCCGTCCTGTTCGACCGCAGCGCGCCCCCCAAGATCGACGAGCCCTTCAGCGAGCAGCGGTATCGACTCCTCCACGGAAGGGCAACGCACGCTCAACTCCAGCCATCGCCGGCTCACGTCGCTCATCCTCCCGAGAACGCCTCCTTCACCCGGGACCAGAGCCCCTTGTGCGCGCTCCGGCGAATGTGTTTCGGAGCCGGCGACTCGAGCTCGCGCAAGCGACGCATCGCCTCCTCCTGTTCAGGCGTGAGCTCGTCGGGAGTCCAAAGCAACACCCTGAGCAATTGATCCCCACGGTGGTGGCCATTGAGCTCCGGGAGTCCGAGTCCCTTCAGCCTCAGAAGGTCACCGCTTTGGATTCCAGCCGGCACGGTCACCCGCGCCGTGCCCTCGATCGTGGAAACTTCGACCTCGTCGCCAAGTGCGGCCTGTCCGAACGTGATCGGCAGTTCGTGGATCAGGTCGGGACCGTCGCGAACGAACCGCGGATCGTCTTCCACCTCGAGTAGAACCACGATATCTCCGCGCGGGCCACTTCTGGGGCCAACGCTTCCGCGCCCGCGAAGCGTGAGGAAGTTCTCCGACGTGACCCCGGCAGGAACCTCCACCTCGATGTCCGTTTCGCGTCGAGCCCGGCCCTCGCCGCGACACGTGTCGCAGCGTTGCTCGATCACCCTTCCTTCGCCCTGGCAGGTCCGGCACGGCTGGACGCTCACGAACTGTCCGAACACCGAGCGCTGGACGTGCCGTTCTTCACCGGAGCCGCCGCAAGTGCTGCACACAGTCCGTGTGGTGCCGGCCTGGGCCCCCGAACCATTACAGCTGTCGCACTCGTCGAGCAGAGCGACGCGCAAGGTCTTGGTAACCCCGTGCGCCACTTCAGGAAGCGTCAGCGGAAGCCGGATTCGTACCGTCTGCGCCTTGCGGGACGTCGTACGCTGGCCGCGGGCGCCTCGCATGCCGAAGATGTCTTCGAGCCCCGAAAAGCCGCCGAAGTCGCGCATGAAGACCTCGATCGCATCGCTGAAATCGAAGCCACCCATGCCACCCTGCCCCGCCCGCCCCTTGAGGCCTTGCTCCCCGTATCGATCATAGGTCGCGCGCTTGTCGGGGTCGCGAAGGACTTCGTAGGCCTCCGTGACTTCCTTGAAGCGCTCCTCGGCGTCTTTCGAACCCTGGTTGCGGTCAGGGTGATACTCGAGCGCCAGCTTCCGGTACGCTTTCTTGATCTGCTCGGTGTTCGCATTACGCGGCACACTGAGCATTTTGTAATAGTCGGACATCTATCGCCTTCAGAACCTTCGAAGTTTCAGAACTTCAGCTCTGCAGCATGCGTGTCACGAGTGTCGACGTGTAGTCGACAATCGTGACCACTTTTTCATAGGGCATGCGCGTTGGGCCGATCACGCCGATCACGCCGGTGAGGTCGCCCGCCCTGTACTCCGAGGTGACGAGCGTAAAGTCGGCAAGCTCGCTGCTGTCGTTCTCGCCGCCGATGGTGATCACGACGCGACCCCGGTGCTCGCGATTACCCACGCTCTGGGCGAGAAGATCCCGACGCTCGGTCAGCTCGATGAGGCTCTTGAGCCGATCGCCGCTCTCAAACTCCGGCTGCGCCGCCAGCACACTCGCGTGCCCGAGATGGATGTCGGTGCCATCCAGGTCTCTGAGATCGAACAGCTCGGCTCCCGACTGTACGAAGATGTTGAGAAGCTCAGCCGCCGCCCCCTGCCCACCACGCGAGTCCCGTAAGCGCTGCGGCAGAGTTCTTCGAATCTCCTGCAGGCTCAGTCCCGCGAGCCGCTCGTTCAGGGCGAGAGTCACGGTCACCAACGCTTTCTCGGGGACTTCCACAGGAAGGTCGACGTACACGGTACGCACCACACCGCCACGGATCGTGGCTACCAGCAGAACCTTGTTGCTCGACACCTGGATCAACTCGAGCTTCTCGAGCACCGCATCGTCGAGGCGCGGCGCCACCGCCACGCCCAGCTCGTTGGAGAGGAGGCTCAAAGCTCGGGTGGCGTGGCGTACCAACCGCTCCACCGCGGACCCGCCCACGCCGAGTTCGCGCTCCAAACTCGAGCGTTCGACCTCTGTCAGAAGGATCGGTTCCATGAGCCGATCCACGAAGAAGCGGTACGCGATGTCGGTGGGGACGCGTCCCGCCGAAGTGTGCGGGTGGAACAGGTAGCCCTTCTCCTCTAGGTCGCTCATGGTGTTGCGCACCGTGGCAGCGGAGATGCCGAGGCCGAAGCTACGGGAGATCGTACGGCTCCCCGCCGGCTCCGCCGTATCCACGTAGGTGCGGACCACCGCATCCAATACCTGGCGCTCTCGGTCGGTTAGTTCGGCGCCGACCAGCTCTCGTTTGTCCAATCCGCTCATCTTCGAAGATCGAGAGTGGTCGATCGCGCCGTCAACCCACAGCCGCCGTCATCGAGCTCAACTACGAGCTCGTCGAGCAAGAGCCACCCCTCTGCGTTCAGGCGCAGCGCGTCTTCTGAGGCCACCGTCCATCCGTGCTCTGACCATGCCGCCGCAAGCCCCCGTTGCCGCTCGTCGAGATCCGCGAGCTGCACGCCTTCCGTGGTGCGCAGCCCGAGCCAGAGCTTCTCGAGCTTACGCGCGTCGGCACCGACCGTCTCGCGGTCGTGCTCGGGCACATAGCCGGCACGCGCACGATCGCGGTACATAGGCCAGTCACGAAGATTCCAACGTCGCACGGGCGCCGCGAAGCTGTGCGCACCGTTGCCAAGGCCGAGGTAGGGACGACCGTCCCAATACACCGCGTTGTGGCGCGAGCGATGGCCAGGCATGGCAAAGTTCGACACCTCGTAGTGCTCGTATCCCGCGGCTCCCAATACCTCGGCTGCGAGCAGATACTCGTCTTGGTGCTGCTGTATGGCGACCGCTTCTTCGTTCCCGTCCCGCACCGCTCGCGCGAGCGCCGTGCCAGCCTCCACGGTGAGTCCGTATAGGCTCACATGGGGCACATTCAGCGCCAAGGCACGCTCCAGATCGTCTCGCCAGGACCGCTCCAGACGCTCAGGCAGCCCGAAGATCAGATCGACGCTCATGTTCGTGAACCCTGCCGCCCTGGCGGCGTCCACCGCCCGTTCGGCACTCTGAGCGTCGTGCTGACGCCCCATCCAGCGCAGCGCTTCGTCGTTGAACGTCTGCACCCCGATGCTGAGCCGGTTCAACCCCGATCGGCGCCAGGCCGCGGCCAATCCCCCGGTCAGGCTCTCCGGATTCGCTTCCGCGGTCCACTCCAGGTCGGAGCTGCCCAGGCGCCGCCGCCCGACGACTGATGCGAGCGCCTCCATCGAGTGCTCACCGAGTAACGAAGGCGTGCCGCCGCCCACGTAGAGCGTCTGGAGTGAGTCTTCGAGGGCGAAGAGTCCCTCCCTTTCGACGGCTCTCAGCTCGCCCTTGAGCGCCTCCTGCCAGGCGGCGAGGTCGCCATGCTCGGTGACGTGCACCACGAAGTCGCAATAAGAGCAGCGGTGTAGGCAAAACGGTGCGTGCACGTAGACCGAGCCCACCGCCGTCGCACCCGCGGGCGTCCCCTCAGGAGGCACGCTCGAACCGCAGCCCGGGCCTTTGCTCAACCCATCCCTTGACCTCAAGCTCGGCGAGCAGTGCCAAGGCGTCGGACACGCCCAAGCCCACCATGGCGGCCAGCTCCTCCACATGCGCAGGGCCGCGATCGAGGCCAGCCAGCAGGAGACCCTCGTCACCCCCGGGCTGGGGCCGCTCGCTTGGGCCCGACGAGCCGACTCCGAGCTCCTCGAGGAAGCGCTCGACCGATACCAGCGGTCGAGCACCGTCAGCAAGCAGCGCGTTGCTGCCCTCGCATGTGGGTTGATCGACGGGTCCCGGCACCGCGTAGACGTCGACGCCGAGGTCGAGCGCATACTCCACCGTGATCAGCGAGCCGCTGCGCCGGGACGCCTCCACGACTACGACAGCCTGCCCGAGCGCCGCGAGCACCAGATTTCGGAGGGGGAAGTGATACGGCAGCGCCGGCGTCCCTGGAAGGAACTCCGACACCACCAGCCCCTCTGCGACGATGTCCCGGAAGAGTCGCCCATGCGACGCTGGATACGCTCGGTCCGGACCCCGCCCGAGCACGGCAAGGGTGCCACCGCCGACGTCGAGTGCGCCCTGGTGCGCGCAGCCGTCGATGCCAAGCGCCATTCCACTCACGACCGTGTAGCCTGAACGCGCGAGCGCGGACGCCAGCCGGCGCGCAAAGTCGCGGGCTCGAGGCGTCACCTTGCGCGCGCCTACGATGGTGATGCGCGGGGTCGACAAGAGCTCGCGGCGACCGCGCAAGAAGAGCAGCGGCGGCGGGTCGGCGAGGTTGCGCAGCATGATCGGGTACTCGTCGTCCGACCACGTCAACGCGGGTGCATGCAGTCGATTCGCGACGTTGAGCCCGGCCGCGACCCGGTCTTGAATCTCGGTGTCGCGCCTCGCGACCACCGCACGCTGTCCGGCCACCACCGAGAACGCACGGTCGGTTGCGGCCAGCGCGGCCCGCCCCGAAGTGAAGTGATCGACCAACGCGGCCAGCGTCTTCAGTCCGATTCCTGGTATTTGGTCGAGCACGAGCAGTGCGCGTACTTCGGCCTCGCGCTCGGCAGACGTCAAGGACTCCACCAACCCTCGTCGGGGTCGGGCGTCTCGCCTGCGCCCGCCTCGCGACTCTCTCGCCAGAGCTGCTGGAGGAGCTCGTCCAGCCCCTTCTGGGCAACCGACGAGATACCGAATACTCCCCAGGCGTCCGGGGCGTCCAACTCCGGTAGCGATTCGTCGGGCGGCAGCAGATCGGTCTTAGTGAGCATCACGCAGTGGGGTGTCACCGAGAGCTCGCTCGAATAAGCCTCCAGCTCAGAGCGTAGTGCCTCATACTCCACTTGCACGTCCGCTGCATCGACGGGAATCACCAACGCCAAGGTGCGGGTGCGCTCGATGTGCCTCAGAAACTGATGCCCCAGTCCCTTGCCCTCGTGCGCACCCTCGATGATGCCGGGGATGTCTGCCACCACGAACGTCCGAAAATCGGACAACTGGACCACACCGAGGTTGGGTGAGAGCGTAGTGAATGGATAGTCGGCCACCTTCGGCCGGGCAGCCGTCACCGCCGCCAGAAACGTCGACTTACCCGCGTTGGGTTCGCCCACTAGCCCTACGTCGGCAATGAGCTTGAGCTCTAGCCGCACGCGGCGCTGCTCACCCTCACCTCCCGGCTCCCAGCGACGCGGCGCTTGCTGCGTCGCCGTCTTGAAATGGGTGTTGCCACGGCCTCCACGACCGCCGAGCGCGACGACGATGCTCTGGCCGGGTTCGACCAACTCTCCGAGGCGCTCATCGGAGTCGGCGTCGTAGGCGACCGTGCCCGGTGGCACCTTGAGCACGAGATCGTCTCCGGAGCGCCCTGTCATGCTCTTGCCGGCGCCGTGCATCCCGCGCTCCGCCGTGTAGATCCGACGGTAGGAGAAGTCGAGCAAGGTCGCGAGCTGCGCGTCGGCCTCGAGCAGAATGTCACCGCCCTTCCCCCCGTCTCCCCCCGCGGGCCCGCCGCGCGGGACTCCTTTCTCCCGACGCATCGCCTCCGACCCGGAGCCTCCCGTTCCCGCGATCACGTCGATGACCGCACGGTCGATGAACACCGTTCAGCCTTCCTGGCCGGCAGGGGCTCGAACCGACTGCCAAGTCTCTGAGGCACGCTGGCCTGCCTCGGGCTGAGCAAACTCCAGCCCCACACGCAGCGCGGCGTCTACCGCCGAGTCGGCGGCTCCGACGTTGAGCGCTCCACGTAGGTGGGAATGCAACTGACGAGGCACGTCCAGAACGACGAGCTGAGCGACGATGCACAGCTCGCGGTCCTGCACCGATAGCCCCGGACGCCCCAGCACCTTTCCGTACCCTTCCTCGACCATCCAACGCTCCATGTCCGGATGCAGGCGGCGCACATTGGCGCGCAGACGCCGGTACTGGCCTCCGTACACCGAACCGCAGACCTCTTGGCCGCGCTCGAGCCACTCGTCGCGATCGGCCGCGGCGTCCTCCGGAGGGCGCACGCCGCTGATTGCACGCCACCGGGCCATCGCGTTCAGCGCAATCGGGTACCCCAAGAACAAATAGCTCTGCAGGATCACTTCCTCGACGGCATGGGTCCCGCAACGCTCAGCGGCTACATGCATCGTGGAGTCGAGCTCTTCGTCGTTGCGGGAGGCGAGCACAGCGCTGAGGCGCAGCAGGACTTCCAACGAATCGGGCGCGGGCGTGGTCATGCGATGGCATTGGCCAAATCGAACACGGCACGAATCTGCCCGACCTCTTCGCCCAGCGTGTTGTACACGGTCGGGTTCGCGTGCCTGCGCAGCGCGTCGACGTCTTCGCTCGAAAGGATGCCAAGCTCGGAGAGCACACGCACGAGCGCGACTTCGACAGCGCGGCGCCCGCCGTCAGCGACCTTGATCGCGAACCCGAGACCCCGCTGGGTCGCCCCGCCGGCGTACACCCCCTCGGCACCAACCTTCACGAAAGCCCGTCCCGCCGCCTGCCTCATGACGTCCGTGCAGGCGCGCCCCGTGCCACCCACCATGAACGCGTGCGTGGTCATAGCACTGACGACCCGTCTCTCCCCCTCGTCACGAGCTGCGGCCACTGCAAACCGGGCGAAGGAGGCCGCGATGTCGCGCAGCGGCACGGCGAAGCACACGACGCCGCATCCGTCGACACCGGTTCGGATTTCTTCCGAGTTCAGCCCCGTCCACCGCCGGATCTCATCGAGCATGCGCAACTGCACAGGATGTTCCGGCAGATGATAGTCGACCGGGTCCCAACCGAGAGCTGCGGCAAGCGCGAGCATGCCCGCATGCTTGCCCGAGCAGTTGTTGTGAACGCGCGCTGCCTGACCGCCACTCGCAAGCAACGCCCGCGAAGCCTCCGGCGAGAAGGGCAGGTGTGCTCCACACCGTAGCAACGACTCCTCGAGCCCGGCCTTGCGCAGAATCGAACGGACGCCGGCCACGTGCTCCGGCTCACCCTCGTGTGAGCCACAGCACAGAGCCAACTCCGCATCTGACAGCGCGAAGCGGTCGCAGACGCCCTCTTCCACGAGGGGAAGCGCCTGCAAGGGCTTGGCGGCTGAGCGGTAGTATGTCAGCTCCTCGACGTCGCCTATGGACGCGACTACGGTTCCTTCCTGGTCCGCGACGACTACTCGAAGCGAGTGTCTCGCCTCCACCAGATCGCCGCGCGTGACCTCGACTACGTCCATTCGTCCGCCAGGTCCATGAATCCGAGATCGTGGTCAGCTGTTAGGAAGCGGCCCCAACGGGCCACTGGAATAACGGAACCGGCCCGGCCGCCGAGTTCGAGCGGATCCGCCACGGCGTCAGGAGCCCGAGTCTTGCTCGTTTGCCGCGGCCGCGACTCGTGCGATCAGATCCGCTGTACTCGGTGCCGCCTGCAGTAGCTCTATCGCCGTCGCCAGCTGGGTATCATGCCTCCGAGACTGCTGGAACTGCCCAGCGTCGCCCCACGCTTGCAGGGCGATCTCTCGCTCCATGAGGTAGCGAACCCAACGCTGGGCGTTCATGAATTCGTCGCGATCGACCTCCCCGCGCCACTCGGGAAGCGTCTCGTAGAAGTCCTCAAGCTCGGAATCACGTACCGCGAAGCCCGGTTGGGCGTTCGGATGATCCTGAACGAATGCAACCGCGTAGTTGAAGAGCGCGGCTGTGAAGCCTCCCGCGCGGCGGAAGACCCGATAGACCGCTTCTGCCTCCTCGGGCGACAACGTCTCCGGAGCTACGTACAGGTCGGGCGTGATGCCACCACCTCCCAACAGTGTGCGACCACCGAGCGACTCGTACTCCGGGCGTCCATCGAGCACGGTCGGTCTCACCACTTGGCCTGAAATGGCGAGCTCATGCTCGGTCACGTCCACGACGGCATCACGGTCACGGTCGATCAAGCGACCGACGGGCGTATACCACCGCGCCGTAGTTAGCCGCAGTACATCTCCACCCGTGAGCCGAAAGAGACTCTGCACGGAGCCTTTGCCGTACGTCGTCTCACCGACGACCACCGCGCGGTCGTGGTCCTGGAGCGCCCCTGCTATGATCTCCGACGCCGAGGCACTAGTGCCATCGACCAGCACGACAATGGGAACATCCCGATATTGATCCGGCGACGACGACGAGTACGTCTGACTTTGCCTCGCCGCCCTGCCCCTGGTCTCGACAATTGGAAGCTCGGCTTCGAGGAACAGATCGGACACCGCAATGCCCTCGTCGAGCAAGCCACCAGGGTTCCCACGCAAATCCAAGATCAGCCCCTCGAGACCCTCGCCGCGCAGCGAGTCCACGGCGGCTCGGACCTCCCGGGACGACGTCTCACTGACTGTCTGCAGCGGCACATACCCGATTCCGGGCTCGAGCATGAGCGCGAAGGGCACCGCGCGCAGCAGAATCGTGGCGCGTTCAATGGTGAATTCGATCGGCTCCTCCACTCCTGGGCGAAGCATCTTCACGGTGACTTCAGTCCCGGGAGGCCCGCGCAACAGCTCGACCGCTTCTTCCGTGACCATCGTGTCGGCGGGGATCCCCTCGATCTCGAAGAACTGATCTCCTGCGCGAATCCCAGCACGTTGGCCTGGAGTGCCCGACATCGCACTCACGACAGTAACCCAACCACCGCGATCGACTACTTCGAGACCGACTCCTCCGTACTCTCCTTCAATGCGGATGCTCAGGTTCTCGTATTCGTCGGCCGGCAAGAACGACGAATGCGGATCGTCGAGGTCGCGGATGAGCCCGTCGATCGCGGAGTTGTAGAGACCCGCGGCATCGACGTCATCGACGAAGCTCGACTCGACGTGGTCCACGACCTCCTGGAGCACGCGAATACGCACGTAGATGTTCGAGGCTCGGTCGACGCCCTCCTGCAATAGCCAGCCACCCGCCATCACCGCAAAGGCGACCACGGCCACCGGTGCAAAAACCCCTCGCCTCACGATTCCACCCTCCGGCTCACGATTCGATCGATCCATTCTGATTCAGTACACTCCCCCCGGTTATACCGCGTCCTACTGGAAGGTTTCAGGGAAGCACGTCTCGAGAAGCTCACGGATCGTCGCGTGAACCTGCTCGGGCGTCCCGCGGGCATCAAGCACTTGCACGCCCGGCTCCGTCTCCGCCAACGCAAGATACCCTGCGCGCACGGACTGGAGGAAGCCATCCCCCTCCTTTTCGATGCGGTCCGGTTCCATACCGCCCCGGCGCTGACGATCACCGGCCACCTCGGCCGGCAGATCGAGCACGATGTACAGGTCCGGCCTCAGGCCTCCCGTCGCGATGCGCAGGCCGTCCCTCACGTCCCCCAGATCCAACCCCCGACCGTACCCCTGGTACGCGAGCGTGGAGAGCGCGAAGCGGTCCGCCAGTACGACCTGGCCGTCTTCGAGCGCGGGCCGAACGATGTCGTGGACGAACGCCGCCCGGGCCGCGAGGATGAGCAAGAGCTCGGACTCGGCGGGCATCTCCAGGTCGCCACGATCGAGCACGATCTCGCGGATCGCCTCACCCACCGGCGTACCTCCGGGTTCGCGGGCGAGAATATGCGGGATCTCGCGGGCAGTGAGCCATGACGACAGGAGGGCGGCCTGCGTGGTCTTGCCCACGCCGTCGCCGCCCTCCAATACAATGAAGCGTCCCTCTGTCATGGACAGAAGGCGGTTGAAGAAGAAGTACAGCGGGCCGCGTTGGGGATGCCACGGCCCCAGATCCTAGGCGGAGCGACGACGCCATAGCCATCGCTATCGCTAGGAGCCCCAACGACGGAGATGGGGCCGTGCCACCCCAACCCACATACTTGTTTGTTCATTCCATCACGGTGTTGGGCACATGGTGGTTGCGCGGTTGATCCTGCGTCTCTCCTCGTCGCCGTAGCGCTGCTACGACTCCTCTTTGTTCCTTGCCTGAACGCGCGCAAGCATCATGTGCGCGGCCCGCTGTACTTCTTCAACAGCCTTCTTTAGTCGTAGTACTCGGTGCCGAGGTGAGTCACCATGTCCTCGTGCATCATCCAGCGAAGCGTGTTCTTCAGCTTCCAGTGCTGAATGAAGATGTCGTGCTCTGGATACAGCCCCGGCGCGGTCTGCGGCGCTTTGAAGTAGAACGAGAGCCACTCCTGAATCCCGCCCATGCCCGCCCGCGATGCGAGGTCCAGGAAGAGCGCCAGGTCCAGCACGATGGGTGCGGCGAGGATCGAGTCGCGGCAGAGGAAATCGACCTTGATCTGCATCGGGTACCCCATCCATCCGAAGATGTCGATGTTGTCCCAACCCTCCTTGTTGTCACGACGCGGCGGGTAGTAGTTGATCCGCACTTTGTGGTACAAGTCGCCGTACAGCGTCGGGTAGAGGTCCGGCTGCAGAATGTGCTCGAGCGCGCCGAGTTTCGACTCCTCCTTCGTCTTGAACGATTCGGGGTCGTCGAGCACCTCGCCATCGCGATTGCCGAGGATGTTGGTGCTGAACCACCCCGAGACGCCGAGCATGCGCGTCTTGAAGCCCGGCGCCAGGATCGTCTTTATGAGGGTCTGGCCCGTCTTGAAGTCCTTACCGCAGATGGGCACGCCGTTGTCGGCGGCGAGCTGCTCGAGCACGGTCACGTCCGCGGACAGGTTGGGCGCACCGTTGGCGTAGGGCACACCCTCCATCAACGCGGCATAGGCGTACAACATGCTGGGTGCGATGCCGGGGTCATCGTCACGCATCGCCTGCTCGAAGGACTCGAGGGTCTCGTGCACCGCACCGGGGCGGAGGAAGACCTCGGTCGATGCACACCAAACCATCACGAGGCGCTCGCAGCCGTTTTCCTCCTTGAAGCGGCGGATGTCGGCCCGGATCTCCTCGGCCTGCTCCATCTTGGTGCCCGATTTCTTGTTCGTGCCGTCGAGCTTCTTCACGTAGTCGGTGTCGAACGCCGCCGACATCGGCTTGATGGCCGACAGGAAGTCCTTGATCGGATCGAGGTGCTTCTCCTTTTGTAGAACCCCGGCATTCAGCGCGCTCGTGTAGCCGTCGTCGGGAATCGGGTCCCAGCTGCCAAACACGAGGTCCTCGAGGCCGGCGAGCGGAACGAAGTCTTTGATGAGCGGGGTCCGGCCGTCGGTACGCTTGCCCAACCGAATCCTGTTCATCTGGGTCAAGGAGCCGATGGGCTCGGCGAGACCACGGCGCACCGCTTCCACGCCGGCGACGAACGTCGTGGCGACGGCCCCGAAACCGGGCAAGAGTACGCCGAGCTTGCCTTCGGCCGGACGGATCTCAGATGGCTGCTTCACTGAAAAGCCTCACGTTGAGTTGGTTCTTGTAGTGGTCGTCGTGGTACGGACTAAGGAACGATGATTCGGCTCTGGGCACCCTCTTCGATCCCCCTTGCAACGATGTCGTTCACTTTCATCATGACCTTCTCGAAATTGGCCTGTGCCGAGATCAGGCGCTGGAATCCCGCCTTGACTTGCAGTTCCTCGGCGGCGTCCGTGTACGCCTTCTTCGCGTCCTCCTCGGGTTCCTGACCGGCCCGCATCGACGCCTCCAGACGCTGCTCGAGCGCCTCGAGGCGATTGCGCAGCTCGACGAGCTCTCGGTCCTCGTCCTCGGCATCCATCGCTCGTTTGAGCGCTTGATACTCGTCGGTCCGCGCCAGGGCATTCCCCAAGTCGCGCGCCTTTTCGTCTATGCCCATGGGGCCTCTATCTCCGGTTCAGAATCTAATTCGTCATCGTCCGTTGGCTGAGCACCATGCGCTCACGTCCCGTCAGATCTCGTCGCACGCGCACGTCAACGTATTCGCCCGTATCCTCGAGCATGGCCATTACCGGCCCTGCCTGGCCCAGCCCTACCTCCAGTGCCAGCAGACCTCCCCGCCGCAATCGCGGCCCCGCGCCTGCGACGATGGCCCTCAGAGCGACCAGTCCGTCAGGCCCGGCGAACAGCGCATCACCGGGCTCCCACTCACGCACTTCGGGCTCGAGGGATGGAGCGTCTCCCTCCGCCACATACGGCGGATTAGAGACTACGAGGTCAAAGACTTCCGTCTCCCGAACCGGCTCGAAAAACGAACCCAGCCTAAAGTCCAGCTTCTCACTCAACCCGGCGGCTTCTGCGTTGCGTCGCGCGACGTCCAGTGCGGCCTGCGAGCAGTCCGTCGCCACGACCGAGTCGAACGGCCCTTCCAGCACCAGCGACAGCGCGATCGCCCCCGACCCGGTACCTAGGTCGAGCCCCCGCGCCTCAGCTCCCGCGTGAACCCCGGCCCACTCCAGGGCCTCATCTAGAAGGATCTCGGTCTCCGGACGGGGGATCAGCACACGCCCGTCGACCTCGAGATCCAGCTCCCGAAAAGCCGCGCGCCCCAGAATGTACTGAAGTGGCTCCCGTTTTGCGCGCCGCCTGAGCAACGGTCGATAGCGGTCCAGCTCCGCGGCGACCAGCGGCCGGTCGAACTGCAGGTAGAGATCCAGGCGCCCGAGTCCCAACACGTCCGCCAACAGATGCTCGGCGTCGAGACGACCACGTACGACCCCCTTGTCCTCCAGGTACGCCCCACTCCACTCCATCATGCGCAGCACAGTCCACGCTTCTTCTCCCTGCGCACTCGGCGGTGAAGAGGGCAATCGGTCGAGGCCTTTACTCATCGTCTGCCCCGAGTCGCTCTTGCTCCTCCGCGAGCCGGAGCGACCCGATCAGCTCGTCGAGGTCTCCATCCAAGACATCGCCAAGCTGGTGCAGGGTAAGTCCGATGCGATGATCCGTAACCCGCCCCTGCGGGAAGTTGTACGTGCGGATCTTGGCCGATCGGTCCCCAGTGCCCACCTGCGTCTTGCGGTCCCTAGCACGCTCGGCTTCCCGCTCGGCGATCATGCGATCGAGAAGGCGGCTGCGCAGCACCTTCATCGCCTTCACCTTGTTCTTGAGCTGCGACTTCTCGTCCTGGCAGGTCACGACAAGATTCGTCGGGAGATGGGTGATGCGCACGGCCGAGTCGGTGGTGTTCACCGACTGGCCTCCGGGGCCCGAGGACCGAAAGACATCGATTCGCAAGTCGTTGGCATCGATCTCCAGATCGACCTCCTCGGCCTCCGGTAACACTGCGACGGTGGCGGCCGAGGTGTGGATTCGTCCTTGGCTCTCGGTTGAAGGCACGCGCTGAACACGGTGCACACCCGACTCGTAGCGCAGTCGACCGTACGCGCCGCTTCCGCGCACGGTGAAGATCACTTCCTTGATCGAGCCGGGGACACCCTCGGAAAGATTCATCAAGTCGATGGACCAGCGATTACGCTCCGCGAAGCGGCGGTACATGCGCAGAATGTCTGCCGCGAAAAGGCCTGCTTCATCGCCGCCGGCGCCCGCCCGGATCTCGACAACCGCCGCGCGGTCCTCTAATGGGTCCGGCGGGATGAGTAGCTCACGCGCCTGAAGCGCCAGCTGCTCGATACGCTTGCCAAGTACAGATATCTCCTCTTCGGCGAGCCCCTTCATCTCGGGATCGTCGGTTTCCTGAAGCAGCTCCACTGCCTCACTGTGACCCTCTATCGCGCTGCGTAGCTCGCGGCTGGCGGTCACGATTTCGTCCAAGCGCGCGCGCTCCCGTCCCAAGTCCTTCAGCCGCTGGGGACTCGAGAGCACTTCCGGGCTAGCGAGCTGCGAATCGACCTCTGGAAGGCGCAGCTCGGCCTCTTCGAGGCGCTGCTGCAAGCGGGGGTCGATGTTCGGGGACTTCATGAGATGGGCCGTGACTCAGCAGGCCCGGGTCGCCTCACTTCTCGGCGACCGTCCCGTACTTCTTCTTGAAGCGGTCGACGCGACCTGCGGTGTCTACCAGACGCTGCTTGCCGGTGTAAAAAGGGTGACACACCGAGCAGATCTCCACGTGGATCTCTTCCACGGTGGACATCGTGTCGAACCGGTTGCCACACGCACAGACGGCATTTGTCGCCATGTAATCGGGATGGATGCCCTGCTTCATGTCCTACTCCAAGCTACCGATGTGGAACGGGCCTGGGCGCTAACAGGCCCGGCCCGATTGACTTGTGGGCATACTTGCACGCGACGCCCCCAGTACAGCCTAGAAAAGTTACATGCCCTGGGCAGACGGGTCTAGGGACCGGGACGTGCCCTACCTGTTCTGAGGGGTCCCTAGGCGGGGTGCCCCCCGCGCCAACCAAAAGGAGGCCAACGTCAGCAGAAGAGCAGCGAGCGCCGCGCCGTTGCCAACGAGGTCACCGTACTTCACGTAGAAGGTCACGATGTCGGTCGTGTAGACCGTGTCGATACGGATGTCGGCCTCGAAGAGCGAGGTGGCGTTGTACACCCGCCCCACGGGATCGACGAAGAGCGAGATCCCGGTATTGGCTGCACGCGCCACCCCCACACGGTTCTCGATGGCGCGTAGGACCATGTGCGCTGGATGCTGCCACAGCGCCGTCGTCCGTGAATAGAGCGGCTCGCGCCCGTACCAGGCGTCGTTTGTAATGTTCAGTAGTGCGTCAGCGCCTTCGCGTCGAAAACTGCGCGCCGCCTCAGCATACGTAGACTCGTAGCAGATCAGTACGCCGTAGAGGTGATCTCCCGCTTCAGCGAGCGGCCATCCCTCCCCTCTGCCGTAGGTGCCGAAGTTCTGGAGCGTCGGAAGCCATCTTCTCGGCAGCAACGGCACGCGCTCGACCATGGGAACCAGGTACCGCTTGTCGTACTGGAAGTCGGTCAGCCCCTGCGGCTCAACCAGAAACGCCGAGTTGTAGGGGATGAAGGTCCCGTCGTCGAGAAACTCATGCCCGAAGCTACCCGCGAGGACCGGGGCACCGACCTCGCGGCTGTATCCCTGAACGCGTGTGACCACATCGGCAGCCTCCGCATGCCTCAGGTAGGTGGGAAACGTGACTTCGGGCATCACGACCAGGCCAACCGAGCCGGGCGAGAGCCTCGGCATCAGGCGGTCGAGAGAAACGAAGGTGCTATCCAGCCCGACGCTCTCGTCGAGTTTGATGTGCTCCGGAATATTCGGCTGCACGACCGCGACCCGACCGAGCGGCCTCATCTCCAGCGTGTTGGCTCGCCAAACGCTCCACGCCATGGGCAGCACTACAACGACTGCGACGATCGATCCCTGCCGGCGCCAGCCGCGGCCCACTCGCACGCTGAGAACGAGGCTGGCAATGAGCCCGTTCACCAGCGCGAGCCAGAACGTCAGTCCGCGCGCCCCGATGATTTCGGCGACACCGATGAGCTCTGGGAAGCCCGAAAGTGACGACCCCAAACCGAGCCAGGGGAATGCCAACGTGTCCGGCAGATGGGCACGGAACCACTCGGCGGCGGTCCACGTGACTGGGAGCGCAAGCCAGAGTGGGACCCGGACCTCGTGCACCGCGCGGTGCAGCATCCAAGCGAAGAGCACCCCTACTCCGGTCAGCGCGAGCCATGAACCGAGGAACGCGAGGATCGCGAGCTTCGAGAACCATATCAGCGCGACCAGAATCCAATAAAAGAGGATCCCGAAGTACACGGCACCGAACACCGTCGCACCACGGACCACCGCGCGACGTCCTTCGCTGCCCGAGGGGAGGCCCTGAACCCATACCGCCATCGGCACCAATCCGACAAATGGGAGGATGAGCGGGTGCAGGGGCGGGAACGAGGCTGCGAGCAGGACCGCGGAGACCGCCGGAAGCAGTCGTTCGCCCGGCCTCGGCCACAGCAGGATCTTCAAGCCGGCGAACCAGCCGCCGCGAGTGGAGGCCGGCGCACCGGCACCCATTACAAGGCTACCGCTCGGCCAGCTTCAGCGGATTCATAGGCAGCCTCGATCAAGCGCATGAGCGCCACCTGCTCCTCAGGAAGCTCGATTTCGTGACGTCCAGCGACGCCGCGCACGAACTGGTCGAGCAGTCGTCGATATGCGTTGGTGTAGGGGTTCTCGCCCCCGCGCGGCCGCGGCTGCCGAGGCGTAACCTCGAGCGGGCGGCCACCAAGCTGCTTGTGGATCTCCAGCGGCGGGAACGAGCCTGAACCCTCAGTGCCCATGACCCGCGTGTAGTACCGATCCTCGCCAGCGAAGAGCCGGTTGCTGACCTCCATGGAGAAGACGATGCCGTCTTCGCTCTCGAACATCAGAGTGGCCGCGTCCTCGACCTCGTATTCGCCCTTGTGTACAACGCAAGAGACGCTTCGAATGTTGGGAAAACCGACAATCCAAAGGCACAGGTCCAGCGCTGGCACGCCCAGGTCCATCATCGCGCCGCCGCCGGACGCGTCCTTGCTCTGACGCCACGTCGCGCGCAAGAGCGGCACTTGGCACGTAAGCCAACTTCCGCGCACCGCGTACAGCTCGCCAAGCTCACCGCCGGCCACGAAGCTCCGTAGCGCGGCAACCTCCGGACGGAACCGGTGCGGATGCCCTACCGCCAGGTAGGCACCAGCCGTCTTCGCCGCCTCGATTACCCGGGCAGCTCCCGCGGCCGACGTCGCGATCGGGCGCTCGACCAACACGTGCTTGCCCGCGCCGAGCGCCTCGAGCGCCATCTCCTCGTGCGTGTTGTTCGGCGTGCAAAGGACGACGGCGTCGAGGTCGTCGCGTGTAAGCGCCTCTTTCGGCTCGATCACTTCGGCAATGTTGAAGCGGCGCGCAATCGTGTCCGCCTTCGCGGCGTCGGCATCGGCCAGCGCCACGAGCTCGACGTCCTCCCGCTCCGCGAGGATCGGCACGTGCACGACCTGACTGACCGCCCCCGTCCCGATCACCGCCAAGCGGATAGGCGCAGCGTCGTCCGTCACTAGTTGCGTACCTCTCCGGGCGCGTTGGCACCGATCATGATCTGAGCTCCGAACCTCATCTGGAAGTACTGGAGATCTCCGAGTACTTCGTGGCGTCCTTGCCCGTTGAGCCGGAATCGGTCACTCACCGGATACTCCAGGCCAGCGTGGAGGTTGAAGCCCGCGGTCACTGAATCCAGGAGGTCCTCGATGAAGGTGCCGTTGATCGCGACGCCACTACCGTTCATCACATGCGCGCCAACACCGAGACCCACAAACGATAGGAAGTTGAACGGGATCGACCACATCACTTGAGCATCGACGGCAACCGCCACATCGCTCCACTCGATGGTCCCCAAGTCGACAGTGGGGGCGGGACCACCGGACTGAGCTTGAACGAGGCTCGCGACCTGCTCCTCCAGCTCTTCGATCTCGACCGCTTGAAACGGGGCCTTCCAATACGTGACGCTGGGCACGATCCTGAGCCCGGGCCCAAGGTATCCGAGGTCGATACGCAATCCGTAGCTCTCCGTGCGCTCCACGCGGGACGGGTACGAATAGCCCCACTCGAAGCCGAAGCCGCGCAAAGACAGGTTCTCGTAGTCGAAGTCGGCGAGATCTTGGCTCGTGGCCTCGCTCGGCCCAGCGGCAAGCCCCAGCACCGCAGCAACGATCACGCACGTGCTAAACCGCATCTCCCTCCCTCCTCGTCATCCGGTCCGTGTCTTCGCCACCAAGTCGTAGTCGAGCGCGTCCACGATCTCGACCTCGATCATGCTGCCCGGCTCGATCCCAGCCGTACCTTCAAGCCCAATCAGGTTTGTGACGCCATCGACCTCGTGCGCCTGAGCGACCGTACGCGCAACCGCGACGAAGTCCCCGTCGCCGTCGAGCAAGTTGTCGACGAGCGCGGTGGTGCGCTGACCGATGAGGTCCGAGTTCTTTTCGAAGCTGATGTCGCGCTGAACCTCCATCAGTTCCTCGAGCCGCTCGTTCATCACGGCCTGTTCCAGTTGCCCGGCCATGTCGGCGGCGCGCGTCCCCTCCTCCACGGAATAGGTGAAGGCGCCTACACGATCGAATCGGATCTCTTCCAGCAAGTCGAGCATCTCTCTGAAGTCGTCGTCCTGTTCACCAGGGAACCCCACGATCACGGTCGTACGCAGCGTCAGCCCCGGAATCGCATCGCGCAACCAGCCCACGCGCTCCCGAATGGTCTCCTGGCGTTCGGGCCTGCGCATGAGCTGAAGCATGCGATCGCTCCCGTGCTGAATCGGCATATCGAGGTACGGCACGATCCGTGCCTCGCTTGCGATCAGCTCGACCATCTCGGGTGTGATCCCGGACGGATACATGTAGAAGAGGCGGTACCAAGCCACATCGGTGCCATCGATGAGTGCGCGTAGCAACTCAGGCAACAACGGGGCTTCTCGGTCGCGGCGGCGTGCGTCTCGCCCGTACCAAGTCGTGTCCTGCGAGACGATGTTGATCTCCTTCACGCCCTGAGCGCCGAGGCCGGCAGCTTCACGCACCAGCTCTTCCACTGGCTGCGATCTGTGAAGTCCCCTCATGAGCGGAATCGCGCAGAACGCGCATGTGTGATCGCACCCCTCGCTGATCTTGAGGTAGGACGTGTGCGGAGTTTCCGTGGAAAGCACGCGCAACGGGCGCTCCATGATGGGCACCGTCTCGGACTCAGGCAGCAGCCCTCGCGAGCGTAGCTCGGGCACCAGCCCCTTGAGTTCAGTGAGCCCCATGAAGAGGTCGACTTCAGGAATCTCCTCTTGAAGATCCTGCTTGTAGCGCTGGACGAGGCATCCGACGGCGACCACGGCTTTCAGCTTTCCACGCTCTTTCAGGTCGCACGCCTCCAGAAGCGTCTCAATCGACTGCTCTTTGGCTTCCTGGATGAAGCCGCACGTGTTCACGATCACGACGTCCGCACGTTCGAGGTCGGTAGACACGTGGGCTCCGTAGCCGAGCAGTGCCGCCATCATGCGCTCCGAGTCGACAGTGTTCTTGTCGCAACCCAGCGTGAGCAGTGCGATGCGGGGCCCATCAGCCGATCCGGCGGCGTCGAACTCGTGACGTACGGGCGCGACGTCCGGCGAAACATCAGGCCGCACCGGGTCAGGCGTGAGCGGAAAGACCGGAAGGTCGCGCGTCCTCATCTGGAAATGACCTGAGCGCCGGGCGGCGGCGTGAAGGTGAACCAGCCTTCGTCCAAGGTGACCGGGTCGAGATCAACCCGCTCGAGTGTGATGGTGCGCACCGTGCCGTTCTCGTCCTCGATGCGGACCTGACGGAGCACGGGGTCCTGGTGGTCGATCCAGATCACCGCCGCCTCATACGAGGACCGCGCACGCGGGATCAGTCGCAGACGGTGCGCCTGACGTCCGGCAACGTCATCGAGCGCCTCGTAGGTGACCTCGTACTTGGTGGCCGGGTCTTCCAGGAATTCCTTGTGGAGGTCGTAGGCGCCTGAGGCCTCAGCCATCGCGAATCGGATGACTTGATTCGGGTCCAGGCTAGGGTAGTAGAGCCAGACCCACTCGCCATCGACGACCACGAGGTCACCTTCAGGGTCGGAAAACCGCATGGCGAACTTGTTAGGGCGTGCCTGGCACATCTGCCCGGTACCCGTCCGCTCGTCACCGAGCAACGGCACCGACAGAACCTGTGTAAAATCCGCGCAGAACTGGTTCACGTGCTCGTAGTTCGCGGCGGTCGCTTCGAGCAAGGAAAGCGCATCCACCGTCTGCGAGCGCGCCACCTGTGGCACCACACCGATGATCGACATGGTCATCGCGGCGACCCATCTACCGGGCATCAAACACCGCCCCCGCGCATGAACGTTTCGAGCTCGTCCATCGACATGAGTACCTCGCGTCCCTTCGAGCCATCCGAATCTCCGATGACACCTGCATCGAAGAGCTGATCGACAATGCGGGCGGCTCTGCCGTACCCGATACTCAACCGCCGTTGCAAGAGTGACGTGGAGCCGGTTCCGTTCTGGATGCATGCCTCAGCCGACGCCTGGAAAAGCTCGTCCCAATCTCCCGCGATTTCCTCAGCGACGATCGCGGCATCCTCGAGCTCCTGACCGCGCAGCTCTTCCAAGATGTCCGTCTCGAGGGTGGTGTCCGGGATCTCGCCCTCATCCTGATGACGCTCGATGAGCTCCGTGTACCAACCCATGAGCCTCTCGGTGTCCTCGGTCGGCAAGTAGGCGCCTTGGATTCGGACCGGATCGCTCTCGCCTGGAGGCAGAAAGAGCATGTCTCCGTTACCGAGCAACGCGTCGGCTCCGTTCATGTCGAGGATCGTGCGTGAGTCCGTCTTGGACGCAACCCGAAACGCGATGCGTGTCGGAAAATTCGCCTTGATGAGACCGGTGATGATGTTCACGGACGGACGCTGGGTGGCGACGATGAGGTGGATGCCGATCGCGCGCGCCTTCTGGGCGAGCTGAGTGAGCGGCTTCTCGACCTCGCTCTGAACGGTCATCATGAGATCCGCGAGCTCATCCACGACCACAACGATGAAGGGAAGCACTCCGTCGTCGTAGATCCAGCGGTTCTCATCGCCCTCCGGGCCCTTCGGCTCGAAACGCCTCACGACGGATCCGTCCCGAACCTTCCTGTTGAACTCGCCGATGGAACGCACATAGTTGGCCTTGAACAGCCCGTATCGACGTTCCATCTCGATCACCGCCCATTTCAGTACCCCGGCGGCATCGCGTGGGTCGGTGACGACATTGTGCCTGAGGTGCGGGAGTCGCGAGTAGACCGAGAGCTCGACCATTTTCGGGTCGATCATCAGCAGCCGCAGCGTCTCCGGTGTGTGCCGGTACACGAGGCTCGTGACGATGGTGTTGAGGCACACCGACTTGCCGGCGCCGGTCGCGCCCGCGATGAGCACGTGCGGCATCTTCTCGAGATTGGCGACATACGGCCGGCCATTCAGGTCCTTCCCCAACGCCAGAGGTAGGTCGCCCTTCGCGTTCTTGAACTCCGGAGACTCGAGGATGTGGCGCAGATTGACGATCTCGGGCTGCGGGTTGGGTATTTCGACACCGACAGCGCCCCGGCCTGGGATAGGCGCGACGATGCGGATGCTTTTGGCCTTCATGGCAAGCGCGAGATCCGCGTCCAGATTGGCAATGCGATTCACCTTCACGCCGGCCGATGGCACGACCTCGAATTGCGTGACCATGGGTCCCGTGGTTCGCTCGCCGAGCGTGCACTCCACGTTGAACGTTTTCAGCTTGTCGATCAGGACGCGGCCGAGCTCGTCCAGCTGCCGGTCCATGCTGGAGTCATCCCGCGCATCGGGCTGCGAGAGCAGATCCATGGGCGGGACCTCGTGCTCGATTTCAGACTCTGCGTTCGGGTCTGAGAGCTGCAAGCCGTCTTCGGACTCGATGCCTTCATCCCACCCGTCCGCGTCTTCCTCCAGCTCATCCGCCCCGTCGTCCCCGGACATCGGCGAGGGTTCAGCCGCAATGTCTGCCTCGCCGCCCGCCTCAGGGTCATCCGGCTCGGACTCCCCCAGATCGGACTCGTCCGGTTCGGGCTCGCCTAAATCGGACCCATCCGGATCG
>DQPL01000048.1 GCA_015664885.1 Gemmatimonadota bacterium
AGCGCGAATGTTAGGATCTTGCGCTGGTCGCAGATTCAGGGAGGAGGTCAGAAATGAGCAGGAGACGACACACGCCGGAGCAGATCATCACGGCGACGTGCTTGTCGGGGTCGGCCCGGAACTCGAAGCGAAGGATCGAAGGACTCTCGAGCTCCCCCACCTCGTGGCCCGGCGGGATGCTGACCTCGACCCGCCCGTACTCGAGTTCGGCAAAGTCCCCGCCATGGAAGTCGTCGGGATCGCGGGATCCGGTGCGCGCACGGTCGGTTGCGTAGAAGACCCGCACCAAGGTTGGCTCGCCGTCGCCCGACACGGCAACGGAGTCGGTCGGCTCGGGCAGGTTGGGCACAGCGCCGGCCGGCTGACTCGAGGGCGCTGTCTTGGCGGCCGCTTGTGTTTCGTCCTCCTCAGAGCAGCCGGCGACCGACGCGGCAAGAAGCAGAACGAAGAGCTTGAGGGCAGGTCAGCTCAGGAGCCCCCTCCCTGCTGCTCACTAACCGACCCAATCGTGCAGCGCCCATCCGGCTGCCTGAGCGTCGGGTACGAAACCCCGAGCTGATCTAGATACGAGTCGTACCGGTCGGAGTCGTAGTAGAACTGCCGCATGTCCTCACGGAACTCGTCCAGGATGCCGGCATTCATCTCGATCGCGGGCTGGTCGGTTGGGCGAAT
Organism: Gemmatimonadota bacterium; assembly: GCA_015664885.1. Taxonomy (GTDB): domain Bacteria; phylum Gemmatimonadota; class Gemmatimonadetes; order Longimicrobiales; family Gaopeijiaceae; genus UBA1138. The sequence goes on from DQPL01000048.1 coordinate 673, forward strand.
GAACGGCGTGTACTGCAGGTCGGCCGTCTGCACATCGCGGAAGTAGTCCCACGCGGCTTCGACCAGATCCGGACGGACCATGAAATCCAAGAGAGTCATCGACTGTGCGAGCGCGCCCTGAGTAGCGCCCTTGTGCGCGATCGGGGTCGCCATGGCGATCGCATTCGCCCAGTTGTGGCCCGGCAGGCCGGGCATGTTGGACGGATAGGAAAGCGTCGCGGTGGGCACGTTCCAGGAAATGTCACCGATGTCGTCGGCGTAGCCGGCGGTGCGTTGTGCCTCGGTGGGTGCCGGTCGCAAGCGGCTGAGCTCGGTGGCGAGCCCGGTCTGGGCGCCGCCCACCTCTCCCTGGGTGGCGCGGGCGAAGCGCTGGTCGTCTTCGGTCCACTCGGGCAGACCTACGCGCTCTATGTTCGCGTACATGGTCTCGGCGATGATCTTGTTGAAATGACCAGGCCAAGCGGTTCCGATGAGGCGCACGTCCTTGAGCGTGGTCCCGCTCATCATCGCGGCACCGCGGGCGACCGAGTCGCCGATGGCGAAGAGGTCGAGAATCTGTGGGTAGTTCTTCTCGCGGAAGTAGAACCAGATCGAGGCCTCTGACGGCACCACGTTCGGCTGATCGCCGCCGTTGTAAACGATGGAATGCGAGCGGTGCTGCAAGCGCAGATGTTCGCGGCGGAAGTTCCAACCGACTTCCATGAGGCTCACCGCGTCGGCGGCACTGCGCCCGCGCCACGGTGCACCCCCGGCATGCGCCGCAAAGCCCTCGAACGTGAACATCGCCGAGATCAATCCGGTGCCGGGCGTCATGCCCCACCCGGTCGACAGGTTGTTGCCAACGTGCGCGTAGAGAACGATGTCGACGTCCTCGAACATGCCCGCGCGCACGTAGTAGGCCTTGGTCGCTACCAACTCCTCGGCAACACCGGGCCAGATCTGAATCGTTCCCGGCAGCCCCTCCCTCTCCATGAGGTCCTTGACCGCAAGCGCTGCGGTGATCTGGACCGCCATGCCTGAGTTGTGCCCTTCACCGTGGCCGGGCGCGCCCTCTACCAGCGGTAGATGGCAAGCGACGCCGGGGGTCTGAGACGCCTTCGGTATGTCATCGATGTCCGTGCCGAGGGAGATTTTCGGGCTGCCTGAACCCCATGTGGCGACCCATGCCGTCGGGATGCCCGCTACGCCTTCTTCGACCGTGAAGCCATTGTCGCGCAGCAACCCGACCAGGTAGCGCGAGGTCTCGAACTCCTGGAAGCCGAGCTCCCCGAAGCTGAAGATCTGATCGACGATGTTGGCCGTAAACTTCCTCCTGCCTTCGATCGACTCGACCAGTTGGCTCTTCCATGCGTCCAACTGAGCGGGCTGGGCCGTGGCTGCGTGAGGCGCGCCGAGGGCCAGCAACAGGAGGACGGTCGGATAGATTTTACGCAGCGGCATGAAGAACCTCGAGGCGACTTCGGGAACGGAAGCTACGAGGACAACATGAGGCGCTAAGGGCACGCCAGCGAGGGCAGCGCGTTCGCTTTCGCGCGCGCGCCCGCCGGCGCAGCTTGTGCCGCCCCCTTTGCCGAGGCAGATCAGACATTGATGAACGAGCTCACATCGAAGCAACGCGCGTTTCTACGCAAACTCGCGCACAGTCTGAAGCCGGTCGTGCACGTAGGCGCGGAGGGCGTCAGCCCAGCGCTGATCGTTTCCATCGTGGACGCTCTAAAGACGCGCGAGTTGCTGAAGGTGAAGGTGCTCCAGGCAGCCCCGGCAAAGGCACGTGCCACCGCCGATCAGATCTCGGATCGCCTCAACGACGTGCACGTGCCTCAGACCATCGGGCGCACGATCGTCCTGTACCGTCGCCATCCGGAGAATCCTGAAATCAAGCTCCCGAAAGCGGCAGGAGCCTAGAGCCGTGTCCCGCGCATTCGTAAAAGACGACGACGCTCAAAAGGAGCCCGAATTCCGCCTCCCGGACGCCGCCTCACCCTACTACGAGGAGGCGGCCGCCTGGGCCCTGATCCAGGGCGCAGACGAAGGAGATTCCAGGAGCGCGGAATCCGCGACCGGCTACCAATGGGGCGACCCCATGCTGACGTCCCACATCGAAAAAATCCTGAAGGAAGCAGAAGCCACCGGTGAAGACCGAGTAGCCCAGTTGGCGAGGCGGTTCCTACGAGCCACCCCCTGACCGCGTCCTGGCCAACGTAGTAAGCCCCGCGTGCCAGGAATGCCCGGGGCGGTGGAAGCTTGGGGGAGGGCGGGTCTCTCGCAACGATGTCGTGCTAGCCCTTTCGCGGAGAGAGGCCCGCTCTCCCCC
>DQPL01000132.1 GCA_015664885.1 Gemmatimonadota bacterium
GTCGGGTGACTCGAAGAAGCGCTTCAGGTTCACCTCGGAGTAGCCCGTGATCGCCACGCTTCGAAGCTCTTCCCCCGTGTCGACGAACACGAAGATGTCCCGGTTGCCCGTGTAGGGTCTTGGGGGTGCGATGTACTCGGTCAGCGGATCGTCATGGAACTCCTCGTTCACGGTGATCCACATATCGATGTCGTACTGACGCATCATGGGGAGCAACATCTCGTGAAGACGCTCGAGCCACCCCTCGCGCAGCGTGACCTGCTCGGACCAGTTGGGGAGGTCGAATTCAAAAGCCGCATCGGCGGCACGGGGCGCGTCGGCTGGGGCGCACGCGGCCGTCAGAGCAACGCTGACCGCCAGGACCGTGGTCACGGAGGGGGCGAGAGCGGTGCACTGGTTCCAACGGACTCGGCGTTGCGGGCTGGGATGGATTGAGGACAGCATCGACTCCTCTTTGATGGAGAGATCGGTATCGGGCGCTTTCCACACGAGTGACCGGTCAGTGCAAGAGGCGGCTTGATCGGTCACCCATGCAACCCTCCCCCCCGCCGCCCCCCCGCCGCGCTTCCACGGTGCCCCGTTGCCAGCCCAGTCGGATCTTCCCGCCAGTCCAAGAGCCGGGACGATCAGATCTGCTCCACATCGTCCTCCAGCAGCTCGCCGCGGTTCAGGTTGTACCGCATGATGCTACTGTGCGGGCCGTCGCGGTCCCGCTCTAGCCCGAACACCGGACCGGCTGGCCCAGGCGCTGCGTCGAGGTGGCGCCGGATGCGTGCGTGATCGTCCTCCGTGAGTCGCAGTGACAGCGCACGAAGGTTTCGTTCCACCTGTCCGAGACGCGTCGCGCCGAAGATCACTGCAGCGACGCTCGGCTGATCGAGCACGAAGCGCACGGCGACCGTGGCCACGTCCGACGCGTGCTCGTCCGCGACCGACCGCAGCTCCGAGAGGAGGGCCTGGTATGCGTTCCAGCCGCCGAACTCGTCGATGATCAGCCGGTACTTCACGAGGGAGCGGTTGTCCAGCTCGCCCGTGGGGGGAGGGGCGCCGAGCCAGCGGTCCGTGAGGAAGCCACCCGCGAGAGCACCGAAGCAGAGGAGCCCAGACCCGCGCTCTAGACAGTGGTCCTTGAGCGCCGCCTCCGGCCTCCGGTCGAGGACGGAGTACTGGACTTGGTTCGAGAGGAGCCTGACGCCTGCGTCCTCGATCCGACGCACGCGGTCCACGTCTAGGTTCGTAACGCCGATGTGACGGATCTTCCCCTCGCCCTGAAGGGCAGCCAGCCACAGTGCTGTCTGCTCCATCCCGGGGACGTCGTCCCGCCACCAGTAGTAGTGCACGAGGTCGAGCGCCTCGACGCCCAGCCGCGTGAGCGATCGCTCGATGATCCGCCGGACGTACGGCTCGTCTACGTCCACCAGCGCTTCGAAGTCGGGAACGAACTTCGTGTGGACTCTGACCGGTGTCGTCGCCGACGTAGACCGCCACCGCTGCAGGAACCGGCCGTAGAGTTCCTCTACGCCCGTGTAAATGTCCGCGCAGTCGAACGTCGTTACGCCTCGGTCTGCCGCAGCGACTAGGAGTTCGAGCGTTTCGTCCAGATCGAGCCCGCCCCGCCGGTGTCCCTCGGAGAATTGCCAGCCGCCCAGGATCAACCTCGAGATCCGGTATCCAGGGACTAACTCGACATCGTGCCCCGACGTCAAGCGCCCTCGCCCGATAGGGGCACCCGAGTGACGTCACCGTGGCGGAACGTCGACGTCCCGGTGCGCGTGATCTGGAAGCGAGCGCCGCACAGCGGGTCGGGGCACGCGACCTCCATGTCGGTCGTCATCCAGTCGTTCGGGTGGGTTTGCCGCTGCTTGGCGGGCAGGAGCGGCAGCAGGGCAGCCAGCGCGTAGATCGGGAAGGTCTGGCCCGGCGGGAAACTCAGGTTCTCGCCGGAGAGCTCGAGATAGTCCCCGGGTTGATGGTTGCACACCATCGGGCCGTCTTCCTCCACGACCTCCACGCGCAAGTCGTAGAGCGTGAACTCGTCGTTGGCGCTCATGTCGCTTCCTTTCAAAAGGGTTCGGGCGAACGTAGACTTCCGCTGTGCTGGGCACGACCCTCTGACACGGACCGGCCGTGGACCCCTCGACCTCGAGCGGCGTACCCCTCCGCTTCCATGGCGGCCTCGCCGGAGCGCTCGCACCGTTCGTGCTCTTCCTGGTCGGAGTCGGATGGCTCGGTCTTTCCGGCGCACCCGACGAGACCGGCTTCTGGCCGGTCCTGCTCGGTGGGCTGACACTCGGGCTCCTGCTTGCCCAAGACAAGCGCGGCTACGCCGAAGCGATGCTCGACGGCATGAGCCGCAAGCTCGTCATGCTGATGGTGATGGCGTGGATGCTCGCGGGCGTGTTCGGCGTGCTGCTGCGCGACAGCGGGCTCGTCCAGTCCCTCGTGTGGGCCGCGCAGTCAGCCGGCGTCGGCTCGGGCGGCTACGCGGTGGCCGCATTCCTCGTGTGTGCTTTGTTCTCGACCGCGACCGGCACGAGCCTGGGCACGATCCTAGTATGCGCTCCGCTGCTCTACCCGGTCGGCGGTGTGCTGGGCACGGACCCGGCGTTCCTGATCGGGGCGATCCTGGCGGGAGCCACCTTCGGGGACAACGTCTCCCCGGTGTCCGACACGACCATCGCGTCGGCATCCACTCAGGGCGCCGACATCAACGGCGTCGTGCGCTCGAGGATGCGCTACGCGCTCCCGGCGGCATTCGTGTCGATCGCTGTGTTCGCGGTGCTTGGTGGTGGGGACGGGACCCAGGCCGGAGCCGGACCCTCCACCGATGCCGACGCAACAGGTCTGCTCATGCTGGCGGTCCCCATAATGGTGCTCTTCGTGCTGATGAAGCAGCGCCACCTGATCGAGGGGCTCGTCTACGGCATTCTCGGGGCTGCGATCCTCGGGCTCCTGCTCGGACGCTTCACACCGGCGGATCTGCTCTCCATCGATCGCGAGAACTTCGTGGCCCAGGGCCTCGTCCTCGACGGCATGCGTCGCGCCGTAGGTGTGTCCATGTTTACGATCCTGCTGATGGGTCTCGTGGGAGGACTGGAGGCCGCCGGTATCGTCGACCGCATCGTGGCGTGGGTCCAGTCGCGTTCAGGTACGCCGGGCCAGGCGGAGTGGTGGATCTTCGGCTCGGTCACGGGTGCCACCTTGCTCACTACGCACTCGACCGTGGCCATCCTCGCGGTCGGCGACCTGGCCAAGGAGGTCGGAGAGGGCGCGGGCATCGACGGCTACCGTCGTTCGAACATTCTGGACGTCACCGTGTGCACGTATCCGTTCCTTTTTCCAGTGTTCATCCCCGTGATCCTCGCGGCCAGCATGACCGCGGGCGTCGACGGCATGCCGCGCGTGTCCCCCTGGGAGGTCGGCCTGCACAACGTCCACTCGTGGGCGCTGCTTGTCGTCATCGTGCTCGCGATCACGACAGGGTGGGGGCGCA
>DQPL01000060.1 GCA_015664885.1 Gemmatimonadota bacterium
AGGGGCATATCGGAGACATATGCTACCGCGAACGGGAACAGTCGGCTCGCCGTTCAGGAAGGTCCCGAGGAGGATCTCGACGACCTGCCCACTTCCCTGCCCGGCGCACTCGAGTCCTGGGCCGACCCGGATCAGAAGGCTCCGAGCCCGTTTCGCTACCTCACGGCGCTACGCCAGAACCCTCCAAGCATCAAGAGCTGGGGTTAGCCGGCGACTCGAGCGAAATGCGGCACTCATGCCACCCTGAGCGCCACCGTTGGATCGACGCGTGTGGCCCCGCGTGCCGGAATCAGAGTGGCCGCGGTCGCGACCAGCAATACCAGCACGCTCACACCCGCCAGCACCACCGGATCGTTCGGTTCAACGCCGAACAGCAGGTCCTCCATGACTCGCCCGCCGTAGCGGGCAACCACGACTCCGAGAATCACTCCGGCAATCGTCGGCCGAAGCCCCTGCTGCAGCACCTTCTTGGTCACTCTGCCTCGCCTCGCACCCAGCGCCATGCGGATTCCGATCTCGCGCGTGCGCTGCGAGACCAGAAAGGCCACGACTCCATAACGGTGGCGATTACGGCGCGAGCCCCCAAACCGGTCTTCTGGCCGCTCGGGAAAGTCCTCGAGAGGACCTCGACGACCTGCACTCCTCCCTGCCCGGCACGCTCGAGTACTGGGCAGACCCGGATCGGCAGGGTCCGAGCCCGTTCCGCTACCTCACTGCGCTGCGCCAGAACCCCCCAGGCATCAAGAGCTGGGGGTAGCGACAACTAGTGTTGTGTAGCCGAAGTCTGGTAGCCACCGAGGGTGTGGCCGCGCCCACAGATCAAGGCGCGGCGACGAGTAATAGCAGGGCTGTGGGGCACCCACGCCGAAGGCGTGGGTCGAGTCGCAACGAAGATATGTGGTATGCGGCCGCGGCCGAATGGCAGCAGACTTCGGCTATACTACACTAGATACATGTTCTGGAGCGCTACGAAGTGCCGGTCCGTGGTCATCCCACCCACCCTCCGATGCCGCCTAAACGTCTCGCGATTCATTTTGCGCGACCAACCTGCCGACCCTGGGCGTAGCGCGCGAGCCGTTGGTTGATGGCCTGATCACGGCCGTCCCATCCAGCTATCGCTAGACAGAGCGGCCGGCCCAATGCAGTCCGCCGTGAAGCTCCTTCAGCTACAACGGGCCACTACCGAAACCATCCCGCAGTGAATAAGAGGATGGCACCCGCCTCGTAGACGATAGACTCATTTGGCAGGAGAATCACGACGGACTCGACGATGTCGAGAGGGAGTGTGTTCACGACCTCCGGATTGACATGGAAGCCGTCTAAGAACACCTCGATGCAGTGCCTCTGCCGGTACTGAAAACAGGGCCCTTCCGTGGTCAGCTTTACGGTGATGCTCGGTGTGTCCGTCCAGCGAACGACGTGCTCGAAGTCACGCGCCTTGTCGATATGATTCTCAATGTCCGCCCTGGTTAGCAGGGGGATGCGCAAGCTGCTCGGGTTCCTTCCGACGTGGAGGCGAATTCGCTGATCCCCTGCTGCCCTCTGTTCGGCCGTAACGGTGAGTCCGGGCAGCCCCAGCGGCGCAGCTGAAACCTGCAGATCGATCGGGTAGGTTCCGTCCGCTATCGAGAACGCCAGTAAGGGTGACCGGAAGGGCACGTACCCGATTCGTTCTACCGAAAGGAAGTACTCACCGGGTTCGTCTATCACGAGACGGTACAGCCCCACGCTGTCCGCAAGGACGAACGAGCGATACTCACCCTCCTCGTCCAACAGCCGGACTAGGGCGGTGGCAACAACACGCCCGTCTCCTTCGTCTACCACGCGTCCCACCACGACCTGCGCGGCGGCGTCCGCGGGAAGGATCAGCGTGGACAGTACCGTCACCATCGCGACCGCGAGTCGCCGTGCCGTACCGCTGTGACGCCAGCAGGGCGTTTCGCCGCGCGTGATCATGCCGATACCCTCGTGAATGACGACGCCCAGGTCGATGCTATGGTCCGAGTCACGGGTGCATCGTAATACCGGGCAATTGACCGCACAAACCTCCCCTTTGAATATCGAGGAGCGAGTGCAGACCGGCATTCGCGACGTTCGCGCTCGGCACCCCCGGAGGACGAACAGGTCTATTCCACCACAGCAGCCCGGAGCAGCGCTACCCACCTTCGGCGGGTGCCCCCGCCAGCACGCCGTGATACCGCTGGCGATGGACGCGGGGGGGCCGGACAAAACGAAGGAGCCGCTCGTGGACCCTGAAGTCATCGTGCCGCGCCGCCAGACCTTCTACGGCATGGACGAGCTCTTCGTGCGCGCCCCCCTGCGGCACCTTGGTCGGCTTCGCCGCCCGCGTGGCGGACGGCGAAGAGGACTAGTGTGCCACTAACCGCGCGGCCAGAAGTTGTTGCTGCGGTCCACATCGGGCACGTAGCCGGACGGATCCACCTCGACTCGAGTGACCGACCCCACTCCTGCCGGGACCTCGATCTCGAAGCTCTTGTGGCCGTCGAGCCAGTGATCGACGCGTATGGTTTCCTCAATCCGCTCGCCCGTGGACGTCCGGATCCGGACCGTCGCGGGGAACGGAGCAAAACCGCGGTCCTCGATGGTCACGGTGGCACCACCAGACGTGTGCGGGCGAACCGTGCCCACAGCGTGGTCGAGCGTCCAGGTCTCGAAGTAGAAGGACGTCCAGAACCAGTCGAGATCCTGTTCCGCGAAGCGCTCGAAGGTGGCGAAAAAGTCCCAGGGGGTGGGGTGCTTGTACGCCCACTCCGAGATGAAGGCCCGATACGCCCGCTGCCACGTCTCCTCGCCCAGTAGCTCACGAAGCAGGACCATCAGAGTCGCGGGCTTCGAATAGGACGCGGTGCCGTAGCCCGGGCCCGGCGCGTACCAGTCGCCGTGCCGCATCATGCTCTGCTCCAGCCCAGCGGCGGCTACCTCGACGTACGAAGTGCCCTCGACCCGGTGGTGGTCTACACCCGGCCAGAGCTCCATCCGGCTCTCATCCTCGAGGAAGGTGGTCGACCCCTCGTCCATCCAAGCGTGCCGCTTCTCGTTGGAGCCAACAATCATCGGCACCCACATGTGTCCCAACTCGTGCGAGGTGACGTTGAAGAGCGCTTGGGCGTCCCTGTCCTCGTACGGTCCAATCAGCGTCAGCATCGGGAACTCCATGCCGCCGTCGATGATGTCCGCACCTTCGACCGACGTCATGTGCGACCAGGGATAGGGAAAGCCCGTGTACACCGAGTGATGCTCGATCGACTGCTTCGCGTACTTCCACTGTTGGGCCCAGAGCGGGGCGCGCTCCGGACGCCAGAATGAATGGATCAACACGCGGTCGTCTTCGCCGTCCTCGTCCCGGTCCGGCACGACCGCCGAGCTCGCGTCCCAGCGCTGCAGGTTGGAGGTCGTCCACACGAAGTCACGCACGTTCTCTGCTTCGAAGCGATAGGTCAGCCAGCCGTCCTCGCCCGATGCGGTGACGGTCCCTGCATCGCGCTCCGCCTGCCCCGCAATCATCACGAGCTCGTCCGAGGTGGATGCCTGCTCGATACGCTCGAGCGTGAGCGCTGTGAACACGTCCTCTGGATTCTGGAGATCCCCCGTCGCCATCACGGTCCAGCCCTCGGGCACGGAGATCGAGGCTGTGTAGTCTCCGAAGCCGTCGTAGAACTCTGCGGCCCCCAGGTACGGCTGCGCGTCCCAGAGACGGAGGTCGTCGAAGACCGCCATTTTGGGGAACCAGTACGCAATGAAGTACATCTCCTTGTCGGAGTGCCCCATACGACCGGAGCCGTTCTGCGGAATGGTCTCGCTCCAGCTGATCTCGAGCTCGAGCGTGTCGCCCTGCTCCACTGGGAAGCCCGGAGAGAGCCGCATCAGCGTGCCATCTACCTCGTAGCCCGCTCCGTCGTCGAGCTCCTCCATGGCCTCGAGCTCCTCACCGTCCGCCGAGACGCTGGTCAGGTGAATGCCGCCCGTGATCTCCTCGGTGGCGCTCCTAGGCGAGCCTTCTTGATGCAGATTCTGGTGTAGATGCAGCCAAACGGTGGGCAAACGCGCGGGAGCATTGTTCACGTACAGTATGCGAACAGTGCCTTCCAGCTCCGCGGTCTCCGGGTCGAGCCGGGCCTCGAGCTCATAGGACGACGACTGCTGCCAGTACGAATGGCCAGGGCTGCCGTCTTCACTGCGCCACCCGCGCTCCAGCGCACGCTCATAGAACGGCGGCAACACCACCGGCGCCGGCACCGGCCTGCGTACTTCGTCACTCGCCTGCGCAGTCAGCGCTCCCGGAGCGAATCCGCCCACGGCCACCATGAACGCGCCGAGGCCAACCATGCCACGCCACGGAATAACTTCCCGTCCCATTATGACTCCAGCTACCTGTGCGGCCCGTGTCCGGCCCGCTAGGGATTCCTTTTCAAATAAAATGCGACCCCAGCCCAATCGACGGCCGCGGAAAACATCTCGAAGTACGCACCGACACGATCTTCGCCCATGAAAGGCGCGAATTCCTCCCGGATCTCGTCGTTGTAGCGCCGAGCGTCTTCCTCATCCCCTGCGTGCAACGCCGTCCTTACCCGTGCCTCCAACGCGTCCAGCCGCGACTGGAGTTGTTCACGTCGCGTATCGACATCGCCGTGGATGCCGAAGTGCGTCGCCCCGAAGCGTTCGGGTCCAATCTGGCCGATCTCGTCCAGCGTGCGCCTCCACGCTCTCAGATCCACCGCAGGCGGTGGCGTCGGAGGGTGCGAAGGTCCATCGGACAGAACGATCCCCATGGCATCACCCGCGAACAGCATGCCATCACGCTCGTCCAGATACGCCACGTGATGCGCAATATGTCCGGGGGTCGCAACCGGACGCAGCTCAGGGCACGGCCCGGGCTCGCCCGAACGCCACGCTTGGATGCGGTCTGCGGGAACTGGCTTCATCTCACCCCAAAGGCGGTCGTGGGCATCACCGAACGTCCGGCGCGTGCTGGCAACGAGCCGCTCCGGATCCACTAGGTGAGACGCACCATCCTCCTGCACATGCACGGTCGCATTCGGGAAGACCTCGCAGAGATCGCCGGTGGCACCTGCGTGATCGAGGTGGATGTGGGTCAACGCGATGTGCTGCAAATCCCTCGGTCCGACGCCGAGAGCCTGCAACTCGTCCACCAACCGTTCCATGGAAGTGGTCGGACCCGGATCGATGATCGTCGGCTCCTCCGCATCGACGAGGTAGCACGCGATCGCCCCTTCGAGCCCCAGGTGCTCCAGGTCGATACAGGTCGGGCGACTCAGAATCCCTCCAGATGCTGCCTAGAACGGACTCCTCTACCCACGCTCGCCGATCGGTACGAAATCCCGAGTATCCTCGCCGACGTAAACCTGACGTGGGCGTGCAATCCTCTGCGCGGGATCGTTCAACATCTCCTGCCACTGGGCGAGCCACCCGACGGTCCGCGGAATCGCGAACATGACGGGGAACAGCTCCACCGGGAAGCCCATCGCCTGGTAGATGATGCCCGAGTAGAAATCGACGTTCGGATAGAGGTTCCGCTCAACGAAGTACTCTTCGCTAAGGGCGATGTTCTCCAGTTCCAACGCTATGTCCAACAACGGGTTATGCCCCGTCACTTCAAATACTTCATCAGCTGTGCGCTTGATGATGCTGGCGCGTGGATCGTACGCCTTGTAGACGCGGTGCCCGAAGCCCATGAGGCGCTCTTCTTTCTTCTTCACGCCCTCCATGAACGCCGGGATGTTGTCCACATGCTCGATGCGATTGAGCATGCGCAACACGGCCTCGTTGGCGCCTCCGTGCAGCGGCCCGTACAGCGCGGCCATGGCACCAGCGAGCGCGGAGTAGGGATCGGCCTGCGACGAGCCGATGACCCGCATCGCCGTGGCGGAGCAATTCTGCTCGTGATCGGCGTGCAAGATGAAGAGCACGTCGAGCGCGCGCTCGAGCACCGGGCTCGGCTTGTACTCACACGTCCCGATGCGGAACAACATGCTGAGGAAGTTCGCGGTATAGGAGAGCTCGTTCTCCGGATACACGTACGGGAGCCCTCTGTGGTGCCGGTAAGCGTAAGCCGCCAGCGTCGGCATCTTCGCCACCAGACGCACGATTTGCTGCCAGCGACAGTCCGCGTCTTCGATGTTCTTGGCTTCCGGATAGAAGGTCGAGAGCGCGCTGACGCCGCTGATGACCATGCCCATTGCGTGCGCGTCGTACCGAAATGCTTCGAAGAGTTCGGTGATGTTCTCGTGCACATAAGTGTGCAGTGTCACGTCCTGCACGAAGTCGTCGAGCTGGGACTGGGTCGGCAGCTCGCCATGCAACAGCAGATATGAGACCTCGAGATGCGAACTGCGCTCGGCCAACTGGTCGATCGGATAACCACGGTAGCGGAGAATCCCCTTCCCGCCATCGATATAGGTCACGGTGCTGCACGTCGACGCAGTATTCGTGAACGCCGGATCGTACGCCATCATCCCGAAGTCCGTGTCGTTGACCTTGATTTGGCGCAAATCCATGGCCTGGATCACGTTGCCGTCGAGAATGTCGACCTCGTAGTTCTTGCCCGTCCGGTTGTCTCGGATCGAGAGAGTGTTTTTTACCTCGTTCCCGTTCTCCCCCATGATCCCTCCTTCGGGCCCCGAGCGACGGTGCCAACAGTCGTCGCGGCGTTCATGATGCTGCGCAGCCTAGTATTATATCCGTGCGACGAAGCCCTCCCAAGGGCACGGCGTGCGGCTACCGAACCGTATGAAGCCGCTTGAAACGCCTACGCTTCGCGCGTACTGTGGATGGTGGACCGAGATCCGACTCTGGATCTCCCCCTGCGGTCTGACATGGAGGCAGGGTGGAACCATCGCAAGCGCGCGGAGCACCGGAGGAGACACTCTCACGAGCGCTGATGGGGGACCGCCTCCTGCAGGCCGGTGTGATCGTCTGGATTGTCACACTGCTCCCGTCCTGCGTTCCGATCTTCTCCACCGAAACGACGATCTCGTGGGTCGATGGTTACTCGGTGACGCCTGTTGCGGGTCGCATCCGACCTAGCGACAACGTGCGCGGAGTCGGTGTTCTGGAATCTGGTCGGCGTGAGTACTGACGGGTGATCTGTCCAGTCTACGCTGAGGCAGGCACATCGCGTAATGCCGCGCTCCCGCCCGGGCCCTTAGAAAGCGCTTTCGCGCCGAACGCGTGTGGCTTATCCCTGAGCTTATTGTGGCCAGAGGATGGTGCCCGCGTCCAGCAAGGCGTCGATCTCGGATCTGATGAGCGACGAATACGCTGTTCCCGACGCGGGGCGTGAATTGAAGAGCACGACGTAGTTGACGCCGTCTCCCCGCTGGCGGGCTAAGGTGTTCGTGCCCGGCAGACTCCCGCCGTGGTTCCACCTCCACCCCGACTCTTCCGAGCCACTGCGACGCGTGCCGATTTCATCTCCGGCGACCTGGTAGACGTCGAGGAACTCTAGAATCGCCCTCGTCGACGCGACCAGGCCACCCTGTGCGATGCGAGCCTCGTGATCCCACCCACCGCTGGGGAGTCGCACCGGCGAGCCATCCGGGTCGAAGACGTTGGGCCCCGTCCCCGAGTAGTCGTACCAGGGCTCGCGCGCGTTCCGGGCGCTCGGGAAGGTTCGCCCCTGCACCAGGTCTGCCCGGGAGACGCCCAAGGGATCGAGGACGTTCTCGAAGACGTAGCTCAGGTAGTCACGACCGGACACCTCTTCGATGACGAGGCCAAGCACTAGGTAGCCGATGTTTGCATACGCATACACCGAACCGGGCGCGGACTGCAACGGCTGTCCGAGGATGTAGCGCACCGTATTAATGCGCCCCGGGGGGCTCGATATCGCCATGGCCTCGGCGATATCGATCTCACGGTACGTGAGGTCCCCTGCGATCCCCCGATCCCAGCCTCCGCGATGTCGCAGCAAGTCGAGCACGGTGACGTCCGCGAGCCGGGAGTCACCCAGGACGGGAAACGGCTCGAGCTCGAGCACGCCTCCCCCCTCCTGCCCCATGTCGAATACGGGATCATCGAGCTCGAGCGCTCCCTCATCGACCAACTCGCGAATGGCGGCCGCAGTGATGGGCTTCGAGACGCTCGCCAGCCTCATCATCACATTCGGCGGGAGCGCTACCTGATGCAAAGAGTCCTGCCATCCGAAGCCTCTCTCGAAGACGATGTCTCCGTTCCTCATGACACCGAGCGCGCCGGACTCGATGCCGTGCCGCGACATGAACGCGACCATCGTGGAGTCGAAAACCTCGAGGGAGTGGAAAGCGTCGACTGGGGGTATCTCGAGCGACTCGGAGCACCTCGTGAGCGACACCACCAGGAAGACGATGACGGGCGTGGAGCCTCGTCGGCGAAGCCATCGAGCGTGCGCGCATCGCCTGAGCCCATGTTCCCTAGACGACACCGTCGTCGTGCAGTAGAGCCACCGCGGCTTCGTCGTAACCGATCTCAGCGAGTACCTCGCCAGTGTGCTCACCCAATACCGGAGCACGGTGCCAAATTCCGCCCGGGGTCTCCGAGAGCCGCACTGCCGCGTAAGAATAGGTATTTCAACCGCCCTCTCGGCTGGGGAGGCGCAGTAGGTGGTGTTGTGGGATGGGACATGGAGGAGGAACCTCACTGAATACGGAAGATCCACATGATCATCTCTTCAGGAAGGTCGTCCCCGGCCGATGTCGTGATTCGGAAACTGGTCGGTGCATGTGAACTCGGCGGCGACCACTCAAGGTAGGCAGTCGATCCTGCCCTGACGGAGTGGCTTCCGGTCGGCTCCGTAGCCGAGCTGGTATAAGGCTGAAGCTGACCGGAGCTGAGGTTGCTCCATCTCTGCAGGATCGGGTATAGGTCCCAGGAAGTGAAACTTTAGCTGTGCCAGATGCGGCCATCAGCCCAGAGGTTCAGCCCGAAGAGCGTCAGCAGAAGGCCGATGCTGTCACCCGGAACCGTCGTCAGATTGCTATAGCCGGTCTGATCTGATCCAGTCAGTTCACGCATCAGCGCAGTCTCTCCGCCACTGTAACTCGGACCGTAGAGATCGAGAATGAACCGTAGCAGATTAGCTGGTACACCATAGACGGCTCCTTCCCCATTCTCCATCGCCGCCGCCGCAGGGTCCCGGAGGAAGCTTGCCCAGCCAAGTACACTCCTCAGGAGCATTTGCTACCTTACCTGAGCCTGAATAGCCGGAGTAATAAAGAAGATCGACTGCCCAGTTCGTATACCATCCATCTCCGAAGTAGCCCTGCTCGAATTCTGTCAGTCCTAGGTTCTGGCCAGATCCGTGACCGTGACGTGCCCCCAAGTGTGGTACCACTCCCGATGTTAGACCTTGCGCTCTCGGCGGCCTCCAACACCGCTAAGACGTTGACCATCTTGGGCTTGCAAGATCCTGCACGTCAATACCGGGGGCGGGAATCGAACCCGCACGTCCTTGCGGACAGCGGCTTTTGAGGCCGCCGCGTCTACCGTTCCGCCACCCCGGCAACGGGTTGAATCTAAAGGACTTTTGCCTCTCTCCCTCTCTTCATTTAGTCGTCGGGTAACGCTTCGGGTAACGTTTCGGTAACGGAAAAGGCCGTCGTGTCTTCATCTACGCGCTTTCCGCGTGGTGCTCGGTCGGCAGACGAACCACCTCAGCGACCCGATATTCTACAACCGAGCTACGGTGCCGTACATCCAGGAGGTGCCCGTAGGTGGTCTCGATCAGCCCGATCGACCGGTGGCTGAGCTCCCGCATCACCGTGAAGATGCTAACTGGAGCTCCGTGGCCCGTTGTCTGTAGCCGGGCGGCCGTGTACGTGTGCCACAACGAATGGAGGGTCACGGCCTTGTCGATTCGCGATGCCGGGTCTGCCGGGGTTCAACAGCGGGAGTAATGGCGGGAGTCTGCCGTGAGAGACGCTCACCCTAGATCACACTCGCCGACTCGGTGCACCTAGTGGGCGATATGGGACTGGAAGGAAGAACGGGGGTGAGCCCTTGGACTCACCCCCGTTGGGTCCCGCCGCCGTCAGTAGCAATGGCTTGTGAGAAGGAGAACCACTAGCCCTCCCGTCCATCCGAGATCGCTAGGAAGGCGACTTCACCCCCTTCAGCGGTCATCCGCCCTAAGGCCACGAAAGCGTCCTTCCTCACCGCCAAAGATCTGGACGTCCATGGAACGAAGGTCTCAGAACCGCGCCGGTTAGCCTGCCAAATCCCTCACGGCGTCTGCCAGCATCCGCACCTTTGCCGAGTCGTTCGAGGAACCCGCCCAGCGAGCCACCTCGCTCGCGAGGTCGTTGAGTCCGCTTCGCGATCCACCGTCGGCGTCATCCAGTGCCCCACGCACCATCGCGATGCGATTCTCCGACAAGGCACCGGACCGCTCCAGCTGATCCACGTAGGCGCCAGCCAGCGCGAACGACGATGGCCAGACAAAGAGCGGCTGGCCTTGAGCATTCAGATAGTCGAGGTGCACCGACTTCGCAGCATCGATTTCATTCTGCGACATGTGCGCGCTCGGCGTGAGTTCGAAGATGTCGAGTCCACGCGAAATTTCGGAGTTCACGATCACTCCGTTGTACCAATACACCGACCAGCTTCCACCACTACGCTGGGTTTCAGCGTTCACGGGTCCACGGTCGTGGAAGGCAATCTCGTGAGGGTTCTTCGGGTCGGTCCAGTCGAAGAGGCTGATGCCACCTTGATACCAACCCTGGATCATGATGTCCCGGCCCGGGATCGGGATCAGGGAGCCGTTGTGGGCAACACAGTTTTCCACCGACGTCTGAGGAGCAGACAGCTTGTAGTACTCGTGGAAGACCATGCTGCTGTTTTCAATGGTAAAGATTGCGTCGGCACCCCATTCGCGTGGGTCGTCGATGCGGCACTTGGGTCCGCCGCCGCCGCCCCACTCGTCCGTGAAGAGCACCTTGGATCCGTCGTTGTTGAACGTTGCCGAGTGCCAGTACGAGAAGTTCGCGTCGGCGACTGCGTCGATGCGAACGGGGTTCTCGGGGTCTCGGATATCGAGCAGGAGGCCGTAGCCACCGCACGCGCCGGCCGCGAGACCGATCTCAGGAAAGACGGTGATGTCGTGACACTGCGTCGGACCGGGCCGCGGAGCGTCCGGATCGACGTCATCGTCCGGCGTGCCTCTCAGCTGCTCGACTAAGGTCGGGAGCTCCTCGTGGAGTTGGGCACTGTCGGCCGCCGTCGGCGAACCGGTGCCGCCGCGCTCGCGCATGATACGCAGCAGTTGTGGCTGCGTGAACCGCCGGGACATGACCCTCGCGTCTTCTCCGACGCCCGACACGAAGTCTCCTCGCGCCCGGGCCTCTTCGACCATCCGGATGTCTCCGGGCGCCTGGCCGTGTGACTCCGGCTCTACCAAGCCCTGGAAAATGCGGGGCGAACTCACGATCGCCGCATCCTCTGGCGAGTCCAGCGGCACACGGATGACCTCAATCCGGAAGAGTGCCGAACTCGGGTCGTCTCCGGCCGCGATGCACCCTTCGAGTTCTTCGGCAGGACGGACGGACGAAGAACCGGACACGTAGATGTAGACGTTGTCGTCGTCGGATGGATGCTTGAGCACGGTGTGGGTGTGCGAGCCGCGACAGGTTTGCACGTTCGCGATGTACTCAGGGTTCTGCACGTCGGTAATATCGAAGATCCGGATCCCACGCAGCCTGTCATGGCTCACCGCCTCTGCAACGCCTTCACTCCCGCAGTCAAGACGACCGCTCGTGCCTTCACCCGATACGAATAGAAGGTTTCCATACACCGAGACGTCACTCTGTGAAGCCGGGCAAACGAACTCCACCGCGATCGTCGGGCGGGCCGGATCCGAGATGTCCCAGAACATTACGCCGTTGTAGTTGCCCTGGATCGCATAGTCGCCCAAGAACGCGAGATCGGAGTTCGTCGAGCCGACGAACGACTCCGGCGGTGGGCTCTGTGACACCCACGCGAGGTTCCAGATCGCTTCCTCGGCGTCGAAGAGTCCGGCCCCGAGTCCGATGCGTGGGTCCGGGCTGGGCGGGGCCCCAAAACTGCCCGAAGACGACGAGCAGGCCGACACAACCAGTACTCCCGCGGCCAGTGCGAGTGGGCCGAGACGGCGAATGAGCTTCAACATGGTGGGCGAAAGGCTGCGGTTGATCATGGTAGGTGCCTCTATGGGGACGGATGTCGGTCCTGTGGTGAAGGCCCTTCGGGCCTTCCTGCGATCTCTTCTAACATTCTCTTCATTCGGCGAATCTCGCTGCGCTGATCCACCTGGATGTCCGATGCCATCTTGAACGCGATGTCGTCGTTCGCCGCGCCATCGGTGGCGAAGAGATCGCTCACCATCGTCACGGCACCCTCGTGGTGCTGGATCATGTACGTGAGAAACACACGGTCCCACTCCACGCCGCGCGCTGCAGCGAGTTCCTGCATTTGTGCATCGCTGAGCATCCCGTGCATGCGCGGTGCTGGACCGCCGTCGATCGTGAGCGTCAGCCCGTCGACCTCGACTTCCGGGACGTGTCGCTGGCGGTCGCGCAGCCATGCCTGCATGAATGCGATTTCATCCGTCTGAGCGTTGATGATCCGGGAAGTGAGAATCCTCATCTGTGGACTCGCGCCATGCGTGGGGGCGAGTCCCGACATCACGAGTGCTTGCGCGTGGTGGGAAATCATCCCGGTCATGAACTCGACGTCGGCCTCGGAGACGTTGCTCGTTACGCTATCGGCGCGCGCCTGGAAGAGCGCCTCGAGCCTCTCGAGCTCCCTGCCTTCAGGCCCTGGGGACGTGCCGGTGCTCCTCTGGCCGGAGGCGCAGGCGGTCAAAGCGAGCGCGAACGTGCACGGGAGAATCCAGCGTGTTTGTCGCTTCTTCATGCGGCTGCGCTTCTCGATCCGATTGGCTTGTTGTCTAGGCTCGTCAGGGGCCAGCAACATAAATGATCGGGCAGTTTCGCGCGAAGGAGACGTCCGATCCCAAAAGACTCACCCAACGCTCCAGTTAGAGGTACCGCCGATCAAGTTCTGACAGTGTAGACATGGGCGAGCTCCTGGCGCTGCATTGCCGTTCATCCGACGTGCGGTGACTTTGGCCTGCGGAACCTTCCGAGCGCCACCATCCTGCGCAGGGACATCTGAGTTTGAAGATCGAGTTCGAGGGCGAGGCCCTCGAGGCGCGCCCCGGCGAGAGTCTCGCAGCAACGCTCACAGCGCACGGTATCCGTTCGTTTCGCACAACCGAACGCGGTGCCGAACGCGGAGTTTTTTGCGGCATGGGAGTGTGCCAGGACTGTTTGGTTGAAGTCGACGGAAAGCCGAACCAACGCGCCTGCACGGTGAAAGTCGACCGACCCATGAAGGTCCGACGCGAAGGGAGCGGGCGAGCTCCTGCAGCATCAGGTCCGGCGGCCGGGCGACCTCCGATCACCATTGAGGAGATTCCCGTCGAGCGCCCGCAGGTGCTGGTGGTCGGCGCGGGACCGGGCGGGCTCGCCGCCGCCTATGCCGCACGTCTCGCCGGTGCGGAAGTGCTTGTGCTCGACGAGGGATCGGCCCCGGGTGGCCAGTACTTCAAGCAATGCTCTGCCGCGGGCGTCGCTCCGCCCGACGCGCAACACCAAGAGGGCAGGCGCCTCATCGACGACGTTCTCGGTTCTGGGGTGACCGTGCGGTCGAATGCGTCGGTCTGGGGAGCCTTCAGGCCGCTGGAGTTCGCGGCGACGAAGCCTGGGGGCAGTTTTCTCGTTCAGCCCGAGCAGGCGATCATCGCTACCGGAGCGTTCGACCGGGGCTGGCCAGTACCCGGGTGGACCCTTCCAGGAGTCATGACGACCGGGGCAGCCCAGACCCTGTGGCGTACGGCTCGCCGCCTACCCGGCAAACGCGTGTTGATTGCCGGCAACGGGCCGCTCAACCTGCAGCTCGCGGTGGAACTCGTGGCAGGCGGGGCCGACGTCGTGGCCGTTGTCGAGGCGGCACCCGCCGTGGGGGTGCGCCGAGTGAGGGAGATCGCAGCTATGCTGGCCAATGCGCCCCGCCTCGTGGCGGACGGAGTGCGCTACCTCTCTACGTGCCGCCGGGCCGGCGTGCGCCTGATCAACGGATCCGTGCTGACGTCGGTGGTGCCGCACTCGGGCGGTCTACGGGCGACGATCGCGGGGCGCGAAACCGCCAGTTTCGATGTTGATGTCGTGTGTCTGGGCTACGGGTTCCATCCCTCGAACGAGCTGTTGCGGGCGCTCGGATGTGAGCATGCGTTCGATCCCGAGCAGCGCCGGCTCGTTACGGTACGCGACACCCGGGGGAAGACCAGCGTGGACGGCGTCTGGGCCCTCGGCGACTGCACCACGCTGGGAGGTGCGCGCGTTGGGCAGGCGGAGGGGACCCTCGCGGGGTTCGCTGCCGCGCGAGCCCTGGGCTGCGCGCTTTCGGCCGAGGCCGTCCGCCTTGAGGCGCAGGCTGCGGCTGATACCGCCCGTCACCGTCGCTTTCAGAGGGCGCTGTGGCGGATGTATCGAATGGACGAGTCTCTGCGGGTGCGGCCCACCGGCGATACCGTGATGTGCCGGTGCGAGGAGGTCACCTACGGCCAGGTCGAGGCGGCGCTGGCCGAGGGAGCGACCTCACCGAGTGAGATCAAGCAGGAGACCCGACTCGGGATGGGGCGTTGCCAGGCGCGGTACTGCGGGCCGGCGCTCGAGACCTTCCTAGCTGAGCAGACCGGCCGCTCGCAGGACGAAACGTCGGGGTTCGCCCCCAGAGTGCCGGTCAAGCCGGTTTCGGTCGGTGATCTCTCGAACCCGGCTGGGGCATAGTGCACTCGCCCACCACGAGCGGCCCACTCCCGCGCGACATCCAGACGGTCGTGGTGGGCGGCGGGATCCTCGGACTGTGCGTGGCCGGATTTCTCGCCGAAGAGGGTCGCGAGGTCGCGATCATCGACGCAGGCCGTCCCGAAGGCACGACGACCAACGCCGGCAGCCTTCACGTGCAGATGCAGAGCCGCTTCATGCGAATGCACCCCGACCAGGTACCGGCTCTGGAATCGGGCCTCCACCTCTACCCGAAGGCGGTCGAGTTCTGGTTCGAATTGCAGCGACATCTCGACGCCGACTTCGGGCTCAAAGCGTCCGGTGGGCTGATGGTGGCCGAGAGCCGGGAGCAGCTCGACTTCCTGGCCAAGAAGGCCGAGCGCGAGCGAAGTCTGGGGCTCGACTCCAAGATCCTCGACCGGGACGAGCTCGATCAGATCGCTCCCTACCTCGGTCCCGCAGTAGTCGGCGCGGAACTGTGCGCCGACGAGGGCCGGCTCGATGCGCTCAAGGCCAACACGGCTCTGCGGCGGTGGGTCCGCAGGGTCGGGGTCATGGTCACTGGCGAGACATCGGTCGATCGAGTGAGTCGTGACGGTGGACGGTTCAAGCTCGACACATCTCGGGGTACCGTCAGGGCGGCCACCCTCGTCATCGCCGCAGGGCCAGGGTCACTTACCCTGGCGGAGCCGTTCGGCCTCACGCTCCCGGTGGAGTCCGAGCCTTTGCACATGAACATCACGGAACCGACCGATCTGTTCATCGGTCATCTTGTGCAGCACGCGGATCGAATGATCACGGTCAAACAGCTCTCCAGCGGTCATGTGGTGATCGGGGGCGGTTGGCCAGCGGATCTGTCCCCCTCGGAGGACTACGCTGCGGTCCGACTGTCCAGCATTATCGGAAACACTTCGCTCGCGCAGCACATCGTGCCGGCGATCGGCAGGTTACGGATCATCCGAACCTGGGCGGGCATCAACACCCCGACCGGCGGTCCCGGCATCCTCGGCCCGATTCACGGCGCACCTAACGCGTTCTTGGCGATTCCGGGGGAGGCTGGCTACACTCTTGGCCCGCTCTCTGCCCGGCTCGTTGCGGATACGGTGCTCGGCCGGAGACCTACGGAGGACTTGGCGCCGTTCTCGCCGAGTCGATTTCGGTAGCGCAGGGATACATCCCATTACGGATTGCCCATGACGGATTGGCTAAGCATCGAAGGTCGAAGCATTACGAGGCGTGATGCGCTCAAGCATCTCGCAGCGGCCGGGCTCGCGACCGCGGTGGGAGGGTGCGGTGGGACGGACGAGGACGGGACCATCACACTACGATGGTGGTCGACCCAAGGGGCACCCGCTCAGCGGGCGGCCTATCGGGCGCAGATCGACCTGTTCGAAGCGGCGCACCCCGGTGTGAGAGTCGTCTTCGAGGCCATGTCGGACGAGGGGTACGCAACCCAGCTCGCCGCCGCCTTCGCATCAGGCGAGGTACCGCACCTGATCACACACATGCCTTCGTTCGCGGTCCAGGGTTACTACGCCCACGGGCTGATCGAGCCGTTCGACGATGTCATCGAAGCGATCGGCGCGGACGAGTTTTACCCGGGGGCAAACGACGTCTATCGCGCCGCCGACGGCCGATACGTCGGCACCTCCATCGGAAATACCGCAGCCGACATGCTGTGGATTCGCCGTGACCTGATGGAACGAGCGGAGATCGAGGCGATTCCCGAAACCTGGGACGAGCTACGTGCGGCGTGTCGCGCGATGCAGGGCGGGGGCATCTACGGTGCCCCTCTTCCCTATGGCTTGAACTCGGCCAACTCGCTGACTTTCATCGGCTTCATCCATCGTGCGGGCGGCTCGGTTTTCACTCCCGATCTGGAGATCGCCCTGGACCAGCAGGCGACCTACGATGCCCTCGAGTTCTACCGATCCATGTTGGAGCTCTGCCCTCCGGGCGCCACCGGGTATTCCTGGGGCGAGATGCTCACTTCCTTCGTGAGCGGCGCCACGGCCACGGGGCTTTATGCTGGCCGGGTACTGGCCAATGTCGCGGCGCAGAACCCCCAGATCGCGGATTCGATCACCTGCGCGCTCTATCCACGGATGTCGCGGGACATACCGGCTTGGACGTACAACGACTTCCCCTGCGTGTGCATCCCCTCGGCCGCCTCGAACAAGGCGGAGGCCAAGCTGTTCGCAGCGTCTCTTTTCGATCCTGCGGGATACATCCCCCAGCTACATGCCGCCCCCGGACACGTGCTGCCCGTGCTCGAAACCGTCGCAGAGAACCCGGCCTACCGGGACAACGAGATCATCGACAGGTATCCGCAGGAAATCGACCTCATGGCCTCTGCCGCGGCGCAGGGGTACAACCTCGGATTCGAGACGACGGCCCACCAACCCAATACGAAGGCGGGCGAAATCATCGCCTCGAACGCGATCGCCGAGATGGTGCAGCGGGTCGTCTTGAATGATGAAAATCCCCAGGCCGCCGTCGGCAATACCGTTACGCGCCTCGAAGAAATCATGCGCTCCTGAGCTTGATGCACTCCGACCCACCACCGTCGCTCGAGAAGCGTTACGCCCGGATTGGCGTGGTGCTCATCGCCCCGACGGTGTTGGTGTTCTGCGCCGTCATTCTGTATCCGCTCATTTCGGCGATCTATCTTTCCCTCTTCTCGATCTACACCCCGACGTTGGCCGGAGAGTGGGTAGGGGTGGACAACTACACCGCACTTCTCGCCAGTGGAGACTTCTGGAACGCCGCACTCAACACCCTGATCTGGACAGTCGGGACGCTGATGCTGCAGCTCGTCTTCGGTGTGGCGATGGCGCTCCTGCTCAACCAATCCATCGTCTTCCAGTCGTTGGCCCGGAGCCTGGTCCTCTTCCCCTACTTCCTGTCGACGGTCGTGGCCGTGCTCGTGTGGCGGTGGCTCTTCAACGACCTCTACGGGATCCTGAACCACGTTCTGCTGATCGCGGGGTTGATCGACGCGCCCGTCAACTGGCTGGGTCAGATGCCCAACGCCATGATCTCGATCATTCTTGTCGGAGCTTGGAAGTACTTCCCGTTCGTCGTGATCGTTGTGTTGGCGCGCCTCCAGTCCATCCCGGAGCAACTGTACGAAGCGGCCACCATCGATGGCGCCGGTCCCTTCCAGCGGTTTACCGATATCACGCTCCCGCAATTGCGCGACGTGCTCGTGGTGGTCGTTCTCCTACGTGCGATCTGGGACTTCAAGGAGTTCGACTTGATCTACCTGATGACCGGGGGCGGACCCGTGAGGGCGACCCAGACGCTGTCGCTCCTCGTCTATGAGGAGGCGTTCAGGCTGAACCGCATGGGGATGGCGTCTACCTACGCCGTAGCCATGATGCTGGTGCTGCTCGGGTTTACGCTGGTCTACCTCCGGCAGACCAACCGGCTCGAGGAGGGTTGATGAACGCGTCACGCGCTAGGATGATCTGGAGCGTCGTCACCTGGACGATCGTGCTCGCGGTCGTCTTTCCGTTGATCTGGATGATCGTCACCTCGGTCAAGCCGCAGTCCGAGCTGTTCAGTATTCCGCCGACTCTGATGCCCGAAACTATCACGTTCGAGCACTACCGGCGGCTGCTGACCGATACGCCCTTCCTCCAGTATTTCCGTAATTCGATGATCCTGGCGGTGACGACGACCGTTGTAGTCGTCGTGCTCGGTACGCTGGGCGCCTACAGCCTCGTACGCTTCAAGTACCGCGGCCGCGAGACCCTCGCGACGCTCGTCCTGTTCACCTACCTGATGCCCTCCGTGGTGCTGGTCATCCCGCTGTATCTGATGATGGCGAAGCTAGGACTGGCCAACACGCTCGCGAGCCTGGTGATCGCCTACACCACATTCGCGCTGCCGTATGCCCTCTGGTTGCTGCGCTCCTTCATGTCGAGCATCCCCGTGGATCTGGAATCCGCGGCGCTCGTGGACGGCGCCGGCCGAATGGGGGCCTTCGTCGATGTCGTCCTCCCGCAGGCTCTGCCGGGCATCGTCTCGACGGCGCTATTCACGTTCATTCTCTGTTGGAACGAGTATCTCTTCGCGCTGGTGCTCGTGAATTCCGACAGTGTACGTCCGCTGACGGCCGGCACCATGAACATGCTGATCACGTCGTTCAACATCGACTGGTCACTACTCATGGCCGCCTCCGTCATGATGAGCCTGCCGCTCATCGTGATCTTCACCTTTCTGCAGGGCACGCTCACCAAGGGTTTCGGCGCCGGCGCGGTGAAGGGGTGATACATGGCTGAGGTCGTTTTCGAGAAGGTCCGCAAGACGTTCGGTTCCACGGTCGCGGTCAATGACCTCGATCTCACGATCGATGAGGGCGAGTTCGTCAGCCTGCTCGGGCCTTCGGGCTGCGGCAAGACCACGACGCTCAGAATGCTGGCGGGTCTGGAAGAGCCCAGCGGGGGGACCATCCGCATCGGCGATCGCGTGGTGAACAGCGTCCCGCCAGCGAAGCGCGATATCGCGATGGTTTTTCAGTCCTATGCGCTGTATCCGCACATGACGGTCGGGAAGAACATCGCCTATCCGTTGAAGAAACGAGGCATTCGTGAGCCGGAGCGCTCCGAGCGGGTCATGGCCACCGCACGTCTTCTGGAGTTGGAGACACTGCTGGACCGCAAACCGGCGCAGTTGTCGGGAGGACAGCAACAACGTGTGGCACTCGGCCGTGCGATGGTGCGGGAGCCCCAGGTGTTTCTGTTGGACGAGCCGCTGTCCAACCTCGATGCGCGGCTTCGGGCCCACATGCGTGCGGAGCTCATCGAACTGCACCGACGCATCGGGCGCACGATGATCTACGTCACGCACGACCAGCTCGAAGCGATGACGATGTCCACGCGGATTGCCGTCATGAACGCTGGCGTGCTTCAGCAATTCGCCACGCCCGCCGACATCTTCCACCGCCCAGCCAACGTATTCGTCGCCGGGTTCATCGGTTCCCCGGCCATGTCTCTGGTCGAGGGTGAGCTGGTGGGGTCGGGCGGGGGCGATGGGGAACGGCGGTTCCGGGTTCACTGCGGCGCTCTGGACGTGGCGCTTCCGGCCGGTCTGCTCAATCGGTCGGCTGCACCGGGCCCGATTTCGCTCGGTATCCGCCCAGAGGATATTCTCCTGGGGAGTGGGCACCACACGGCGGCAGTGGGGGTCGTGGAGCGGACGGGCCATGAGAGCATCGTCCGGCTGGAGGCCCAGGGCACGCCGTTGATCGTGCGGGCACCTGGAGACACGCCCATCGAATCAGGTGAGACGGTCCGTTTTTCGCTCAGGGTCGAACGGCTCCACATATTCGATTCTACCACGGGCCTCCGCCTGAACGCGGATACCAAGGACTCATGAGGCTCCAAGGAAAAGTAGCGATCGTGACGGGGGGAGGCGCGGGCCTTGGCAAGGCAATCGCGCACCGTCTTGCGGAAGAAGGAGCCGACGTCGTCATCGGGGATACCGACGAGACCGCCGCACAGGCCGTCGCTGCCCAAATCCAGGCGCTCGGCAGCAGGGCTGCGGCAGTCCGAACGGACGTCACTCGAAAGTCGGAAATCGAGGCTCTGGTCGAACAGGCGATGCAGCTTGGTCCTATCGACATCCTGATCAACAACGCAGGAGTCGAGGAGATCACGCCGCTACTCGAAATTCCCGAAGAGGAGTGGGACCGGACGCTCGACACGAATCTCAAGGGGGTGTTCCTGTGCAGTCAGATCGTGGCGCGTGCGATGATCGCTGAAGGGCGAGGCGGGAAGATGGTGAACATCGGCTCCATAGCGGGCATCATGCCACCGAGAAAAGAGCCACACTACGCGGCATCCAAGGGAGCCGTTCATGTACTGACAAAACAAATGGCTCTGGAGCTTGCGCCGCACGACATCACGGTGAATGCAGTAGCCCCCGGCGTCATAAAGAACGGACTCAGCACGCATCATTCTCTCGCCGATCCGGAGCAAGCCGAACGGATTGCAAAGGGAATTCCGCTGGGCAGGGTCGGATCCCCTCTCGATATTTCGCACGCGGTGCTCTTTCTGGTATCTGGAGAGGCCGACTACATCACGGGCGTCGTGCTGCCCGTGGACGGAGGGTTTTTGCTGGGCGGTCTGCAGACGGGGTGAGGGGCTACGTACGCCCCGGGTCGCTCGGCACCCGACCGGAGGATATCCTGGGACACACCATTTCTACGTACTCAGCCTGCTAGAGGATCATGGATCGAACGAGTGTCGATTGGACCGGCCCGATGCCGGCTGTCACGACCCCGTTTCAAGCCGACGGCGACATCGATGAGAAGTCGTTTCAATCGAACGTCGAGCGCCTGCTGGGGAGCGGCGCGACCGGAGTCATGGTCGGCGGCTGCACAGGTGAGTTCTGGGCGCTGAGCCATGAGGAGCGCAAACATCTGTCCCACCTGGCAAAGGAGGCGGTCGGGAGTGCCGGGACCCTGATCGTGGGTACCGGAGCGATAACGCTAGACGAAACCGTGGCGCTTACCCGGGAAGCGGAAGAAGCGGGCTGCGATGGCGCCCTGATCCTGCCGCCCTATTTCGTGCAATTGACCGACGACGAGATCTTCGCGCACTATGCGGCCGTGTCGGACGCGGTCGGGATTCCGATCCTTCTGTACAACATCCCGGGAAATGCCGTCAACGCGCTGTCTCCATCCCTGGCGGGTCGGCTGGCGGAGCTGGAACGCGTGGTGGCGATCAAGGAGAGCTCGGGCGACTGGAACAACTACTACTCGACCTACTTGGAAGTCCACGAGAGACTCCGGGTTTTCTGCGGTCCGTCCTCGATCTACGGCGTACCTGCCGTGGAGATGGGAGCCGACGGCGTCATCGACTGCTTCCCGAACATGTGGGTAGACGCGCTCGACCTCTTCCATGCACCAGCCCGAGGCGATCAGAAGAGGGCCGGCGAGGTCCAGGCGCTCGGTCGCAGGCTCACCGACCTCTGCACGACCGGAGGGCGGAGCCTCTACCCCGCCACAAAGGCCGCGATGGACATGCAGGGACTGCCCGGGGGTGGGCGTCCACGGGCGCCGTTGCAGCCGTTGGCTGGCGAGCCGCTCAAGGGACTGGAGCGAGGCCTGGCCGCCCACGGCCTTCTATGAAATCACACGACCAAGTCACACTACCAAAGCACGTCGGAGTTCAACGATGAGTGCACGCACTCTTCCAAAGGCAGGGCGCGCGCCGCAGCTGGATCCGCGCGAATATGAGACCAGTTTCGGCGAGTTCATCGGCATCGGCCCGAACGGCAACCTGTGGGTCGACGGGTGTGACGTCGCGGAGCTGGTGGAGCGATTCGGCAGCCCGCTGTTCATCATGTCGGAGAATCAGCTTCGGTACACCTATCGATCGTTCCGCGACGCCTTCCGCGAGCACTATCCCAATTCTGAGATCCTGTTCGCGAACAAGTCCAACAACGGGTTGGCCATCCGCCACATCATGAATCAGGAAGGGGCGGGGGGGGACTGCTTTGGGAACACCGAGATGTATCTCGCTCTCCTGGCCGGAACGGACCCGAAGACGCTCGTCCTGAACGGCTCGAACAAAGAAGACGAAGAGTTGGAGATGGCGATTGCCAACGGGCTGTGCATCAACATCGATGCGATGGACGAGCTCGACCGGATCGACGCGGTCGCTAAACGGCTCGGTAAGGACGTGGACATCGGGATCCGCCTCGCGCTCGATCTCGACCCCCTCGCCGAACGCCAGGGCGTCGCCATGCATGGACCGGGAACGATGAAGGAGCAGAGCGACTCCACCAAATGGGGCATGACCCGCGAACAGACGGTCGAGATTGTGAAGCGCGCGCAGGTCATGTCGAACATGAACCTGGTGGAGATCCACTTCCACCTGAGTCGCATGTCGAACATTGCGAATGACTTCGCGGTGATGGCCGGCGAGATGATCACCTGGGCCGCGCACATACGTGATGAAACGGGCTGGGTGGCACCCACCATCGACATTGGCGGCGGCTGGACCTTCGGCAAGTGGTACGGAACGGGCCCCAACTCACAGATGGACGACGACAGCGCTCCTACTGCGGACGACTATGCCCGGGAGTGCGCCAAGGCGATCAAGGACGAGGCCGCGCGTCTGGATTTCCCGCTCCCCAAGCTCCGCCTGGAACCGGGACGTGCCCTGTCCGGACCCGCTGGTGTAGCCGTCGGAACCGTGGGCGCCGTAAAGACCGGTGACACCAAGAAGTGGGTCAATCTCGATCTATCGACCAACCACATTTCGTGGGCGGCGATACTCGACTGGTACTACCACGCCCTCCCGGTTCGGAACGCCGGTGCCGAGGGAACCGAGACGGTCGACCTGGTCGGTCCGCTCTGCAACTCAGATGAACTGGGCCGGCACCGGAAGATGCCGCCGCTTCAACGGGGTGACTTCGTGGCCTTCCTCGACACCGGGGGCTACTGCGAGTCTAGCGCGGCGCGCTACAACGCGCAGCGACTGCCGGCGACGGTGCTCGTAACCGGTGATACCGCCGATGTGATCAGCGACCGCGAGGAGTTCCGGGACGCAGCAGGCCGCTTCCGTGTGCCCCCGCATCTGCTGGCCGGCTCCTTCGCACCCCAGGCGGGGGAATAACGGTATGGATCTCGGAATCCAGGGGCGCCGCGCCATCGTGACCGCGGCCAGCCAGGGACTCGGACGCGCGTGCGCGACGTCTCTGGCTCAAGAGGGCGCGGAGGTGTGGATCACCGCCCGCACCAAAGAGACGCTCGAAGAGACGGCGCGAGAGATCGCGGAGAGCACGGGCGGGACGGTTCACGCCGTTCCCGGCGACATTACTTCAGATTCAGGACGGGCGGCGGTTCTGGAGGCCTGCCCCGAACCGGATATCCTGGTCGCCAATCCGGGTGTAAAGCAGACACCGGACGACTTCCGGACCATGAGCCGGGCAGATTGGGACTTCTGGATGGAAGCCCACTTCTATTCGACTCTAGACCTCATCCGAGCGGTGGCTCCGGGAATGTGCGAGCGGCGCTTCGGGCGGATCGTCAGCATGTCCGTCAGCTTCATCAAGTTCCCGCAGATCAACTTTGCCGCAAGCCACGCGGCACGCCTCGGGTTGAGCGGCGCGATCGCCTCTATGGTGCGCGAATTGATCCCACACAACGTCACCATCAACACAGTCGCCCCAGGGCTCTTCAGCACCGAGGCGCTGCACACCAACCTGCACGCGCACGCCAAGCGCGGGAACACGACCTACGAAGCGATCGTCGAAGACCGCAAGAAAGGATGCCCCGCGGGGCGGTTCGCCGAACCCTCGGAGTGTGGTGATCTCGTGGCGTACATCTGCGCCGCGCAGTCCGGATTCATGAGCGGCCAGAACATCATCAACGACGGTGGCGTCTATCAGGGGTTGTTCTAGATGATCGATCCGCACGGCCGGGTCGTGATGCTCTCCGGAGCTACCGGAGGAATCGGAGCGGCCATCACCCGGCGCCTCTCCGAAGACGGCTTCCGTTTGTCGCTAGGCGTACGGAATATCGACGAGGCTCGCGAGGCGTTTCCGGGTTTCGAGGCCGATGGTGGACTCATCTGCCGGTTCGAGGCCGGGGAGGCGGACACAGCGAAGGCGTGGGTCGACGCGACGGCCGCGCGCTTCGGGCAGATCGACGTGCTGATCAACAACGCGGGCATCTTGCGGCAGGTCTTCTTCGACGAGGGTGACGAGGATCTCCTGGACGAGCTTTGGACCGTCAACGTGAAGGCGCCGTTCCGGCTCATCCGACATGCATTGCCGCATCTGTCCGAGACCGGCGGCGGCCGGATCATCAACGTCGGCTCGACCGACGCGAAGCGCTACCGGGCCGGTGTGTCGGTGGGCTACGCCATGTCCAAGCACGCCCTCATGGCGATGAGCCACGCCGCGAAGGCCGCCGGATGGGAGCACGGTGTCCGCGTCACGGCGCTCTGCCCCGGTGCGGTCGACACCCCGATGATCCAGTCGATTCCGGGTGTGACCCCCGTCGACGAGCGGATCCAACCCACCGACCTGGCGGAGATCGTCGCGTTCTTGCTCGGGTTGCCGAACAACGCGTCGGTGCCGGAGCTGGTGGTCAATACGCGATTAGAGTCGGGGCTTTAGATGAAGCCGGCATCTCCGGTCCGCCCCATTCACCTTCGCGCGATCCTCGCAGGCCTCGCCTGTTCCGCCACGCTCCTTTTCCCATCCCAGCCGGCCCAGGCCCAGACGCAGAATGCCAGTGAGACCCTTCGACTCCTCTGGCAT
>DQPL01000096.1 GCA_015664885.1 Gemmatimonadota bacterium
GTAACCGTCACTAGCAACGGCCGCACCGTCGAGGCGCTCCCGATCGAAGAAACCGTCGAGATCCTCAGGCGCTACGGAGCAATCAGATGAGCTCCCTGGGCCCCTCGGAGTTCGACTGGTCGATGCGCTCGGAGATCTACCGCGTGTTCGCGGAGACCGGTGCATCGCCCACGTCGGAGCAACTGGCTGCGTCCCTGCACGCCTCACCCGAGCAGATCACCGCTTCGCTCGCTGCGCTCTACGACGCCCACGAGATCGCGCCGACGTCGGGCGGAAGCGGCGTGTGGATGGCCAACCCCTTCTCGGCCACAGAGACCGAATACCCGGTCGAGACGGCACACATGACGTGTTACGCCAACTGCGCTTGGGACGCGCTTGGATTACCGGCAATTCTGGGTACGGACGGATGGACACGCACGCGCTGTCAGCAGAGCGGCGTCGCCATGGAATTCGGAGTCCGGGACGGGCAGCTCGAAGGAGACGACGGCGTGATCCATCTGGTCACGCCGCCTAGGGACGCCTGGCTCGACATCGGCTTCACCTGAAGCACTTACCTGGCTTTCCGGTCGGAAGCGGATGTCGATGCCTGGCTGGGGCGTACGGGTCACACGCGGGGCGCGACGATCGATCTGGCCCAGATGTGGGCTTTGGTTCAGCCCTGGTATGCGGAGCGGCTAGGCCCCGACTGGCGCGGTCGTAGCGCGGGGGCGGGTCAGGCGATCATGGACGCGGTTGGCTTGACCGGGGAGTTCTGGAGGCTGGTGTGAGGGTGCTGTCCGCCCTCTCGTGATCGCTGATACTCCCTAGACAGGGATCCTGGCTACGACAGTCGTACCCTCGTCCGGCACACCCTGGATGGAAACCGTGCCACCCCACGCCAGGGCTCGCTCCTGCATGCCGAGCACGCCCAGGTTCCGCGAGGACTGGATTCGGTCCGCTTCGAAGCCGCGGCCGTTGTCCTCTACGCGAAGCACGATGACTCCGTCCTCGTCCTCAATGCTGACCCAGACACGCGTGGCTCCGGAGTGTCGCGCCACATTGGTGAGGCTCTCCTGCAAGATGCGGTACAACGCTGTCGCCCGGTCCAGATCCCCGTCCCACTTCTCCACGTTCAACAACAGTTCGCATTCGAGACCAGAGCGCTCCCCGAATTCTTCGACCTCGCACTTGATGGCCGTGAGCAGCCCCAGACCGTCCAAAACACCGGGCCGGAGGCATGTCGAGATCCGGCCTCCCATTTGCACGACCGATTCGACTAGCTCAGACGCTCGTTCCAGGCGCTCGGCTGCCTCCTCGGGGAGATCCTGCGCTCGTAGCCCCGAGAGATGTAACTGGATCGCCACCATGGTCTGGCCGATTTCATCGTGCAGCTCTCGGGCGAGAACAATCCGCTCCTCCTCGCGCAGATGCGCGACGTGAGAGTGCAAGGCCCGAAGCTGATCTCTCGATCGCTGAACGCTTTCTTCGGCCTTCTTTCGTTCGGTGACATCGTGGCAGGCGCCGATCATCTTCACAGGCCGACCGTCGGAGTCGGTGATCACCCTACCTCTGGACTCCAAGACGCGCACTGAACCGTCCGGGCGCACGATGCGTTCGTCGAATAGGAACGGCTCGCCTGTCTGCAGCGCTGCGCGAACGGAGGAGTCGGTCCGCTCGCGATCCTCAGGATGCACGCGCTCGAGGAACGCCTCGTAACTCGCGGCGAAGTCGTTCGGGTCCAAGCCGTAGATGCGATACAGCTCCTCGGACCAGGTGATCCGGTCCTCCGTGATGCCCCATTCCCAGCTTCCGACGTGCGACAGCCGCTGCGCCTCCACCAGTCTCGTCTCGCTCTCCAGGATCGCCTCGTTCTGCTTATTTCGCTCGCTCACGTCCCGGATGACGCTCACGATCGCCGGCTTCCCCTGGAACACGATGTGAGCGGAAGAGATTTCTACCGGGACGACATCACCGTCGGCGCGTACCGCAAGGTACTCCCCAAGCTCGGTGGGTCCGCCAGCCACGACCTTTTTGATTCTCTCGCCTGCTCTGGCGCGGTCATCCGGATGCAGATACTCGATGGGTGACGTTCCTAGAAACCGCTCACGCGGGTATCCCCAGATCTCCTCCACCGCCTTGTTACACACGACGACTTCACCGTCCAGAATCACCACTGCACCGCCAGGAAGCCCTTCGACAATGGAGTTGAGACTTTCCTCGCTCTGGCGCGGCGCGACAGAGGGGTCCAGATCGGAAACGGCGGTTCTTCGGAAATCTGAGAAGGGGGAGACAGGTAGCATCTGGTGCGCCTAGGTGGCTCCGCAAGGGCTGGGAGACTAGTCGGCCTCAACTGCTCGCTAGCGCACAACCCCTGTCGCCATCAGCCGATCGATCTCCACCTCACGAAGTCCTACCTCGAGCAACACTTCGCGTGTATGCTGCCCGAGCGTCGGTGCGCCGGGCAGCTTCCCTTGCTCGGACTCAGCACCCGAACCGGACATCTTCAGGGGCGTGCCCAGCGAGCGGACAGTACCGATCTCCTTGTGCTCGACGTCGATCACCATGTTCCGTGCACGCGTCTGAGGATGCTCGAGCATCTCGTCGACCGAGGCTACGGGACCGGCGGGCACTCCGGCATCCTCCAAACGTTCCAACCAGCTATCCGTGGATCGCTCGAGGAAGTGCGGGGCAAGCACGCGCACGAGCTCGTCCAGGTTCGCCATACGACGAGCGTTGGTGCGAAAGCGCTCGTCCTCCCTGAGCTCCGGTGCGTTCACTGCCTCCGTCAGGCCAAGCCACGTCGCTTCGTTCGAAGCGCCGACATTGATCCATCCATCGATGGTGGGGAAGGCTTGATACGGCGCCGCGAGCGGATGTGAAGAGCCCAATGGCCCCGGGGACGCTCCTGTGGCGAGCGCAATCGCGCTCTGCCAGTACGTCTGCGTGATGCCGGCCTCGAACAGAGAGGTATCGACGCGCTGTCCCTTCCCGGTCCGTTCGCGCTCGAAGAGCGCGGACGCGACCCCGAACGCTGCCAGAATCCCGGCGGTGATGTCGGTCACCGGGGCGCCCACTTTCACGGGCGCACGGCCAGGCGCCTCGCCAGTCACGCTCATGAGGCCCGAATATCCCTGGGCGATCAGATCGAAGCCTCCCTGATGAGAGAGAGGACCCGTGCGACCGTAGCCTGTGATCTGGCAATACACGAGGCGCGGATTCAACGTCGATAGGGCTTCGAAGCCTAGCCCCATTCGCTCCATCGTACCCGCGCGAAAGTTCTCGATGATCACGTCGGCGCCTGAGACCAGGCGGCGGACGAGCGTCCGCCCCTCTTCCGTCCGCAGGTCGAGCGCCAGTCCACGCTTCCCACGGTTGAGCATCATGAACGCCGCCGACTCACCCCGCACATCTGGCGGGAGGAAAGCGCGGCTGCCGTCGCCCCCTGGTAGCCTCTCTACCTTCACTACGTCGGCGCCCATGTCTCCGAGCATCAGCCCGCATACCGGTCCGGCCATGATGTGAGCGAGCTCGATGACCCGGACGCCCGAGAGCGGTGCCATGGTCACTCGCCCCGGAACTCGGGGTCGCGCTTCTCCAGGAAGGCCGTGCGCCCCTCCCGGTAGTCAGCGGTGCCAAACGCCTCGAGTGCCTCAATGCGCTCGGCATCGCTCAAGGGAGTCGGATCCGCGAGCCGGCGAATGAACTTCTTGTGCCACCGGTTGACCAGCGGAGCTCCAGAAGCGATCCGCTCGGCGATTTCGAAGCCCGCGGCCGCACCCCCCCCCTCCGGAACCACACGGTTCACGAGCCCGACGCGCAGTGCGCTGTCTGCGTCCATCAAGTCACCGGTCAGCAGAATCTCGAGCACGGTTCCGGGACCGAGCAGCGCGAGCAAGGGCTGCAGCTCTGCGTGCGACATCGTGAGGCCGAGGCGGTTGATCGGCGCTCCGAAACGGCTCGAGGCCTCGCATATTCGCACATCGCAGCAAGCGGCGATCTCCAGGCCGCCGCCTACGCAGAGCCCCTCGATGATCGCGAGCGTGGGATGCAGACAGTCCCGAACGGCGTGCATCGCGCCGGCAATGGCGTCTGCATAGACGCGCACATCCTCTGGCATGTCCCGCTGGACAGCGAACGTCGAGATGTCTGAGCCGGCAGAGAACGCTCGACCTCCGCTGCCCCGCACGACGACGCATCCCAGGTCGACGCGCGCCGACAGCTCATGCATGGCGGCGGCAAGCGCGTGCCAACCCTCCCGATCGAGCACATTGTGCTTCTCAGGCACGTCGAGCCGAACCTCGGCGATGCGTCCCTCGACCTTCGTGCGTACTCGCTCGCTCATCGGTAGAACATCTCGACCAGAACCATAGGAACCGCGGGCACGTAGGTTACGAGCAAGAGCACGGCGAGCAACACCGCGACGAAAAACACGTTCACCTTGCTTACCTCCCAGATATCCGCCTTCGCGACCGAGCATGCGGTCACGAGCACCGACGCGACAGGCGGTGTCTGCTGGCCGATACCCAGGTTGAGCGTTACCACGAGCCCGAAGTGCACGGGGTCGATGCCGGCCGACTGGACCAACGGCATCACGATGGGGACCACGAGAATGATCGCAGCGGCGGAGTGGAGGAAGAGGCCGATCACGAGGAAGAAACCGTTCAGCAGAAGCAGGATCGCCCAGCGGTCCTGCGTCAGCCCCATGATGCCCTCGGCGAC
>DQPL01000065.1 GCA_015664885.1 Gemmatimonadota bacterium
CAGCTCTGGGTCGCTGACATCACCTACATCCCGGCCTGGGCAGGGTTCTTGTACCTAGCGGTGGTCGTGGACGTATGGAGCCGTCGCGTCGTCGGTTGGTCGATGGCATCACATCTCAGGCGTCGCGACTGCCACGCGCGCTTTTGTGGACGCAGTCGTTGGCACCGGCGCCACGATCGTCGACACGCGCAAGACCACGCCCGGACTTCGCCTCCTGGAAAAGAGAGCCGTACGCGCGGGTGGCGGACAAAACCACAGGATGGGGCTTTTCGACGCGGTGCTCATCAAGGACAACCACGTGCAGTCGGTCGGTCCCCCGGGTGCAACCGTGCGACGGGCCCGAAGCCACGTGGGTGATACCGTGAAGGTCGAAGTGGAGATCGACGACCTCGCCTACCTCGAGTCGGTCATCGAAGCGGGCGCCGATATCGTCCTGCTCGACA
The DNA here is from genome assembly GCA_015664885.1 of Gemmatimonadota bacterium. Taxonomy (GTDB): domain Bacteria; phylum Gemmatimonadota; class Gemmatimonadetes; order Longimicrobiales; family Gaopeijiaceae; genus UBA1138. Next base: position 444 of record DQPL01000065.1, read on the forward strand.
ACATGGACCCCCAAACCATACGAGCGGCTGTACATCATGCCGCCGGGCGCTGCGTCCTAGAGGCCTCCGGAGGCATTACGCTCGAGACCGTGCGCGCGGTCGCGGAGACGGGCGTGGACCACATCTCGGTGGGGTGGATCACTCATTCGGCGCCCGCGCTGGACGTGGCGTTGGACTTTGTGGTGGACCTCAGCGCACTTGGTCGAAGCGAAGGTTGAGCACGGGATAGCGATCCCAGTCTCGGTAGTCGAAGTGCCACCACTCCCACTCGTACACGTCGAAACCCACGGACTCCATGGCGGTCCGCAACAGCTCCCGGTGCCAGTGCTGCCGGGACGTGCCCCCTGGGTACTCTGGGAAGGATCGCTCCGAAAACTCGTCGTATCCGCCCACCATCTCGACAGGCTGGCCCGTGCTCAGGTCGAACAAGGTGAGGTCGACTGCCGCGCCGCGGTTGTGGCGCGATCCATTGGCCGGATTGGCCACGAAGAGCTTTTGTGACTCGGGCGTCGCGTCCCAAAACATCTTGGTGACGTGCCACGGTCGATATGCGTCGTGAATCAGGAGCCCGAACCCCGAAGCGGCCAACTCGCGGTGTGCGCGCACGAGCGCTTGCGCTGCAGGACGCTGCATGACCGCGCGTGGCTCGTCGTAGAAGACCGCCTGCATGAAGTTGTTGGTGGTGGCATAACGGATGTCGTACCGGATCGTGGAATCGAGGTCGCGAAGCTCCACCAGGTCCGGCTCGAGCAGCCCAGCGCTTTGTGCCGGTGGTTCCGCGGTGAGCGCCTCAGCGCGCAGCTCCTCCACCGGCCGGACCAGCTCGATGGTGAAGGTCTCGCCACCTGATGAGCCCACACTTCGCCGGTCGAAACCCACGCCGGCAGCTGTCGCGCGCGTCGCGACTCCGCTTCCTTCCCGCTCGAAAACAATGCGCTCGCCGTGGTAGAGTCCGCCCGCGTCCGGAAACGCAAAGACGTTGGTGGAGAGCTCGGTCAGGGGGTACTCGAAGATCCACTCGATGAGCGCGCGCAGCTCACTGCCCCGTTCCAGTATGAAGAGCGTGTTGTGGTCCCATCCGTATTCGCCGATGAGCCCGCGCCACCGCCCAGGCACCTGGCCCGGGGCGCTCGCTTCTGGGACGCGTGTGTAGAGCTCGCCACTGACGGTGAGACCCTCGGGGGAGAACACGAAGCGAGTGCCGAAGGACCGGCGGTCGTCGGCGACCAGCTCGAAGTTCGACAGCGCACTCGACTCAGAACCGGGCACTGAGCTCGCCACTCTCAGGCGGTAGGTGTTGCCTGTCACACGCGAGAACGCCTCGAGCCGATCTGCGCGAGACCGAATCTCGATCGTGCGGTCCCCAGACGCGTAACGGCCAATGGCGCTCGACGCGACGTCCTGGGGGATCGGCTCGGTTTGAACTGGGTCCGGCAGAGCTTCGCCCGCGCGCTGCGCCAGCATGAGCCGCAATCCATACGCGGCGATTCGCTCCACCACGACGTTCGAGACGTCCATCGAAGCGACGGCCACGACGCCGAGTCGCTCGTCGGGCAGCATGCCCACTTCGGTCGAAAAACCGTAGATGGCGCCGCCGTGGCCTGCGTATCGATGTCCGTCGAGCTCGCCGAGAGAGAAGCCAATGCCGAAACCGGTGGTCGCACCAGGCTCGGCAAACTGCACCGCAAGCATGGAGTCGACGGTTGCGGACTGAAGCACCGTGCCATTCACACCCTGTCCTCGAGCGAAGAAGGCACTCATGAAACGCGCGAGATCTCCGACCGGGGCGTACATGCTACCGGCAGGCGCCATCCCGAGTTGAAAGGTGGGCGCGGCGAACTCCCGCCTGTCCTTGCCCCACATATAGGCCTTGGCGAGCTCAGCCACCACGTCCGGGTCGGGTGTAAACGAACTGGCGGTCATGCCCAGCGGCCCCAGCACCTGCTCGGCGACGTAGCTTGCGAAGGGGACGCCCTGGGAGACCTCCAGCACGTAGCCCACAGTCGCGATCGCGGCATTCGAGTACTTGATGCGCTCGGTGGGCGGGTATACCAGCCTGGTCGGCGACAGACTCGCGACGGTCTGCGCGAGGGTCGGCTCGGTCGGGTCGAAGTAGTGCCCCACCGGCGGCTCGCGCACGAGCCCGGAGCGGTGCGAGGTGAGCTGCCTGAGCGTGATTGGAGTCCCGAACGGATTCTCGGGCGCGAAGTCGGGCAAATACGTAGTCACCGGAGCGTCGAGATCAAGCTCGCCCCGCTCGACGAGCTGCATGATCGCGATGTCCGTGAAGAGTTTCGAGACGGATCCGACCCGGTAGACGGTGTGCTCGCTAGCCGGAACGCCGGCTTCGGGATCCTGCATCCCGAAGCCGGCCGCCCACACCAGGTCCTGGTCGTCGACCAATGCAACCGAGATCGCTGGAATACCCTTGTCCTCCAGCTCGTGTCGAACGAAGTCGGACAGCTTCTCGACTGCGTCGGCGTAGGCCACGTCGGTGGCCCCACGATTGCTCTCGGACGCTGAGTCCGCACAGCCAAGGGCGAGAACGAGGACGCCGAAGGTGATGGGGCGGAGAAGTCGGATGATGGCCCGCAGGGGGCGCGGTTCGCGCATGCTCTCGTAATACCGCGGCATCGTCTGGGAGACAACGGCCAAAAGACGAGGCCATGCGCTTGTAGCCCCCCCAAACGCCACCTACGTTCGCTGGCCACATTGAAGGCCCCGCATGCGCCGCCCCCTTCCGGACCTACTATGCGCAAATCCTCGACGACCCGGCGACGCCTTGGCGCAGCCCGCCACCTGAGGCGGCTGGTCATGCTGGTTGTGGGGTTGGCGGCGTCCTTCGACGCACTGGCGCCGGCCAAAGCAGCCGCACAGGACGCTCCAGTGCCGACCGACCTCGCAACGATGTTCGAGCTCGGCAATCTCGTTGTCGATACGAACGGGGACAGTATACCCGACTTGGTGAACGCCACTTTGGTCCTGGGCGATTCACCTTCGGTCGCAGCGACGGCTGCGGCTGCCGAGATCGCCGCCCGCCTCGGCTTCGAGACGATGGCGATGGACCTGCCGATCGCGCGCGGCTTGGCCGGGGACGAGATCCCGATCGTGATCGGACGCGGCGGGCTCTCCGCGTCGGGGCTCTCTTCGCCGGGCGTCGACCCCACATCGCTCGACGCCGGAGAGGGCGTGGTCACCGTTCGGGAATTCGATGGCCGTACGTGGATCCTGGTGCTCGGCGGAGACGCCGATGGCCTGCTCGCGGCTGCGCGTCTCTTCGCGGGCGTGCTACCGCACACGCGCACACTCTCGACCGCTAACCTGAGCCGCGTCAGCGACGACCTCGGCGACGCCCTCGAGGCGGCCGGCGTCGAAGACTCGCAAATCCGTCTGACGCAGGCCCGCGCCCGCAGCGGGCAAGATGGCATCGCGCGCTTGGTAGTGGACGTTTCCGCGGGAACGTCCGCGGTAGAGGCCGTCGCGGCAGCGCTGC
>DQPL01000095.1 GCA_015664885.1 Gemmatimonadota bacterium
CATTTTCACAGCGGCCGCATTGCGACCCGCTTCCCCGAGTCCGCAGCAGGCGCGTCCCCAGGCCCATCCCTCGACGCAAGATCCGTCGGTGCTGGTCACCCTCGAGACCCTGGAGAAATGGGAGACCGAGCTGTCGAACTGGGGCCGATGGGGTCCCGACGACCAACGCGGGACTCTGAACCTCATCACGCCAGAGAAGACCAAAGCGGCAACGCGGCTGGTGCAGGACGGCGTGACGGTGACCTTGGCGCACTTCGTCGGCGCGGAGCCGTCGATCGACAGCCAGAACTTCGGGCCGATGAAACACTGGATGACGAGGGTCGATGCGAACACGGGCGAAGTCCTCTCCGCTCTCGACGCGCTGAGTTTTTCGATCCACGACGGCCAGATGGCACACATGGACGCGCTCTGCCACTACGCGACCAATCGGGGTGGGAAGAAGATCATCTTCAACGGATATCCGCAGGACCTCGATCAAGATGGGTGCAAAGATCTCGCGATCGACCGCATGGGCCCCGGCTACGTGACGCGCGCGATCCTGGTGGACATGCCGCTGCTGCGCGGCGTGGAATGGCTGGAAGAGAGCACACCGATCTACGTGTCGGACCTCGAGGAATGGGAGCGCTTCGCGGGGATCACGGTCAGTAGCGGCGACGTGCTACTCGTTCGAGGGGGACGCTGGGCCAAGCGTGCAAAGGAAGGCCCCTGGAGCTATGGGCGGACGGGAGCCGGCCTGCACTCCTCGGTATTGCCCTGGCTCAAGGAGCGGGGCGTGTCCCTGCTCGTCGGAGACGCCGTGAACGACGTGCAGCCGTCCGGGGTGCGCGGAATCGGCCGTCCTATACACACGATGACGCAGGTCTTCATCGGGCTGCCGCTCGTCGACAACGGGTATCTCGAGGACGTGGCCAGGGAGGCTGCGGCACGAAATCGGTGGGAGTTCATGATCTCCTGGCAGATCACGAGCGTCCCAGGCGGGACCGCGAGTCCGTTCAACGCCATCGCAACCTTCTAGCCGAAGCCGCTCTTCCCGCCATACCGGGGGACCAAGACCGATTGCCAGGGCGCCAGCCCAGGTCTAGTCTCGGGCTCCACTCGGTATCGGACTAGGAGAGCGCATGATGTCCCGTGCAAAACGACTTTCAGGTAGGCTCGCGTCAGCGGGCCTGAGCACGGTAGCGCTGTTGGCGTACGCCTGCGCGCCCGGCGATTCAGGCGTGCCCGAGCCCGTCGACATCATCGGCTTCGTGCCCGGCGAGGATTTCAAGCTCGCCAACTACGCGCCGATCGCCGAGTACTTCGAGACGCTCGCTGCGTCCACCGACCGGATGGTTCTCGAGCAGATCGGGGAGAGCACCCGCGGTGTCCCGCTCTACGTTGCAGCGATCTCCACACCGGAGAACCTCGCCCGCGTGGATCGCTACAAGGAGATCACCCGCACCCTCGCCTACGCACGCGACCCCGATGGGGGTTACGGCACCATCCTCGCGGAGGACGAGGCCCGCGCGCTGGCGCAGGAGGGGAAGGCGATCGTCTGGATCGACGGCGGGCTACACGCCACGGAGGTCGCGCACGGACAGGTGATGCCGGAGATGGCGCACTACTTCGTGACTGACGAGTCCGCCGAGACGCAGCAGATCCGCGAGAACACGATCCTGCTGCTGATGGCCAACATCAATCCGGACGGCCTCAACATCGTCGCGGACTGGTACATGTCGAACGTAGGAACCGAGTTCGAGATGTCGCGCGTGCCGGAGCTCTATCACCACTACATCGGCCACGACAACAATCGCGACTGGTACATGCTGACTCAGGTCGAGACCCAGGCGGTCACGCGTCAGTTCTACCACAACTGGTTCCCACAGATCGTGTACAACCAGCACCAGACGGGCCCCTTCCCTGGCCGCATCTGGATGCCGCCCTTCGCCAACCCAGTCAATACGAACCTGGACCCGCTCCTGGTCAGCTCGATCAACCAGATGGGTCACTCCATGCGCAAGCGCTTCGACGTGGAGGGCAAGCCGGGCGTGAGCAGCGGCATCGTCTACGATCTGTGGTGGAACGGGTCGATGCGGGGTGGGCCGGATTATCACAACATGCTGGGCTTCCTCACGGAGACCGCCGGAGCCGGATACGCGACGCCGCGTTGCTACGACGACATTCCGGAAACGTTCGGGTCCCGCTCGGGCGATCTTCCCGCGCTCACGCCGTCCACCAACTACAACAACCCCTGGCTCGGAGGCTGCTGGCACATCCGCGACGCGATGGACTACATGATGACCGCGGCGAAGGCCGTGGCCGCCACCGGCGCGACGCTGAAGGAAGAGTACCTGTTCAACCACTACTGGATGGGCAAGAGGCAGATCGAGCGCGGGATGGCCGCCGAGGGCGGCCCGTTCGCCTACGTGCTCGACCCGGGCGCCTCCCACGACGCGAGCTCGGTGGTCGAGTTCATGGATCTCATGTCGCAGTCGGGAATCGAGTTCCTTCTGGCCGACGAGGGTTTCAGAGCGGGCGGACAGGACTTCCCTGCCGGTTCCTACGTGATCCCGCCTCAGGCATTCCGTCCTTATGTGGTCGACCTCATGGAGCCGAAGCAGTTCCCGGATCGTCGCCAGTACCCGGGCGGCCCGCCCATTCCTCCCTACGACATGACCGGCTACGAGCTCCGCTTCCAGATGGGGCTCGAAGTGGTGAACGTGGCCGAGCCTTTCGACATGCCCCGCGGCGAGTGGGGTGTGGTGAGTTCGGCGATTGGTGCCATGAAGGGGGCCGGATCGGCCGGTTACCTGCTCGACGGCGCCTCGAATTGGGTGTACCGAGGGCTCCGGGAGTACCTGGCGCAGGGTGGTGATCTCTTCCGGGGCACGCGCACCATCTCGACCCCCGAGGGAGACGTAGCGGCCGGCGCTTTCTGGCTTCCGGGACTCAGCGAGCAGGCCGCCGGACGGCTGTCCAGCGACTTCGGTCTCACGCTCACAGCGTTGTCCGCGGCGCCGGCACCGGACGCTCTGTCGGTCGTGCGCGCACCGAGGGTGGCGATCTACCGCTCCTGGCGCGCACCCATGCCCGAGGGATGGACGCGCTGGGTACTTGACGAGTACGGCATCGCGTGGCAGAACGTTTGGGACGCAGACATCCAGGGAGGGGCGCTGTCGGAGTTCGACGTGGTCATCCTGCCTGCGCAGGGGGAGTCGGGAATCCGCGACGGGAACGATGCGGGGTCGATGCCGAAGCAGTTTGTCGGGGGCCTCGGTGCCGAGGGCGCTGCGGCATTACAGTCGTTCGTCGAGGACGGCGGATGGGTCGTGGCCTTCGACGCCTCGGTCGACTACGCGATCAGCACCTTTGGCCTCCCGTTCCGGAACCGCACTCGCGGCGTCGCTTCACAGGACTTCTTCTTGCCAGGCTCGATCATCCGCCTCGAGGTCGACGCCACCCACCCGTTGGGATACGGCATGGACACCGACGCCGTCACGCTCTTCGCGCGCAGCCAGGTGCTGGAGCCTACGGTGCGGCGAAGCGGAATCTCGACCCCGGTTTGTTACCCAGAGACTGACTACCTGGTGAGCGGATGGACGCTCGGAGGCGACGAATACCTCGCGGGCCAGACCGCCACTGCCCAGGTAGCGGTCGGGTCCGGCCAGGTCGTGCTCTTCGCCTTCACGCCACACTTCCGCGGGCAGCCGAGAAACACCTTCAAGCTGCTCTTCAATGCGTTGTGGGGTGCGTCGACCGAGGGACTGCCGATGGATGGGGGCGCGGCCTGTGGGGCGGATAGGTGAGACACCGACTTCCAGGAATCGCCGATTTTTCGCCGCAATGCCGGGTGAGCCTTCGACACTACCGATCCCGGAGCCTGAGAAGGATCTGCTTCCTAGCCTCATGCAGGCCTATCGCCACGACATGAGCGAGTTCGACCGCTCCGCCGGTGGCGACCCCGGCCCAGCGCGTCCCCCGCTACCGACACCCGCCGGCCGATGCACCCGGCTGGGCGAGCACCCAGCACGTCTACCGCCCGCGCCGGCCCACCACCACGCCACTCTATCCGGTGGTCCAGCACCATCTCGAGACTTTTCTCGCACTGGAGCTGTCCCGGTTCAGTGGACGGGTGAGTACTAGAGTTTTGTATCGGTCCCCACGTCCGGGGAGAGCTACGCTTCCCCGCGTAGCGGGGGGACTGAGACGACGAACGTAGCGGCATCACGCGGCGTCGGTCAGGGCCGCGTGCTGCAGCCGCTCGAAGTTGATCGGTGATTCTTGGCCGATCGAGGAGTGGCGCCTGCGTGGGTTGTAGAAGCCCTCGATGTAATCGAACACCGCCATCTTTGCCTGGGCCTGGGTCCGGAAGCGGTGTTGATCCAGGAGCTCGCACTCGAGCGAGGCGAAGAAGCTCTCACACAGGGCGTTGTCGTAGCAGTCACCGACCGAGCCCATCGAGGGTCGTACACCCACTTCCTTGCAGCGCAGCCCGAACGCGATCGACGTGTATTGCGTGCCCTGGTCACTATGATGGATCACCCGCTCTGGGCGGCGCTGCCAAACGGCCATGTTCATCGCGCCCAAAACGAGCTCTGTCCTGAGATGTGTTGCCATCGACCAACCGACGACGCGACGGCTCCATACGTCCACGACCACCGCTAGGTACAAGAACCCTACCCAGGTCGGGATGTAGGTGATGTCGGCGACCCAGAGCTGCTCGGGACCGTCAGCGGTGAAGTCTCGCTCGACGAGATCCGGTGCAGGACGTGCATCAACATTGCGGTTCGTCGTCCTCGGGCCGAGTCGTCTCCGGCTCACGCCCACGATCCCAGCAGCGGGGTTCGCATCGTGCCCGTCGAATTGGGCGCTACGGCCCGTGACGATGTGGTAGGTGGGCATCAGCAGAGCGCTGATCAGATCCAGGTCACGATTGGCGATGGCCTCGTTGAACGATCGATGCGCCTCGCTTATCTCGGTGGCCTGCGGGGACTCGGCAACGCGGCCGCACGCGACGAGAAGAACCGCCGTCGCGAGGAGGAGTCTTGCGTGCGCCCCACAGTTGGGGCGCACGCCACCCGCTCCTTTTGGCTCGCTCACCCTCCCGCTAGCGGCAGCGCTCCTCACCCTCGATGGGCGCCACACCGGCGGGCAGCTCCCGGCATGGCGTGGCCGCCTCCAGGACCACGCTGGCGCCTCGCCGGATCAGACTCGTCGTGCCCGGACCTTGGAAGAACCGGTAGGGCGCCCGGGTCGACATCCACGCCAAAGGCCCGCCCAGCAAGCGGTCGGCACCCAGCGTCCCCGCCTCGATCGCGGTCACCAATGCTTCGTACTCGGGATCGCCCTGCCGCTTTCCGCTGAAGCTGCCCAGGTCGGAGCTCGCGGCGAACACCACGTCGACCCCCGGCACTCCCGCGATCTCTGCGGCGTTCGCAACCCCGGCGGGCGACTCGATCATCGCGATGATCATGATGTTGTCGTTGGCGGTGCGCCGGTAGTCGTTGCCCCAAAGCGCCCGATACTGGCCTCCACCCTGGCTGCGCTTCCCCATGGGCGGGAATTTGGCGAACGTGACCGCGTTTCGAATCTTGTCGGCGTCGTCGACCATGGGCACGATGATACCCAGCGCCCCAATGTCGGTCGCCTTCTGAATGTCACCCTCGGTCGCGTTCGGGACGCGAATGAACGGAATGGCGGGTGCACCCCTGCACGCCCAGATCATGCGCGCGACGTCCGTGTAGGTCAGTGGGCTGTGCTGCATCTCGATCCACATGAAGTCGAAGCCCGAGTTCGCCATGGCGCAGTATATGTCGGGGTCGGGCGTCGAAACCGTTCCGCCGACGACGCGCTCACCTGCCGCGAGCTTCGCCTTGACGGTGTTGAATATCCTGGACTGCGCTTGCGCGTCAGACACGCTCACGCCGAGCGCGAAGCTGAGCGCGAAAGCGAGGAGAGTTGCTCGTTTCATGACTGTCACCTCGGAATTTGGATCGTATTGACTCTAGAACGTCGCAATCGGATTGAGGGGCGATCCCATGCCCAGTTCGATTCTCAGCGGAGCCGCCGTGAACAGGAACTCGTACTTGTTCAGCCGCCTGGCCACCTCGGCGACGCGCCCGAAATCGAGGTTGTCGAAGATGCCCACGCCCAGCGAAACCAGCGATAGCAGGTGCAGCGGAAGCCGCTCCTCATCCGAGAACTCGTGGGGGTAGACGTCATTCCACATATCGTGGCCAATGAACGACACGCCGCGTTCCTTCATGAAGTAGGCGACGTCCGAGTGGTAGCCCGCTACACCCTCCGATGTCGGCCACGGCCCCAGCGCGTCCCTTCGTATCCACCGGCCGGTGTGGAGAAGGATCACGTCGCCCGGCTCGACCCTCACGCCTTGGATCTTCTCCAGGGCCACGAGGTCAGCGGCTCGGATCGCCCTCCCTGGCTCTACCCAGCCCTCCGGTGTGCCGAAACCCGGAAGCAGCGTCGCGTCGAACAAGATCCCGCGCGTGACGATGCCGTCCTTGAGCGCGTTGATACTGCCCCTGGGGCAGCCCCCCGCGGCCTCGATCTCCTCCATCGCCACACCGTTGTATCCCTTGCCCTCGTACATGATGTGGCAGTCCACTGCATCGAGATGGCTGTGGATGACGCCATGGTAGCTGCCGGTGTATTGATACCGGTCTGACGCACCGGTCGCGCTGACCCGAAGCACCTCCCGGTTCAAAATCGTGCCCGCGTCGAGCGCTCGTTCCTGTGCGACATCGTGGGCCAGCGAAACACTGATGCCTTCGGTCACGAGCGCGGCCGCCGCCTTGCGCTTGTCCGGTGTGATGAGGTTCGACGCACCCAGCTCGTCCTCGGCGCCCCAGCGGCCCCAGTTGGACAGTTCGTCCATCGCGCGCTCGAAGTCCTCTACGCTCGTCATCGCCGGGTAGCTCTGGACTTCTGCCGCGATAGTGTCGTCGCTCGCGACAGCGTCGGCGGCGGCCGCACTGTCTTCGGTGTCGGCGGCGCAGGCGAACAATCCTGTACTAATCACGCACGCCACCACGCCACCTGCCCACCACACTACGCGAGGTCTCATGGCTCCTCCTTCGGGCAGCTCAACTGACCGTCTGAGAGATCATACGCGCTACCCCTTGGGTCGCGCGAACACACCCAGGCGTCGATCCTGCCCGAGCGCTGGCGCTTCGAGAGCAAAGCCCCGCATCTTGGGGTCACGAATCGGACCGCGTCGTCGTGGCAGGCGGCTCAGCTGAACGAAGGAGGACTTCATGAGTGCTGCATCGAAGGTCGGCTTGATCGCCATTTGCCTTGGCGGCATCGTCGCGGCAAGCACCGCCGGGCCCCAAGCCCCCAAGAAGCTGCTCTTCCTCACCCACGCGGGGCTCTACAAACACACGAGCCTCGGGCCGGCAGAGATGGCGGTCGCCTCATGGGGAGAGGAAGCGGGCTACGAGGTCACCTCCGTGCAGGGCTATCTGCAGGAGCAAGAGGAGCTCGACCTCTCGGTCATCACCGCGGAGTATCTGGCCCAGTTCGACGGCGTGATGATGATGACCAACGGCAACCTCCCGATGCGCGACGAGCAGAAGCGCGCGCTCGTGGACTTCGTGCGCCAAGGCGGCGGCTTCGTCGCCGTTCACTGTGCTGCGCTCACACTGTTCGACTATCCGGCCTTCGGAGAGATGCTCGGTGCATACTTCAGGCGCACGGTCGCTCCGGGTCAGCTCGTGGTCCTGAAGGTCGAAGACCAAGAGCATCCGGCGACGAAGATGTTGGGCTCGAGCTGGCCCATCGTCGACGAGTTCTATCACTATGGCACATCCGCGTGGAGCGCGGAGCGTCCTGACGAGAACGTCGACGTCCTCTTTGGCAACCGGATTCCGGTCGGCTTATCGCGGGACCGCGTGCACGTTCTGTTGAGCATCGACACGCGAGAGTCGGACATCGATGAGTTCGCAGAGGTCGAGTTGGGGGGTGACTACCCCCAGTCCTGGGTGCAGGACTTCGGCGAGGGGCGCTCGTTCTACACCTCGCTGGGCCACCGCGACGACATCTGGAGCAACGATCCGGTGTTCCGCGCCCACGTGGTGGGCGGAATTCGATGGGCACTCGGCCTGGAAGACGAGTAGCGTAGCCGCGTGCGCCCGCGACTTCTGCCACGGGCTGCGCACCGACAAGGACGTCTATGTCCCTGCCGAACCTAGCTGCTAAGCAGCGTTCGGGAGGTTGGTACGTGTTGCTACGTAGAGATTACCTACTTCGCTGAACTCGACCGCGTAGACCGGATGAAGTGCCTCGTCGGTTAGCCTTTCCCTTGCAGGAAGCGCATGGCCTCCTGATAGCCGTCGAACGACGTGCGGCCGGCCCACACTTTGGTGAGCTGCTTGTACGCTTCGGCGGCGCCCTCGTCGTTCCCGGACTGGGCATACGCCCGCGCCAGCCCTAACAACGAGCGCGGCCTGTTCGGCATGCGCACCAGAGCGGTCTCGAATTTCTCGGCAGCCTCAGTTGGCTGATCGAGGCCGAGTAGGATCTCGCCGTACAGCTCGAACACGGGCTTGATGGGTGAAGCCGAGCCGCGCGGCGGCGCCATCTCCAAAATGGCGGCTTCGGCCTCATCCATGAGACCCGTCGCCACGCTGGCGTGTCCCATGCCGGCATGGAGAAGCGCGCCCGCCATCTTTTGCATGATCTCGGTTCGACCTCCGCGGGCACTACCCAAGGCTGCCTCGGCCTGCCTGAGCGTCGTTTGATCGCCGAGGCGCGCGGCGCTGAGCGCTGTCGCCAAAAGCTCGTTCGCGGACAACTCGTCCGTGATCGGGACGATCTTCCAGTCCTCGGTTTCCACGATGTATCGAGCCTTGAGCAGCGAGGTGGTATTCATGGCACGTGCCGTACCCGCCTGCCCGCGCGCGCCGCCCTCGAGGAAGCCCCCCTCGCTGGACATCGCTTCGATGCGCTCGATCCAAAGGCGCGCCTTCGCATAGTCCCCGAGCTGGAGGTCGCCGTATTGGCCCCAGTCGAGGGGGTGAATCGCGTCGCCCAAGCTGTTGCCGGGCTGCCACAGCGCACGCGCCGCGTCGTAAGCGACTTGGTTGTTGCCGGAGACTCGGTCCCACATGCCATGCTGAATGAAGATGTGCGTGGGCATGTGTATCGCGTGCGCGACGGCGGACGCGATCTCCGAGAAGCGGTAGGCGGACTGCAAAGCGAGCGGTGCGTGCTCCGGATCGTCGAAGGAGTGGATCGCGTAGTGCGGTGCTCCGGGATGGTTCGGGTTGTCGGCGAAGAGGCCGAGCGCGATCGTGCCGGCTTTCACTTTCAGGCGCATGCCCAGGTCACCCGTGGCTGCCACAGCGCTCAGAATCGAGAGGGCGTAGAAGGCGGCGATCTCGGAGTCGTCCGGATACTGCTCGTGGAGTCGCTCCATCGCCTCCATATATCCGACGCGGCGAGCGACGTGCTCACCCTCACCCCACAGCACCTCGACCGCGCCCAAGAAGCCCTTCTCACGCTCGGTCGGAGCTTTCGCCAGGCGCTCCTCCTTGGTCGGAGCCAGCCGCTGCAGTGCCGCACGCGGCTCATCTGGGTTCATCTGCGAGACCAGCGGGTGGTTGTACGCCAGCGATTCGCCCCAATAGGCCATCGCGAAATCCGGATCGAGCGCCTGCGCCTCCTGGAACTGGTCCCTGGCCTGGACCCAGCCGAAGCTGTGAAGAATCGCGACACCGCGAAGGAAGTGCTGCTCGACGTCACCGCTCGAGGAGGTAGGAAAGTCGAGGGAGCCGACGGCATCGAACTGGGCCTGTGCGGGAACGACCACGGCCGCGAGAAGACTGATCGTCAGTACTACGGTACGCATCATTTTCATTGGTAACTCCTCGGGCCTCGAGCCGCGCGTCCGATACGCGCCTCCCTATGCGCCGCGCTGTAGTGCGCGACCACATGCCAGCATGGTCCCGCCGGCCCGCCTTCGCAACCGCCCGGCGCGCTCGGGTCTCAGCCCTTGTCCTTGAGTCGTGCCACCAGAGCCCGCATCGTGGTCTGAGTTTCCTCGTTCGACCAAGCCTCGATGAACTCCTCAGGACCGGGGCGGTCCGGGTCAGCGTACAACTCGACGAGATCCGCGCGGGCGATGGCTCGGGTGCGCAACATCGCGCGCCTGGGAGCGGTGAGCAGCTTCTCACACCATTCCAGGGCCGTCGGCACCACCTCTTCCAGCGCCACGAGGCGATCCACGAGTCCGATCTCATAAGCCGTCTCGGGTGTGAGCAGCCGACCCTCGACGCACATCCGCTCCGCGTTCTGGGGTCCAACCAAGCGACGGAGGTTCGCATGAAGAACCGGCGAGACGGGTAGACCCACCTGAACCTCGTTTAAGCCGATCTTGTACTTGCCCTCGGCCATGACCCGATAGTCACAACAGATGGCGAGTACTGCACCGCCGGCAGGGCTATGCCCGGTGATGGCCGCCGCGATCGGCACCTCCGACATGACCAGAGCGGTTCTAAGCGCGAACAGTTCCTCGAATGTGGCGACGGCCACCGCTTGTCCTCCCTCTAGCATGAAGGGCACGTCGAGGCCGGCGGAGAAGAAACCGGGCGCACCCGAAACCACGATCGCCCGGGCTCCCTCACCGGGAGCGGCTTCCAAGGCTTCCCTCAGCGTCGCGAGAACCTGCGGCCGTAGCGCATTGACCGGAGGATGCGCGATCTGCAACTCACGGATGGGTCCGTGGTCGATCACTTCCAGCATCGCGTGTCCTCCAGTCAGTGGCTCGCGGGTCGATCCAGGTCGTAGCCAAGACCGAGCCCCATCGAATGTCGTGTTCCGATTCCAAAGCTCCAGCTACCGCCTTCATTGTGCGTCAACCAGACACCCAACGGTCGCAGGGCACCCGGCAGCACACCCGGAAACATGTTGGCCTGAACGCGAGTGTACGCATGTTCGCTCAGGATCAGGCTCCCGAGCAGGGAGTTGTGTCGATCAATGTACACGCCGCCCGCGAGATCCGTCTCCCAACGTTCGAGACCGGTGTCAGGGTCGACTGTGCGCCCGCGGCCGCTAAATCCGAAGGTCCAGCCCAAATTGTACCCGTCCCCTATCGGACGGATCAGTCCCGCCTGGGCGACGAGCCCGATTGTGAGGAGGCCTCGCGTTTCGCCGAGCCAGGGAAGAGGCACCTTATAGCTCATCACCTGGCCGACATTCTGCACGCGCGCATGGGGGAGCGTGAACGACGCTTGGGGCGACCAGTCCGCCGCGCGCAAGGTCTCGGTGAAGAAGCGCGCGATGCCGTCGTGGCTCATTACGAGGATGCCTAGCGGCTCGAAGAAGTACACGTCCGCCACCGTGCCAGCTCGCTCCTTGGGCCCCCTGGGCCACTCCAGAGCCTCGTTGAGGAGGTTGGCTCCGAATACGATCGCCGAAGCGCCGAGTGCTGGCACAGGTACGCCGCGGTAGTCCAACCACTCCCGCAAGTATCGATACGAGAGACCGCCCGCGACAATGTGTCCCGCGACATTGGACGTCCAGGACCACTCCCAAATCTCGGGGGATGCGATGAGGACCTCCCGGTGGATCAGCTCTCCCCAACCTCCGATGCTCTCGACGGCCTCGAAGGGATGAGCCAACGCGCCAAAAACGGCGCCGAAACGCTCACCCCAATTCACGCTCAAGACATCTCGGTGATCGCCCCCGTAGTACAAGTTCGAGAGACCCCGATTGGTCAGCGCATTCAGGGGCCCCTGCACAGACTCGCTGCCATAATCGATGAGCGGCCGATAGTAGAGGTAACGTGGCTCCTCGTCGGACTCTTGGGCCGCCACCAGCCGCGGGATCGCAACTCCACATCCCATCACGATCGTGGCGGCGATCACGCGCCCGCGGAAGTCCAACCCCGTCATCGCGAATCGTCGATCAGACGCGCGAGTAGGGAGACGGGTTTGATCATTCGAACGCCATGGAATGGTGCGAGCGCCCGGAACCGGGCGGGACAATAGGATCGCTCCGGCAGAGCGCGTCAAGGTTGACGCACTACGCGCACGCGAGGACAATTACAGTCCCCAGGTCGATTCCCCATGTTGGAAGCAAGCGTGCACCCCTTCCTCCGAGGCCTCAGGACTCTGCGCTCAGGCGCGCTAGCCGTGTTGGCGCTCTGCCCCGGTACCTCCGCCGGTGCTCAGACCTCGCCGGTCACGCTCTTCGACCCGTCGGCGTCGCTCGGCGTGGTGGAGCGGGCCGAGCGGGCCTATTGGGAGGGTGACGCCACGGCGTCGCTTCGGCTGTTGGAAAGCTGGCTCACGAACACCCCCGACGACGTGGAAGCGCTCTGGCGAGCGGCGCGTGCTTCGGTGGCGCTGGGCATCATCACAAACCAAGCCGCAGTGGAAAGTCACTGGTACCGAAACGGTATGGCGCACTCCAACGAGGCACTTCGGCTCGACTCGGTACATGTCGAAGTCAGGCGTTGGGCCGTGGCCTCGAAAGGGAAGCTCGCGGTTGGGACCGGAGCGAGAGAGACCGCACGTCTCGCGCAAGAGATCTGGGAGTTGTGCCACGGGCTGCTCGAAGACGACCCCGACGAGTCGACCGCCCATCACGCTTTGGGAATCCTGCACTACGAGGTGATGAAGCTGAGCAGGTTCAAGCGCTTCCTCGCACGGATGTTCCTCGGCAACGAAGCCCTCTCGCTGGCGTCGTGGGAAAAGGCGGTCTACCACCACGAGCGGGCAGTATCGCTGGAGCCCGACATCATCGCCTTCCGTGTCGGGTTCGCCGAGACCCTCATGCGACGTGACCGCAAGCTCGAAGCCATGGATCAGCTCCGAAGAGCGACGTCGCTGCCCTTGCTGCATCCCGGCGATTCCGACTACACGGGCCTGGCGCACAGATACCTCAACGAGCTGAGCGCCGAAAGGAACGGCTGAGGGGACTGTGCCGGATCTCTGCCTGACCGTGGACCTGGAGCCCGACTGCCCGCCCTACTTGAGCGGGTGGACCGGTGTGGAACTCGGAATGCCCGAGGTGCTCGATCTCTTCGCCCGCAACGATGTCTTGGCTACGGTGTTCGCCACCGGCGAAAGCGCCGAGCGTTATCCCGATCTGATCCGGCGCATCGTTGACGCGGGCCACGAGCTGGGGTGCCACGGACACAGCCACCGCTCCTTCTCGGAGCTCGGACCGGACGAGGCCGAGCGCGACATCACTCGCTCTGCCGAGCTGCTTCGCGGTTTCGCACCGGTGACGTCGTTTCGAGCTCCCTACCTGGACTTCCCCGAGCGCTACGTCCCCCTGCTCGAGGCTCATGGGTTCACGATCGACGCGTCTCGGGGCCGGTACAAGCCCGCACATTGGTTCCGCAAGCAAGCCGTCAGCCCGGTACGAAGGATTCCGGCATCCACCACGTCATCGGTCCTTCGCACACCTCCAGCGCTGCGTGACCTGTTGTTCCGGCTAATGCGCCCGCCGGTGGTGCTGTTCGTGCACCCGTGGGAGTTCGTGGACCAATCCGGAGCGCCGATCCCCTGGGACTGCCGGTTCGGGACGGGCTCTCCCGCGCTGGCGAGCCTTTCCAGCACGATCGCGTTCTTCGCCCGGAGGGGACACCGATTCGTGCGGATGACAGATCTGCCGGTCGCCGATTAGAGTGAGTCGATGAGCGGCCACCTGGAATCCAAGTCGAACTCCGACACCTCCCCGCCGGCGAGCTTGTTCCGGCGTCGAGGTTTGTGGCTCGCCGCGACGATGGTGGCGGTGTACATGGCGCTGGTCCCGCTGCACACGCAGGACGGCGCCAACCATCGACAGGTTGCTGTACTGCTCGAGCGACTGATCTCGGCGGATGTGCAGGACCCGGTGTACCAATCCAACCTCGGCTTGCTGCGTACGAACGTCCTCTTTTCGGGGGGCTATGCGCTCGCCGCAGCCAAGATCGGGATTCCGATCCACCTCTACGAGAGGCTCTTCGTCTCCGGCTTCCTGATTCTCCTGCTGGTCGGCTATCGCAGATTCCTAGCCGAATGGACCCCCGGCCGGACCGACCTTTGGGTGTGGATCCTCCCCATCACGATGCACGCGCTCTTCGTGACCGGCATGTACAATTTTCTGGCTGCGACGGCCCTCACGCTCCCGCTGCTCACATACCTCAAACGCCTCGCGGAGCACCCTTCGGCCAAGACACTCGCCGCCATGAGCGCGCTCGCTTGGCTGGCCTTTCTCGCACATCCGTTCCCCTTCTTCGTGCTGCCCGCCGCCTGGCTCTGGTTGGTGACCGGACGAACGGAACGCCCAGGAGCCTTCATGTGGAGTGGCGGCGGAGTCCTCGTGGGGCTCCTCTTTCTCGGCTTCGCGCTCCCTATGGTGGCGAGTGCCGTCCCGCAAAACCCCTATGTCTTCAAGCCGCCGCTCGAGCTCCTCGCCGGGCTCGTCTACTACAACTTCCCACTGTTCTCCTCATGGGCTGTGGTCGCTGCCGTCCCAGTCCTCGTCTGCGCGATCGCGATGGCGTGGATGAGTCTCCAAAATGCAGATCTCCGAAACCCGTATCGAAGGGGCATGCTGCTCTGGCTCGGCATGCTCCTGGCATACTTTCTCTTTCCCAGCGAGGGGCACGGCGGCGCCCACCTGAACGAACGCTTCCTGCCTTTCGTTTGGATCTTCCTTCCGCTCGGCCTCGCCGGGGTCGGCGAAGGAAGCGTCTCTTCGAGACGTTGGATTCGCGGGACCGCAGTCGCGTCGACGATCCTTATGGCCGCGGCGTTGTGGGCGGGCCTCGGCCGCGTGGATCGTGAGGTGCGCGACGCCGCCGCCGTGCTCGCCGAGCTTCCTGATGAAGCGCGGCTATATCCGCTCGAGTTCGATCCAGGCGGAAACTCCCTGGCTCAGGGTCCACTGCTTCATCTATGGGCGAACCATGCCACGGACCGCACAGTTCATTCGCCGTTTTCGTTCACCTTCATGGACCTGATGTCGGTGTCGCGCCGGCTTCCTTCATCCGACACCTACTTTCCCGCAGCTCCGGAGAACCACGCACAGGTTCTAGCCGAGGGCCGGTTTTGCAGACCCCGGGATCCCGTCTCGACCTCCAGCTGCAGCCTGCAGGAGCAGGACGCATGGGATGAGCTTCTGAGCGCTGCCCACTACTATGATCACTGGTTCGTGCATGGTGCACCCCAGCGCTGGCGTCAGGCCATCTCAGAGGTTCCGGGCCTTACCCTCGTCGCCGAAGTAGGTCGCGCCTCCGTCTGGCGTTACGACCGGAGTCGAGAATTTTCGCCCAAGCTGCTTCGGCGTCGGAGCGCGCGTTGACGCAGATACTGGAGATCAGGCGGTGCC
Source organism: Gemmatimonadota bacterium (assembly GCA_015664885.1). Lineage (GTDB taxonomy): Bacteria > Gemmatimonadota > Gemmatimonadetes > Longimicrobiales > Gaopeijiaceae > UBA1138. Next base: position 15,322 of record DQPL01000095.1, read on the forward strand.
GCACGGCTCGCGAATGGCGCCTCTTCGAGCGTGTTCCTGAGATCTTGCACGGGGACGACCCTGCCTTCGTACCGCCGATCCCTGGCCACGTGGCCAAGCTCAGAGGACGCGGCCACATCTTCCAGCTCAGCGGCACGTTGCGTGCGTACGTCGCTTTCCGGGGAGGCGCGCCCGTGGGGCGGGTGGCCTCAATCGTGAACCGGACCCACAACGACTTTCACGCTGATCACACGGGGTTTTTCGGATTCTTTTCGTTCGCCGACGAGGACGCGGCAGGTCCGCTGCTCGAGCAGGTCCGACAGGATCTGTTGGAAGAGGGCTGCGATATTCTGCGGGGCCCGTTCAACCCCACCCAGAACGACGAGTGTGGGCTGCAGGTCGAAGGGTTCGGAACGCGGCCGTATTTCGGCATGCCCTACAACCCGCCCTGGTACGAAGAGGTTTACCGGGCGCTTGGGTTGGAGAAAGCCAGGGATCTAGTCGGGTATGATGTGAACCCGGCGTTGGAAGAGAGCTTTGCCAACAGTCTGGGTCGGCTCACCGAACGCGTGCGCGAACGGCTGGGCATCACAGTTCGCCCCGTGGACGCGACAAGGCCGAATGAAGAGGCGGAACTCATCGCTCGGCTCTTCAACGAGTCCCTCGCGGACGAGTGGAACTTCATGCCGCTGACGGCTGAAGTCGCCAAGGGGTTCGTGAAGGATCTCGCCGGCCATCTCGACGCAGATACCATCCTCATTGCCTACGCCCACGGCGAGCCGGCGGGGCTCTCCATTGCGCTCCCGGACCTCAACGAGCTCCTGGCGAGACTGAAGCCTGTTCCGCGGCTGCTGAGGCTACTTGGACTCTGGTGGCTGCTGAAGACCGGCAAGTGTAGCGCTGCGCGCTGGGCCGTTTTCGGAATGCTCCCCAAGTATCAGAGGAAAGGAGGCACCCTGGTGCTCGTCTACGAAACCATCATGCGAGCAAAGGAGCAGTACTCCGGCGGCGAGATCTCTTGGACGCAGGAGACGAACTCAGACATCTCCCGGCTCGCCGCCGACCTCGGCGTGACGCCCTACAAGCGATACCGCATCTACGAGACCCGGCTCTAGATCCGTGGCCCCACCCGTGGTGGTCTTCGACCTGGACGGCACGCTCACCAAAACGGACATCAGCGTTCCGTTCCTTCGTTTCATCGCAGGCGATTGGTCGATGTGCCGGGGCCTTCTTTCCGCGGGGGTGTGGGCGATGCCCGATCTGAAGAGAGCGCTGGCGGCCGAGCGACCAGGAAGCCAGAAGCGAGTGGGGAGCGTGCGAGGACGCTGGGAGACCCTGCTGCACGAGCGGCTCGTCGGCCAAACACTGCGCGGCAAGTCCCGTTCGGACATCGAGACGTCAGCCGAGCACTTCGCCCACACGACACTGACAAAGGTCCTACGCCCAGACGCGCGGACACACCTGAATTCGCATGCCGAGGAGGGTCATCGCCTCGTCCTCGCGAGCGCCTCCTTGGCGGTCTGTCTCGAACCTCTCGTCGAGATCCTCGGCTTCGACATTGTGTTGGGAACGCGCCTGGAGTTTCGTGACGGCTTGGCCACGGGCAGGTTCGAAGGGCTACCCTGCTGGGGTGACGAGAAACTTCGACGAGTACGAGAGGTCATGGGCCCGGACGAGCAGATCTTCCACGCATACGGAGACAGCCGCGGAGACCATGCCCTACTCAGTGCCGCACAGCACTCGACCCTAGTGCGTTAGCCGCTATCACGCTGCCTGACGTCTCCACATCCGTAGCGACTCGAGCGCCAACCCCGTTCCCGCCAACGGCACCAAATAGGCGACGTGGCTCAAGAACGCCACGGCCAACGCCAGATCCGCATCGATGCCCGCCGTGCGCAGCACCAGAAAGAGGCTGCCTTCGTATACGCCCAGGTTCGCCGGGGTTATCGAGACCAAGGTGCTGAAGTTCACGGCCAGCAGCGCCGCGACCACGTGCCACGGGAGCAGGTCGACGCCCAGCGCCAACGCGACCGCCGCAATCCCCAACCCCTCTGCGACTTTTTGCAGGATCGACAAGCCGACTCCCGCGCTGAACCTTCCGGGGCGCCGGATCGCATCGAGACGATGCACCGTATCCGCTACCAAGCGCAGGACGGCGCCCCTCCACCCTCGCCACCGGTCGGCGAACTGCTCCAGCACATGCTCCCTGCGCGCGAGCACGGCGCAGCCGAGAGCCAAAGCCGGTGCACCCACCATGATGGTGAGTCCCGCGCCCCGGTACTCGAAGCCTGGAACCAAAACGGCCGCGAGCACCACAAGGGTCCACTTCGCCAGCCCTTCGGCGATCTGATCGAGAATCATGACGGACGTAGCTCCGGCGGGCCCCAGACCTGCGCGCGTCGATAGCAGGTGAATCCCTGCGGCATGGCCGGCGAGCAAAGGACCGCCATTGGAGGCCGTACTCATCACGGCGACGATGGAGAACACCTTCGCTGGCGAGACGCGACCTCCCTTGGGTAAGAAGAGCAGCCAGGTGGCGGCAGCAAGCACCAGGATGCACGCGTTGGCCAGTACGGCGAGCGTCAGCCAGCCGTAGTGGGCGGCGGCGGCCTCTTGCAGCACCCGTGTCCAATCCAAGCTCGTGACGGCCACGACGACGAACACGACAAGCATCAGCCAGCCTAACCACGCGCGCCAGTGGCGTCCCGTCAGCATCGCGCGCGGCCCTTCACGTTCCGTGGGACCGACCGGCGTGCAGTCTCAGTGCTACACGCGCGGCGAGCAATCCCACCAGCGCGCCCACCGCCATGTCCACCGCATAATGGAAGCCGCCATACACGGCCCCCAGCCCCACACCCAGCGTACACAAGGTCAAAAGAATGCCCAGCTTGGTCTGGAATCGGAGGGCGAGAAGAGCCTGCGCTGTCATGAGCGCCATGTGGGAGCTCGGGAACGCAGCGCCGCGCGACGATCCGCTTTCGAGAATCAGGAGGGTGAGACGTCGCATGGGCCCATCGGGCACGCCCTCAGGAGGACCAAAATAGCGGGGGCCTTGAACCGGAAAGACCGCGAATACCAGATAACACGCGACCGCGGCGATGAGCGCACCCAATACGGTGGTTGTCGCTTCCGGCATCCTCCCGCGCAAAGCCAGCACGATGGGCGGGACGTATATGGCGGGGTAGAAGCTGAGATAGGTGAGGTGGAGAGGCTCGCTCAACCAGAGCCAGGGGAACCGCGCAGCCAACTCTCGCGACGGGTCGAAGCCGGTAAGGGCGAGTTCCCAAGTCTGAACCAGGGGATCTCGGTACCCCTCGGCCAAGGCCTGATTGAGCCATGGGAGCTCGGAATAGGCAATCGGAATCGCCAACAGCGCGAGCACCACCGTGAGGCGCTGGTCCGGATCCCTGCGGCTGGCCCACCAGAGCCCGCCGCCGGCAACCGCCAGGTGAACCGGCGCGACGAACCAACCGCTCGATGCCCCCCCACTCAAGAGCCCGCCCAGGAGCAAGGGAAAAGTCACGGCAAGATAGAGTCCGAGGACCCCGATTGGATTGCGAACCAGGGATCTCAACAAGGCACGGAGGCAAATGCGGTGGTAGGGACCGGTCAATCCTACGGAGGATGCGCCAGGAATTCCACTTTCCGTGCCGCGCTCGAGGCCGTTGCTGCTCCCCCGGACTCGTTCCAGCTTTGGAGATGAGAATTGCCCTCGTCACCGACTGGTTCCACCCACGGGTGGGCGGCATCGAGAAGCACGTGCTCTCGCTCGCCCTCCGTCTTCGTGCGCGTGGCCATGATGCCAGAGTAATCACGCCCTGGCCCGGACCCGACACCGTGAGCGGCATTCCCGTGGAACGAATCCGCGTTCGACTCGTGCCCGGTCTAGGCGTTTCGCTGAACCCGTGGCGATTAGCGCGACGACTACGTCGCGTGCTCGAGGCCGGCGAATTCGACGTGATCCATGGCCACCTGAGTTTCGGCTCCACGGCGAGTATGGTCGCAGTGTATTTGGGTTCGAAGGCATCCATTCCGGTGCTGACGACGTTGCACTCGGTTTTCCGACGTCTTGGCTGGGTCTACGTCCTGGCTCAGCCGATTTTGCGCTGGCGACAGTGGCGGTTCCGGGCCACCGCCGTCAGTGAGGTAGTATCTGAGGACGTTCGCTGGCTGGCCCCAGGCCGCCCGATCGAGCTACTGCAGAACGCAATCGACCCGGCAGAGTGGACGATCCAGCGAGGCTCGCCTGAATCAGGTCGGCTCAGGCTGGTCGCGGCAAGCCGCCTCCAGCGCCGAAAGCGTGTGGATGCGCTGCTCAGGATCTTCGCCAGACTTCGTGAAGAGGTCGGACCTACCGTCGAGGTCACGCTCGAGATCATCGGGGACGGTCCCGACCGTAGCAAGCTAGAGAGGCTATGCAACAGCCTGTCGGTGGGTGATTCAGTCCGCTTCCTGGGCAACGGCACCGCCGAGGACGTGCGCGCCCTCTTGTCCCGAGGCGATGTCTTCGCCAATGCCTGCGTGCTGGAGTCCTTCGGCCTCGCCGCTCTAGAGGCCCTGAGCTGCGGGATCCCCGTCGTGGCCCGCTCGGAAGGTGGAGTGGGGTCGTTTATCGCGCACGGGGAAAACGGAGTCCTGTTGGCATCGGACTCCGAAATGCTATCCGCGCTGGTAGAGTTGGCTACGAGCCCAGAGGCGCTCGCTCGGCTGCGAACCGGTGCATCTGCGGGGATCCCGGCAGCCAACACGTGGGACACGCTGCTGGACCGGCACTTGGAAATCTATCGAGAGCTGATGGAGCCTACGCCGGTCGGTTACACGCCGTAGGGCCTGAAAAGCATGTTTCCCGCCGACCCGGGGTCGTCGCTCCGGTAGAACTGGCGACCTATTTCCAGCAGCTCCTCGCGGTTGATGATGCCGTCGCTGTTCGTATCCAGTTCCACGAAGATGCTGCGCGCCAGATTCGCGCCTAGCCCGAACACACCATAAAAGTCCACGAACTCGTCGGGACCGATCTCGCCGTCCTCGTCGGTATCGAACACCGTAAAGAGATGGTTCGTGATGGCCTCGACCTCGGCTTCGTAGCGCTCGTCGTCCTCGAGCGCGACCTGCCACTAGGCGAGCCACTCGTCCAAGTCGATGCCCCCGGACTGGTCGGTGTCCGCGGAAGAGCTCAGTGCGCCCCAGAAGGCCATGAACGCATACCGGAGCCCGTGATCGGCAAAAGAGCCCACGGGCGCTCCCCTCAGGATGCGCACGTTCTCAATCACGCGTTCGAAATCCGCGGCCGCGATCTCGCCATCGTCGTCGATGTCGTAGAGCTGGAAATAGCGCGTCAGCTTCTTTCCTTGGAGCTCACTAAGCATCGGGACTCTCGGGACGAAGGCGTTCACCATCTTTCGCGGGCGAAGTCCCCAACATAGACGTCGCTACCCCAACCGCACTACCACCGCTTTGGAGACCTCGTCGAGCTGCAACAGTGCGGCTCGCACCGCCGCATCGACGTCTCCATCCACGGCCACGGCTGCCAAGGCATCGCCTCCCTTCGCCTGACGGGCCTGGTGGTACTCGGCAATGTTGATCTGGTGATCCCCAAGCAGCGTCCCCACACGCCCGATTACGCCCGGCACGTCGTGGTTTCTGAGCACTATGAGGGTCCCCGCGGGCACGATATCAACGTGAAAATCACCGATGCGCACGATCCGCGAGTGCGTTTCTCCCAGCAATGCCCCTGCGAAGCGCAGGTCGCCTCGCTCCGCCTTGACCACGATTTCGACGAATTCCGTGTAGTCGGTGTGACGCGTCAGCTGAGCCCTCGAGACACCGATGCCGCGCTGCTGCGCCATGTGCGCTGCGCTGACGAAGTTGACCTGGTCCTCCCCGAGGATGTTTTCGAGCAAGCCCATGAGCACGTAAGCGGACAACGGCCGTAACGCCTCATCGGACTCTCCGGCGTACCGAATCTCGATGCCCTCGAGGCCGCCTCGCGCGAGCGCACACCCCAGTCGCCCGAGTCGCCGCCCCAGATCGAAGAGCGGTGCCAGCGCTCTGAGCGCCTCACCGCTGATCGCCGGGGCGTTGAGCGCCCGGGTGAGGTCCCCTTCGGCAAGCGCGGCTCGAACCGCCTCCCCAATCTCGGTCGCCACGAGCTCCTGAGCCTCGGTGGTCGATGCACCCAAATGCGGGGTCAGCACTAGGTTGGGCGCATCGCGCAACAGGCTCCCTTCCTCCAACGGCTCGTTACCGTATACATCGAGGGCGGCACCCCCCATGTGTCCCTCGACGAGCGACGTCGCGAGCGCGGCCTCGTCCACGACGCCGCCGCGCGCCACGTTGACCAGGAACGCCCCCTTCTTCATGCGCGACAGCGCAGAGGCGTCGATCATACCGCGGGTTTCGTCCGTGAGTGGGACGTGCAGTGAAAGTATGTCCGCTCCCTCAATGACTTCGTCGAGCGTCGCGCGTTCAACCCTCAGCTCCTCGGCGCGCTCGTCTGTGAGGTAGGGGTCGTATGCGATCACCCGCATCCCGAACGCTCGACACCGTTTCGCAACCTCGCCACCGATACGGCCCGCGCCGACGAGTCCGAGAATTCTCCCCCGCAGCTCCGCTCCTTTGAAGCGAGACCGCGCCCACTCGCCTCGGCGAACCGAGGCATCAGCTTCCACGACCCGGCGCACCATGGAGAGGATCAGCGCCAACGTGAGTTCCGCTGCGGACACCGTGTTGCCCGCCGGCGCGTTGAGCACCGCGACGCCGCGGGCCGTCGCTGCCTCCAAGTCGATATTGTCGACACCGACGCCAGCGCGTCCGACGACGCGCAGCTCGGTCGCCTTCTCGAGCATCTCCGCGTGCACCTTCGTGGCGCTGCGCACGATAAGCCCGTGGACCGTAGGCAACGCCTCGTTGAACGCGGGTTCAGACGAATCGTCGATCTTGATCAACTCGAATCTCGAGTCGCCCCGCAGCGGCTCGAGGCCGCTGTCCGAGATCTTGTCCGTGATCAGGACTCTGAACTCGGTACTCATCGCATCACCTCCGCAAGGACATCGAGAAGCTCGTTTAACTCGTCCAGCGTGTGGTCGCCCATATGGCCGATGCGGATGCCGGTTTCCTTGAGCTTTCCGTAGCCGCCGCCAATAACCCAACCGCGCTCCTTCATCGCGCGCACGACGTTAGGCCCACTCAGGCTCTCGGGCAGAGACACCGCCGTTACGGTGGGCGACCGATGCCCGACGGGCGCCATGACCTGCAACTGGACGCCGTCAGCGCGCATGCCGTCGACCCAGGCATGGGTCCGCTCCGCCATGGCCGAGTGGCGTGCCCACCTGCCCTCGATGGTCTCGTCGGCGATGCGCGCGAGCTGAACCTGAAGCGCATACATGGTCGAGAGCGCGGGCGTGGTTGGCGTCTGAAATTTCTCGAGGTTCTTCGCGAACGCGACCAGGTCGAAGTATTGACCCTTGCCGGTGATCGAGGCCGAACGCTCCATCATCGCCTCGGACGCCACCGCGAACGAAAGCCCGGGTGGCAGTGCCAGCGCCTTTTGGGACCCCGTCAATACGAAGTCCAAGGCCCATGCATCGGTGAGCAGCTCGGCGCCCCCGCACCCGGTGACCGAGTCGACCAGCAGAAGCGTGTCGGCGTGCTGCGCGACGACGCTCGAGATCGCGGGCAGGTCGTTGAGCACCCCCGTCGACGTCTCGGAATGAACAACGGTCACCGCATGGTACGCGCCGGCCGCTAGCGCGGAAGCCACCACCGCCGGGTCGTGCGCCTCGCCCCAGGGAACCGCTACCTCGTCGACCTCGAGAGCGCACGCGCGCGCGATGTCGCCAAAGCGGTGGCTGAACGCTCCATTCACGAGGGAGAGCACCTTGCCCGACGCGCCGTTGCGGACTGCGGCCTCCATGAGACCAGAGGCCGAAGAGCTCGAAATGAAGACCGGGCGGTCGGTGACGAAGACCTTCTTGAGGCCCTGCTGAAGCTCGCTCACGAACTCCTGGATGAGCGAGCCGCGATGCCCGATCATCGCGCGCGTCTGAGCTTCCAGAACCTCCGGTCGGACTTCGGTCGGACCGGGCAAGAAAAAGCGACCGAAGGGCGTGTTCTCCCCCTCGAGATGATGCTGGCCCACGTGTGCAGTCTCCGAGCGCGCCAGCGCCGGTGGTCGGTTGGGGGGGGGTCGTGTCGGCCAGCAACATAACCCAGACCGGTCGCCACTTGTACGGGACGCGCGCGCGCCCAACACTCCAGTCACACCTCACATTCTTGCGGACCGTCCCCCATGCGTGGGAGGACTACGGCCATGTCACTCAACGTCGACCTACTGGCCATCGAAGCGCTCACGCTGGGCGGTCTTGCCGTCGCTTTACACGCTTCGAGCCACCGGTACGGACTCGCCCCCCTGCTCGTGTTCATCACCGGGCTGGTGGCCGTTCTGCACGCGATGGGAGCCAACCCGATCTTGATCGACGCATGGGGGACGCGCCTGGTCGTCACCGACTCCGTCATCGTGCCGGTGATTCTGGCGAGCGTGCTCATGCTCTACGACATACAGGGCACGGCCGTCGAGCGCGTCACGATTCTCGGGGTCGTGGGGGTCAGCGTGCTCGTACTGTCGTTGCAGCTGCTGCTGCCGATCCACCTCGCCCTGCCGGGAGGCTTCAATAGCCTTGGGCTGCCCGCCGACAGTCCGGTGGGGCCGTACACCTGCTCTCGCAACCTGGCGAGGGCCTGACGGTTCGCCTACTTCTGCCTAGCGCGAATGCCACCACCGGGCAGCGCGCCGAGACCGAACCGAGGCGTGAGGTGATGGGTGGCGGTGGCGAAACGATCCTGCTCGTGGAGGACGACCCCGGTGTTCGCCAGGTGATAGCCGCGACGCTCAGAAAGCTGGGGTACGAGGTGATCGAGACCGCGGAGGCGACGCCGGCACTGGACATGCTCGGCACGAGGGACGACATCGACCTCCTGCTCACGGACGTCGTGCTCGGGGGAGAGCTGAGCGGGCCAGAGCTGGCGAAAGCGGTAATCGATCGGCACCCCTCACTTCCGATCGTGTTCACATCGGGCTACTCGGTCGACGCGCCGCCCGACTTCATGGAATTGTCTCGGCACATTCCGCTATTGAAGAAGCCATTCCACCGCGCGGAGTTGGCTTCGTTGGTAGGCGAAAGTCTCGGGCAGAAACCGGTGCCTTCGAGCGCCACCTAGCGCCACTCGTCCTTCCACCGCGTGTAGTGCACCGCGACCAGGCCCGCCTGCTCCAGCACCTGCAAACCATCTTGGTTGCGGTACGGATCGCGGTAGAACACATGAGAAACGTTCGCCTGCACGATCAGCTTCGCGCACATCTTACAAGGGCTCGCCGTGATGAACGCCACCTTGTCCCTCAGGTCACCGGGTGACTTCACCAGCGCGTTCATCTCGGAATGGATACAGCCGCACATTCCTACCTCATCCGAGTCACAGTGGTTCGGGAATCCTCGCGCGTTGCCGTTGTAGCCAATCGAGACGACGTGCTCGAGGTAGGCATCCGTCAGAACCGTGCCGACCCGCAGACGAGCGCACGTCGAGCGTTTCGCGAGCTCCTCGGCCATGCGCATGTACACTTCGTACAGCGGAGGGCGCGTCACCTGCTCCACGGACGCGACGGAGTCCTCGGGCACTTCGACGACGTTGAGAGGATGCGTGTTCGCCGGTACCCAGTCCTTGAACATGATCGGCATCTAGTGCCCCGCGTCAGGAGTTCGGCGCAGAACCGAACACCAAGTCAGTCCCACGTGAGGCCCGCGAGGAAGACCTTGGCTTGAAGGTATTCGACCGGTGCCCAGGCGTCGGTGAGCGGACGTCCGGCGGCTCCGGTTCCTGCGCGTGGCCAGTCGACGTCAGGTAGCGCCTGCGCATCGAGAGCCGCTACGACCACGAGGTTCTGCGTCACCTCGGCATCGCTATTTGGAGTAGCCGGATAGATCACGACCGCGGGGAACACCTCCTGCAACGTGGCCTGAAACCGCTCGATGAACCCCAGGCCGGGCCCGGCGAGCGGCGAGAGCACGTTCGCCATGAAGAGGCCGTCGGCTTCGAGATGATCCGTCATTTCCGTGAGCGCCTCCACGGTGACCATCGTCCACGGCACGGTGAGCAGGTGATCGAAGATGTCGAGATAGATCAGATCGTACCGCTGATTCGAGTTGTGCAGATGCACGCGTGCATCGTCGTGCACGACTCTGATGTTGGGATAGTCGTCTCGGCCGTATGCGAAGTACTGCTCAGCCAGTTCGGTCACGACCGGATCGATCTCCACGACGTCGATGCTCATGTCCGGCCTCCAGCGACTGAATGCAGCCGGAAGGGACAACGCGGCACCCCCCAGGACCAGCATCGACTGCACGCGCTCTATGACCGGCTCGAGCAGCAATCCGCTCACGTCCACATACTCGTGGGCCGGATCGCCGGCGTCGAGGTATTCGAGCGAGGAGGAACCGCCGTTCTGCCAAAGAGCGCGCACCATGCGGCCGTCCCGACCGACGCGCTCCGTGACCGACACCGCCGAGTAGAGTGTCTGCCGTCGAGCCAGGGCGTCAGGCGGACGCTGAGAGCCGGCATAGGCCAACACGCTCATCACGATCGCAGCCAAGCCGGTCACGTGCGGCGGAACGCCTTTTCCAAGGATGACTCCCGACAAGGCGGCGAGCGCCAAGAGCGCGATCGCGGTTATCGCGAGAAGTACGGGAAGAGGAAACGCGGGCAGCAACACGAAACCCGTCATGAACGTGCCCGCGATGGAGCCCGCCGTGGCGACCGCGCTCACGTCACCGGCGCGTCGGCCCACATTCTCGAGGCTGCGCGTGTCAGCCTGGACGAGATAGGGCACCACAGCTCCCAGACAGAGCACTGCCGGCGCAAACAGTATGACGGCACTCGCGAGAGCACCGGGAATGAAGCCGAGAAAGTCTCGGGCCACCCATGGTAGACCACTTCCGACGATCGGGAGCGCTGCGGTGATCGCCGCCGCCACCAGAACCCACGAAAGAGGCACCTTGCCGCCATCGGCCAGCCGGCCGCCGAGGTGGCTGCCCACCGCAAGAGCGGCGAGGATCACCCCGATCACGGCGGTCCACGGGACCGCCGAGAGACCGAACACGGGTGCGATGAGGCGCGTGCCGGCTATTTCGATGGTCAGCACCGCGAAGCCGGAGCCGAAGGCGAGCAGGAACAGGCCCAAGCGCCGCGATCCGGTCGGGCGAGGCGGAGCGCTCGTGGAATCGGTCACGCCGACCTCAGGCCGCAGTCCGGAATACGTCGAGCAACTCCTCGAGCGTGGTCCGACCATGGTCCCGGGCGTACCACCACCGCACGGCCTTGTAGCGCTCAGGGGACGGCATCGCGAGCCCTTCGTCCATGATCCACGCCTGGATCTCACTCGGACGCGGGCCCCACCATCCAACCTCGTCGAGGTTGTCATCGTAGACGATGACGACCGGAATCGAACGACTGCGCCCGTTCGTGAGGTGTTCATCCATGAGGTCCGGATTCTCGTCCCGTGACAGGACGCGCATGTCCCAGCCAGCCTCATCCGCCAGGCGTGCGATGACCGGCAGCGTGTTCACGGCGTCACCACACCAGTCCTCGGACAGCGCAACTAGGCGCCAGCCCCCAGACAGCTCGCGCGCGGCGGTCACGAGCTCATCGGGCAGGCGCACACGCTCATATACGCCGTGCCAGAGCCCGCGGTTCTTGACCACACCTTCGAGGTAGCGCCCAAAGGTCGGCGCGCTGTCGAATCGTTCTTGGTTCATCTCTTTCCAGCTATGAAATCGCCCTGCCGGCTAGTCGCCGACGAGCCGACGGCCAGCCGACCGAGCGCGGTAAACATCGCTTCCCAGCCTCCAAATCCGAATGGGTTCCGCGCGAGTGTCAGAACCGGACCAGGCCACGGCGTTGTTCAGTCAAAGGCAGCAATGCCGCAGTGGAGATGAAGATGATGAGGAAAACCAAAGCCATGTGCTGTCGTACGTAGCAAGATGAACCGACACCCTCTCATACTCGCGCTGGCATCGGCGCTCCTGCTCGCGCTTGCCCCGCTTGGCGTGAACGGCCAGCAGACGGAGAACACCAAGGCCGGGCTGCGCGGAGTGGTGATCGACTCCGAGAGCGCGCTGCCTCTCGAAGGCGCGATCGTCACGCTCGACCCTTCACCAGCCGGAATCGTAGCTTCGGGGGAGCCGGGGCTCTCGGGTTTCCTGAACTCGGCGCGGCAAGCGGCCACAGGCGAGGACGGCGTCTACCGTTTCGACGGCCTCGCGATCGGCAAGTACCAGCTTCGCGTCGTGTAGAGCCTCCAGGTACGCCCACATCTGCGCGTGGCCGGTGTGTATCGCGAAATCGTTCAGCTCTGCGGCGGTACGCGGGAGTCCGTCCGCTACGGGAGACCAGTTGACCTGTGCGTGCGCGCGAACCCCCGGCGCGACGCTTAGTAGCACCACGACAATCACCGGCACGACGACACGAGGCGCCACGCGATTTGCGGCCCATTTCATGCCCGTCGTCGGTCGTATGATCATGCCAGCGATCGTAGGGGAGGCGGCGCAGAGCGGCAACGGTGGTCGAGCTCGACTTGATCCGTTGCTGCAGGACCCAGAGAATACCCCCCATGGCTGACCGACCCACAAACGGGCAGGACGCTCGCACAGCGCCGGGTCAAGCAGACGTCATCCCCGGACGAGTTGGCGGCCTGGGGATGTTCGGAGGCGTATTCACGCCGTCCATCCTGACCATCCTCGGCGTGATCATGTACCTGCGCTTCGGGTGGGTCGTGGGCAATGTGGGGTTGGTGGGGACGCTCGTCATCGTCACCCTCGCGACGTCGATCACCTTGCTAACGGCGCTGTCCGTCAGTGCCATCGCTACCGACCAGCGAGTTCGTACCGGTGGTGCCTACTACATGATCAGCCGGTCCTTGGGCATCGAGACCGGCGGCGCTGTAGGCATCCCGCTATACCTCGCCCAAGGGCTCTCCGTCGCGCTCTACACCGTCGGTTTCGCCGAGTCGCTGACAGGTGCGTTCCCGGCCCTGAACGCCCGCATCGTAGGCATCGTCACGACGCTGGCTGTGGCGGCGCTGGCCATCGTCTCCGCTCGGGCCGCCATCCGAGCGCAGTACGTAATCATGGGGCTTATCGGGCTGTCGCTGCTTTCTCTGGTGTTCGGCAGCGGCTTGGAAGGCGTCGAGCTTCAGGGGCTAGGCGCTTCGACACTGGAGAATCCGGAGAGCTTCTGGGTGGTCTTCGCGGTCTTTTTCCCCGCGGTCACGGGCATCATGGCCGGCGTGAACATGTCGGGCGACCTGGAGGACCCCAGCCGCGCCATCCCCAAGGGCACGTTCCTGGCGATCGGCGTCGGATACGTGATTTACATGGCTCTTCCGGTGCTGCTCGCGCTGCGCGTCGACACGCAAAGCCTGGTGAGCGACCCCCTGGTCATGCGCAGGATCTCGCTGTGGGGTACCGCCATCTTGCTCGGCGTCTGGGGCGCGACGTTGAGTAGTGCCGTTGGCAGCATCCTGGGAGCGCCTCGGGTGCTGCAAGCACTGGCGCGCGACGGAATTCTGCCGCGCTGGCTCTCGTGGCTGGGGAAAGGCAGCGGTGAGGATGACAGTCCGCGGGCTGGCACAGCGTTCACCGTCTCGATCGCGCTTGTGGCGGTGTGGTACGGTGACCTGAACCTCATCGCCCCGATTCTCACCATGTTCTTCCTCACTACATACGGGGTCCTGAACATCGCCGCAGGCATCGAGCGCTTCCTGGGCAGCCCCTCGTTCCGGCCTCGTCTCAGCGTGCACTGGATCTTCTCGCTGCTCGGTGCCGTCGGGTGTGCTTCGGTGATGTTCCTCATCAACCCCTTCGCGACTGTGATCGCGGGCGTGTTCGTGCTGGGGGTCTTCCTATGGCTGGAGCGCCGCGGAATGCAGGCGGCGTGGGGCGACGTGCGCCAGGGCATCCTGATGACCATCACGCGCGCGGCTCTGCTCCGTCTCGGCGGACGCTCAGAAGATGCACGCAACTGGCGACCCCACTTTTTGGTGCTATCCGGCGCGCCGACCAAGCGCTGGCATCTCATCGAGCTCGCCGCGGACTTCTCCCACCACAACAAGGGCCTGCTCTCCATCGCCACCATTCTTCGAGATACATCCGTGACGCACAACCGCAAGCGTGCCATGGAGAGAAACGTCCAGGACTACCTGAGCAAGCGGGGCATCGACGGCCTGGTACGGGTCATCTCCGCTGAGGATCCGTTCGTCGGAACCGAACTTCTAGTGGAGGCCTACGGCCTCGGACCGCTGGTGCCGAACACGATCCTTCTGGGTGATTCAGAGGAGGCCGAGAACCGGCCACGCTATTGCGAGATGATCGAGCATTTCTGGCACGCCAAGCGCAACGTCGTCATCGTGCGGGACGCCGATCGTGTGGGTTTCGGTGAGCGAAAGCGCGTCGACATCTGGTGGGGTGGCCTGCAGGGCAACGGGGCGCTTCTGATGATCCTCGGATACCTGCTGAAGACGAGTCTCGCGTGGCGCGAGGCGGACATCCGGCTGAAGATGGTGATCCCCAACGAGGACGGGGCGGAGGGCGCGCGACGCAACCTCAAGAACATGCTGGAACAAACGCGCACCGGTCTCCAGACCGAAGTACTGGTGAGCGGCGAGCGCAGTGCTTTCGATCTTCTGCACGACTCGTCCCGCGCAGCGGACCTGATCATCATGGGTATTGCCGCACCCGACCAGGGCGACTTCACAGCCTATTACGAGCAACTCAGGGAACGAACGTCCGGCCTGCCCTGTACGGTTTTCGCGCTGGCGTCGGAGGATGTAGCGTTCAGGGAAGTGCTGTTTCGGCCAGAGGATCAGCGGTGAGAGAGGTGAGCGCATGAAACGGTGGGGAAGTTAGGGCGCGGCCATCGCGGTGGCGTCGCTTGCGGCGTGTGGGGACGGCCTCGGTCCGGATGATGCTTCCACCCCGGGTAACCCGGTCGACGACACGATGGACCCTGCTGTCGGCGCCCTGATGTGCAAGCCCTCGGGCTCTACGACTGGCTGGGCGTTCTCCCGCCTCAGCGTGGGGACGAAACCGGCACTTGCGGTCGGGGACGACGGCACCGTGCATGCGGCGTTCATCTTTGAGGATGTGGGTTCTGTATCACGATCATACCCACGGCGATCAGGTTCTCGGCGCACGCATCGGGTCCGACTGGTCGCTGCATCCCATGCCGAACAGCGGTCACGACGGCTGGTACGGCTCGGGCACGGTCAGTGCTCGGGGCACGTTGCTCACCGCGAGCTATGACCCCTCGGGATTCGAGGGAGCCGGTATGATCTACGGCGAGTGGAATGGGTCCGACTGGACGATCGAGCTCGCCGCGGGCGGGAGCCTCGACTACACCGGGGGGATGGCACTGGTGCAAGCAGGGGACGGTTCCGTGCACGTCGCGTTCTTCGACGACGTCCTCGGAGAAATAATGCTGGCGACGCGCACCGGCGGAGAATGGACCGTGACCACCGTGGAGGCCGGCGGCGACGCGCTCGACATTGGCTATTTCCCCGACATGGTCGTCGACCCGGATGGTAGCACGCTGCACATGGTGTACCTCGAGAGAGCCACAGCTTCCACGGGCGTCGTTCGCTACGCGCGCGGGGGGCCGGGAGCCTTCGAGATGATGGATGTCGTCGAGGTCGCCGGCTTCTCCGGTAGCGCCCGGGATATCGCCACCCTGGACCTGGACGCATTTGGGCGCCCGGTAATCGCAACCCAGACAAAGAGCGATTTCACCGTCGTTCGCCTGGTGGATGGAGCCGTGCAGCCGATCACGAGTTTTTCGGCCGCCTCGGGGATCACGTTGGGACAGCAGACCGAGATCGAAATCGACGCCCAGGGCCGCACCCACATCGTGCGGTGGCAGAGCGGTGAGAACCCGGGCACCGTTTGCCACGCCGTATCCGGCTAACAGGGTAGAGCGCTACGCCGACTGGTTCGCCGCCTTCGCTGCCTTCTTGCGCAGGATCGCATCGAGAACCCGCTTGCGCAGTCGGATGCCGTCCGGGGTCACCTCGATCAGTTCGTCCTCTTCAATGAACTCGAGGGCGAGCTCGAGTGTGATCTGGCGTGCCGGTTCGAGCTTGATATTCTCGTCCGATGCGGTCGTGCGCATGTTCGTGAGCTTCTTCTCCTTGCTCACGTTAACGTCCATGTCGTCGGTCCTCGAGTTCTCCCCCACGATCATGCCGCCGTAGCACTCCGCGCCCGGCGCGACGAACATGGTGGCACGCTCCTGCAGGTTGAAGAGCGCGAATCCCACCGATTTTCCGAGCCGGTCCGCGACCAGAACGCCGCGGCTGCGACCTTTGAGCGGTCCGGCCCAGCTCCCCCAGGCGTGGAACTGGTGGTGCAAGATGCCCTCGCCCCGCGTATCCGTGAGAAACTCGGACCGGTATCCGAAGAGTCCCCGTGCGGGCACGCGGAAGCGCAGCCGGGTCGCACCAGAGTCGCCCATCGGCCTCATTTCGGTCATTTCGCCTTTGCGAGAGCCGAGCTTCTCGATGACCGTCCCGACCATGTCGGAGGGGACCTCGACTACGGCCTCCTCGTAGGGTTCCTGCAACTGACCGGTGTCGTCGCGCCGAGTGATGACTCGCGGCCGTGAGACCTGGAACTCGAAGCCTTCGCGGCGCATCGTCTCCATGAGGATCGTGAGGTGCAGCTCTCCGCGACCGCTCACAGTGAATGTGTCCGGCTGTTCGGTGTCCTCGACACGAAGGGAGACGTTTCGCTCGAGCTCCTTGTAGAGCCGCTCGCGTACCTGGCGCGTCGTCACAAACTTGCCTGAACGCCCCGCAAACGGCGAGTTGTTCACCGTGAAGTCGACCGAAAGCGTCGGCTCCTCGACCGCGATGCCCAGCAAGCGTTCCCGATGCTCGGGGTCGGTCACGGTCTTGCCGATCTCGACGCTGTCGAGGCCAGCCAGTGCGACAATGTCCCCAGCGGCCGCCTCCTCGACGTCGATGCGCTCAAGTCCGCTGAACGTGAACAGCTTGGAGACCTTAGCCTCCTCAGCCCGATCGGAATCGTCCAGCATGCCTACAGGGCCCAGGTCCAGAAGCGTAACGCGTTCGCCGACGCGCACGCTGCCGCGCTCGATGCGCCCAATGGCGATGCGCCCGATGTAGGAGGAGTAGTCGAGCGTAGAAACCAGCATCTGAAACGGTCCTTCCGCATCGACCGAGGGTGCCGGGAAGTACGAGATGATCTTCTCGAAGAGGGGCGTCAGGTCCCCACCCGTGGCGTCGGCCTCTTTAGCAGCCCACCCGTCGCGACCCACCGCATAGAGGAAGGGTGCGTCGAGCTGTACGTCCGTGGCCTCGAGGTCCATGAAGAGCTCGAGAACCTCGTCGTGAACCTCGTGCTGCCGTGCGTCGCCGCGGTCGACCTTGTTGATAACCACCAACGGCAGAATGCCTAGCTCCAGCGCCTTACGTGTGACGAAGCGAGTCTGGGGCATCGGCCCTTCGGCCGCATCGACGAGCAGGACCACTCCATCGACCATGCGCAGGATGCGCTCGACTTCGCCGCCGAAGTCGGCGTGGCCCGGCGTATCGACGATGTTGATCTTCACGTCGTTCCACTGCACGGCGGTGTTCTTCGCCAGGATAGTGATGCCGCGCTCGCGTTCGAGCGGGTTTGAGTCCATCACGCGCTCCTGCACGATCTGGTTCTCCCGGAAGACTCCGGCCTGAATCAGCATCTGGTCGACCAACGTGGTCTTGCCGTGATCGACGTGCGCGATGATTGCGATGTTGCGAATGGGCATGATATACCTGCGGCGCTTGATGCGTGCTGCTGCGCTCTGGAGCGGTCGTTCGGATGTATAGCCTCGGATGTACAGCCCTGAAAGCTAACCGATTCTGGCTCTCAGGTAGTCCCGTTCAGAGCACCCACGTTCCCTTGAGGAAGATCGTATTGCCCTGGTCCGAGCGCTCACCGAATTCAGCGCGGCCGCGCTGAAACGCCAACTGGATCGTGCCAAACGGCGGACGGTAACGGTAAACGAACACCAGTTGCGCCTCACGGCGGTCGATAACCGTGTTGCCCTGGAGGAAGGCGGTCACGTACAGGTCGTTGCTGAAGAACTGGCTTCCGCTCACGACGTGGATCCAGGTGCTCTCGCCCGCGGGATCGGGTGCGAGACTCAGCCATTCGAGCGAGTATTCCAGCGACGAGCCTGTGCTTGGTTTGAAGCGTACGCTTCCAGACACCAGCACGAAATCGGAGTCGAACGAGCGGCCGAACTCGACCTCCGTGCTCGCCGACGTGAACTCGCGGGTGTTGTAGCCGACGTCTATGGAGGTCGAGCGATTCCGGAATTCCTTCTCGAATAGCTTGAACTCTTCGTTATGGGAGAGCTCCAACGTCCAGCGGTTACGGAACTCGAAGCCGACATCCTGGTCGATGGACCAGCTACGCCGCGTCCCGTCCTGGCCCCAATAGATGTTGTTGTTGGAACCCACTTCGAACCGTGCGATTGGGCCGCTCTCGAACCAGATCGTCTTCGTCACCTCGGCGTCCACTTCACGGCGGTCGTCGTCACGAATGAAACCGACCGAGTTGATGTTGTCGGCGAAGCGATCGCCCAGATGTGTATAGCGCACGTGAAAATGGCCGGTCGGTGAGTCGTACGCCGGACGTAAGAAAAACGCGTTCGTACCTACGTCGAACTCACCGTAGCTCTGAATGGCCTGCCCGGTGAACCCCAGAGTCGAGGTGAAGAACAGCGTGGCGTCGAGTCCCACGGATCCGTTCGCTTGCCCGTCGAGCCGGCGCTCGGACCAGGTCGCCCCGACATTCGAGCGTCCCAGGTCGCGCCGGACCCTGCCGACGTTGAAGAAAGGGGAATCGCCCAGCCCAGTCGTCTCGCCGCCGACGCCCATGGCCGCATAAGTCCACGGGCCCTTCTTGCCGACGACGCGGCCGCCACCCTGGATGTCGGAGATTCTGCGGCTATAGAAGGTGCGGATCCGCTGGCGATACAGCTCGTTGCCTTCCAGGAAAAAGGGTCGCTTCTCGGGCAGCGACAGTTCGAATCGGGACAAGTTCACCTGCTCGCGATCCGCCTCGATGGTCGCAAAGTCCGGGTTCACCGTCGCGTTAATGGTGACCGCCGGGTCGGGTGAAAAGCGGAGGTCGGCGCCCGTGCCCCAGTCCGTGTCCTGCCCGTCGGCGGTGCGCGACAGGCCGTATACGATCATCTCGGCGAGCTTGGATGGGCGGGGGAGGTTCAACCCTCGCAGCTCGCCACTCTGCGACATCCGGGCTGCGTTGTCGATCGGTCCGGCCCAAAACGAAAACTCGAGTTCCCGCCGCAGCGTGCGGCCGAAGTTGATGCCCCACACACGATCTTCTCCCGGCTCGTATCGCAGCGATGAGAACGGTATGGCGAACTCGGCGGTCCAACCGGAGTCGGTCCGCTGCGCCGCCGACTCCCATGCGGCATCCCACGCGCCGTCGACCGTGCGCCCGTCGTCCGCGATGCGCATGTCTGTTTGCGTGCCGAGCAGGTTGGTCATGAAGAGGAAACCCGACTGCCGGTCCCTGTAGGTGTCTAAGGTGAAGCCGACCATGTCGTCTTGAGTGAGCTGACCGTCCCGACGAGTGATTTGAGCCGTTGGCTCTTGGGAGTCCCAGACCCGATAGGCCACATAGAGGGCCTCATCGTCCTGAAGTACCATCACTTCTGTGCGCTCGGTCGCGGGCGCACCACGACGGGGCTCATACTGGATGAAATCGGTGCCTAGGCCCGCGCCCGCCCATTCTTCAGCTCCGATGACTCCATCGATCTCCGGCGCCTCGTCTGCGATACCGACCGTGATTTGGAAGGTTGTGTCGGCCGGCACCGACTGTGCGGTGGCAACCAAGGAAAGGAGCAGAGCGAACAGGGACGTGCGCCTCGCGTGTGGGATGAGCGTGCGGGAGCATCGTTTCGAGTGCGGTGTCACACAAGATCGACCTCCGACCGCGCGCTCGGTACCCGCGTGAGCGAGCTCGAGCGCTTACAATGGTGCGAGCACTCTAGCAGTAGGAGAGGAGGAGACCATGAGGACGCGAGCAATTCCGCAGTTTGGCTTGGTGGTAACCGCTGCAATGCTATTGATCACGGCAGGCCCCGCGCGGTGAAGCGCTATGCGAGATACATCGATCCCTGAAACACAGGTGGCAGGCCATTGGGCACGTCACCAGAGACCGGAGCCGGCTTAGTGCCCAAAGTTCGTATCGACCGCACGCCACTCGTGATGCTCTCGAGCATCGCCGTGATGTTGCCCGTCGCCCTGATCGCGCAGGCCACGCCCAACGAGTACGCGTCGGAGGCCCGATCCCTGCTGGCGATGCCTGCGATCGCCGAGGCCATGCAGCGCGTCGAGGATCTCGACGAGTGGTCGCTCGAACGACTCATCGAACTGACGGAGATCCCCGCGCCGCCCTTCCTGGAGGAGTTGCGAGGGGCACGCTACGCAGAGCTGCTCGAGCAGTACGGCGCGGACTCGGTATGGACCGACGAGGTCGGCAACGTCATCGGCCTACGCCGCGGCCGCACCGGTGAGCGGACGATCGGCTTCGGCGGCCACCTCGACACGGTGTTCCCCGAAGGCACGGACGTGACGGTGCGTCAAAGCGGGGACACCCTCTTCGCTCCCGGAATCGGCGACGACACACGCGGCATCGTGCTCGTGCTCACCGTCTTGCGTGCGATGGAGGACGCCGGGATCGAGACCGAAGACGACCTGCTCTTCGTGGGCGTCGTGGGCGAAGAGGGCCTGGGCGACCTGCGGGGCATGAAGCATCTCTTCGCCGAGGGGGCGGAAGCGCCGGACGTCTGGATCGAAGTGGACGGCGGCGGTCTGGCTCGACTTGTCACCATGGGGCTCGGGTCGGTCCGCTACCGCGTCACGTTCACCGGCCCCGGCGGCCATTCCTGGGGCGCGTTCGGACTCGTCAATCCCGCGCACGCGATGAGCCGCGCGGTCCGGCACTTCCAAGACGTCGCCGACACGCTCACGCGCAGCGGCCCTCGAACGAGCTACAACGTCGGGCGCCTCGGCGGTGGCACGTCGGTCAACGCGATCCCGTTCGAGGCGTGGATGGAGGTCGACATGCGCTCGGAGAGCCCCGAGAGCCTGGGCCGCATCGAGGCGGTTTTCCTCGCGGCCATGCGACTCGCCCTCGACGAGGAGAACGCACTGCGCCGTGAAGGCCCGGAGCTCACTGCGGACCTCGACAGGATCGGCGATCGCCCGTCGGGAGAGGGCGACACTTCTACACCGCTAGTGCAACGGGCTCTCGCGACCACCGCGCTCTTCGGGGTCGAGGGCACACTCGCTAGATCCTCGACCGACTCGAACATCCCCATCTCACTCGGCGTCCCTGCTGTGACGATTGGACGGGGCGGCGAGGGCGGTTCCTCACACGCGCCCGAGGAATATTGGATCAATCGTGACGGGCACCTCGCAGTCCAGCGGGCGCTGCTGCTCGTCGTCGCTGAAGCGGGGATGGCGGGCCCCATCTCATGATCGCCGCGCTGCTAGCGATGCAGATCGCCGGGTCGGCCGCTCTCTCGATCACGCCCATGCAGGCCGTGCCGCACGTCACCTGGGCACCCGAACAGCCCGGCCAGGGTCAGCTGTTCGTCCTGCGCGTGGCGCCGGCGGACGGCCAATCAGTTTCGGCCGTGCGCGGAAGGGCAGCCGGTGAGACGCTGCACTTCGAGCGCGTAGGAAACGGCGGGTTCGAAAGCCTCGCCGCAGTGCCGATCGCAGCGGAGGACAGCATCACGCCGAGCATCACCGTTGTCTATGCAAACGGGCGAGAGGAAGAGCTGTCACCTAGCGTACCCGTCTCCATTGGCGAGTACCGGCATGCGCGGCTCACGGTCGCTCCCGCGCTCGGACGTCCGCTGGACTCGGCACAGCAGGCACGCCTCGCGCGCGACCGTACTCGAGCCGCCGGGGTCTCCCGGCTGGCGCATCGCACGCCCCGAATCTGGACCGAGGAGCTCGTTGTGCCGCGAGACGCGCGCGTGACGAGCGGGTTCGGGGACGGCCGGGTGTTCAACGGACAAGTCTCGAGCCGCCACATGGGCCTCGACCTGGACGGCGAGACCGGTGACACCGTGATGGCCGTGTCACGCGGCGTGGTCGCGCTCGTAGACGAGTTCCTGCTCGCGGGCAATATCGTCTACCTCAACCACGGTGGCGGGCTGCTGAGCGGGTACTTCCACTTGAGCGAGCAGCTGGTGGCCGCGGGCGACACCGTCGCAGCAGGTACGCCCATCGGCCTTGTCGGGGCCACCGGCCGCGTCACCGGACCTCACCTGCATTGGGTCGTGCGCTACGGCTCGACCAGCGTCGATCCCAGGAGCCTGCCCGGACTGCCGATCGCCCGGTAGCCTATCCGCCCCACGGGGGTGGCGGAGTCTCGATCGGAGCGCGCAAATCGAACTCCACGCGGAAGCGTCGGTCGGATCCTTCGCGCCGCAGCGCGTAAGCGAACCGTCGCCCTGGTTCGACTTCGATCGTCCATACGTTCGTGGCGGCGGCCGGCACTAGTGCCGCGGTGAGGGCGTCGGCGTGGAAGTCTTGCACCAGGTCGGTCCCCTGCCCCCTCGTATCTCCACCGTACTGGGTGATCTCGTCCTCCGTGCCGTCCTCATGCCTGTGATCGTGCTTCAAGCGGATGCCAGCGGCGGTCGTGGTGATGACCCAGGTACGAGACCGGTCCTCACCCACGTAGAACGGAATCCGGACCTCACCGATCTGGCATTCGCGCACATGCATAACGAGTGCTTGGCCCTCGAAGGATGCGTCCGGCGGCTCGCTCTCGACCACGTGACCCCTGAACGCCTGACCGCACAGTGATTCGAGGGAGGCCCAGAACACGAGCTGCGGGTCGGTAGCCGCAGCGGTATCGGGAGGACCTTCCGTGCGCTCAGAGGCGTCCGCACAAGCAACGGCCAGGACGAGCCCCACCGGCAGCAGCGCGCGAGCCGGCCTCATCCATCCCCCACCTGCGTCGAGAACCACCAGGTATTGCCTCCGGGACCCATCACGCCGCACCGTCGGTCCGGGTCACCCTGCTGGACCGGGGCCTGGACCGGCTCACCCCCGCTCTCCAGTGCCGCGGCATACGCCTGGTCCACGTCGGGCACGTATACATGGAGCCGAGCGGATGACAGAGCACCGCGGAAAAACCTTCCGGCGGCCCGCCCATCATGATCACTGTGTCGTCGAGGCGGACCTCCGCGTGCATGATGGCGCCATCCTCGTTTTCGAACCTGCGCAGCGGAGCAGCCCCCACCGAGGAGATCAAGAAGTCGATGATCTCCTGAGCTTTCTCGGTGACCAAATAGGGCGAGACCGAATTGTAACCGTCGGGCTTCCACGTTGTCGTCATGGTCTTTCCTAGCAGTGTCTTTCACGCGAACGCTGGTCCCAGGTATTCTCTGCGGAACTGGTTGTGCACGAGCGCTTCGCTGGGACTGCCAATGTGGTGCGTGGTACCAGCCACGGACCAGAGGATCACGTCGGATATGTCCAAAAGGACGCGCGCGTCATGGCCCGAGGTCACGACGGCTGTTCCGCGGGCGGCTACACGGCGCAGAGCCTGTCCCAGCATCTCCTGATCAATCGGCGTCAAACCCACGACCGGTTCGTCCGCGACCAACACTTTTGGCAAGCGAGCAAACGCCAAAGCAAGGGAGACTCGGACTCGCTCGCCACCGGACAGCGAATAGACACGTTGCTGCATCAGGTCCGCCAGGCGGGCGTCCTCGAGAGCTCCACGGTGCAGGACGCCGACGGCCACGTTCCCGTCGCCGATGTCGGCGATCTTGATTTGCTGGTCGATGGAAGGTCCGAGAGTCTGCCGGACGGTCTCGATCTCCGACGCCAGGATATCGGTCGCCTCCGGCACCTGCGCGGACGCAGCCACCGGAACGGCCGCAAAGAGCATGATAAACATGGTCGGACGAACGTTCTTCATAGTGACCCCTCAGTTCCTAGTGCGCTGTATGCTGATAGTGGCGATGCTAGTTGGTGCCACCGAGAGCGGCGACCTCCGCCGCCGATAGGTCGCGGGCGAACACCTGGGCCTGGTCGATCGCGGCTCCTGCGGGGGTCGCGGCCGACTCTGGGCCGGTCCGAGCACTATGACGCGGTCAGTCCCCGAGCACGTACGAGAAGATCAGCGGCGCCACGATCGAGGCGTCAGAGTTGATTTCGAAGCGGGGCGTCGAGGGTTCGAGCTTTCCCCACGTGACCTTCTCGTTGGCGGGCGCGCCGGAATAGCCCCCATACGATGCTCGAGCGTCCGTGATCTGGCAGAAATATCCCCAGAA
Source organism: Gemmatimonadota bacterium (assembly GCA_015664885.1). Classification (GTDB taxonomy): domain Bacteria; phylum Gemmatimonadota; class Gemmatimonadetes; order Longimicrobiales; family Gaopeijiaceae; genus UBA1138. Next base: position 39,739 of record DQPL01000095.1, read on the forward strand.
CGGGACGTCTTCCTTCAGGTCCTGGATGAGGCTGGGCACAGCGCAGATAGCGAAGTCCCCGGCGATGCCACCCCCGATCTGGAAGAAACCGACCGACGGCACCGCACCAGCCCCGTGATTGGCCCGATACCACTCGATGAGCGCCTGGAATTGCTCCGTACCGGTCTTCACGCACTGATGATCAGGCAGCAGGCCCAGCATCACGTTGGCGGCGAACATGTTGCCCGTGGTGGAGTCTTCCCACCCGGGCGCGAATACGGGGATTCCCGTCTCCCCGGCGGCAAGCATCCAGGAGTGGGCTGGATCACTCTGATAGTGCTGTGAGAGCGTCGGGTCCCGAAGCACCTGCAAGAGGAACTCAGCCGGTGTCATCCGGTCACCGTTCTCGGCCGCGCCCTGCCACGTCGCGAGCAACCGAGCTTCGATGTGTCGCATGACCGTCTCGGGAATGCACGTGTCGGTGACGCGGTTCATGCCCCTCTCTTGCAACTCCTGCTCATCCGCGGCCGAAAGATTCCGCCACGAGGGCACGATCTCGTAGTCGCGCTTCGCCACCAAGTTGAAGACATCCTCCTCCAGGTTCGCACCGGTGCAGGAGATCGCGTGCACTTTCCCCTCGCGAATCATGCGCGCAAGAATGACCCCCAACTCGCCTGTCGAGGCGGCTCCGGCCATGGCGAGTAGCATCTTGCCACCCGCGTCTATATGCGCCTCGTACGCCCGCGCTGCCTCGACGAGCTCTCGCGCGTTGAAGTGGCGATAGTGCTTCTCTAGGAAATCCTGGACTGCGCCCAATCAACGACTCCCGGAATAGAGGCTCGACATTTTTTCCTGGCGATCTCGGTCCTCGCAACCATAACTTTCAGAAGCGTCCCATGACATAATTCCCCTTGTGATCATCTCTACCGTCCTATTCCCCCTAGTCGCGGCTACGTTCGAGGGACTCACAGTCGCTTGGCTGAAGCGGCTGCCTACCCTTCATAGATGGGGTCTAAATACATAAGACGTTGTATACCAGCTACTTAGCTCACTATTTCAGATCAGATTTATCAATATGACCCACTACATGACCCACACGGTTTAGGAAAACGTGGCTGTCGGCATTAGGTGCCGATAGAAAGTACGGCCAAATCGCCGCCGACCCCCTCTCTCTCTGTCG
>DQPL01000062.1 GCA_015664885.1 Gemmatimonadota bacterium
CCGCCCCCGCTTAGCACTCCTGCTCTACGCCGTGGCGATGGGCTATCTCGAAGCCGCGGTCGTCGTCTACCTCAGAGCGCTGTACTACCCGGAGGGCTTCTCCTTCCCGCTGGTGCCCATGGAAAGCCGGCTCGTGGCCATAGAAATTGGCCGCGAAGCCGCGACCGTGGTCATGATCTTCGCGATCGCGTGGGCGGCGGCGCGCTCCGGCTGGCAGACGCTGACTGGCTTCGCGTTGGTCTTCGGTGTATGGGACATCGTGTACTACGTCGGGCTGTGGTTTCTGCTGGGCTGGCCGGCGTCTCTGGTAGAGCCAGATGTGCTCTTTCTCATCCCGGCCGTCTGGGTCGGACCGGTGCTAGCCCCGTCGCTGATCGCCCTCTCCATGTCGGTCGCGGCTTGGGTGCTTTGGCCGATGGACTATCGGGTCATCGCACCGCGTGCTTGGGAGTGGGCGCTGATGGCGGTGGCCGGCGTCGTGTTGGTCGCGACGTTCATCGTGCCGGCTGCCTCGGCTGGGGTGACCCACCTGGGGGAGGGAATCTCACTGCCGGAGGTGAGCTATCCATGGTGGGGTTGGATGATTGGAGAGGGTACGGCGGTGTTCCTAGCGGTGCGATGGTGGATGAGGGGGCGAGCTGGCCATGGGGATCTTCTGGGCTCAAACGTGAGCACCAAATAGAGCGCATGTCGGATTCAAGTAGGCGACCATGAGACTCTCTCATTCGGACCTGATCCCTTTGCTGGTCATCATGGGTAGTGGAGCCGTCGGCGTGGTTTCGTCCGCCGCGCTCGTGCTCTGGATGAGCCCCGCACTTGCCTCTGCGCCCGTCCCGGCGATAGTCGAGGCCGCGCCTACGGCCGCTGCGCCCCTCCGGGAGAGCGCTGCACCCGTGCGCGTGGTCTTTTCGGTGCGTGCGCCCGTGCCCGACGTGTCCGAGTCTGCGCGGCACGCCTGGCCTGGGCCTGCGCCCGTTCGACTTGTGTGGACGTCTGACGGAGGGAAAATCGTCGTCCTGTGTCGCGAAAACGACGCGGACCGGCCACTGACCGCTCACGGAGCGGACGAATGGGTCCTCAAGAGCCTCCGGGACTCCGGGCAGTCCTTGGAGCGGGTGCGTTCAAGCCTGAGACAGGTCGGCTACAATCCGGGGATCGCAAATCGTTATTTCGATCTATTGGAGGCTGAACGGGCATGCTAGAGGGGCGGCGCCACCGCCGTTGATGGGGAGCGCATGATCATTCACCCAGCGATTTCCGTGGCATGGCGTCGGAGTGGTTTCGCGTTGGTCGTGCCGCTGGCGCTCGTCCTCGCCATGCCGTCACCGGGCGAAGCGCAGGCCTCGGTCCTTCACCCAACCGAGCTCTGCCGCGATCACGCCGACGCGTCCATCGTGACATTCGAGGACGCGCTCCTGGAGGCACGAGTTCGAGAGTCCCTCCGGCTCGATGAGCAGGACGATCTCACCTGCGACTTGGTCTCGGACCTAACTGCGTTGAATGTTCGCCCCGCCGGAATCGAGAGCTTGGCGGGAATCCAGAATCTCTCGGGCCTGACGTCCCTCTATGTGCGTGGCACGTCGATCACTGACGTCAGTGCGCTGAGCGGGCTCGAGCGGCTGACGTACCTGAATCTCAACCGCAACTCGATCACCGACATCAGCGCATTGAGTGGCCTCACACGCCTGACCAAACTCGGTCTCTCAGGCAACTCGATCACCGACGTCAGCGCACTGAGCGAACTCACCGCCCTGACCGAGTTACGCCTCAGCAGCAACCCGGGCTTCAGCAACATCGAACCTCTGCTCGACCACAGGGAGATCGACAGTGTCTCCCTTCTGGACACCAGAGTGAGTTGCGCGAACGTCGCCCGGCTGCAGAGCAACGGACTGTTCGTATTCTCCGCCTGCCAGTGAACAACGGCCGCGCTTGATTTCTGACTGAGCGGCGGCTATTCAGGACCGAGAAGCGAAGCAGATACCGAGAGCAAGGAGTCGTCGCCAAATGGACCTGAGCCCGAGCCGTACCGATGCATCAACATCGCCCTCCGCGCGTGCACTGCGGCCTGCGTTTCTCCTGGCCGCACTCGCCTTCGCGGCGGCGGTGAGCGCACCGAACGTGGACGCGCAGGCGGTGACCCCACGACCCGGGCAGCAGGTCGTCCTCGTAACGGGCTCGACGAGCGGACTGGGACGCGAGGTCGCGCGCAGACTTGCAGCGACGGGTGCCTTCGTCATCGTGCACGGCCGCAACCGTGAGCGGGGCATGAAGGTCGTCGAAGCGATCGAGAGCGAGGGGATCGGGAACGCGCGCTTCTACGCCGTGGACCTTGCATCGTTCGAGCAGGTCCGAGAATTCGGTGAGACGATCCTGCGCGACTACGACCGACTCGATGTACTCGTCAACAACGCCGGCTTCGGGAGGGCGCCCGACGAGCGCATGGTCACGGAGGATGGGCACGAGCTGCGCTTTCAGGTGAACCACCTCTCGCACTTTCTGCTCACGCGGATGTGGCTGCCTCGGCTGCGTGAGTCGGCTCCCTCACGCATCGTCAACGTATCGTCGGGTGCTCAGCAGCCCATCGACTTCGACGACGTGATGATCGAGAACGACTTCAGCGGTGGCCGCGCCTACGCCCAGAGCAAGCTCGCCCAGATCATGTTCACCATCGATCTCGCTGAGGAGCTGGAGGGAGCGGATGTGATCGTGAACTCACTGCATCCGGCGACGTACATGGATACGGGGATGGTGAGGAGGGCCGGGCTCACGCCGAGGGCCACCGTCGGCGAAGGTGCAGACGCGGTGATGCAGCTGATCACTTCATCCGATATCGGGAGTGGCGGTTATTTCAACCGACTGCGGCCGGCGCGCGCGAACGCCCAGGCGTACGACGAGGAGGCTCGGAATAAGCTTCGCGAGTTGAGTGAGGAGCTGACCCGGGGGCGCTGAGGATACGTCTTAGTCTCAATGCAGTCCGGAGCAGATGAGTCCTCCTGCACTGGTTCGAGGAACTGAAGGCGCGCGCAGGTAACTGATGGGACGTTTTGCTCAACTCCTGACTAGGGATCTCCGATACTCTAAGGTGAGTATTCAGATAGACCGCACGTCGGATTCAAGGGGGCGACCATGAGGCTCAATCGCACGGACATCTTTCCACTGTTCGTCATCATAGGCGCCGGCGTCGTCGCGGTCGGTGTGTCCGGCGCCCTGGTCGCCTCGGCTAGCCACCACCAGGTGTCTGCGTCGCTTCAACCCGTGGTTGCGCCAGAGTCTACGCCGGTTGAACCTGTCGTAGAGTCTGGGCCCACGCGGGTTGAACCCGTGTGGTCGCCGGACGGCACCACGTTGATGTGGTCTGCCGGCGGCACGTGGGGGGCATTGGAGTGCAGCGCAGGCGACGCGTCAGCCAGCCGCCTGCCGAGGAGTGAAGTGGAACCGTTCTACGTGGCCGTGTCGCCGGATGGGCGATGGCTCACGTACGAGAACCGTCACCGCCAAGTGCAAGTGCGTCCGCGCGGCAATGAGCAGCTGTGCGTAGGCACCGATGGGAAAGCGCGCATCGTTCGTCGCGTCGCCGAAGTCACGGTCCGATCAACCCCGATCACGTTCGTCGATGGCGTGCGGGTCGACGGGGCCTTCTTCATGCAGAGCGTGAACCCAGACGACATCGACAACATCGAGGTCATCAAGGGGAAAGCGGCGGTCGGACTGTACGGGCAAGCCGCCTCCGAAGGCGTGATTCTGATCAGGCTCAAGCAGGGGCGCCAACGACGTTGAAAAGAGTGACTCTGGCGTGGATCGCGGTGGTGTTGGCGCTGCCGCCGCAGGTCGGGGCCCAAGAGCCCGGGCTCGTCCGGGGCAGAGTCATCGATCGACAGAGCCTGGCCCCGGTCGGCTTGGCTTTCGTCTCCCAGGTTACGTCGGACCGCGGAGTTCTCACCGACGCTCTCGGGCAGTTCGCCCTCCCAATCGACCCGGCGTTCCCTTCCAGGGTCCAAGTCTCGGTGCTCGGTTACCGCGTTCTGCAGACCGACATCCCGACTGGTCGAGCCGGTCAGATGCTCACGGTCATGCTTGCGCCGGACCCCGTAGAGATCGAGGGGCTGACCGTGCTGGCAGAGCGCCTCGCCGACCGGCGGCGGGGGGTCTATGGAGTGGCCGACATCTTGGAGCGGGAGCAGTTGCTCGCGGCTCCTGACGCATCCGGTTATGAGCTGGTCCGGCGCATGCTGCCGTTCGTGCAGCCCTGTGGGGCTGACACCGAGGCGTTATGCCTTGAAGGTCGCGGTGTCAGGGGCGAAAGGCGCACGGTCTCGGTGTGCTATGATGGGCATCAGGTGCCCGAGTCCATGGTCGAAAGCGCGTTGTCTCCGGTCGACCCGACGGGGCTCTATCTGGTGGAGGTGTACAGCAGGGTCGGGGCGGTTTACATGTATTCGCCCGGCTACATGAAACGCCTCATCGCAGAGGGACCCGATCTGCCGCCGCTGTCCTTCGGGTGCAGGGACGCGGGCATCAGATAGGCCCGCGACGCGACCGGATAGTTTGTCCGGTCTTTCTGTCCGAATCGGACAAGATGGCGTAACGCGTATCAGGTGAGCTGCCGCGCCTAACTCGTTACCCCCAAGTGCCTTCCATAATCTGATCTCTCTAGCATCGCTCTTGCCATGATCCGAGCTTGCACGCCCCCCACCACCAGTTCGGAGGCAGACATTACGGCGGTGGCCAATCTTCATGTGCTCGGCGAAGCCGCGATTCTGCACGATGTGGGTAAGGCCCGCGTACCCGCCGACATCGTCGGCAAGCCCGGTGAGCTCTCGCCCGAAGAGTGGAGGGTCCTTCAGAAGCATCCCGCCGAGGGCGCTCGCATGCTTCTCAACTCCGGCCCCGACATGGAGCTCGCGGCGATCGTCGCATACGAGCACCACATCAAGTACGACGGCAGCGGTTACCCGGGCGTCAGGTACCAACGCAAGCTCCATCGCGTAACGCAGTTGTTCCAGGTCTGCGACGTCTATCGTGCTCTGCGCACCGGGCGTCCCTTCCGGGACCCCTGGCCGCTCGCGGAAATCGTGCCGCATTTGCAGATGGAAAGCGGCAAGACCCTGTATCCGGCCGCTGTGGAGGCGTTCACCGGCATGCTACGCGAATGGGAGACTCTCTAGCCCCCCGCGGCCAGTAGTCGCGCGCTGATCGCTTCGCGATCCACCTCTGAGCCGCGCAGGTAGACCGACGCGATCCTGCGCGTGTTGGTGATGTCATTGAGCGGGTTGGCGTCGAGCACCACGAAGTCCGCGCTCTGGCCCGAGGCGAGTGTTCCGACGTCGGACAGGTGCAACAGCTCGGCCGACGTGCTCGTGGCGGCCACGATCGCGTCGCTCGGTGTCATGCCAGCGGACACCATGTCCTCGAGCTCCTGGTGCACCGCCCAGGGCGCGCCGCCATCTGTCCCGAATCCGATGCGGACGCCGGCCTCGGAGAGCCGCGCAAGGTTGCGTGCCTGGATGCCGAACGATTCCTGCGCCTGCGGGTTGCCCGTCGCTCGCGCCTGCATGGCCGAGAGCTGGTCGGCGGGCACGGTCCCGCTGAGCCAACTCAAGTCTGCCGCCACGCCTGGGTTGGGCAGGTTGGGGACTAGCACGAAGTCAGGGCGCTCCCGCACGAGCGCGACGAACTCGTCGTCTACGTCCCTGTCCCGCACGCTGTGCGCGAACGCGTCGACACCGGCGCGTAGCAGTCCCTTCGCGTCACTCAACGCAAAGATGTGTGCTGTCACCTGGAGGTCGTGCTCGTGTGCCTCGTCGATGATGGCACCGAACAGGGCAGGCGTGAGCTTCTCGTACTGCCCGCCTCGGTCATCCACCCAGATCTTGACGATGTCGACCTGCAGGCTGGCCAGCTCCTGGACGGCCGCGCGTGCCTCGTCTTCGGTATTGACCCAGTGCGGAACCTCTGACCTTCCTGGCTCAGGGCGCGTGATGCCGGGGCCCGAGCTGAGAAATCGCGCCGCGCCGGAAATCGCGCCATCACGCAGCGCGAGCGTCTCGTCCCCCGCGTCGCTGCCCAGGCTCACCGCTGCTCCGACGCCGTAGTAGGCGAGGTGTTCGAGCTGGCCGACGAGATCCGCGCGCGTGGTGCCGAGATGCATGTGTGTGTTGATGAGCGCAGGGATGATGGTCTTCCCGCTCAGGTCCATGCGCGCGGCGCCTTCCGGCACGTCCACGTCCCCCGCGGCACCGACGCTGGTAATGCGTCCGCCATCGACCACGATGGTGGCGTTCGCGATGACGGTCCCGTCCCCTACGATCACCCGGGCCCCTTCGAAAGCGATGGCGGTCGACGACGCGCCCTCATCGGAGGCGGCACAGCCGGCCAGGGGGAGGAGCAGGGCTAGCAGCAGCCGGCGAAAAGCCGACTGAAATCGAGGAGCAGGGCTGACGATGCTCATGGGAGCCTCCGGGGGAAGTGCGGGATCTACGGACCGGTTACACGATGGCTCGCACGGTAGGCGGGCGACTATAGTTTGCGCCAGGCCGAGCTTCCTTGCATCCCACTCCTGTGCATCAGCATGTCGCCCCTCGTCTGATCCTCCGATTCAGAGGACACCCCCCTACCCATTGCGGACGCGATTCGCATCACCGAACAGGTGGCGTCGGCGCTGACCTACACGCACGAGTGTGGCGTGGTCCATCGAGACATCAAGCCGGAGAACATCCTGCTCAGCCGAGACCAGGCGATAGTGGCGGACTTCGGGATCGCCAGAGCTGGACCCATTGAATGCCTGGTTTCAGGCGCTCTACGGCGTTGTACTGCATATGACCCGCCGCTATGACGAGGCCATAGAGGCCCTCAACGGTGCATTGCGGCTCTCTTCGCGGTCCTCTTTTCAGTGACCGGCGCGTGGACCTTCTACACGGCCTACTCCGTGCGCAGCATCGTAGAGACCGAGGGCCAGGACATCTCGCACCTCATGTTCGCGCTGCGCAGCATGCGTAATCTGCTGTCGCTGGCGGTGGTTCTCGTCTTGTTTCTGCTGACCTTCGACGCGCGCGAGCTGCTCACTTCAGTGTTCGGCGAATTCTTTTAACGCGGCTCGTCGACGATCGCCTGGTAGACCAGTCGCTTGAATTGGTTTCTGAAGGGAATGTCGCGTCCGGAAATCTGCACCATGAACACGCCGATCAGGTCCTCGGTCGGGTCGATCCAGAACGACGTGCCGCGCACGCCCCACCAATAGTAGTTGCCGACCGAGCCGGGCATGCCGTCGAGGCCCGCCGCCGTCTTCACGTTGAAGCCGAGCCCCCACCCCCAGCCGCTTGCTCGTGAGCCGTACTGCGCGTCGCCGAGGTGATCCGCGGTCATCAACTCGATGGTCTTTCTACCGAGGATGCGCGCACCGTCGAGCTCGCCCCCGTTGAGAAGCATCTGTGCGAAACGGGAATAGTCATCCGCGGTAGATGCGAGTCCGCCACCGCCGGAAGGGAAGCCGCCGGGCCGCATGCATCCGTACGCGTCACTGACGGCGAGCGGGGCTCCTCCTGATCGACCGTAGGAGCGCGCACGTCGGGACGTCTCACTGGCAGGCACGGAGAATCCCGTGTCCTTCATACCGAGCGGCTCGAAGATTCGTTCTTCGAGGAAGACGTCGAGCGGCTTTCCAGAGATGACCTCGACGAAGCGGCCGAGCACGTCGACGGAGACGCTGTAGTTCCACCGTGTGCCAGGCTGATAGAGCAGCGGAATCTCGGACAGCTTGCTGATGAAGTCGTTGAGCGTCGGCTGGCCGAGCACATTGGCCGCCCGGTATGCCTGGTCGACCGGCGTGTTCCCGAAGCTGCCATAGGTGAGCCCTGAAGTATGTCGCAGCAGGTCTTGCACCGTGATCGGCCTGCGGGCGCGCTCCGTGGGAATCTCGCCGTTCGTGGCCTCGCCAGTCGTTGCGACCGGGAGGCCAGCCAGCTCCGGTATGTAGCGGCCGACGGGATCCGTCAGGAAGAAGTGTCCCTCCTCGTACAACATCATCACCGCGACGCTGACGATCGGCTTGGTCATCGAGCAGATGCTGAAGATATCGGTGCTCTCCACGGGATCACCGGCCTCGAGGTCGCGCATGCCCCATTCATCCACCCAAGCGACCTTGCCGTGCCGTATCACCATACCCACCGCGCCGGCGATTCTGCCTTCGTCTACGTAACCCTGGAAGGCGTCTCCAATGCGCTGCAAGCGCTCGGACGACAAGCCTAGGCTTTCCGGCGAGGCGGTCGGGAGCCGTTGCGCTGAGAGTGGCGCGCACAGGGCGAGGGCAACACCGAGAACGAACGCTTGCTTCAGCTTCATGATCACATCCGGCTGGACGGTGGTTCACTGCGTGCAGGAACATCATGTGCTCTAGGTCGGAGAGCCCGCAACCGAGCCGTGCGCGTAGCGCAAAGCCCCCCTATCATGGCGAGGCACACAGGACCCGGATGGAGGTGCTGGAATGTTCACGCCGAAGCGATATTCGCTGACATGCCTCGCGGCTCTTGTCACCCTGATTGCCGGCGACGATGCATCCGCTCAATCGACCTACTTCCCGACGAGTGACGACACGTGGCAGCGGGTTGCCCCGGCGTCCGTTGGCTGGGATGCGGAGGCTCTGTCGGCGGCGCTCGACGTAGCGGGTGGTCGCAGCTCCAGCGGTGTGCTCATACTGCACCGCGGGCGCATTCTGGCCGAGCGATATTGGGAGCTCGATAGCCCGTCGGCCCGATACAGCAATTTCGTACAGGGCGAGGACCCTGACGGCAATGCGATCGAGGACGTGGCTTCGGCGCAGAAGAGCGTCGTTGCCTTCTTGCTGGGCATCGCGCAGGAGCGAGGCTTGCTGCGCCTGGACGATTCGGTCAGCGAGCACCTGGGGAGCGGTTGGTCACAGGCTTCGGCCGAGCAGGAGCAGGCGATCACGATCCGGCATCTGATGAGCATGAACAGCGGACTGGCCACCGACATGAGCTATGCGGCCGAGGCTGGAAGCACGTGGCTCTACAACACGCCTGCGTATCACAATTTGATGCACGTGATCGAGGCGGTGACTGGGCGCGATCGCAACGCTGTGACGGGCGATTGGCTCACCGCCAAGCTGGGCATGGAGCACTCCTCCTGGACCCGCCGCCGCAACGCCGACCCAGCCATAGGCTGGGGATTTTCTACGACGGCCCGCGACCTGGCCCGCTTCGGGCTGATGGTGCAGGCCGGTGGCCGGTGGGGCGATCAGATCGTCATCGGGGACACGGAGTATCTGCGGGACATGCTGAGCTCCAGTCAGTCGCTCAACCCCGCCTACGGGTACCTGTGGTGGCTCAACGGGCAAGAGGATCGTGTGGGTGCGGGCCCGCGGGCCGCCCGCGCCGACGGGCCGCTGATCCCGTCGGCTCCGTCTGATCTGGTGAGCATGATGGGGGCCTTGGATCGCAAGCTGTACAGCGTGCCGAGCCTCGATCTGGTCATCACGCGGCTCGGTGACGCCGGCGGTGTGGACCGCGTGAGCTTCAACGAGGCGTTTTGGCAGGCGTTGATGAAGGCCAAGCCTGCTCAGCCGCAGCGCCAGGCGAGACCGCGTTTCCGACAGTGGCAGGGTGTGCCGCGGGTCCCGTTGCCGGCGGAGCCACTCACGCTCCATACCGCCGAGCAGCCCAACATCCGCGTGACCGTGGTTGCTCGCGGTCTCGACCATCCCTGGAGCCTCGCGTTTCTGCCGGGCGGTGACATGCTCGTCACCGAGCGTGACGGACAGCTGCGGGTGATCCGCGGGGGCGTGCTCGACCCGGTACCCGTCACGGGCGTGCCGGCCGTGTACACGGAAGCCCAACTCTCGGGGCTGATGGAGGTCGCGCTGCATCCGCAGTTCGAGGAAAACAGACAGATCTATCTTACGTATTCGGTTGCGGGAGAGGACGGCACGCTCGCCCTGGCCCGAGCGCATTTCGACGGCAAGGCGCTGACTGACTTGCATGAAGTCTTCGTGGTCGAGTCGCCTGGGCACACCGCTGCCGCGCGGCTCGCGTTTGCGCCGGATGGCATGCTCTTCATGACGGTCGGTGGTGCCTTCAACTCAACCACCAGCGGTAGGCGTGCGCAGAACCCCGATGACCATCGCGGCAAGGTGCTTCGCTTGCGGGACGACGGCAGCGCACCCGAGGACAACCCCTTCTTCGGCAAGGCCGGGCACAAGCCGGAGGTCTATTCCCTCGGGCATCGCAACCCGATGGGCCTCACCATCCACCCCGAGACCGGTGCCGTCTGGGCGCACGAGCATTCGACGCAGGGCGGCGATGAGGTCAACATCATCCTGCCCGGTCGCAACTACGGCTGGCCGGTTGTTTCCTACGGTCGTCAGTACTCGGGCGCACGCGTGTCGGAGCGACCCTGGCAGGAGGAAATGGAGCAGCCTGTCGTCGTTTGGCTGCCGTCGGTCGCCCCCTCGGGCATGGTGTTCTACACGGGCGACCGGTTCCCCGCGTGGAAGGGCAACCTCTTCGTCGGATCGCTGATGACAGGACGCATCGGACGGACGGGGCACTTGGAGCGGATCGTATTCAACGCCGAGGGAGAGGAGATTCGCCGCGAGTCGATGCTCACCGAGCTGAAGCAGCGCATCCGAGATGTTCGCCAGGGGCCCGACGGACTGCTCTACGTGCTCACCGAAGATGGCCACCGCCCTGATCTGGAAGGGGGCCTGCCGGACGGTGCCGCTCTTCTGAGGATTGAACCTGTGAGGTAGGTGGGAGGGTAGGTCTGTAGTGCGCTGTGCCTTTCTTGCCTCCGTGCCCAACCGTAGGATGGTCCGGCCCGGTTGATCCCTTGACCTACGAACACCACACCTTGTCCGAAGCCACGACCCGTCTGAAACCGACTCGCCAGCCCCACTGGCTTCACGCTTTCGCGCCCAGCGTCGTGGTCGTCGGCTCGGTGCTCGTCGCCTCGTTGACCGTGCCGACCGCTACGTCCGCCCAGATCTGGCGGTCACAGGAGGGTCGCTACCGCACACCCATGCGCACCGGGCTGCCCAAGTACACGAGCTCCTTCATGTTCTGCCGTCTCTGGTACGATGCGACCCGCAGCATGCGTTCGGGGCTCGGATGGAGCACCGACTATCCGGCTGCGGATATCAATTTCATGACCCGGGTGGAGGAGCTGACGCCCACGCACATCGAACGATGGGACAACGGGGACCCGGGTATCGCAGCGGTCCGCGCCACCGATCCCGACATCTTCAAATGCCCGTTCCTATTCATGACGGATCCCGGCTCGGTCACCTTCACCGAGGCGGAGATCGAGGGTCTGCGACTCTATCTGCTCAAGGGCGGATTCCTCTGGGCCGACGACCTCTGGGGCAACGAGGCCTGGCGCTATTTCGAGGATGAGATGAGTCGGCTCTTCCCCGATCGCGCGATCGAAGAGCTTACGCCCGAGCATCGTCTCTTTTCCGCACTCTACGCCGTGGAGGAGGTCCCCCAGATCCCGTCGTACCAGTCTTGGCGGCGCAGCGGCGGAGCGACCTCGGAATTCGGAGCCGAGACCGCCGTTCCACACATGCGCGCCATCTTCGATGACGAGCGACGACCCCTCGTCATCGTCAGCTTCAACACCGACATCGCGGACGGCTGGGAGCGCGAGGGCGACGTGCCCCACTTCTTCTACAACTTCTCGCCGGCAGCGTACGGCCTCGGCATCAATATCCTCATCTGGGCGATGACCCACTGATTCCGTCCTGCATGTAGCTTCCAAGCAGGAGGACGCACAAAGAGGCGAGGAACAGCGGTGATCGAGCGTTCATGGGACGACTGGGTGAGGGGATCTTGATAGTTGGATGCGCTCGGACGCTGTCACGTTGCCGGTCGGGGTCGAAGCCCTTCGAACTGTCCAATGCAGGGGCAGGGGCATAGGATGAGGCGGGAGGCTGATACGTGATGGAGACGAAGGCGAGCGAGCACAAACCGCCCGTTGCTCCGCTTGGGCACGAGGTGCGGCAGAAGACGATCGACGTCCTCTGCGAATCCTTTGCTCAGGACGAGTTGGACGTGGAGGAGTTCGAGAATCGGGTCGAGCTCGTCGGGCGGGCCAGCAGCATGGATCAGCTACGCGCGATCCTCGCGGACTTGCCCAGCGCGACCCTCCCCACGCCATCGGTCGGGGTGGCGCCAAGACCTGCGCTTTCACCGGATAGAGTTCCCGGACACTCGGTCGCGGTAGGCGTGCTGGGTGGCGGGGGCAGGGCCGGTGCTTGGGTAGCGGCGCGCAACAACTGGGCGGTTAGTGTCCTCGGTGGCTGCAAGTTGGACCTTAGGGAGGCGCAGCTTGGACCAGGGGTAACCGAGGTGCGCGTACTGGGGATTTTGGGCGGAATAGACGTATTGGTTCCGCCCGACGTTCGTGTTGAGTGCTCGGGAATCGGGATCTTGGGCGGCTTTGGGCACCATGGTGCGGCGGACTCTACTCAGGATCCCGACGCTCCGGTGATCCGGGTCAGCGGGTTGGCCATCTTGGGGGGTGTAAGCGTCAAAGTCCGACATCCCGGGGAGTCTGCTCGCGACGCGCGGATCCGGAGGAGAGCGGAACGGAAAGCCAAGAAACTGCTGGAGAAACGGCAGAGGAACGAGTCATGAGCGTACGGGCCCGCACCTCGCTTCTGGGGCTCTGCCTCGTGACGGCGGCCGCCGGGATCTTCCATTCGGCCGCGGCTCAGGAGTGGGTCGCGCCTCGAACGCCCGATGGTCATCCGGACCTCCAGGGAAACTGGAGTAACGCGACGCTCACTCCGTTCGAGCGTAGAGCCGGGCAGCCCGCGGTCATGACGCGGGACGAAATCGATAGACTCGAGGGCAGGGCGGGGGCTGTAGTCACGGGAGGCGCCGTTCCCAGCGACCCGACCCGTGGGCCACCCCCGATAACGGGAGCGATCGGCCGAAGCTACAACGAGATCTACTACGATCGCGGGGACCGGTTGGCCGTCGTCAACGGAGAGACCCGCAGTTCGCTCGTCACGTTTCCCGCAGACGGTCGCATTCCAGAACTGACGCCGGAGGGCAAGAGGCGGAAGCACGAGTACGAGAAATTTCGCTCCCAGTTCAACCAGTACGACCACCCCGAGTTACGGCCTCTGGCTGAGCGCTGCATCGTTTTCTACGGATCGAGCTCCGCCAGCGTCATGGGACCACCCATGACTCCCACTAGGGGATACAACAACAACTTCACCATCGTACAGAACGCCGACTACGTGTTGATCAGGTCGGAGATGATCCACGACACGCGCATCATTCGACTGGGACGCCCCGAGAGGCTGCCGAAGCATGTGCGCCCCTGGTTTGGCGACTCCTGGGGCCATTTTGAGGGCAACACGCTGGTAGTCGAGACCACCAACATCCACCCCCTCCACGGCCCCAGGGAGCAGACCGACAAGATCCCGCAGTCGGAGGATGCCAGGGCGATCGAGCGCTTCACGCGCCTCGACGACGACACCATCCTCTACGAATTCGAGATCCACGACCCGCGGACCTACAGCGAGGTCTGGGGTGGCCAGGTGCCGTGGCGCAGGTACGACGACCTGCTCTATGAATATGCATGCCACGAGGGAAACTACGCGCTTACCAATGTTTTGAGCGGCGCCCGCTATCAGGAGAGACAGGCCGGCCGCCGCGAGTGAGTACCACGCCCGGATGAAGCTAGACGGCATTCGCGTGTTGGATCTGACCCAGTTCCTTCCCGGTCCTTTTCTGACACAGATGATGGCCGATCACGGTGCTGAGGTCGTGAAGGTCGAGCATCCGCGCCGTCCTGAGCCGACCCGTACCATCGGAAGCGAGCGTGGCGGCGTGAGTGTCTACTTCGCCGCCACGCAGAGGGGCAAGAGGAGCCTGACCCTCGATCTCAAGACTGCGCACGGCCGCGAGGTATTCATGAAGTTGGCCGAGCGTTGCGATGTCGTGGTGGAGTCGTTTCGCCCCGGCGTGGTCGGTCGCCTCGGGGTCGACTACGAGGCGGTGCGCGCGGTCAAAGGCGACATCGTCTACGCGTCCATCTCCGCATTCGGTCAGGACGGTCCGTGGAAGGACCGTCCAGCGCACGACCTCGCCGTGTCCGCTATGAGCGGCGTGCTGGCGAACAGCCGCGACGAGAGTGGTCGCCCCGTGATCCCCGGGCTTGTGGCAGCCGATATGCTGTCGGCGACGCTCGCGCTCGGGGCCATCGCGATGGCATTGCTGCGGCGCGAACGCACCGGGGAGGGCGACTATGTCGATCTCGCCATGATGGACAGCTTGCTCGCAGCGTCGGCCAACAACGTGGGTCCGGTATTCGCCGAAGGCGTTGCGCCCCGCAGTGGCAGCGAGCGACTGCTCGGCGGTGCGGCCATGTATCAGATCTACGAAACCTCTGATGGTGCACACGTGGTGCTGGCAGGCACCGAGGCCAAGTTCGCGCAGAATCTGTTTCGCGCGCTCGATCGAGAAGATCTGGCGGAGATCTGTGAGCAACCACCCGGCGCTGAGCAACGCAGCGCCATGGAATTCCTGCGCGAGCTCTTCAAGACGCGCACGCAGGCGGAGTGGGTGCAGTGGTTTGAGCCGCTCGATGTCTGCTTCGCGCCGGTCAATGATCTGCGGCAGGGCTTCGATCACCCTCAAGCGAGCAGCCGGGACATGTTGCTGAAGGATGAGCAAGGCCACGAGCACATCGGCGTGCCCATCAAGTTCGCGCGGGAGCCCGCGCAGCCGCGCTTGCATGCGCCGGCTCATGGGGAGCACACGGACAGCATCCTCAGGGAACTCGGGTACGAGCCCTCGGAAATCGCGGACCTGCGCGAGCGAGGGATCGTCTGAGGTGCCAGGCTCCCCGGCGCGTGATAGTCTGAGAACAGGAGGTAACATTTCATGAAATGGACACTGCGGATTCTGGGTGGCTTCGTTCTCCTGGTGGTGGTCTTGGTGGTCGGGCTCTTTGCGGTGGCGCGCATCCACGACGGTCCCTTGGAGGGTGGCCTCGCGATCGTAGCCGCCGGCGCCTTCAAATCGGGCGACCTACAGAGCGACCCCGAAGAGCCGGATTGGTCATTCCTGCGGGACTATTCCACGGTGGAGTTCCAGCTGCTGGACCCGGTACGCTCACGGACCACGTGGATCATGGAGCACGAAGGTCGGATCTTCATTCCTTCCGGCTATATGAACTCGATCGGAGGCAAGATCTGGAAGCACTGGCCCAAGGAAGCGGAAGAGGA
Organism: Gemmatimonadota bacterium; assembly: GCA_015664885.1. Lineage (GTDB taxonomy): Bacteria > Gemmatimonadota > Gemmatimonadetes > Longimicrobiales > Gaopeijiaceae > UBA1138. The sequence goes on from DQPL01000062.1 coordinate 15,251, forward strand.
CGGTCGTGCGCTCCTACGAGTGGACGGCAAGCTGTACGAACGCCAGTTGGTGCGGATCCGCGAGGGAGACGTCGTGCCCGCCATACTTGCTGAATTGGGGAGGAAGTACGTGCCCGGAGGTGATATCCCCGTGGAGCAGGTAACATCTGGGAACCTCTGGCTGTTCGAGCTGCGGCCTAGGGGCTAGGAGGTCGCGCACCGCCTTGCCCTCCGGCCGCGCAGCCACATCTTGCCTGAGCAGGACCGGCCCGGACGACGGATGGCTACTACGGTAGGAAGGGTTGGTGCTCTTTTTTTCGTGCCTTGACGTGACCCCCTGAAACGAGACCTGCGCCTCATCCTAACATTCGCGCTGGTCTCGTTTCAGGGGGTCACGTCACATACCGCATAGCCGGAAACGGATACCGAAAGCGACCCGCCTCGAGGCGCTCCGGAATGGAATCGACGATCCGGCGCGATCGATACGGCGGTTGAGTCGGGTGCTCAAGTCGACGAGGCTTTCGCCCTGCCGTAGGTTGACCAAACCCCAGATTGGACTCCCAACCCCGGAGCCTCCCGATGTCATCCGTTCGCCCCCTGCTGCTTTTGACGATCCTGGTCTCAGCGCTTCCGATATCCGCGCAAACCACGGCCACTGAACTCGCAGCGGCACACGACATCGTACGACAGATCGATGAACTGCAGGCGCGATTGCAGCCCGCCCGCCTGGCCAGCGATCTGGTCGGCCGATCCGATGCCGCCCGGGACGCGATCGTCCGCCGTACGACCGAGCTGTGGGACTCGGAGATGCAGTCCCTGAGCGACTTCATCGGGCACAATCCAGAGGTGGGCTGGCAGGAATTCAGCACGGTGGACACGCTTACGGCGATCCTCCGGACGCGAGGATGGGACGTCGAGGTCGGTGTGGCGGGGCTGGAAACCGCGTTCGTCGCGACGTGGACGTCGCCCGCGGGCTCCGGAGACCTGACTCTCGGCTTGATCGGCGAGTACGACGCGCTTCGCGACGCAGATGGCCCGTTCCACGGAGATCAGCACAACGCGCAAACGCCCATCGTATTCGCTTCGGCTTTCGCGATGGCCGAGCACATGGCGAGCAGCGGCACGGCCGGCCGCCTGCGCATCTATGGAACCCCGGCCGAAGAGGTGGGTCCCCCCGCCAAGATCATCATGCACGAGGCCGGGGTGTTCGACGGCGCTGACCTCCTGATTCGCAGCCACGGCGTCACTCAGACCTCGCGGGCCCGGGTGGGCTTCGGTAGCTGCTGCCTCAACATCAACGAGGTGAAGTACACCTTCCTCGGGAAGCCGTCGCACCAGCTGTCCTCGTGGCACGGACGCAACGCGCTCGAGGCTGCGGTGCACTTCTACACTCTAGTCGACGGCCTTCGTTCGACGCTCCGCCCAGAGGCCTCGATCCAGGGCGTGATCCCCGAGGGCGGTGTGGCCCCGAATGTCGTGCCCCAGCGAGCCGTGGTGGACTACTACATCCGCTATCCCGACCCCGTGTACTTGGAGCACATCAACCGCATGATAGATGACGCCGCGCGCGGCGCTGCATTGGCCACGGGCACCCGGGTCGAGATCGACCGGTACGGTGAATACCGCGACGGCATCTCCCTGGGCACGCTTCACGAGCTCTCTTTCGCATATGCTCAGAGCTTCGACGCGGGCAACGTCAGTCCGGAGCATAGTCGCCCATCGGGCTACGAGGAAACGGGGGTCGTCACGAAGGACATTCCGGGGATCGGCATCAGCGTGTTCAGCTCGCGCGAAGCCAATCACACACGCGGCATGCTCGAAGACACCTTCAGCGAAATCGGCCATACGGGCTTCAGGATCAGCGCCGAGACGATGTCGTCGGTGCTGTACGACTTCCTCACTCGACCAGAACTGCGCGCGGCCGTGCTAGAGGAGCACACGACCCTGGCCGGCCTACTGGATCAGTATCACGAGACTCTCCGCAGGGCTTATGCGGGGGAGGTGGGGGGACCGATCTCCCAGCGCTGAGGGGCTGCCCTCACGCATCCGATCCCCAGCGCAACCCCGGTAGGCGTGGGTCCCACATGTCGATTCGACTCCTAAGCGCCGGCAACATGTCTGCTCCTTATCGTCCCGCCGTGATCCTGATTGTCGGGAGCACGCCGCTCACGCGGTAGTCGTTACCCAGCCGCAAGCTCACCGTCGAGTTCCCATCGGCGGACGAGTCCGATTCCTCGAAGATCACGAGCAGCGGATGAGCCACGCCCTCGACCGCAGCCACGCCACTGAGCGACGCCCAACCCTCCGTCACCTGGAGCACACCGAGGTCTCCGGTATCGATCGAGAGACCACTCCTCGAATCTGTCAGTCTGACCCTGCCACGGGCGGTCCTCCCTCCCGCGGCTTGTTCGATCTCCATCGAAACGGAGACCCCGGTGGACGCGCCGCCTAGCTCGAGCTTGCCCGCAGCTCGGACGCTCCGCGCTACGTCGTGGCTCATCGCGCGACTCGGTAGGCGGTCGGCCCGCACGAGCACCTGGCCCGCCCGTGCTCCAGTCGGCGAACCGTCGCGCAGGGCGAAGCGCCCGTTCACCAGCACGTGCCGAATCCCCGTCGAGGGCACCGTCGGATTCTCGAACGTCGCGTGGTCGATCACCGTCTCGGGATCGAAGACCGTGAGGTCGGCTGCCATCCCGGGCGCGAGGAAGCCTCGATCCACCATGCCGATCGTGGTGGCGGGTAGGCCCGTCATCTTTCGAATCGCGTCCTCCCAGGTGAGGTGTCCCTGCTCCCGGACGTAACGCCCCAGAACGCGTGGGTAGCTTCCGAAGTAGCGCGGATGCGAGGCCCGGCCGTCGGTTGCACCGCAGTCGCAGGCCACGGACGTCGTTGGTCCCTGCAGGATCGCCACGAGGTCGGCCTCGGAGCCGAAGCGCAGGATCGCTCCGCGATTGGCCTCGGCGAGCGTTCGCACGACTGCCTCGCCGGGTGATACACCACCCATATCACGCATCAGCTCGGTTAGCTCGACGTCGAGCCCTGTGACGAACACACCTTCCGGCCCACTGAATCGGGCGGTCATCGCGGCCTGCACCTCCCCCACGATGCGCTCCCGTGATTCGGCATCCGTGAACCGCTGGAGCATCGCCTCGCGGCCACCCTCCAAGGCCCATCCTGGGATCAGAAGCGCGCCCAAACCCGACTGGCCCGCTAGATAGGGATACGCATCGGCTGCTGCTACGCTCCCAGGCTCGGCCGAACCCACGATGAGATCGATGAGCTCCGCCGCGGTGCCCTGCTCATGGCCCTGCGCCTTCATGTGCGTGACGATGGGGACGAGGCCCGCGCGCTTGCCTATCTCGAGGGTCTCCGCTACCCCGACCCTTGAGCTGAAGTTGGATTCGGGAGCAAGGCGGTCGTGGTTCGTGAAGTTGGTCCGCCACCCTCCAGCGGCGCCGACGACCTCGACGACCTGGTCGGTCGTCGCGAAGTATGCCGGCTTGTAGTCGAGGCCCGCGGAGACGCCCCATGCGCCCATCGTGAGGCCCTCGACGACGAGGTCACGCATGCGCTCGATCTCGACGGATGTCGCCGGCCGGTCGTCGCGGCCCACCACCTCGGTCCAGATGCGGTTGAAGCCGATGTTGGCACCGATGTTCAGGGCCAGTCCAGATTCCCGCAGGTCGGATAGCTGACCTGCGATGTCGAGCGGACCTCCACCGTCAGGGTTGAGAATCTCGGTCGTAACGCCCTGCGTGAGCATGTTCGAGGCGAGCTGGAGCCCGCTTCCCCGCGGGTGGCTGTGGAGATTGACGAAGCCCGGGGTCACGAAGAGACCGTGCACGTCGATGTCCGTTTCGGCCTCGGCGCCGGTGAGGTCCCCCACCCGAGCGATGAAGCCATCGATCACCCCGACGTCGGCCGCGAACCGTGGACTTCCGCTCCCGTCCAGAACCGTGCCGCCTCGAAGAACTACGTCGTAGCGGGCTTGCTGCGCGACGGCGTCAGCCGGGTCGATCCCCGCAGACGTTGCTATGGCAGCCAGCAGGCCGCTCAACGAGAGCAGCCGGGCGCACCGACGTCGCGTCACGATCCTCCGGGGGCGCCTCGGAGACGCGTGGGGGTCGCTCAGGCTAGTCTCGCGCACTGCAGGCGGATCGGCTCCTCACCGGACAGTCTCAAGAAGGCGTCGCCGTTTCCGGCGAGGGTCTCCGCCCCGGGTGACTCCATGATCACTCGGCTATCCGTGGCGCTCCGGACCCTCAGCGCCAACTGCGCGCCTAGATTTGATCGAGTCGTCGTGCTGATGACTTCGGCAGACGGCTTTTGAGTAGCGGCGATCAGGTGAATCCCACAGGCTCGAGCCTTCTGGGCGATCCGCTGTAGCAGTGCTTCGATCGTCTTCTTCTGAGATGGGTCCGATGTGAGGTCCGCGAATTCGTCCAGGACCAGGACGATCCACTTGAATCGCTTCTCGGGCTCGACGAGTTGGTTGTAGTTGGCAATGTCTCTGACACGCGTCTTCATCGATCGACTGAGCTCCTTAGAATGCCCCAACTTCTGGGACCACCGATGCCTCAATGTCTAACATAGGGAGTGGTACCACACCTGGGGGCACGTCACTCGCAGGATGGACCCTTCTTCCAATTCCGATAGACGATAATGACATAGATGAGTCCCCACACTGCAATGAGATCAGCACGACCTGAATACAACACTAGTGCAAGGGCACCATATAACAGCAACTGCTGTGGAGGTTTTTGACCTCAGAGTGATTTCATTTTTTCTCCATAAGATTCGTTAGGTGTGTCTATTCAGTTTACAGCACTCATCGTTTGAGCAAAACACTGTTCATAGGTTCAGCGGTGGTGGCGGTGAAATAGGGGGGGGGGGGTACCCCACTGGGGGTCTCGCCTGTCGGCAAAAGGGACCCGCCCGAGCTACCAAATATTTTTCGGGGAACGGTATTGCACTGGCGTCGATGTGTGCGGCCCTGCACTAGTACCACCCCGTCCGGTGAGCAGGCGGGGGGGGGTAAGCAGTCGGAAACCCCATGGAAAGTGAGTGTTTCGCAAGACCGAATGTGTGATGAAGTGTGTGATGTTAAATAATTATGGGTTCCGTATCGTGCGTAAGTAATTGTACTACAACCATTTAGAATATTATCGCCCAACTACGGTAGGGAGGAATCATGATCCCGCGCACCCCGAAGCTTCTCATTCTCGCTCTCGCAGTCGTATCGATGGGGCTCTTGTTCTCTGTCGATGCGCTGGCGCAGGACAGGTCCTCGCGCTGGGATCCGGACTGGGATCCTCCCCGGACCGCCTGGGGCCATCCCGACCTCCAGGGCAACTGGAGCAACGTGACACTCACGCCCTTCGAGCGGCCTCAGGGCACGGGCCCGGTATACACGTGGGCCCAAGTCGACAGTATTGCCGGTCGGGAGGGGGCGAGGGTCGACCGGGGCTTCGAGGCAAGTGACCCGAACCGCGCCGCACCCCGGGTGACGGGCAGCGTCGGGGGATACAACGAGGTCTACTTCGATCGCGGCGACGGGGTGGCGATGGTCGACGGAGAGCCGCGAACGTCGCTCATCACGTGGCCGGCCGACGGCCGCATCCCTGCGCTTTCGGCGGAGGGCCAGAAGCGAAAAGACGACTACGACGAGTTCAGATCCCAGTTCGCCCTGTACGATCATCCCGAACTGCGGCCGCTCGCCGAGCGTTGCATCATCTACTACGGATCGAGCACCACCGGTGTGCTCGGCTCTCCGATGACGCCCACCCGGGCGTACAACAACAACCTCACGATCGTGCAGAACGCCGACCACGTGCTTATCCGGTCGGAGATGATCCACGACGTACGCATCATCCGACTGGGCGAGCCGGACGAGCTGCCGAAGGACATGCGAGTCTGGTTCGGCGACGCCTGGGGCCATTGGGAGGGCAATACCCTCGTGGTCGAGACCACCAATCAGCACCCCGACCAGGGAATCAGCTTGAGGAGGCCCGGGGGCGTGTCCGGTAGCATGATCCGGCATTCAGAGGACTTGAGGGTGCTCGAGCGCTTCACGCGAGTGGATGACGACACGATCCTGTACGAATTCGAGATCGACGATCCCAGGACGTACAGTGAGCCTTGGGGCGGGCAGATCCCCTGGGAGAGGTTCGACCAGGAGATCCTCGAGTACGCATGTCATGAGGGGAACTACGCGCTTTCGAACATCTTGAGCGGTGCGCGTTACCAGGAGCGGCAGGGCGGGGTAAATCAGCCCGATGCGTAGACGCGCTCCCGTCGCGGGGGCTGGCTTCACGGCAAGCGCGGTCGTGCTGCTGCTGGCGCCGCTTGCTGCAGAGCTTCAAGCGCAGTCGTCCGACGACTTCGTCCCGGTTACCGACGCCATGCTCCAGAACCCGGCGCCCGAGGACTGGCTCATGTGGCGTCGCACGCTCGACAGTTGGGGCTACAGCCCGCTCGATCAGGTCAATCGCGAGAACGTTGGTGAGCTCCAGATGGTGTGGACGCGCGACCTCGAACCGAGAACCGGTGAGATCACTCCGTTGGCGTACGGGGGGCTGCTCTACGTGCCGCAGGCGTCGGACGTCATTCAGGCGCTCGATGCGGTGACGGGTGACTTCGTCTGGGAGTATTCCCGCGACATCCCGGAAGACCTCTACACCATGGTCGGGGGCAATGCCCGCAACAATCGCAACATCGCCATCTACGACCGCACGATCATCAATACCAGCGACGACAACTTCGTATTCGCGATCGATGCGCTGACGGGTGAGACGGTCTGGGAAACCAAGATCTTCGACTATAAGGTCAACTCGGCCACGCACAGCTCCGGCCCCATTATCGCGGACGGCAAGGTCATTTCGGGGCGTAGCTGCCGGCCCTGGGGCGGACCGAACGCGTGCATCATCGCGGCCCACGACGCTCGTACGGGCGAGGAGTTGTGGCGGCGGCGCCTGATTCCAGCACCCGGTGAGCCCGGCGACGAGACATGGGGTGACGTGCCCTTCGAGGGGCGACAACACGTCGGCGCGTGGATGGTACCGAGCTACGACCCTGAGTTGCGATTGCTCTTCATGGGCACGTCGGTCACGTCGCCCGCGCCCAAGTTTCTGCTGGGCGGGCCGGAAGAAACGCACCTGTACCACAACTCCACGCTCGCGCTCGAGATCGATACCGGGGAGATCAGGTGGTACTACCAGCACTTGAACGATCACTGGGACTTGGATCATCCCTTCGAGCGGCTGCTCGTGGAAACGCGGGTCACGCCCAACCCTTCGGAGGTGAGCTGGATCAACCCGAGGCTGCAGTCGGGAGAGGTGCGTAAGGTCATCACTGGCATCCCGGGCAAGACCGGCATCGTCTACACCCTGGATCGCGAAACCGGTGAGTTCCTGTGGGCGACGCCGACCAACTACCAGAACGTGATCCTCGACATCGACGGAGCTACCGGGGCCGTCACGATCAACCCGGAAGTCATCTTCCGCGAGCTCGAGCAGGAGGTCTTCGTTTGCCCTACTTGGGCCGGCGGCAAGGACTGGGAAGCCGGGGCGTACAGCCCGCTGACGCACACGATGTACTACCCGCTGCGGAATACCTGCGGGCAGATGTTGGCCACGAGCAACTTCGAGAGCGAGCGGGCGAGGGAGCTGACCAGAGGAGGGCAGGGCGGACTCGCGATTTATTCGCTCGCCTCACGGCACCAGATCACGCCTGGTACGGACTATCTCGGCACCGTTCGAGCTATCTCCGTGGAGACCGGCGAGACTACGTGGCTGCATGAGCAACGCGCCCACACCATGTCTCTGGTGGCGACCGGCGGTGGGCTTGTCTTCGGGGGTGACGCCAATGGGCGCTTCAAAGCCTTCGACGACCGAACGGGCGAAGTCCTGTGGGAAATCAATCTGGGTTCGTCGGTCAGCGGCTATCCGATTACCTATGCCGTGGACGGACGCCAATACGTTGCGGTCAACACCGGGTCCGGATCGATCAATCTGACCCCCGAGCTACGCCCGAGCAGAGGCACCAGCCTGTTCGTCTTCGCGCTGCCGAGCCGAGAGTGAAGCATCTCCTGATGACGACCAGACGCGGTCCCGCGCTTGCGTTGGTTTGCGCCGGCCTGGCATGGGCAGGTCCGGTCTCGGCGCAGTATGGCGCTGTCGATGGCGAGTGGAGGGTCTACGGCGGCGACGGCGGGCACACCCAGTACACGGGCCTGGATCAGATCGACGCGCAAAACGTTGGTGACCTCGAGGTGGCCTGGCGCTGGAAGGCGGAAAACTCCTCTGACCGCCCGATCTACAACCTCGAGTCGACCCCCATCATGATCGGGGGCGTGCTCTATACGACGACCGGCGCCAGTGAAGTCGCCGCCATCGATGCAGCTACAGGCGAGACGATTTGGATTTTCACTCCTGAGCCGAGAACCGATGCGGGGGGTGAGCCCGGTCCCGCGCCCTCAGGCTCCGGTCGCGGCGTCGCCTACTGGACCGATGGCGAGCAGGAGAGGATCTTTCACAACATCAGCGACGCTCGCCTGGTCGCGCTCGATGCGAAGACGGGCGTGCCCGTGGCCGACTTCGGGGAAAACGGATATGTGGATCTCGCCCGGGATCTCGTGAAGCCGGGAGCACGGGTACGCTGCATTTCCACCCCCATCGTCTCCCACGACGTCGTGGTCTCCCAAGTGATTCCGGTGGGAGGCCCCAATGCCATCGAGTCGACACCGGGCCACATCCAGGGGTACGACGTTCGCACCGGCAAACGGGTCTGGATCTTCCATGTCATTCCTCAAGGGGATGAATTCGGCGCGGACACCTGGCTGGACAATTCCTGGGAGTATTCCGGCCATGCAGGTGTGTGGACCCAGCTCACGGTGGACGAGGAGTTGGGCTACCTGTATCTGCCCACGGAGACCGGGTCGAACGATTGGTACGGAGGCCACCGGCCCGGCGACAACCTGTTCGCCGAGAGCATCGTTTGCCTCGACATCCGTACCGGCGAGCGCATCTGGCACTATCAGCTCGTCCATCACGGCATCTGGGACTTCGACAACCCCGCTCCGCCTACGCTGCTCGACGTGACGCACGACGGACGCCGCATCAAAGCGGTCGCGGTCGTGACGAAGCAGGGCTACACGTACGTCTTCGACCGTGTGGATGGCACGCCGCTCTGGCCCATCATCGAGATGCCGATGCCGCCATCGGACGTTCCTGGGGAATGGACTTCTCCGACTCAACCCATCCCCTCGCGGCCGGCCCCGTTCGACCGCCAGGGCTTCACGGTCGACGACCTGATCGACTTCACGCCCGAGATCCGCGCCGAGGCTATGGAGATCGCGGCCCAATTCCGCATGGGTTCGCTGTTCACGCCCCCATCGCGGATCGATGATCCGGATGGAACGAAGGGTACGCTGGTCCTTCCCGGATGGGGCGGAGGCGCCAGTTGGCCAGGGGCCGGAGTCGATGTCGAGTCGGGCATCCTCTTCATCCCCTCGCTGACCGTGCCCATCGTGGCAGCGCTGGAAAAGAGTGAGCCGGGGGCGGGCGGGACCGACTACTTCCGCTCGGGGGAGATCTATCCCGCAGGCCCGCGCGGACTGCCCCTGGTGAAGCCACCGTGGGGGCGCATCACCGCGATCGACCTCAATACCGGGGACCACCTTTGGATGAAGCCGCTTGGTGGGGCACCTCGAGAGGTTCGTGAGCACCCCGACCTGCAGGGTCTGGGCTTGGACTTCTCGAGCATGGGGCAAAACGGTCGGCCGGGTGCGCTAGTGACGAAGACTCTGCTCTTTATGGGGGAGGGTGGCGGCGTGCGGGGTGGCGTGGCTTCGCGCTATGGCGCCGGCGGGCCAACCTTCCGCGCCTACGAGAAGCGAACGGGTGAGGTCGTTGCCGAGATCATCCTGCCGGCCAACCCGACTGGCAGCCCGATGTCGTACATGCTGAACGGCCGGCAGTACATCGTTGTCGCGGCGGCCACGCTGAATAGTCCGGCCGAGTTCATTGCCTTGGTGCTGCCAGACTGACGCCTGTTGCGGCTGACTTCCCAGCCGCATGTTTGCCCCCTGGTAGCGTCGCAGTCCACGTCAAAAGCGGGAGGAGACTCATGCGCATCATCCCAAGCATCCTCGGGGCGGCCGTGCTGACCGTCATCGTTCTGGCCGCGTTCATGATGCGGGCCCCTGAGCCCCCACCCGCCGACTCAAGCGCCCGCATGGCGACTGCAGCCGAAGCTTACATGGGAACCCTCGGAAGCGCCGAGCGCGATCGCGGTACTTGGGCGCTGGACGCCGAACAGCGTTTCGATTGGCATTTCGTCCCTTGGGAGCGATATGGGGTCCGCCTCAAGGACATGAACCCGGAGCAACGCACCGTTGCCCACGGGCTCCTGCAAAGCGCGCTCAGCTCCCAGGGCTACCTGAAGGCGACCGGCGTCATGCAGCTGGAGGGGATCCTCGGCCAGATCGAGGACCGGCCGGATCGACGTGATCCGGAGGACTACTATTTCAACGTCTTCGGCACGCCGTCCGAGAGCGGGGCATGGGCCTGGCGCTTCGAGGGACACCACATCTCGATGAACTTCACTTCGGCGGGGTCAGGGCCTCCGTCCGTGACACCGGCGTTCATGGGATCGAATCCGCACGTGGTTGGAGAGGGCCCGAACGCCGGGCGACGCCTGCTTGGAGCCGAGGAAGATCTGGCGCGCGATCTCATGGCCCTGCTCACTGATGCCCAACTCCAAAGAGTCATCATCGAGGCGGAAGCTCCCCGCGACATCGTTACCGGGAACGCGCGCATAGTCGAACTGGATGAGTTCGAAGGCCTGCCCGTCTCGGAAATGAACGACGAACAGCGTCAGGCGTTGATGCACGTCATCGAGGAATACCTGAACAATGCGGTGGCCGACATTGCCGACGCCGAGATGGATCGCATCCACGAGGCGGGGCTCGAGAACCTCCATTTCGCGTGGGCGGGCAGCACCGAGCGCGGCGAGGGTCACTACTACCGCATCCACGGGCCCACCGTGTTGATTGAGTACGACAACGTGCAGGGTGGAGCCAACCACGTGCATTCGGTGTGGCGCGATCCCTCCAACGACTTCGGAGACGATCTGCTGCGGCGGCACTACGAAGAGGCGGAGCACCACCAGAACGACCGCCTCCCGGCGGGACCCGGGGGAGGAGGGCGATAGGCGGCGGTTGACACAGAGTACTTGGCAATACAAAGTCAAAGTCACGTGCGAAGTCGCTCTGTTGCGGAGAGGTGCCCATGTCGATGCGTCTGGTGACTCGAGTCCTAGCGTCCGCGCTCGCTTTGGGGCTCTTGGGTGACTGGCTCTTGGAGACAGACGCCTTCGCCCTAAACGTCTTCGTGGGCATCGCCGCCCTCATGGTTTCCGCGACGCTGCTCGTTCGCTCGGAGGGCCAAGGGATGCCTCCCTGGGTTCCGGCGCTCATGCTCGTGCCCCCGCTCGTCGCGTTCGGACTCGTGTGGCGGGCCGCGCCCGCGCTCGGCGCTGCGAACCTGCTCGCGCTCGTGGCGGTGCTCTCGCTGCCCGTGCTCGGGACGGGGCGTGTGCGCCTCACCGTGGCGAGGCTCACCGACTACGCCGCCGGGCTGGCGGTGACCGGGACCCGAACCTTCGCTGGCCCGCTTCATTTTGCATCGTCCAAAGTGCCGTGGCATGAGGCGCTGGAGGGACTGCGCCGGCGTCGGGCGACCTCGGTATTTGTTGGGCTTTTGCTCGCCGCGCCCCTGCTGGTGGTCTTCTCCGGGCTGTTCGCTTCTGCCGACGCTGGGTTCGAGCGCGCCTTACAATCTGTCTTCAACATCGACTTCGAATCCCTCATCGCTCATGGCTTCCGTACCGCCTTCGTCGGCTGGCTTTCCGCCGGATACTTGATGGCCGCTATCAACGGCGCAGGCGCCCGCTCCGAGGCGTGGCGCAGGGTCGAGTGGCCGCGGCTGGGTGTGCTCGAGCTGGGCATTCCGTTGGGGGCGTTGACCCTGCTGTTCACGACCTTCGTGGTTATGCAGGCGGGATATGTTTTCGGGGGGGAGCAGCTCGTCCAAAACTCGGAGGGGCTCGGGTACGCGGAGTACGCACGCAGGGGCTTCTCCGAGCTGGTCGCCGTGGCGGTGCTGGTGCTCCCGGTCCTGCTGGGGGCGAATTGGCTCACCGACCGCACGAATCCCATTTCCTGCAAAGTGGTGAGGGGACTTTCAGGAGCGCTGCTGATCCCGTTGGCGATGATCATGGGGTCGGCGCTGCACCGAATGGGGCTCTATGTGGACGCCTACGGCCTGACGCAGGACCGCATCTATGCCACCGCTATGCTCTTATGGGCCGGTGCGACTCTCGGCTGGCTCGGCGTCACCGTCCTGCGTAGCAGAGCCGAGCGCTTCGCTTTCGGCGCGATGGTGAGCGCGTTCGCGGTTCTCGGGGCTCTCAACTTCGTGAATCCGGATGCGATGGTAGTACGCGTCAACCTGGCGCGGGCGGAGAGCGGTCAGGAGCTCGACGTCGCCTATCTGGCCACGTTGAGCGCCGATGCCGCACCGGCGCTCGCCTCCTTCCTTACGTCGGACGCGGCGCCGTCGCTGCTCTCCGATACCGACGCGTGCTTCCTCCGTGAAGAGCTCCACCGTCTTTTGGAGGATGAGGGCCCTCGTGACTGGAGGAGCTGGAACGTGGGCCGTGAGCGAGCGGTCCGTGCGGTAGCGTCTTTGGAGCTGGCGGGCGCGGCGGATTCGTGCGAGTGACGGGAGTCAGCGCCTGACGTCGGTGGGCACCGGTCCCGGTGCGTGCCCGCGGGGTCCGACGTACTTTGCTCCCGCGTCGAGCGTCGTCCTGACTCGCGGCGTAGGCCCCAACGCACGGGCCCCGTGAGCCCATCTGTTCTGGGGAAGGAAGACTCCGTGATCCGCAGGTCGTTGTACGCAGGGACGTGGACCGTAGCTGTGGGTGCTCTGCTCGCGGCACCTGTGCTCGCCCAGCAGGGCGCTACCGACGGGCAGTGGCGAGCGTTCGCAGGCGACCCTGGCGCGACGAAGTATTCGTCGCTCGGTCAGATCACGAAGGACAACGTAGCCGACCTGACCGTCGTCTGGCGTCGTCCGACCGTCGACACGTCGATCCTTCAGCACGTTCCGGAGGCCGGCGAGCGTAGCCTCATTGGGACCCCGCTCATGGTCGATGGCGTGCTCTACAGCCCGAATGGTGTGGGTCTGGTGGAGGCTTTCGATCCGGGAACGGGTAGGACGCTTTGGGTTCAGGAGCCGGTGGTCGAAGGACCGGATGGGGATCTGCTCGATGCGTACCTGACCGGCGCGTCTACGCGCGGCGTGGCGCACTGGAGCGACGGCACCGATTCGCGAATCCTCGTGCAGCGCGGTGAATATCTGTACGTCCTCGACGCTCGTACCGGACAGCCGATTGCCGAGTTCGGAACCGATGGCCGCATCGACCTGACGGCGGGCCTCCAAGAGGGTGCCCGCTACCGTTGGCCGGGAGCACCCACCGTTGTAGGCAACGTAGTCGTGTTGGGCAATGCCATGCGCGACGTCTTCAGGAGCAAGGAGTTCGTGAGGGGCGACGTGCAAGCGTTCGACGTGCGCACCGGCGAGCTTCGCTGGATGTTTCATACGGTCCCACAGGATGGCGAGCTCGGCATCGACACCTGGGAAAACGACTCCTGGCGATACTCGGGGCACGCCCCTGTCTGGTCTCTGTTCAGTGCCGACCCGGAACTGGGGCTGGTCTACATGCCGGTGTCTTCGTCGACCAACGACATGTACGGCGGCCATCGCCTCGGAGACAATCTCTTCAGCCAGAGCCTGGTCTGCGTCGACGCCGAGACCGGGGAGCGCGTGTGGCATTATCAGTTCGTGCACCACGGATTGTGGGACTACGATACTCCTGCCGCCCCGATCCTGATGGACCTGGTCGTCGATGGGCGGCCCGTCAGCGCGGTCGCGCAGATTACGAAGCAGGCGTTCGTCTACGTGTTCGACCGCGTGACCGGCGAGCCCGTCTGGCCAATCGAAGAGCGGCCCGTGCCACGGTCGCAGACGCCGGGGGAGCGTACGTCACCGACGCAGCCATTCCCCACCAAGCCGCCGCCCTTCGACCGGCAGGGCTCGACCGAGGACAACCTGATCGACTTTACGCCGGAGCTGCGCGCCGAGGCGCTCGACATCGTTTCTCGGTATACGACCGGTCCGCTCTTCACACCACCCTCGATCCGCGTCGAGGAGCCGGACGGAAATCTCGGGACCATCCAGCTTCCCGGGTCCCAGGGCGGTGCCGACGTGCAGGGCGCCGCGTTCGATCCCGAGACCAACACGCTCTACGTGCCCTCGATCACGTCGCCGTTTGTCGCGGACATCGTGCCCGGGGATCCCGACGGCGATCTGAACTACGTGTTGGGCGGCAGGCAGTGGATTGCGGGGCCACGGGGACTGCCTCTCTTCAAGCCGCCTTACGGGCGCATCACCGCTTTGGATATGAACGCGGGCGAGATCCTCTGGCAGGTGCCGAACGGACACGGGCCCCGCGATCATCCCGCCATCAGGCATCTCGGACTGGACCGGCTGGGCTCGCCGGGTCGCCCGTCGCCTCTGGCCACCGGGACCCTACTCTTCATCGGCGAAGGTTCCGATCTCGTCGGTGGGCCGAGAGTCCCAGAAGGGATGCCGCTCGAGATCTCGACCAACTACGGTGAGCCGTGGTTCCGCGCGTACGACAAGGAGACGGGTGACGTCGTATGGGAGATGGAACTTCCGGCCGGGACCACCGGGGCGCCCATGACCTACATGCACGAGGGTCGGCAGTACATCGTCGTGGCGGTGAACGGTCGGGACGTACCTGCCCAATTCCTCGCGTTTAGTTTGCCTCAGCGGTAAAGTCGACTGGCCTCAGCTGCCGTCCGACGTGATTCGTCGAGACTGGATCAACAGCTTCTGCACCCGCCAGTTGTTCATGTCGGCCACCCAGAGGATGCCTTCGTCCATCTGCGAGCAGTCCAGACCGTGCACCCAGTTGAATTGACCCGGCCCGCGACCTGAGCTGCCTAGCCAACCCTTGATCTCGCCATCCAGCGTCATCTGGTAGATGCGGCCAGGCTCGTTGTCTGAGACCCAGATCTCCTGAGGCGTCGAGTCGGTGATGCACATCGACCAGGGCTGGGTGGCATCCGGGAGCCGCCGATTCGGGTTGATCGCGGTGTAAGGCGGCTGATAGTCCGCGGGGTAGGGCACGTTCATGAGCAGCACGCGCAGGAAGTTACCGTCGGAGTCGAACACCTGAATTCGTCGGTTCGAGCGATCCCCCACGTAGATGTTACCCTCGCGGTCAGCTTGCATGGTGTGCGGCAGATTGAATTGGCCGATGTCCGAGCCGTAGGAGCCCCAGTCCATCAGGAAGTTCCCGTTCATGTCGAACTTCACCATGCGCGAGTTCACATAGCCGTCGCTGACGAAGATGTTGCCGTCCGGATCCCAGGCCACATCGGTGGGCCCGTTGAAGTAGCCGCCGACGGCCCTCGCTTCGCGCTGGTTGGGAAGCTCGACGTCGCCATGGTACCCCTCTTCCCGGCGCCCCAGGTTCATGCTGACATAACCATCTGGGTCGAACTTGATGACCGTATTGGCAGCCTTGTCTACGACCCAGAGGTTGTCCTCGTCATCGAAGCGCACCTGGTGGGCATAGGCGATGCCGTACACGCCCTTCCCGATCTCTCCCACGTAGTAGCCGTCCTGGTCGAACTCGAGCAGCTGCGTAGTGGAATTCGACCAGATCGGACCCTGATTTGCACTACCCGGGTGATTGAGAATCACGATGTGTCCCACGGAATTCACTGCAATACCGAGGATTTCGCCCAGATTCATGTCAGGGGAGTACTTGAGCGGCCGGGGAAGCGACTCGAACGGAATCTCGGGTGCGGACTGCTGTGAGAATGCCGGGGTGGCGACCATCGCTGTCAGCGTGAGGATCAGGCAGAGGCGTTTCACAGTCAGTCTCCTAAGCTCGTGTTATTGGCGAAGATACTCGCCGAACCAGTCGATCGCGAGTGACGCTGCGGCATGATGTCCTCCGTCTCGAGGGGTCGCGACAGCCGTCAGCCTTGCAGCTCGACGAGGTCCTGAAAGTGGGCGAGGGACTCCGGATTCGCGAGCGCATCGGCGTTCTCCACAGGGAGCCCGTGGATTGCTCGGCGCACAGCTATCTCACTGATTTTTCCGCTTATTGTGCGCGGGATCGCGGGTACGGCGAGCATGACTTTCGGTATATGGCGCGGTGAGCTGTTCAACTTGATCTCGCTCCGGATGCGGGCTCGGAGTTCGTCGTCGAGCTCCACTCCGGCGCGAAGCACCACGAACAAGACGATGCGTTCGTCGCCGTCCCATTGCTGCCCGACGGCTACGCTCTCGACGATCTCGTCTAGTCGCTCGACTTGCCGGTAGATCTCAGCCGTCCCGATCCGGACTCCTCCCGGATTGAGCGTGGCGTCCGAACGGCCGTGGATGACGAAGCCACCGTGCGCGGTTCTCTCGATCCAGTCGCCGTGACGCCAGGCCGGACGCGCCGTGTGCTCGAAGTACGCCGCTCTGAAGCGCATGTCATCGGGATCGTTCCAGAAGCGGACGGGCACAGAGGGGAAGGCTCGAGTGCAGACGAGCTCACCCTGCTGGCCGGGCGGCAGCTCGACCGCCTCGGAGTCCCACACCTCGACGCTCATGCCCAATGCGGGCGCCTGGATTTCTCCGCGGTAGACCGGTGCGGTTGGGTTTCCTCCTACCAAGCACGCGACGAGGTCGGTGCCGCCGGCAATGGACGCGAGGTGCACGTCCGCCTTGACCCTGCCATAGACCCAGTCGAACGACTGGGGCAGCAAAGGTGAGCCGGTTGACAGGATCGTGCGCAGCGAAGACAGATCGTGCGTCTCCCTCGGGCACAACCCCTCCTTCTCCGCCAGCGCGAGGTACTTCGCGCTCGTCCCGAATACGTGCACGTGCTCGGCGTCGGCCACGTCCCACATGCGTGTCGGCGTCGCCTGGAACGGAGAGCCGTCGTATAGCACGATGCTCACGCCGGATGCGAGCGCCGAGACCATCCAGTTCCACATCATCCAGCCGCAGGTCGTGTAGTAGAACAGCGTGTCGCCGGGCCGCAGGTCGCAGTGCAGCACATGCTCCTTGAGGTGCTGGATGAGCGTGCCGCCCTGTCCGTGCACGATGCATTTGGGAATGCCCGTCGTGCCGGAGGAGTAGAGCACGTAGAGCGGGTGGTCGAACGGGAGTTGGGCGAAGTCGGGCGTCGGCTGGTCCGACGGGCTCGCGAACTCGTTCCACGGGATCGCGTGCGGGATACCGACTAGGTCACCGGATCCAGCTTTGCCCCCGTAGTCGGCGACGACGACCGCGCCCAAAGACGGTAGGCGCTCGGAGATCGCTCGCACACGCTCTAGCGAGCCCATCCAGGATCCGTTCCACATCGCGCCCCTCGCGCAGACGAGCACCTTGGGCTCGATCTGGGAGAAACGATCCAGAACGCCGTCGACGCCGAAGTCCGGTGAAGAAGACGACCACATCGCGCCGAGGCTCGAGGTGGCGAGCATCGCGATGACCGCCTCGGGAATGTTCGGCAGGAAGCCCGCGACTCGGTCACCGGGGGCGACACCGGCCCGCTGGAGTCCGGCCGCGAAGTGCGCGACCTGTACCCTCAGGTCCGCCCACGTGACCGAGGTGGTCGGTCCGTCTTCGTTCCAGGCGACGATCGCTTGTGGGCGACGCTCGGCGACGTGCCGATCCGCGAGCAAGTTCTCGGCGAAGTTGAGCCGGGAGCCGCTGAACCATCGCGCGCCCGGCATGCGCGTGGGGTCGTCGACTACCTCGGTGGCCGGTTGCGAAGCCCGCACGTCGCAGAAGTCCCACAGTTCGGACCAGAACTCCGATGGCTCGCGGATCGACCACTCGTGGAGAGGTGCGATGGAGTCGGACTCAATCACCTCGGTCGCTTCATGCCCCAGGTGGGCGCCGACCTGCTCGGCGAAGCGCACGAGATTGGTTGTCGCGACGCGCTCGGGCGAAGGGCGCCACATCAGCCTCCGGTCATCGGCCGAGGACGATGCTTCAGATGACATTATTGGGGAGCGGGTCTTTCACGTGGCGCTTCCGCAGGCGTATGATGGCCGGAACATCAGGGAGGCATCGTATGGTCACACGCTCGTCACCGCGACTTCTCGTGCTGGGTGCGCTATCACTCGTCTCGGTGGCGCTGGTTGCGCCGCCCTCCGCCCAAGCGCAATCGGCCAGGCCGGCAGGCGAGTGGCACGCCACGGGAGGAGACCACACCAATACGAAGTACTCACCGCTCGACCAGATCACGGCTGAGAACTTCACCGATCTGGAGATCGCTTGGCGCTGGACCTCGATCTCCACCGATGTCACCGACCGACTGGAATCGGTCCGCCCCAACGGGTTCAAGACCACCCCGCTCATGGCGGACGGGCTCGTCTACCTGAGCACTTCGGTCGGCCAGGTGGCCGCGCTCGACGCCGGCACGGGCGACCTGGTCTGGTCCTACGATCCCCGCAGCTACGAAAGGATGGAGTTTCCCCCGGCCAGCATGGGGTGGCAGCATCGAGGCGTAGCCTATTGGCAGGATGACCAGAGCGATGACGCGCGCATCTTCATCGCGTTGCACGACCTGCGCTTGCTCGCGCTCAACGCCCGGACCGGTGAACTCTATCCCGACTTCGGCGACGCCGGCTTGGTCGACCTCAGCGGCAGCCTGGGGCGCGAGGTCAACCCTGTGCGATTGACCCACTCCTCACCGGTCGCGATCGCGCGGGATGTCGTGGTCATCGGCAGCATCGTTCAGGACACCAACCTGACGCTCAAAGAAGCGTCACCGGGACACGTGCGTGGTTTCGACGCGCGGACCGGCGAGATGAAATGGATCTTCCACACCATCCCGCAGGAAGGAGAGTTGGGCGTCGACACTTGGGAGGACGACTCCTGGCGCTACAGCGGCCACACCAACGTGTGGGGGACGCTGGCGGTCGACGATGAGCTCGGTCTCGTTTACCTGCCTACCGGCACGCCCACCAACGACTACTACGGCGGCATGCGGCGCGGTGACAACCTGTTTGCCGAGAGCATCGTAGCAGTCGACATCGAGACCGGGGAGCGCGTTTGGCACTTCCAGGCAGTACACCACGGGCTCTGGGACTACGACTTTCCGACCGCGGGCAACCTGCTCGACATCACGGTCGACGGACGCGTGATCAAGGCGATCGCGCAAACCAGTAAGCAGGCGTTCGTCTATGTTCTCGATCGAGCGACCGGGGAGCCGGTCTGGCCCATCGAGGAGCGGCCGGTCCCGCAGGGCGACGTGCCCGGCGAGTGGTACTCGCCCACGCAGCCGTTCCCGACCAAGCCTGCCGCGTTCGACCTGCAGGGCGTGACCGAGGACGACCTCATCGACTTCACGCCCGAGCTGCGCGCAGAAGCGCTGCAGATCGTCGCCGAGAGCGCACGCCTGGGGCCGCTCTTCGAACCGCCGGTGCTGCGCGGCAGCAGGAAGCCGGTCATCCAGGCACCTGGCACCGGTGGCGGCGTGAACTGGCCGGGCTCAGCGGTCGATCCCGAGACCGGTCGCATCTTCATTCCGTCGCAGACCAGACTGCGCACGGTCGAGTTGGTCCCCTACGAGGCGCCCGCCACTACCGGGTACTTCACCGATCCCTGGGCGAGCGCGATCCCGGGGCCGCAGGGGCTGCCCATCGTCAAGCCGCCGTACAAGCGCATTACCGCGATCGACCTGAACACCGGGGAGCACGTCTGGATGACCGCGCATGGCGACGGACCGAGGAACCATCCGGCGCTGAAGGGCCTCGACTTGCCGGCGTTGGGCGGCCACCTGGGGCCGAACGCCGGGGGGCCGCTAGTCACCAAGACGCTCTTGATCGTGAACTCGGGCGCTCGGGACGTGCCCAGCATCGAAGACGTCGCCGCCACGCTCACCGCTTACGACAAGGACACCGGTGAGTACCTCGGGTCGGTCAGGCTTCCCGCAGTGCCGCAGGGGAACCCGATCACCTATCTGCACGAGGGTAAGCAGTACATCATGGTGGCCATCGGCGGGCGCAGGAATGCCGCGCCGGAGCTGATTGCGCTGGCGCTGCGGTAGCGGCGGTCCCAGCTGCGGCCGCTGCTTACGGGATTCGGCGTCCCCGCTCATAGATATCCACGATGGCAGGTCGTTCGCCTTCCGTCGTCATCCCGGCCGCAAAGAGAAGCGTCTCGAGCACTTGGATCACCTCGCGGGACGGTCTGGGAAGTCCGAACCGGTAGCCCTCGGCAATGAAGAGCGGCGTCCATCCCTGCTCGTTTTTCTGATTCCAGGTGAGCGGGTCGGCGCCATGGTCAGCGAGTAACTGAACGATGCTCGGAAAGCTCCCATACGCCGCGCCATGCATCGCCGTATCGCCCTCGTCGTTCATCGCGTTGACCTCCGCACCCAGCTCGAGCATCAGCTGTGTGGCGATCAGCGCTTCCGGCTCCGTCCCAGCCTCTTCCTCCGGGGCGGTCGTACCCAGGCCGGCTGCCGCCATCAGAGCCGTGGTGCCGCGCGTGTTTGGAATGAACGGATCAGCGCCCAACTCCATGAGTAGACGCATCAATGCGGCGTCTGCCCGGTCGGCGGCCAGCAGGAAGGGGGTGGTGCCTCCCGATCTGATTCGAGACGCCGAGTTCGGCTGGCGACGAGCGCCTTCCGCCAAGCGCCAGTTCACATCAGCTCCCAGCGCCACCAGCGTCCGTACGAAGTCGAGGCTACTCACGTTCCCCGATCCGACTGGGGCTGGATCGCCTCGATCGCTTTCATCCGGCTTGCGCACCCAACTCATGGTGTGCAGCGGCGTGAATCCAGTGCGCTCGTCGTTCACATCGGCCCCGGCTTTCACGAGTTCGATCGCTAGCTCGAAGTGGCCGTTCCTGACCGCCATGAGCAACGGACTCATGCCGTCGTCGATAGGCTGGAATGTGGCGTTGTTGGCCCCCCGATTTCCCACATTCTTCGTGGCCTCTAGAAGCGCGTTAACGTCCACGCCGGCCTCGAGCAGATTGAGCGCCACGTCGATGTGGCCGGCGCGCACCGCGAAAAACATTGAGGTGAACCCAGACCCCAGCGTGGCGTGCGCGTCGGCACCGGCGTCGATGAGGGCCCTGACGACCGATGGGTGTCCTTCGGCCGCTGCCCACATGAGCGCCGTCTGATCGCGTCCCTCCTGCGCGTTGGCGTCGGCGCCTTGGGCGAGCAGCTGCTGCACCACCTCGAGGCTGCCGGTACGGGCGGCGAGCATGAGCACGGTTTCCCCGCCTGCTAGTGACGCGTTCGCATCGGCGCCCCCGTCGAGCAGGAGGTCCACGACGGTTGCGCTGCCGTTGGTGCACGCCAGGGCGAGTGGCGGTACGCCGTAGTCGTTCTCGGTGTTGACGTCGGCGCCCGCGCGAACGAGCAGTTGCACCATATCTGCGTCGTCACGGTAGACGGCCCAGAGCAGGGCGGTCATGCCACCTACCTGTGGCACATTGACGTCCGCACCCTCGTGCACCAGGCCGCGGACGAGCGCCTGATCACCGTGCTCGGCCGCTGATGCGATCGGTGTCTCCTGGGCCTGCACAGCCACGGTGGTACTGACCAGGGCCAGAAGCACGATTCTCCCGATAGCCATCGCCTTAGACCGGTACAGGATCGAAGAGATCTTCGATCTTGCCTGTGCTATCGCCGAATGAGTCGAGCTGCACTCCGACCCGGTCCAGCAGCGTCATGTGGAGGTTGGCCAAGGGTGTGCCATTCTCGTACTCGATGTGCCGCCCACCTCTCATGCCGCACGAGGCGCCCCCCGCGACGAGAATCGGGAGGTTGATGTGGTCGTGCAGGCTGGGGTTGCCCATCCCGCTTCCGTACAAGAGCACGGTGTTGTCGAGCAGAGAGCCCTCGCCGTCCGGCGTGGCCTGCAGCTTCCCGAGGAAATCGGCGAACAGCGACACATGGAACGTGCCGATCTGGGCGATCTTCTCGACCTTCACCGGATCGTTGCCGTGATGGCTGGTCGGATGGTGAGGCTCCGGGACGCCAATCTCGGGATAAGTACGGTTGCTGAGCTCGCGCGTAAGCTGGAAGGTGCTGACCCTTGTGATATCGGCCTGGAACGCCAGCAGCTGCAGGTCGAACATGAGCGCGGCGTGATCGGCGAACCCCGCCGGTACGCCAACAGGACGATCGAAATCGCGTCCCTCCAGGTTCTCCTCGGCCGCTGCCTCCGCAAGCTGGATCTGACGCTCGATCTCTCGCACGCTGTCGAGGTACTGGTCGATGCGGGCGCCGTCGCCCACTCCTACCAACCGCTTGAGACGCGCGATGTCCTCGTGGAACGAATCGAGGAGGCTGGCGCGACTCCGGAGTGCTGCGCGACGCTCGGCCTGGCTTCCGCCCTCGCCGAATAGGCGCTCGAATACGATGCGCGGATGCGCTTCGGACGGAAGCGGTGTCGTGGGTGAAGACCAGGAGAGGTTGTTGGTATAGACGCACGCGTATCCGTTGTTGCAAACGCCCGCGAGCGGATTCAGGTCCATCGACATCTCGAGCGACGGTAGTTGCGTGTCCTGACCGATTGCTTTCGCCGCGATTTGGTCGGCGGTGGTTCCCAAATGGTAGTCCGAGCTCTCGGTGTGCTTGGCGAAGGCCGCGCTCAAGAATCCGGAGTTCGAAGTGTCGTGCGTGCCTGGGTAGGAGTTCTGGAGCTCCAGATTGGTGACGACCGATACGTGGTCCTTCACTTTCTCCAGGGGGCTGAGCACAGGCGGCAGCTCGCCGAGAATCTCCCCACCCTGCGGTGTCCAGCGGGCGATGTCCGTCCCCATGGGCATGAACACGTAGCTGAGCCGGGGCGTGGGGCTGGCCGCGGTATTGGCTAGGGCGGTCGCCGCGGGAATCATCGCGTCGAGCAGAGGCAGCGCCAGCGTAGCCTGCATGCCCTTCAGGAACGTGCGCCGCGGTAGGGCCTTCTTGGTGATGATCATCGTGCTGCCCTCATCTGAAACGGTACGCTCTCGACGATACCCAAAATGAGCGACGAGAGTCGATATCCACCGGGCTCGGCCTCGCGCAGAATCTGGCGGATCGCCGGAGCATCGTAGTACTCGACTCCACGTCCGAGCGCAAAAGTGAGCAACTTCTCGGTGACGGCACCCGCGAACAGCTCCGGGCGGCTCAGCAAGGCCGCTTCGAGGCCGGCTACGCCTTCGAATTCGCCGACGCCGGGCAGGCCGCCCGAAACGTCGATGGGCCCGCTCTCTCCTTCGTTGTCCCGCCAACGACCCACGGCATCGAAATTCTCTAAGGCGAACCCCACTGGGTCGATGGTGCTGTGACATCTCGCGCACACCGGGTTGCTGCGATGCTCGGCGAGCCTCTCCCGCATGCCGAGAGCTGCGGATACCGAGTTGTCGTCGAGCGCAGGCACGTTCGGCAGCGGAGGCGGTGGTGGTGCGCCGTAGAGCTTGTCCAACACGAACTTGCCGCGAAGCACCGGCGAGGTACGCGTGGCGTAGGATGTCACGGCGAGTATGCTACCGTGCCGTAACAGGCCGCCGCGCTGGCTATCGTTCGCAAGCGCGACGTGCCGAAAGCGGCTGCCGATCACGCCGGGTATGTCGTAGTGCCTCGCTAAGCGCTCGTTGAGGAACGTGTAGTCGGCGCTGAGCAGTTCGAGCACGCTTCGATCTTCGCGCACCACGTGGTCGAAGAACCGCTCCGTCTCCTCACGCAGCGCGCGACGAAGGTTGTCGTCGAAGTCCGGGTAGAGACGGATGTTGGGGATGAAGGACTCCAGATTGCGCAGCTGGAGCCACTGGCCAGCGAAGTTGCTGGCGAGGTTGTAAGAGCGTTGATCGGCGAGTAGTCGTCGGACTTGCCTCTCGAGCTTGCGTGGCTCGCTCAGCTCTCCTCGGATTGCCACATCCAGCAGCTCTTCGTCGGGGATGCTGCTCCACAGGAAGAACGACAGGCGGGAGGCCAGCTCCAGGTCGCTGATCCGGTAGGCTGCGCCTGACGCTGCCGCGTCCGAATCCAGCTCCACCCGGAACAGGAACTCCGGGTTGATGAGCACGGCGCTCAAGGCGTTCCCTATGCCAGCATCGAAATCTCCCTCGGCCCGGGCTTCCCGGTAGAAGGCCATCGAGCTCGCCACATCCGCGTCGGAGACGGGTCGACGGTAGGCGCGCCGCATGAGCGTGGAGAGGATCTCCCTCGCACACGCCTCTTCCTCGGAGGACTCGGTCGGCTGGCATCCGAAGATTCGGCGGCGGCTCGGTGTGAGTTCGGCGCCCCCCGGCGCGTACGGTCCGGTGATCGATACTTGATAGACCGCGGGCGTCAGGCGCGGATGGCGCTGCTCGTTGAAATGCGATTGCAGCGGCTGCCGCTCGGTCTCGAGGAGCGACGACGATTGCTTGTGGAACGCGACGCCCACTTCGTGGGGACCGGCCGTCACGCCGGTGCGAATCCTCAGGTATTTGTCCACTACGGAATGATCGGGTCCGTCGGGCCTCGCGACTGGGAAGGTCGCGACGAGCTTGCGGTCGAGCAGCAAATCCAACTTGTGCTTTTGCGAGCCCCTCAAGCCCCCGACATTGCCGGTCCGATTGCGCGCGAGCCGGATCTGGATGTCATACGCCCCGTCCTGCGCGAACGTGTAGGGGAAGGACACACCGCCGCGCGTTCCGATCGGGAGGCCGGCCACATGCTCTTCTTGCGTGAAGTCCGCCGGCACACGGATCACATCGCTTTGCAGTGACGTCTGGGTAGTGCCGACCGCAAGGCGGCTGATCTTTTGCGCAGCCGAGATGTACCGGTCCAATAAGACCGGCGGAAGGTCGCCCACCGTGACGTTATCGAAGCCGTAACCGCTCTCATCGGAGGGGAGCAGCGACGTGGCATCGATGTCGAGAGACAATAGGTCGCGAATGGAATTCTGGTACTCCGTACGGTTGAGACGCCGCAGCGTCTCGGTGCGGCCAGGATTCGGATCCGCCGCCGACACCGCGTCGAGCGATGCCTCTAGCCGTGAAGCCATGGCGTTCCGGTCGTCAACGGGCGGCTGCGGCCTGCCGGGAGGCGGCATGAGACCCGTGCGGAGCTTACGCACGACCTTCTCCCATACCTCGGCGTGTTCGCCGACTTCGGCCGCGTCGATGAGGTCGAGCCTCAAGCCCGCTCGCTCGAGCCGGGCGTCGTGGCAGGCCACGCAGTATCCGTGGATCAACTCACGGCTGCTGGATGAGGACGGGGGCGCCTGCGCGGAGAGCTCAGCTTGCAGACAAAACGATACACTCAGTGCCAACGCGGCAGAAAGCACCGTGACGAGCGGGAGGGTCCTGAGCGTCCCGTTTCTCATGGGGTGCATTGTACTCCCGGGGCGGCGGAGATGCCAACGGATTCTAGGGTTAAGCGTTCCCTATGTAGCCCTCGTTCTCCAGGTGCAGAACCAGACGGTGCACGGCTTCTTCGGAGCTGACCTCCCTCGTGTCGATCACGACCTCGGCGTCGGTGGGCTCCTCGTAGGGATCGGATATGCCGGTGAACCCCTCGATGATGCCCGCCCGAGTCTTTGCGTAAAGGTCTTTGCGGTCCCGTTGCTCGCAAACGTCCAGCGGTGTGCGACGTGTACCAGACTGAAGCCGCCGCCAGACTCGACCAAGGCGCGCACCTCCCGCTGCGTCGCCCCGTACGGCGCGATCGGCGCACACAAGGCGATGCCGCCGTTCTTCGTGACCTCGCTGGCCACGAAGCCCGCGAGAGGCGAGAAGGCCCCGTTCAGCAGCAGCTCGAGGTCGCAGATCTGGCGCTCGGTGAGGTCCCAGGACGGCCAATCCCGCGAGGACTCTTTTAGCTCCTGGGCGCGGCCGTCGGACACAATGAGGTTGTGCAGCACGCCGCCGTGGGGCGTGATCAGATTGGCATCAGGGGCCGATGCGTGGGGTGGATGCGGGGAGAGTCGAGCGAGCAAGGTAGCTACGGCGCGGAGCTGGAGGCTAGACGTATCGCGACCGACCGTCCAGCCGTGAGATCGCTACCGGCCCTCGCTCACCTCGTCGAACACGTTCTGAAGTCGGACCGGCGCGAGCGGCCAGTCCAGATCGGCGGTTTCGACCCTAGAGGCGATGTCGTCGCGGGTCGCGCCCGCCGCGACTTCAGCGCGCACGCGATCGATGACGGTCTCGAGCTTGCTGCGGAAGACCCTGATGTCGTCCTTGCTCAGGACCGGGCCGTGCCCCGGGATCACCGTATCGAAGTCGAGCGCTAGCAGACCGGTCAGCGTGGCCGGCCATTCGAGCACGCTGCCCCCGTTGCCGAAGTCCCAGAACGGAGACAGGGTGCTGCCGTCCAACCGTTCGCCGAAGACGAAGAGATCGCCGGTGTGCACCGCGCGCAGGTCGGGGAAGTAGACCACGGCATCCCCGTTGGTATGGCCGCGCCCAAAGTGGTGCATCTGGACTTCGGCATCGCCCAGAAATACCGCGGTTTCGTCCGCGAAGATGACGCGCGGCGCCCCGGCCAGGTTGTTTCGGATGATGTTCGCGCGGGCGTTTTTGTGTGCGATCACCTCCGCTGACTGCATGAAGTCGGGATTGCTGCCGGCGTGGTCCCCGTGGTGATGGGTGTTGAGCACGTACTTGATGGGCTGGTCGGTGACGCTGCGAACCTGCTCGGTGATGAAGTCGAAGCTGTAGGGGAACTTGTCGTCGACGATGATGACGCCGTCGCCGGTCACCCGCACCGCGACGTTGCCACCCGACTGCCCACCGTCGAAGCCAGGAATGACGTAGAGGCCGTCCATGATTTCGCGAATCTGCAGCCGCGCCTCCTGCTCGGGCGAGAGCACGGGGCGTTGCTGACCTGCGACTACCGTAAGCCACGAACCGAGGCCGACGATCGTCAGCCATCCGACTATCTGCCAGGTGCGCATCTGGGTACCTCGCTAGGGAATCAGCTCAGCGTAGGTGCTGATCGAAAAAGGCGATCGTGCGCTCCTGCGCGAGCGTGGCCGCGTCCTCATCGAACCGGGGCGTAGTGTCGTTGTGGAATCCGTGGTTCACGCCTTCATACATGTGCATCGTGTACGCCTTCCCGGACGCATCGAGCGCCTCCTGATAGCCAGGCCACCGCCCGTTGATTCGTTCGTCCAGTCCGGCGTAGTGGATGAGTAGGGGAGCCTGGATTTGCGCCACACTCTCGGACGCGGGAGCCGAACCGTAGAAGGGGGCGCCTGCTCCGAGGTTCGGCAGACGCACCGCCAGCTGATTGACCACGCCACCGCCGTAGCAGAACCCCACGGCTCCAACGCGGCCGGTAGAAGTGGAGTGCGTACGAAGGAACTCGAATGCGGCGACCCAATCTTCCATCATCACGTCGCGGTCCATCTGGCGCTGCATCGCGCGACCGTCGTCGTCGTTTCCGGGGTAGCCGCCGAGCGGCGTCAGCGCGTCAGGACCCAGCGCGACGAAGTCGGCCGCGGCGAAGCGCCGTACGACGTCCTCGATGTACGGATTTAGGCCACGGTTTTCGTGGATGACCAGGACAGCCGGCTTAGGCCCCGTAGCCCCTTCCGGCTCGGCCATGTAACCACGCATTGTGCCGGAACCGTTGGGCGATGCGTATTCCACGTACTCAGCCCGAATACGCTCGTCCGCCTCCGGGACCTGTGCGGCCCACGCGTATTGCGGCTGCAGCGCATCGAGCACCGCCACCGCTGCGGTTCCGCCCCCGACCACCTTCGCGGTGCCTTCTAGGAAGGAGCGGCGATCGATGAACCCGTGTATGTACCCGTCGAAGAGGGCCAACACCTCTTTCGGGAAATCACTCGCCTTCTTTCTCTCAGCCATTTCTTGCCCCCTCGAGTTCTCGGCGTCCGTACCGCGGTTCCGCATCTACGGGTGTCATTATCCGATGCCGAGACTCCGATGCGCAAGCGAGCTCAGTTACCGCGGTAACTGCGGAGGCCTTCGGGCGCGGGGAGCGCTGCGGGGACCGTAGCGCAATGGCTCGGCCGCGCGACCGCCCTTGGAATCGGCGACTTCTACACGGGGAAGCTCGACCGGCTCACGGGACGGGTGAGTTGGAAGCCCTCGGCGACATTCTCCTTGACTCTGAGCGGTACCCGAAACAGCGGCCGACTTCCTCAGAGCGACTTTCTCCAGGAACTCGTCGGCGCCCGCGTCGAGGTGAACGCCTCCCCGGATCTGCAGCTGAATGCGTTCGTGCAGTACGACAACGAGTCGGGCACGGTGGACGCGCACACGAGGCTCCGGTGGACGTTCGACCGCGGGGCGACGTCTTTCTCGTGCATAACCACAACTTGCGTGATGTCGGGGATCGGTGGCTCAAGGAGTCCAATCAATTCCTGATCAAGGTCCAATACGCCATCGTGTCAGGTACGTCCCTCAGGTTGTCAGGGGCTCGCTGTTGCGCCAAGATCGCCTCGCGTTTTCCGAGTGAATCACACAGTCGCGCGAGCGACTGTCGGCGCTCGATCGGACATCAGGCTGAGAATCACCCACACAACGGAGTGGACCCATGGTGTATCTGATCGCGATCATCGAGGTGACGAATGATGAGTGGATTCCGGACTACGCAGGAAACGTCCACGACATCGTTCATAAGCACGGGGGCAAATACTTGTCACGTAGCGGCAACATCACGACTGTCGAAGGGGAAGCGACGGCGGCCAACTTGATTGCCCTCCTGCAGTTCCCGTCCATGGAAGCAGTCGAAGCGTTTGCGAGCGACCCCGAATACGCTCCGTATGGCGAGGCCCCAGTTAGGATTTGCGCTCCAGGCTCTCGAGCGCATCGGACCATCGGATCATATCTCGTCTTCCGCTCGGTGAGAGCTCGTAGTGCCCAGTCTTCACTCGCTCGAACCACCCGTAGTGATTGTCTCGAAGGATGGGTCCGGCTCGGGAGACTTCGGCACGCTCGCGGATCACGCTGACCTTCAGTACGCGCTCATTGGTCAATTCTCGTGCGCACCGCACCGCGTCCTGCCGATAAGCGGTCAGCCGTTGACGCGAGGTAGAGCCTCCGGTCTCCGGATCGCCAACTCGTTCGGCGAACTCCCTGAGCAAGCGCGTGCGGCGTCCCGTGTCTAGCCTCGGTCGGTACGGGGCGGGATCCAAGACCGCAACGACGCTGCCGCTTGCCGAAACAGTGAGCAGGCCCAGGCCCAAGCGCCGAAGAAGGCTCGTCACTTGCTTCCGTCGCGAACGCCACGACGCGCTGTGGCCTTTTCCGATACGGAACGCGACATAGACCGCGTCCGAAACCCGGAGTCGGTCGACTGCCTGGAGGAGGAGCGCGAGGTTCAGCCGCTCTTTCAACTCGACTACGACTGGGCCCTCGTCTCCTCGCACTGCCACGATGTCACATGCGCCGATCTCGCCCTTCACCGCGTAGCCCTGAGATTCCAGGAACTGTTTGATCGGGCCGTAAAGGTCGACTTCAGCCATTCACTGCCATTGAGCCGCTCTCTCCTCTCTCAGCGCACGGGCCCCCGCCCGCACACGCTGACGCAGGATTCTACCTCGCCGGGAACGGTGATGGCCAGTTTGCAGGCGGGGCGCTGGGAGGCCCCATGGAGGGATCGTGATGTCCCTCCATGGGGCTAATGGCCACCCAGGCCAAACTGATCTTGATGCCGTACCTGGCTATTCGTCATCCATCCCGATTTCCAATTCCGGGTCGCAGGAATAGTCGTGGTTGCCGACCTGGAAAGTGACCGGATATTTGATGCTCGTGTGTTGCCCGTGGAGGCTCGCCGGAATGGTTGCGACGTAGGTTCGATCGTCATTTTGTGGCGCTTTGGACGAATCCGACACTTCCACCTCCTGAGCGGCAGTTCAGGGCACATCTTCTGGCTTCAGCAGAGAAAGCGCCAGAGGTCGATCAGATTGTGAACGTGGAGGCCGAAGCGCCACTTCAGCCGTGATGTCGGTCCGACTCTAGCACCGCGTATAAAACCAGATCTTCCAGCTCGTCATCCTTGAGCACGTGCTCTCGACGGACGGCCTCCAGCGTCATGCCCAGCTTCTCCATCACCCGCCCCGAGGCCGGATTCCGCGCGAAGTGTCCAGCTTGGATTCGGTTCAGGCCCAACTCGTCGAAGCCGAACCTCATCACGGCCTCGGCAGCCTCCGTCGCGTAGCCTCGGTTCCAGAACGGGACTCCGATCCAGTATCCGAGCTCGGCGCGTAGGTGCTCCAGCTTCAGATGGAGTCCGACCGCGCCCACCAGCCCATCTGTTTCTGTGGTGACCGCCAGGATCAGCGCCGTCCTCTCAGCCCAGTTGCTTGCATGCCCCTCGATCCAGGCCTCGGCCATGCCGCCCTCGTAGGGGTGCGGGATGGTCAGCGTGGTCGACGCCACCTCGCGATCGCCGGCCAAGCGCTGGACGGTCGGCGCGTCGTCTGCACTGAACGCACGCAGCACTAGGCGTTCCGTTCTCAGCCTGGGCGTGGACATCCATCAATCCACGTAGTATGCGCCGAAGAGAATCATCATTTCGTCAACGCTGAGCAGGCCAAAGCGAAGAGTCCTATTCGTCGTGTTGTTGTAGGTAGCCTCCAGCCTCAATCCCTGACCTGGTTCCAGGATTAACGGCGGATCCAGTTCGAGAATGGGTGGGTGCTCCCAGTCATACGCGATGTAGACCAGCTCGCCGCTGCGCGAGCCGCCATCGATGAACGCCTTGAACTCGGTCATGTGCTCATGAGCGTGCGAAAAGAGCTGGAAGATGTGAATGCGCTCGTCTGTTCGAAACGTCCTTGTTACGGTGGTGACCGCGTTCGGGGGCAGGCTGAAGTCCAGATTGTTCATGTTGAGCAGCTCGGCCACGTGCTCGACCTCCCGGCTCTCGATCGTGTGCAGATTGACGTAGTTCTCGCCCTGCGTGACCTCGCCTGTGCGATTGATGCTGTGCGCGTTCAAGTCGAAGCCGCTGTTGCTCGGGATGCGCAGGGCGACACCGGGCGGGAAGTGATAGTTCATCAAAGGCCACTGCGTGCCAGTCACGAATTCGTGGTACTGGGTAACCAACAGGTTGAGCAGGTTGGTGCTGCCGCTGGGGTCTCGTATGTCCCGAAAGACGTTCGGCTCCGGCATGAGAACCGCTGGCACGTCATCGGAAAATCCGTACAGAATCAGGTGATGGCTGCCGGAGCGCATCGCGATATCGACCCGGTTGACGAAGAGTTCCTCGTCGTTGTCGAGCGGTTGGTAGTAGTAGAACTCCCTCTCGAAATTCGGCGCGACGTCGTACGGACCGAGGTGCAATTGGATACCCAGGGCGGGCACCGGCGGCGCTTCAAATTCTGGCGGCTCGTAGCGCTCCGTATTGTTGAGCAGCGCTTGATCGGCTACGTGCTCGGTCTCGGGCGCGCCGGCCAGAATCCATTGCAGAACGTATTCCAACTCCCCGTTGGTCAGGGGCGGCTTCCCTAGGGGCATCAAAGCGCCGTAGCCGGCGTGGTCGAAATAGTGCAACTGATTGGGAGCGTTGATCTTCTCCCATAAGAAGCTCTTGTCTACGCTCGCCAAGCCCTCTGTTCCGACCAGGAAGAGACCGTCGGTGCGAGCCGCAGCGTTGTGGGGTGCACGGTTCACCAGCTGGCTGTACGCGACGTCCGGCGTCAGGATCAAGCCCGATTGCCGGGCGAAGGATGACCCCGCGACGTGACATTCGACACAGTTGGTACTCAGGATGGTCGCCTGAATGACGTCCCAGGTGGAGTTCAGATCACTGGATGGTGACTCGGGTTCGGTAGCATTCGAGCTGTCCCCGCATCCCCAGGCGATCGCACAGGTCAGCGATGCGAGCAAAGCCGTACGAATGGCCTTCATGGCCTCCTCCTCGGTATCCCAATCATGGCTTCAAGCTCGCAGGATGTGCGCGCGAGCAGGAGGGGAGTCTTGCACTCCACACCCCGAGCGGCATCTTGGCTGAAGCATCACCGGTCCGAGACAACGGACCGAACCAGCCATAGGGGGAATGATGATCCCACGGGCATCGAAGCTGATCGCGCTCGCCATCGCCGTCTCGTCGACGGGACTTTTCGCGTCGGTAGCGGCTCAGTCGGTGCCGCGAAACCAACGATGGGATCCCAACTATCAGCCGGGTCGCACCGCTTGGGGTCATCCGAATCTTCAGGGCGACTGGACCAATGCGACGCTCACGCCGCTCGAGCGCCGGCAAGGTACGGACGCGGTGTACAGCTGGGAGCAGGCTGACCGAATCGCAGGTGGCCAATTGGCACGAAACCAGCGCGGCGCGGAGCCGAGTGACCCGAATCGCCCACCGCCTGAACCGGGCAACATCGGCGCATACAATACGATTTTCTTCGAGCAGGGTGATGGCCCCGCGATCGTCAACGGTGAGCCCCGGGCCTCGCTCATCACGTTTCCGTCAGACGGTAGGATCCCTGCGCTGTCGGCGGAAGGTCAGAGACGGAAGCAGGAATACGACGCATTCCGGGCCCGGTTCGGTGACTTCGACCATCCGGAGCTGCGGCCCTTGGTCGAGCGTTGTGTCGTCTACTACGCGTCGAGTCGTACCGGCACCATGGGACCTCCGATGACGCCCACCGGGGGATACAACAACAACCTCACCATCCTGCAGACACCCGACCATGTGTTGATCAGGGCGGAGATGATCCACGACACTCGCATCATCCGACTAGGCGAGCCAAATCGCTTGCCGAAGCACGTTCGTCCCTGGTTTGGCGACTCGTGGGGTCATTGGGAGGGCAATACGCTCGTGGTCGAGACCACCAACGTGCACCCCGACCAGGGCTACAACGAGTCCTTCGACAAGGTCCCGTACTCCGAGGACTACCGCGTGATCGAGCGCTTCACGCAGGTCGACGACGACACGATTCTCTACGAGTTCGAGATCGATGACCCGCGGACGTATAGCGAGCCGTGGGGCGGGGAGATTCCCTGGGAGAGATTCGACCAGCAGATCCTCGAGTACGCCTGTCACGAAGGCAACTACGCTCTGGGCAACGTGCTGAGCGGCGCGCGCTACCAGGAGCGCCAGGGCGGGGGAAACGAAGACGAGTAGACATGAGCTGCGCCCGGCGGTGTAACTAGCGCACGATCTCGCGCACCACGCCGTCCCACTTGTTCAGAATGAAGACGCGACCGGCCGGGCCGCGTCCGAAATGCAAATCGGCGCGGGTCGTCGGCTCGCGGCCCTGGTCGGCCATCTTCGCTTGCACGAGCTCGAGCAGCGTCTTGGTGCCTCCACCATCGCGGAAGAGCACACGCCGGATGGCGGCTTGTCCTCCACCCTGCAGACCGTCCGCAGGCACATGGAAGACCTCTCCGCTCGGCAGGTCGCCCCAGAGCACGTGGTCCGTTAGCTGAGGGATCGCACTGTCACGATATGCCACAACACCTGTTGCTGCGGATCCGGGCTGGAGCAGGGGGTCGTTCTGGTCGTACTCGGCCACCGGGTAGGTAATCCAGGGCTCCCCCCTCGCACCTGATGGATCGACACGAATGTTGGTTACCACGCGGTAGCTGCCCTCCCATGTATTCCAGCCGAGGTCGCCGCCTGCGGGCACGGTGCTGAGCTTCTCGACCGTGCTCTGTCCGATGTCGGCTACGAGCAGGTCACCCGTTGCCGCGTCCCAGTCGAAGCCCTGCGGGTTGCGAAGGCCCGACGCGTAGATCTCACCCAGCGTGCGCTGGACGCCGTCGCGCGCGTAGGGGTTGTCCGCCGGTATGCCGTAGCGCCCGTTCGCGCTGTTGGAGCCCAGCGGGTGCACGCGCAGCATCTTGCCGAACACCGAGCCCAGGTTCTGCGCTAAATCCAGTAAGTCGCCCGCGGCGCCGCCATCCGCGAGGCCGATATACAGAAGGCCGAAATCGGCATCGCCCGGTGCAGAGAGCGGATTGAAACCCATGCGGCCGCCGTTGTGATTGTCGAAGGGCTGTTCCACGCGGAACAGCTCCCTTGGCGGCCCGCCGTCGTAGGCCGCCGCCGTCGGGTCGCGTGCCGTCCACTCGAAGAGCACGATGTCGTGCGTATCATCGCCCCCGCCCGGCACGAAGTCGGGTTCCGGAGCGTTGTCGTCCGTGTCGATCCAGGTGTAGAGCTTCCCGTATCCCGTGGTGCCGGGCTCATTGAAATGCGGATGGAACGCGAAGCTCTGTAGCCCGACTTCCATGATGCGCACGACCTCCGGGGGTGTCTGCACGGCAACGCCCCATCTTGGCTCGCGCACGTCGAGGTACTGGGTCACGTCACCGCTGTAGCTGATGCCGTAGAGCAGGCCCCACATGTCGTTTACGAAGAGCCGCTCGGAGCTCGGTTCGTCTACGAGCACCATCGGGCGCGCAGCTGCGCCGTCGATGTCGGGGAGCGTCGCGAACTCTTCCAAGCCGACCACGATCATGCCTTCCGAGGCCGGAATCGGGTCTGGAAAGGGGTTGTTCGTGGTCTCCTGAGCGGCGACCGGGCCAGCGATCAGCAAGGCTGCGACAACGGGTCGAATCGTGGACATGCGATGCGGCTCCTCAGGTGCTGGGAAGGGACACATATCGCGCTCGACGCTCTGAGAGACAAGGCCGCCTCGTGGCACTGCGTCTCGGTACCGGATCGCCTTGTCCCATCGGCTTCTGACCCATACGGTGCAGGGTGGGGGCACGGTCGAGAGACGCAGTACAGGAGGCAGGCATGAGCGAACCGGATACCAAGGGCGAGAGCAAGCAGTCCCGTCGTGACTTTCTTCTAACGGCAAGTGCCACGGCCACCGGTTTGGTGCTCGCGCCAGCGCTGCTACCTCGAGGCCTCGATGCGAGCGCCGCTCGGCCCGGCACCATGCGCATCGGGATCATCGGCTCGGGGCTGATCGGCGGGGCCGTGGGCCTCCAGTGGGCGCGGGCCGGACACGAGATCCTCTTCTCCTCACGCCATCCGGAGGAGCTCATGGACCTCGTGCAGCGGGCCGGGTCACGGACGCGCGCTGGACTCCCTGCGGAGGCGGCCGAGTTCGGGGACGTCGTCTTCGTCGCGGTGCCGTATGCGGCGCTCCCCCAGGTGGGCCGAGACTACGCGCCCTTGATGGAGGGCAAGGTGGTCATCGACTGCGGGAATCCGTACCCGAGGCGCGACGGTCCCATGGCGGCCGAAGCGCTGGAGAAAGGCACAGGGGTCGCGTCTGCCGAATTCTTGCCTGGTGTACGACTCGTGCGGGCCTTCAACGCGATCGGATCTCGGTCCGTGGACCGCGAGGCCCACCGCGAGGGGGAAAAGGTCGCTATTCCGATTGCCGGAGACGATGAGGAGGCCGTGCGCATCGCGTCCGAGCTCGTAGTGGATGCTGGGTTTGACCCAGTCGTGGTCGGGGGGCTATCCCGGGCGAGGGAGTTCGATCAAGGCTCAGCGGTCTATGTAAGGGACATGACAGCTGCGGAGCTCCGGGAGGCTTTGGGGTTGGGTTGAGCAGGATTCTTGCGATGGGACACCAGGACCCGCTCGCCACTCTTTTTTGTCACGATTGAATCTCTATCCCACACTTGCGTCCGTTCTTTTGATCGGAGGGTTAACCCTTCACGTATTTCTCGAACCAGCCGAGAAAGCGCTCGAAGAGGGGCCCTCGGCTCTTGTCCTGGCCGGCGGCCCGCCCATCGATTCAATTGTCCGATGACCGAGGCCCCGCTCGTATCACGGAGCTGGATCCACTGACCTCAACTCCCTTTCGTCATGATGCGCAGTCGCATATTCCCGGCTCTCGCCGTCGTCG
>DQPL01000018.1 GCA_015664885.1 Gemmatimonadota bacterium
TCCGGCGTGTGTCGTCTCCTGCTCATTTCTGACCTCCTCCCTGAATCTGCGACCAGCGCAAGATCCTAACATTCGCGCTGGTCTCGTTTCAGGGGGTCACGTCAGGTCTCGCACTGGAAGTTTCGATCAAGACGCAGAACTGGCGTGACCTTCCGAAAGGCGTTCCCAGGAAATTCAAGTGGTTTGTCCATAACGTCACGCGCATAATCGACCAGGAGCTGCAGGTCGAGGCCCGGGTATGCCATGACCGCTTCCCTCACTCTGTGATCGTGCCGATCGTTGTCCTGCCGGTCGAGGGAGCGGACGATGCCAACGACAACGCCGGGAAGCCGGCCCCCCCGCCCCGGAGGCGGTCAAACCATCGTCTTGGTTCCTTAGAATGCCCCAGCTCCAGGGACCGCCGATCGCGGCAGGTCTAACATAGGGAGTGGTACCACAACTGGGGGCACGTCAGTCGCCTCGCGTCTCGGCACTCGAGCGAAGCGGTCCATGGTTCCAGGCGAATTCACAGAATAGATGCAAATCGGGTTGCGGCGAGGGCTCCAACAGCGGACAGTGGCAACGTCGAGACAGCACTACACAAGAAAGGTGCCGTACGTCGGAGTCGCGAGCATCTATGTACGACGACGTATAGATACGAGTTGGCCGCAGGGTCAAGATTGAGATCGACGGGACTGTTCGTGAGGCTCTTAGTCGCGATAGCATGAGCCTGAAGTGGCGCTGGATCGCGCACGCCCAAGAAGAGGTTAGCCAATATGAAGTGGATCACCGTGGTTCTGGCCCTGCTCCTGCTCCACCAACCCGCGTGGGCTCAAGACTCCGAAGCTCGCGCGCGTGAGATCATCGACGAGGCAGCACGCCGAACGGCCGGTTTCCAGGACTTCACCGCGAACCTGACCATGACGATCAGAGATGCGGACGGCGCCGGGCGCGATCACGAGATGCAGGTTCAGGTCCTAGAGGTCCCCGAGGACGGCCAGAGGACTCTTCTGATCTTCGACCGCGCGAACGTGAGGGGGATGATGATCCTCACGATCGCGAATAGGGACGGGCGCAGGAGGCAGTACGTGTACCTGCCCTCCACGCGGAGTACGCGGGAGGTGGCAACGAGCCGCCAGTCCGAGTCGTTCATGGGTAGCGACTTCACATACAGGGACATGGGCGCGCAGGACTTCCATGGGTACACCTACGAGTACCTGGGCGAGGAGACGGTCGGACAGGTCTCTTGCCACAAGCTGGAGCGACGCCCCACGGATGACGGATCCGGCTATGATCACCAAGTCGTGTGGCTCGACACGGAAGCGTACCGGGTCCTCCGAGTCGACTACTTCGACGGCGCCAACGAGCTCTTGAAGACGCTGGAGCTCGACGGATACCAGCAATATGCGGGCCGGCACTGGCGACCGGACCGCATGGTCATGACCGACTCTCGATCGGGGAAATCGACCACTCTCGCGTGGAGCGAATACTCCTTCGAAAACGGGCTGACCACCGCGGACTTCGATCCGCGCCGGCTCGGTCGGCCGCGTTAGGCTCGAGATGAGCCCGAGTCGGGACATCCGACGTTGGACCACGAGCAGGTCCCGCCGCGTAACGTCGCGGAAGGTTGCCGTGAGTCTAGCCGTCGGGCTCTCAGGGTTGATCCCGGCCGAGGCCGCCGCGCAATGGTCCGGCGATGTCGCCCTCGGCGTGCGCACGTACCCCAGGGAACCATCGGACGCACCCGCCGCCGGCCGGGAGGCAAGCGTCTCACTGCGCGCGACGCGCTCGTTCTCCTGGAGCGACGGGTCCCAGTTCCTGACGGTGTCGCCGCTCCTGCGCCTCGATCCGGAAAGCGTCTCGCGAAGCCGGATCGACTTCCTCGACCTGACATGGGAGAAGATCTGGACACGGTGGGAGGTTGCAGCGGGGCTGCGCCAGGTGGACTGGGGCGTGACCGAGTCGGGGTCGGTCGTCGACGTCGTCAACCAACTCGACTTCAGCGACGATGCGCCATCGCCTACGCCCATGGGCCAACCCATGGTCAACGTGCGCTTCTTCCCGTCCACCGGTCTGTTCGAGGCGTTCTTGCTCCCCTTCTTCCGAGAGCGTCGCTCCGCCGGGCGAGGCGGGGCGATCTGGTCACCGCTTCCTCTAGCCGATGCCGAGTTCGAGCACTCCTGGGGGCGGCACCATCCCGACTGGGCCCTACGCTGGAGTCAGATGATAGGCGACTTCAATGTCGCCGTGGCACATTTCGGGGGCACGAACCGTCAGCCCCGGTTCGAGGCGACGTCCGACCCGTCGGGGGAGGCGGAGAGCCTGACACCCCATTACGACCAGATCGATCAAACGAGCCTGACTGCTCAGTGGACGCACGACGCCTGGCTGGTCAAGCTGGACGCCGTGCGCCGAGCCTCGCAAGTGGAGAGCTTCGTCGCGCTGGTGGGTGGCATCGAATTCGCCTTCGCGACCTACCTGAGCGTCTTCGCAGAGTATCTGTACGACGGGCGCGGAAGTGGGGCGACCACCTCAATGGAGCACGACGTGTTCGCCGGAGCACGGCTGCTGACCCAAGACTGGACGATCTCCAGCCGTGTGTTCGTCGACCGGCGCAACTCGAACCTGGTGCTTTCGACGACCGCGTCCCGTAGAATCGGTGACACGGCCGCGGCCGAGCTGGACGGACGGTGGTTCCGCGGGGACAGCTCGGAGGAGCCGTCTCGCGCGAATCGCCTCGACAGTTATCTCGCTCTGAAGCTCACCTACTTCTTCTAGGGATCGATCATGCACAAAGGAACGATGCCCAAGAGAGGACGGGTGGGATGAAGATGCGGATTCGCAGGCTGGGCAGAAAATATCTGGACCTGGAACTCAGTGTCGGCGACAACCTGCGTGCGCGCGTCGTAGAGCGGCCGGGCCGCTGGATGCCTCCTGACGACCTGGCCCGCATGGTCGATGACCTCCGCGTAGTAGCGGCCACTACGCTGGGGGGGGACTCCCTGGACTATGGGGTTCTGACTGGAGACATCGACCGGCTCAATGACGCCATTCTCACAGTCCTGTATGAAGGAGAGTCGCGCCAACCGGTTGGGTTCAACGCTCTAAGCCTCCTGACGCTGGACCTGAGGGGCCGTCCAGAAGAGGTTCTGCATACGGGCCTCGTCATGGTGGATCCTGAGTTCCAAGGCAGGGGTTTCTCGTGGGTCCTTTCAGGACTGAGTGTAGTGCTGACGTTCTTTCATCGGCAGCTCCGACCCCTCTGGATCACCAGCGTGACGCAGGTGCCCGCGATCTTCGGGGTGATCGTGGAAAGTTTCGATGACGTGTTTCCCGCCCGGCTGAAGGACCGACGTACGTACCGTCACCTCGAGATCGCGCGCCAGGTCATGGGAAATCACCGTCACGTCTTTGGCGTCGCGCAGGAAGCGGGCTTCGATCCGGAGCGCTTCATCATCACCAACGCCTATACAGGTGGCTCCGACAACCTCAAGAAGACCTACTCCCAAGCCCCCAAGCACCGGCATGATGAATACAATGCGATGTGCCGCGGGCAGCTCGATTACGAGCGGGGGGACGACTTTCTCCAGATCGGTCAAATGAATCTGAGGACGGGCCGGCGCTACTTACTGAGGGCCGTGCCAAGGAGCTCGCTTTGGTCGATCCTATCGCGCGGACTCTTCCTTCTGGGTGGCTCCGTCATCGTGCCGGCCGTGCAGTGGTTCTCCCCGGGTACCCAGCTCGGCGAGTTGAGACCGTGGAACCACTAGTGTCCACTACCGCCGACACCTTCGACTACCGCGAGTTCGTCACGCGGAACATCGGCTTCGTTACCGAAGCGGAGCAGGCACTGCTCTGTGCAGCGCGCGTCTTCGTATGCGGGGTCGGCGGCATGGGCGGTGCCTGTGTTCTTTCGCTCGCACGCGCGGGGGTTTCGCACTTGACGATCGCGGACATCGATCGTTTCGAGGTCTCGAACCTCAACCGTCAGGTCTTCGCTTCTCTCGACACCATCGGGGAAGCGAAAACCGAGGCGGTCCGGCGCCAGCTCCTGAGGATCAACCCTGAGCTCGACGTGCGCGTGCTGGGACACGAGTGGATCGAACAACTGGATGACCTACTGGCGACTCATTCCATCGTCGTCAACGGCATGGACCACATCCCCAGCGGCGTGCAACTGTATCGAAAAGCGCGGGAACACGGCGCGACGGTCGTCGACGCATACGCTTCCCCGCTTCCATCGGTTTACGTCGTCGGACCCCGAGACCCACGACCAGAGGAGCGGATGGCCTTTCCGAGCCGCGGGAAACCATGGACGGACATCTCGCCGGAAGATGAGGGCGAGTGCCTGGCTCGTGAAATCGAGTGGGTGATGGTCAACTCCTCCTCCAAGAGGCATGTCGACATGGAGGTCGCGGGCGCGTTGATGACCGGGGAGCGCAGCCGCCCGTCCTTCGCTCCAATGGTGATCACCGCGGGCAATCTCATGTGCTTCGAAGCGATCAACCTGATCCTCGATCGGCCGTCTGGGACCGACCACAGAGGGTACTTTTTCAATCCCTGGACCGCTCGCGTCGAGCGCCCGCGGCTCCGACCGGTGGCATGGCTGCTCGGGTACTTCGTACGGTCTCACCTGAGCAGGCTGACCCGTGGGGCTTGAGACGTGGACCGACTTCCTCCTGAATTGGCTGGGGGTAGGCGGGCTGATCGCCTACGCCGTCTACATTCACGGTAATCGGCAGCGCGGCGGACTCGAGATGATGATGCTCATCCTCCTGTACACGCTGGCCGTGCTTTACATCAGCCGGTCGTTTTATTGGCTGACCGACGACTTCCTGTTGCAGGTACTGTCGTTCATCCCGGCTACGCTGATCCCGCTGCCCATCACGCTCTTCGTCGAGGCGCTCATGCGCCGGCATGTCCCATTGGCGCTCAAGATCTTCGTAGTCGCCGGCACCCTCGTGTGTTTCGTCATGAACCTGGTGCCGGACGTGAACCGCACGACCCTTTGGATCATCTCCATAGTCGTCACGCTCGGCACACTCGCGTGGCTCGGGCTGATCGCTCTATTTCGGAATCGTGCCCGCCACGCGCCCATGGAGAACCGGCTGATCAATGGCTGCGCGGCGGCGCTCGCGTTCGCCTTCCTACTCACGGCTACCGACGTCGGGCTGGGCCCCGCATGGCTCCACTTCCGCCTGGGCGGCATCGGTGCGTTGATCTTCGTGTACGTCTGCGTGCGCCTGACGGATCCCGGGGAGTCGGCGGCGGCGTTGTTCGGTGAACTGTCCGCAATCGCCGCGATCGCGCTCGGGGGCCTGGGAGCGTTCGCACTTCTGGTCCCCGGGGCCGAGGCCGATTTGTACGTGGCGATCTTCGTCGTCCTGCTGGCGTCCGTTTTGCTCTACGCGATCTTCGGTCGCCTGCGCGCGAAGCGGCAGCCAACGTTCTTCCGATGGTTGTTGGACGCTTCCACCGGCTCGGTCGACGGATTCATCGACGCGTTGCACGGATTGCCGCTCGCCAATGACCACAGAATTCTCCGGGGCGCCGACGTGGACGCCTACGGACCCGAGATCATGGCGGCGACCTTCGACGACGCGAACGCGGTGTGGGGGATCGGGCGGCTACGCGCTGAACTGACCAACGAGAGCCGGCGAGACGGGGCCGAGCGGCTGATCGGGATGCTCGAGCAGAATCACATGACCCACGTCGCGTTGCTCGCTACCCGACCCCATGCGTTCTTGTTGCTCACCCTCCCTCAGTTGGCCGGCGGGCACAATCCGATGCTCGAGATCGAGCTGATCCAGAAGTTCGCTAGGCTCCTTAGCGCGGGCCCGTCCTGAACGGCGGCTACAGCAGCTTGAGGTACTCCAGCAGCGCAGCTTTCTCGGCTTCTTTGAGCAAGCGGAACTCGTGCCCTGCGTTGGACCGACCCGGCTCACGGGTGTCGTACAACGCGGGTCGGGACCAGGGCTGGTAGCCGTCCAGGTAGCGGTAAACTCCGTCCGCGTCGACCTCCCCTGCGATGCCCATGAGGTCGTAGTCGAGCGCGTGTCCTCCCACGTAGAACCGCTCTGGCCGGTGCTCCGCGTGAAGAAGGTGCCACAGCGTCGGCACGGAGCCATTGTGCAGATAGGGCGCCGTCGCCCAAACGCCACCCAGGTCCGGGGCCACGTACCCACCCCCGTTCTCGATTTCGAGGTGCTTCAGGTAGCCCATACTACCCAGGTGCCGGGTCGCCTCATCGAGGTCCGCGGCGGCCCACCGAATCGAGTCGGTCAGCATCCGGTCCTGAGGTGTGAGACGGTTGGGGTGGGCTAGCAGGCGGACGTCCTCCAGGCCGGAAGAGTATTCGCCGTGGCACGCGGCGCATGCATTCGCGTAGACCGCAGCGCCCTCGAGCGCGAGCGCATGGTCGATTTGGCCGGGGAACGGAGGGGACATGACGGCGTGCAGGAAGTCGAACACTTCCCGCACCGCCGGGATCGCCCGCCGCGCCTCCCGCGGGAGCACGCCCTGCGTCGTGACGATGAAGAATGACGCCACGCCTGCGAGACCGTCGAGGTGTGCTCCGTCGACCTCATCGTGTGTCATCGGTCCGCGGCGCGCCCGGCCGGGGGCCGCATACACGCCGTCGACCAGGAGCGAGCGTCTCATCGTCGTCGCGGCGAGGTCCGGCGGAGCTGCCCAGGCTACCTCGTCGCTTCGTACGTCCCCGTGCAGCCCCTCCCTCAGGAAGCTAAGCGAGCCGATCCCGTTCATGAGACCCGGTCCGCCGTTGCCGAACGGCACGAGTCCTCCGTGCTCGGCGAGGCGGACCGCGAGTTCCTTCCGCGCGGCCGGCATTACGTGCTCACGGAGATTGGACAACTCTCTCTCCGAGACCTCCGGAAATACCAGCGCCAGCGTCGCCAAGAGCGAGTCTGGCTCCTCGAGTTCACTCCGTAGTGCCACGAAGGCGTCTTCCGAATAGGCGTCCAGATCGATCGAGCTGTTGGGGAGCCCCAGCCACACTTCGCCCGTGGTCCGTCCGTCAGCACCGTAGAGCGGGCCCGCGTGGCAGGTTGCGCACCCCAGGTTGGAGACCTCGATCTCGACTCCGGGGAAGCCCCGCCGGGCCATGCCGGCGATCATGCCCATGGGTCGTTCGAACCGTGGCTGCGGCCCGGCCCAGTTGGCTACCGCTGTGGGTCGGATGAACCCGTACTCCTTGAGCGCCCGTTCGAGCGTACCGCGCGTCAGGGGAGCTCCTTCCGTCCGGTGCCGGTCCCGGACGATCGCGGCGCCGACCATCTTCCACGGCTGGCCGTACCGATCGAGGTTGTCCGTGTTGAGGCTGCCGAAGTCGTCGAACAGAAAACGCACCTGGCCAC
This sequence comes from Gemmatimonadota bacterium, assembly GCA_015664885.1. Classification (GTDB taxonomy): domain Bacteria; phylum Gemmatimonadota; class Gemmatimonadetes; order Longimicrobiales; family Gaopeijiaceae; genus UBA1138. The sequence continues at coordinate 7,356 of DQPL01000018.1, forward strand.
GGACGCTCGGCGGCGCGTTGGCGTAGGCGCGATCCGCGCTCAGGAGCTTCATGCCCTCGGGCTCGGCCTCCGCGTAGCCTCGTATGAAGCGGCCGGGCAGGTAACATCCCGCAAGTGAGACGAGCACCATCGTAACGAGTGGCCGCAGAAGCTTCGCTCGCCGTTTCAAAGCTCTTTCCGGAAGAGGTTCAGCCGGTGCCGAGGTTCCGCGCCAAGCTTCTCCATCTGACGAAGGCTCGGGCCGTTACTGTCCGAGACCCAGCTGACGCCCAGTTCCCGGTACCCGGCGCGCTGCATACCGGTGATGGCATGGCGGAGCGTGATGCCCGCGACGCCCCTGTCCTGATGATCGCGGCGGACCCCGCCGAAGATGAGCGACGCGCGCGCTCTCGAGCGTAGGAATCGCATGTAGTGCCATGGGGTCGACAGCTGCAACCTTGATCGGGTCGCCCGCAGCAGCGGGTTCACATCGGGAAGGCAGACGACCACGCCGACCGGCTCGCCACCGACCTTGGCCAAGCATGAGACCCTCGGGTCGAATACCACGAGCATCTGGTCCGCTTGATACTTGAACTCCGCTTCGGTCAGTGGAACGAAGAGCGGATTCTGCTCGAAAGAGTCGTTCAGAAGGGACCAAGTGGCCTCCATCGCAACGCGAAAGCGACGGCGCACAATCGGCTCGATGGTGAACTCCGCGCTCGATATCAGTTCCCGCTGCTTGGGACCGACGAGTTGCTCGGGATCGAAGCCGTCGAGGCCGAGTCTCCACGTCGTCATCGGGAAGTACGCCTCGAAGCCCGAGTCCTCCAGGAGGCCCGGGATCCACGAGGGGTTGTAGTGGTGCCCGACGAAGGGGGCGTGCTCATGACCGCCCACAACGACGCCCATCTCCTGCATCGCCGTCAGGTTGAAGTTGCCCACCATGTGGTCGCAGCCGCGGCGTAGAAGCCACTCCGCCGCTGCGTTCAGCAAGAGCCGGCCCGCGTTCAGGTCGTCGGCGCAGTCGAAGAACCCGAAGCAGCCTCGCCGCTCGTCATAGCGTTCGTTCGAGCGCCGGTGAATGTGCGCGGTGATCCGCCCGACGGGTGTTCCGCCCTTCGTTACGGTGAAGTAGCTGATCGCGTCGGGATCGTCGAACACGGGGTTCAAGCTCCCGTCGAGCATCTTCTGCAGGTCCGAGCGGAACGGGGAGACATACGGCGAGTTGGGACCGTACTGCGCGAAGGGCACCTCGAAGAAGGAGCCGAAGTCGCGCTCCTTGAGGCTGTACTCGCTCATGCTCCTCCCCGTGCGTTCTCTCAACGCACGCAACGTGTTGTCCTCGAGGAGCGGCTGCAACTCACGTGTTCCTGGCATCTCGACGCCCTCCGTTCTCGGTTGACACTCTAGAAACATGACAACGAGCACAGACGGCGTCGATACGTCGACCGGCGTAGCCTCCCACCGAGATTATGTAGTGCCGGTGGCCGAGCGAGCCTCTGGCCGGGCCACCGCCCCCCACAATACTTTTGCCGAATGAGCCTTACAAGGGAAGCGTTCTTCCGATGGATGGTGACCCATCGACGATCCGTAGCAGCTATCGGCGCGCTGGTGATCGGCGGGGCGGGTAGTCGTGCCACCCTAGTGCCGATCGACTACGCGATAGAGCAGTTCTTCCCGCCCAGCGGGGTCGAGCGAGACACCTTCGACGAGTACAAGGAGCACTTCGCGAAAGAGGACGGGCAGTTCGTGCTCTTCTGGGAAGCCGAAGACGGCCCCAGCATTCGCCTGTGCCAAGACCTCGGACGGGCCGCGCGGCTCTTCGAGGAGGTCGGGCTCGAGGACGTGCAGTGGTTTGGCGACGTCGAGGTGACGGAGACGGGGGCGTTGGACGGAGGCGCGTCTCTGGCCGTTTACCGGCTGTGCGATGAAGCCGCCGTCTCGGACTCGACGGTTCGAGACCGCGTCGAAAGACACCGAGCCGACGTCCTCTTGACCGGTTTCCTGTGGAATGCCGAGCAAACGGTATTCGCGCTTCACGGATATCTCCCGCCCGACCTCAAGACCGATCAGAAACGGCGAGAGGTCGAAGAGGCCTTGACGGAGTCCCTCGCCTCGCTGGGGATCGACGGGGCCGCCGCGACACTCGCGGGAGTCCCCGTCTACCGGTCCAGGATTCCCAAGATGCTCCAGTTGGACCAAACGCTGTTCCTGGGCGGCGGCTTCCTCGTCTTCTTCGGCATCCTCTTCTACTTCTTCCGACACATCGGGCACGTCTCGCTCTGCCTCGTCTCGGTGCTGCCCGCCTACCTTTGCACTCTCGCGCTCATGGGCGCGGCCGGCCGGTCGATCACCGTCCTCACGAGCTTCATCCCGATCATCGTCCTGGTCGTCGGCGTCAGCGACGCAATCCACCTGTTGGCACGATACCGGCACAGTCGCAACGTGTTCAGCGACAACGAGGGGGCGATCGTCGATACGTTTTCCCGCCTCTCGATGGCGTGTCTCTACACGTCGGCCACGACCGCCATCGGGTTTCTGAGCCTGGTAGGGACCCGGATCACGATCGTGATGGAGTTCGGAATCTTCACCGCAGTGGCGATCATGCTGACCTACGTGTTCAGCATGACTCTGCTACCTGCGCTGCTCGGCTTTTCTTCTCGCCGGGCGTCTGACGAGCGAGGACTCACCCCCGGGTGGATCCTCAAGATCGTCGACGCCGCCGTCGGTGTGCCGCGGCAGCGAGCCCGGGCAGCTGTCCTCCTGTTTGCGCTTGTCAGCCTCGGCTGCGTGACGATTGGATCGACGCTCCGCGTGAACACCTTCCTGCTGGACGACATGGGGCCGAACAGCCCTGTCATGCGCGACCTGGCTCGCATCGAGGCGTCCGGTTTCGGACTGTTCCAGGTCAATATCTTCCTGCGCGGCACCGAGGGAGATGTCCTTCACGATCCTGCGATGCTCCGCTGGATGGCGTCCTTTGAGGACTTCGCTCGCGGCGAAGCTGTCGTGGTCAACGCCACCGGCCTTGCGGACGTCTTGGCGGAGTTGCGGCGTGCTTGGGTCGATGACGAACCTGGGGCCCTACCCGAGTCCCCAGAGGAGGCCGCGGAGCTTCTACTGCTCGCGCAAATCAGCGGGAATGACGGTGTTGAAGACGTCTACCTTCAAGACGAAGGCGTCGCCCAAGTGATCCTCACCGTGCGTGACGAGGGGTCCGTTTCGATGCTGCCGTTCATCGTACGGCTCGAGCAATACTTGGCGGACTACCCGCCCCCCTTCGGCACCGCGGCCGTGACTGGCACCGTGCAACTGGCGCAGACATTCTCCGAGCAGCTCGTTCGCTCGTTCGGGCCCAGCTTGATGCTCGCCATCCTGCTCGTCTTCGGAGTGATGACGCACATGTTCAGGTCGGTCCGACTGGGCGCGCTCGCGGTGGTCCCCAACCTGTTTCCTCTCCTGGTGATCATGGGGGCGATGAAGCTCGCAGGCGTCGATCTGAAGCCCTCCACGATCCTCGTCTTCTCGATCGCGTTCGGGTTGGCCGTCGACGATACGATGCACTTCTTGTCTCGACTGAGGGAGAGCCTCGCGGCCGGCATCGACATGGGAACGGCGGTCGAAGACGCCCTGCGCGATACGGGCCCCCCGATTCTCATGACGAGCCTGGCGGTCAGCGGGGGATTCCTGCTACTCGCCGCGTCTCAGTTTCAGATTCTCGTACTCGTGGGCGTGATGACCGCAGTCAGCACCGTAGCCGCGGTCGCTGCCGACATGTTCGCGCTGCCTTCTCTGATCGCGGTCCTCTCCCGCCCGACTTCAGGCCGAGACGCCTAGGGAGCCTCTGAACAAGTAGGGCATGCCGCGTTACGGTGCCACGGCGTCCTGTTCCAAAGCTCAGCCGAAGCGGAACGCCTGACGTACCAACGGATTTCGTCGGCTTCGTCATGTTCCTTTTCGGCCGACCCGCCGCATTTTGGACCCACGGCGCTCGCCATCCTAAGGGCCGTGAAAGGCAACTGGCTTGCCACGTGGCTCCGGCTCCAGATCCGGTTGGCTCGAGTCCGTGAAGACCTCGTGCAACTCAAGCTGGCTCGGCCGCATGAACGCTTCTTCCGGAAGCGTGCCGGAGCGGGCATGCCCTTTCACGAACTCGTCCGACTTTACCCAAGCATCGAACGCGGCCCGGGATTCCCACAACGTCAAGACAATATATGGGTCTTCCGGATTGACTGGGCGCAGTACCTTGTTCCAAATAAACCCGGGCATCCCGTCCACCAGCCGCGCCCGTGTCCGGAAGCGCTGCTCGAACTGCTCGGCGTACTCCGACACCACATAGATCCGGTTCATGGCGGTGATCATTCTCGGTTACTCTCCAACGGGTTTGCGTTCGTGCTTGATGTCGTCGGCCAAGTAGACGGTCGCCATGCCGCCCTCACCGAGTTCGGACTCGATGCGGTAGCGGCCTTCTAGGGCTGCGTTCAGGCGAGTGATGGCTTCGGACGGCTGGTCAGTCATGCGCTCAAGATGCGGCGCAGGTCAGCAGAGCGCGAGATCCTACAGCAACACCAACGGCAGCCCCAGCGCGAACAGCCCGCTCACGATGATCACGAAGACGAAGCCCGTTGAGCGGAAGGGCGTCTTCCTCGGCCTTTGGCGTTCACTTCCGCAGTTGCCTCAGCGGGACCCAGTCCCCGCCCTCATTCTTTAACCGCCAAAACCGCCATCCACTGACGGTCCGGGGACCGGAGGCGGCCTTTGCGGCTCCCGTCGGTGAAGCGTAAAGCTGCCCCTGATAGGAGATTTGACCGTCGGCCCGTAGCCGACCTTTGTACAGTTGGCCCTTATACGTTCTGCGAATCTCAGTGCTCCTTGCGACGATACCGGACAGCGCGACGATCCCCTTGCCCGATGTTGTCTTCCGACGACGCCGTCGCTTGCGGACCGAGCCGCCGACCAGATCTGCCCTACGGTCGGCATCGGCGTTCTTCATCTCCTTGTTGAGTAGCGAAATGAGGTCGTTCGAGCGTGCGAAGCCGCCCTTAACTCGATTTCCCTTGGGATCTATGATACGAAGGAGCAACGACTCCAACTCCTTCATATGCTCATCACGCACGGTAAGGTAGACACTGAAGCGATCCCACAGGCCGCTGTGTCGATCCCGTCTATGGTTCTTCAGGCGTCCAGACAGGTTGCTCGCGAGACCAACGTAGTAAAGAGATCCACGCCGATAGAGTGCGTAGACGCCGGACTTCCCCTTTATCATTTCCCGAATGATTTCCGGGTACGCATCGAACACTTTGCCGGACACGTTTTCGAGGTGTTCTGCGACAAGGTGAGACCTACTCGTCATGAGCCCTCCTGAGCCCTGAAGTTATGCTCGCAGGATGTGCGCGAGGGGAGGAGAGGGCAAGCAGCGGGGCGGTCACCCTCTGAGCGACGTGAGCCGTTGTCAGGGCGTCTCGTGGCCCTGAAGGTCTATCTCTGACCCCGAGCGGGAGAGCGGGGTTAGCGACTCCTTCGTGCGGGTCCTTCTGCCACATGTATCACGTACGCGGCGAGTACGGTCCAACGTACGGGAGACGGCTTCAATTCTTCGAGAACCTCGCCGGCGCTCGTGCCTTTGAACCGACCCTCGCACGCTTTCTTCGCCTTGTACGCGGCCACGGCACGCCGGACGACAGGTTGCTCCTCAAGCGTCAGGTCCATGACCGTAACCTAACGGTCTCACGGCCATCATAAGGACGACCTCGTCCATGCCGGACCCGCCAAGTGCCTCGATCATGGCTGCCACCGACGTGTATCGCTGCCCTGTGCGGGCCGTGGGCACTTACGCAGGCACGACCGATGGATACAAAGAGGGTAAGCTACAGAGGCGCAAAACTACTTCGGGTGGCGAAGGTGTGGAGGTCATTCCAGCGGAGAACGGTCTGCCCGTCACCTGGCCATGTGGCTTTGGCGGTAAGGCGTGGGAAGATCTGGAGGAGACGGGGATCAGTGTCCGCAAAGCGGAGGACCGCGTGTCCCCGCAGCCGTCCGCAGACCTGAATCACCGAGTGGTGCAGACCGAACGTGGTGAGGTACACACTCAGGTTGGACCGTGGTATCGTTTTCTTACCACGGCGGATGGGCTTGTGGTACGTTGAGAATTGCGTCCGTCGCCACCAAAGACCAGCCTTGGGGTCACGCACAGGAAGTGTCCAGACCCGGACACCCCTGTCGGGCGGGACACGTGACCTATAGAACCGCTTGTATGCGCTGGGGCGGATTGAGATGAACTTCTCGTCGCTCAGGCCCTCAAGGTTGAAGTCCATGACCAGGGCGGTCTTGTACGCCCATATGGCAAGCTGGTCCTGCTCATCGGCGGTCAGGTCGATGGGCAGCTTCTTCGCCAACATCAGCTTGGTCAGAATGGGCTTTGTACGCCCTTCCATCGCGGACATCCAGCCGTTGTTGCAGGGCAGCTTACAGAAGCGACGCGCCTTGTGCTCGACTCCGCTCATCATCCATGACCGCGTAGCTCCGTCGGGTGATGTGGTCCCTGCGTCGAAGTCAGTGATGCCCACTTCGTTCCGGAAAAAGTCCGTCAGCCATTTGGGCACGACGTGCTCTCTGGACAGCTCGCGAGACCCGCAGAAGGCGCACGTTTTAGCCACTTGTAACTAGGGCTGCATTCAGGCCGGTGATGGCTTCGTTCATGCGCCTAAGATGCAGATCAGGTCGGTGGAGCGCGAGGAGATTGGGGACCGCCGCTCTCTACCGTCCGAGTAGCTCCCGCTTCTCCTCTTCGGTCAGCCCAACGTCCTCAACGTCTGCACCAGCCTCTAGCAACTCTCGGTCTTCTGCTTTCCTGGCCCGCACCTTGCGCACCCGCCGCTGCGTCGTGCGTGGCTGGCCCAGCGTACGGTACACGTGACGTTCACTCGCCCCCAGTCGCTGACGCACCTGCACCACACACCGGTGTCGGCGCTCGGGGCTCAGAAGTTTCCCTTGGCCACTTCCTCCAGGATCAGCTTGTCCAGCGTCAGGTTGCCACCGCTCGCTTCAGTCGTGCGTTCTCGCGCTCCAAATCCTTCAGATGACGCGCCTGGTCCACCTTCATCCCCCCGTACTCCTTCTGCCACCGCTAGTACGTCTGCTCGCTGATCCTGAGCTCCCGGCTCACTATCCCGACCGTCTTACCGTTCGCCAGACCTACTTCGGCCTCCCGAAGCGCCGTGATGATCTGCTCCGGCGTGTGTCGTCTCCTGCTCATTTCTGACCTCCTCCCTGAATCTGCGACCAGCGCAA
>DQPL01000019.1 GCA_015664885.1 Gemmatimonadota bacterium
GACGTGACAGCCGACGCGGTCGGCACGGAGGCCGACGGCGCCGACACCCCGGACGACACTACCGGCGCAGAGGCTGACGCAGCAGCGGACACCGCGGGGGCAGTGGCAGACACCACACTTGTGGCTGAACCCGACACGAGCTCGGCGCGGCCAGACACGACCACGGGACGGGCGGATACGACGGGCACAGGGGCGGCATTGGGGAGAGGCCCCGGTCGCCTCGAATGAGGTGCTTCTCGAGGAAGCTCGCGTTCGGGCTCGCATCACTCGCGCTGACGGCGTGCGTCGAGCAGGCAGTCTACGAATTCGAAGTCCCTGAAGACCTCGGAGATCGTTGGTTTAAGGGCAATACACACGCGCATACCACGGCGAGCGACGGTGACTCATCGCCCGAGTACGTTGCGCAGTGGTACAAGGACCACGGCTACGACTTTCTGGTGCTCACCGATCACAACGTCTTCACCGACCCCGCCGCGCTCGGGCATCTAGTCGACTCCACTTTCTTGCTCATCCCTGGTGAGGAAGTCACCACCAGCTTCGAAGACGCGTCGATTCATGTGAACGGCCTGAACATTCCCGGGCTCATCGAAGCGCGGCGGGCGGAGACGCTCGTCGCCACCATCCAGACGAACGTAGACGCCATCCGCGACGTCGAGGGCGTGCCGCACATCAATCATCCGAACTTCCGCTGGTCGTTCGGAGTCGAGGAGCTGAGGCAAATCGAGCGCGACAAGTTGCTCGAGATCTGGAACGGACATCCGACGGTCCACAACGAAGGCGGCGGCGGCGTCCCCGGTCTCGAAGAGATCTGGGACATCCTGCTCACGGAGGGGAAGATCCTGTACGGCATCGCGGTCGACGACGCTCATCACTTCCAGGGAGAGTTCGCCCCTCATCGGGTGAACCCCGGACGTGGGTGGGTCGCCGTGAACGCACGCTCGCTGGACGCGCTGGAGCTGATGGCGTCGCTCGAGGCGGGTCGCTTCTACGCGAGCACCGGTGTCGCGCTCTTAGGCATCGTGATCACCGCGGACCGCATCGAGATCCACATCACTGATGTGGGCGACTTCAGGTTCAGCACGGTCTTCTCGGGTGCTTCGGGCGTGATCTTGGCAGAGACCGACGGGAACCCAGCGACGTTCCACCTCAGGGGGCGCGACGTTGGTTACATTCGGGCGAAGGTGACCGACTCCGGTGGTCGAGTCGCCTGGACTCAACCCGTCTTCGTGACCCGGAGATAGTGGAGCGTTCGCACAGTGAGACCCGTGCGCCTGGCCAGGGCACCTACTTTCATCGCTGCCTGCATGCTTCACCCCCGGGCGGTTCGAGGCACACGCCACGATAAGCCCTAACGTTACGTGAAGTTCAAGGGGAGAAGAAGCCGTAATGCTCGAGCATGAAGGCTCGGATCGACCGGGCGAGCTGGGCCGCGTAAACGCCCCGATTCCCTGATGTGTCGCGGAGACCCGAAAAATGATGCTCGATCTGGACGCCGCTGATGACCTCGCCATCCGACCGCGCGCCATGCTCGCGGGTGTTGTACCCGCCGGTGAAGTAGGCGTCGGAACCTGGCGAGACATCGCCTGGGCTGGGCACGCCGCGCACACCCTCAGCCTGCAGATAGCCGCCGAGGGAGGTCGGTCCACGCAGAAGCTGTGAGAAGGGAAGCGGCGAATCCCGGCCCAGGTCGCGAATGCTGCTGCTGGCGACGAAGGCCACTGCGTTGAGCGCCACATCCGACCGGTTGAGGTCCGCGGCGCTCAGCAGGTAGCCGAGCTCGAGCCGGTCGATGTCGTGCCCATGACCGTGCAGGTCGAAATACATACCCCGGCCAAAATCCACATCGATCGTCACGCGCGCCGCCTTGATCCAGCCCTGAAACTCCTGCCAAGCCTGCTCCGCGTAGGGATCGTCCTGCGCAGCCTCGACGATCTCTCGGTTCGGATCCAGCTTGACGCGTGCGAGGCGGGAAATGATGACGTGGGGGGCTCGTCCTGTCTGCTCGAGGAACGCCTCGCGCACCGCGAGAATGAGCTCGACGGTATTCCGATCCGTGCCCGTGACGCCAAAAGTGCGATCCGCGATCTCGTTGGGCGTGAACGCGCCACCGTGAGGTGCCGACATCACGACGGGAAGGTCACCGGGGATGTACTCGACGTATTCCCTGCGCCCGAAGTAGCTCGTGCCCACCTCGTACGTGCCGACCTGCTCGGGCACGAAGACTTCCAACTGAGCCGTTCCAGTGAAGCCCTCTATGGTGGCGGAGATCGTCGTGACGCCGGCCGCCACACCTGTCGCCAGGCCATTGGAGAGAATCTCAGCGATCGCAGCGTCCGACGACCACTGAACCTCCCCGGACACCAGCGCGCCACGGGCGTCGCGTGCCACCGCGTCGAAGTCCAGGCTCTGGCCGACACCAACGATCAGCGCCCGCCTCGGCTGGATGGAGACCGTGAGCGACTGGATGACGGTTACTTGGTCACCACTGCAAGCCGTCAGCGCGAGGGCCGCGAGCAGCTTCGCCGCAGTACGAAGGCGATGCGCCGCCGGAATTGGCAATATCGTTCCCGTCATCCTATGAATCTGATGGGCGTCGGCTAAACCGATGCCGTGGAGCACGCGTCTTCCAAGCGAGTGAACGATACAAACGTAAACGGAATCCCTCGTATGGAACTGCTCAAGCGCTACTTCGTCCGACGGCGGTGAGTATGATTGAGTAGTCTTGACTGTGAAGCATTTGGGTCGGGGGATGATTATGAGAGGACGAGGGGTGGTGTGTGTGTGGCTCGCGATCAGCCTCCAGTTAGCGGCGGCGGCGTCAGCATCGAGCCAGGTCGTTTCGATTCCGGATGCTGCGCTCGAAGCGAGTGTCCGAGAGTCGCTTGGAATCGCGGAGCGTGACATCACCCGTGAAGACATGCTTCGGCTCATCCAGTTGCGGGTGGTATGGTGCAGGAGTGGCCGACCTCACTGGTCTAGAGCACGCCACGCGCCTCACGACGTTGGTGATAGGTGCGAACCAAGTAGCGGATCTTCGCCCTCTCGCAGCCTTGGAAGCGCTCGAGGAACTCCACGCTTGGTTCAATCGCATTGACGACCTGACTCCATTGGCTCGACTCATGAACCTTCGCCAGCTGCACCTTGGCGCGAATCGGGTCCCGGACCTGTCCCCGCTCGTCGGGATGCGCGGCCTGACGCACCTCAACCTGGCGTCCAATCGGGTAGAAGACCTCACGGCCCTCGCTGGTCTGGCCAGCCTCCAATGGCTCGACCTAAGCGACAATGAGATCGTCGATCTTGGTCCGCTTTCCGCATTGGTGGGACTCCGCAAGCTCTGGCTATGGCGAAATCGCGTCGCTGATGCTTCGCCGCTCGACGGTCTCGCGGCTCTCCGGTGGCGTAGACCTGGGCGCCAACGAACTCGGCAGCGTAGAGGCCATTCTGGGGTTGTCTCAGCTTGCCACTCTCTCGTTCCAAGACAACTACATCGACCTGACAGCAGCAGACCTGATCGAATCGCTTGCGACCCTCAGCGGTAGGGGAACTTCGGTTCGCGCCGAGCCGCAACGGGACTTGGGCTTCTGGGCTACCAGCGAAGATGGACGTTGAGGAGGAATCAGCCGCCGTCTCCTAGTACCTCCCGCGAGTCATCTTCGGTAAGCCCGGCCTCGCCCGCGCCCTCACTGGCCTCGAGCGACTCCCGGTCCTCCGCCCTCCTGGCCAGGGCCAGCGCCCCCGCAGCGGAGGCAGCACCGCCAAATGCGAACACCGGGCCTAACACCACCAGATTCCGAAGGAAAGCGGGGTCCCCTACAAGGGCCACGACAACGACAAAGATGGCGGACAGCAAGAAGCCGCCAGCGGCCCCCCACCCGGCGAAGCGTGGAAGGGACATCTGATCAAACCGGCGACGACCCTCGGCGATCCCCAGGACCCCAGAGAACGTGACGCCCGCAACAAAGCCGAACGCACCAAACCCGAGAGGATACGGGACATCTGCGCCGGTACTGCCGGTTACCAGCAGAAGCCCCAGCAGCATGATCATCCCCGCGCCGAACCATGCTACAGCCCAGGTCAGGCCCATTCCAATGGCGCCGCGGACGCGTCTCAGCCACTTCTTCATTTTCATTGCGGCCTCCCGTTGCACTTGTCCCTTCTACCACCGATGCTCCTGACAATCTACACATAGTACTTTGCAATACAAAGTCAATGTGCCAGAAGAGAGGCGGGATCGCGAGACTTAGCCAGCCTACGGTGAGCAGCAGCGATTCGCGCAGAAACGCCCTCGAGCCCACACTGAGGCTTCGAAACCAAGGGAGGAAACCATGAAGCTCCCCATGTTGAGGAGCCGCCAGTTGCTGGAGGGGCCCGCGCGGGCCCCAGCACGGGCCATGTTGCGTGCAGTGGGTCTGGAGGACGAAGACTTCGAGCGTCCCCTCATAGGGATCGCGAATACCTGGACCGATACCACCCCCTGCAACTCGCACCTCCGGGGACTGGCAGATGCCGTCCGCGAAGGTATCCGAGAGGCCGGTGGAACACCGCTCGAATTCAATACCATCGCGGTCTCCGATGGTATCACGATGGGCACTTCAGGCATGCGCGCCTCGCTCATCAGCCGTGAGGTGATCGCCGACTCCATAGAGCTAATGAGCCGTGGCTACCTGTTCGACGGCGTCGTGGCGCTCTCGGGGTGTGATAAGACGATCCCAGGCACGGTGATGGCATTGGCTCGCTTGGACCGGCCCAGCCTCATGCTGTACGGCGGATCGATCCAAGCGGGTATGCACAATGGCCAACCGATAACGATTCAGGACGTTTTCGAGGCTGTCGGCGCACATGCTGCGGGGCGTATTGATGACGAGGAACTGAAAGCAATCGAGGAGGCCGCCTGCCCCGGAGCTGGGGCCTGCGGCGGGCAGTTCACAGCCAATACGATGGCGACAGTCTTCGAGGCGATGGGCATCTCGCCCATGGGAAGCGGGTCGGTTCCGGCGACCGACCCGGCCAAGATGGACGTCGCGCGTGAGTGCGGACGTCTGGTGGTGGCGCTGGTTGAGTCGGGCCTCACCGCCCGGCAGATCCTCACGCGGGCGGCTTTGGAGAATGGCATAGCGCTGGCCGTGGCCACCGGGGGGTCGACCAACTCGGTCCTCCACTTGCTGGCGGTGGCCCGCGAGGCGGGCGTAGAGCTCTCGCTCGATGACTTCAATCGGATCAGCGCCAAGACCCCGGTCCTGGCGGACATGAAACCCTGGGGCCGGTTCAACGCGCCGGATTTGCACGCCGCAGGCGGCGTGGCGCTCGTCACTCGTCGGCTACTCGACGCTGGCTGCGTGGCTGGTGAGACGCCCACGGTTACTGGGCGTACGCTCGCCGAAGAGGTTGCCGAAGTCCAAGAGGCGCCCGGCCAGGAGGTCGTTCGCCCGATCGAGGATCCGCTGAAGGCTCGCGGCGGCCTCTACATCTTGCGAGGCAACCTGGCGCCTGACGGGTGCGTCTTGAAGGCCGCGGGTCTCGAGCGTGGGTTCCACTCGGGTCCTGCTCGCGTCTTCGACAGCGAGGAGGACGCATTCCAAGCGTTTCAGGAGGGTGTCTTCAAGGAGGGCGACGTCGTGGTCATCCGATGTGAAGGGCCGCGCGGTGGGCCCGGCATGCGTGAGATGCTGGCGGTGACCGCCGCGCTAGCCGGAGCCGGACTCGGCTCCTCCGTCGCGCTGTTGACGGACGGCCGCTTCTCCGGCGCCACGCATGGGCTCATGGCCGGACACGTGTCACCCGAAGCCGTAGAGGGTGGTCCGATTGCCGCTGTGCGCGACGGCGACACAATCACGCTGGACCTCGCCGAGGGCACGGTTTCTCTGGACTTGAGCGCGGAGGACATCACGAGGCGCATCTCCGAGTGGACGGCCCCGATCAAACCACTGCCTGACGGTGTGCTGTCCAAGTATGCGCGGCTCGTCTCGTCGGCCTCCGAGGGCGCGGTCACAGTCGGAAGCTAAAAATGGATGCCAAAGACCCGAAAGCCGAGCGCTTCAAGAAGGCCGTGGAGGCCGCTGACGCGGGCGGGCACAACACCCTGGCGGAGTTTCTGAGCTAGTGGGCGAAGACCGGCGCGCCGTGCTCGCTCTGGCTGCACTCGTTCGACTTCTCGAGCACTGCGGCGAGGGCCGATGGCTCTTGTGGGCCCGCCGGCACCTGGAGAAGGCCCAGGCAACATCCATCGAAGCTACCGTGTTGGACGCCTACGGTGGCCCCGGTTCGTTCAACGAGCTAACGCTCGACCCCGTGAACGGACACGCACTCGAACGCATGCAGGTACCATGGGCCAACCGGCTGCTCGCTGTGCTCGGTGAACGCGTCTATCAGCTCGCGTATGAACGAACGGACGAGCGCTTCGAGGCCGCATGGGTGCGTCTCGCGGACCCGCCGGTCGAAGGATGGCGATGCCTCGTATGCGGACACGCAGAGATCAGCGACTATGACATCGAGTGGTGGGTGGCGCGCATTCTGGTGCCCGCGCACGTCGCGGACTCGACGCTCGCCGACGGTCCAGAGTTGATCGCCACCCTACTGTCGGGCCAGGTGATGGGCGCGGCGGAATCACGCGCCGACGTCATGGCCAGGGCGAGCGCATCAGGCGTCCATGTCGCGTACCGCGATGACGTGATGCGGCCCTGTCCGGGGTGTGGCAGCGGCGACACTGATGTGTACCGCTGGATCTTCGCGGGCGGCGGTCTGCACCCGGCCGAAGACAACGTCGAGCTGCGTGGGCCTCAGCATCGATATAGAGAGGAGCGCTCGACGGCGGAACTCGCCGGCGTCCTCACGACGCACGGCAGCAGCCTCGAGGCGGCTGGGTTGTGGGAGCTCGAGCGGGACATCGCCAACAACTGGCTCGACGCGCAGACCAACGTCATGGAGGCGCTTCGCGGGCTGGCAGGACCGACCTTCCTGACCATCTACGAGGAAATGGAGGTGGTCGCCCAGCGAGACGGGTGGAAACACGTTGGCGAGCACACGTGGATGATCTCCGACAGCATGTCCACGCCTGTCCTGATCCAGGCGCACCTCGAGGTGGGTGCTTGGCAGATGTACGTCGCACCGAGCGCGGTAGCTGCGACCGACCTGCCAGACCTCTTCAAGGGAGACCAAGCGTCGCTCCCCGAGGCGATCGCCGGCCTAGAGCTCGTGGCGCTCATCGATGCTTGGCACGACAACACCGAATGGAGAGTGGCTGTCGTCTTGTCGGGCGCTTAGGCGGCACCTACCCTCCGTAGCCAATCAACCGGAAACTAGGCGAGAGCGGAACGCCGAGATGACTCCTTCGCTCCTTCTTACGCTACTTGCGCTCCAGGCCACCGGCTCGGGTGCGGCCCTGGAGAGCCGTGTCGAGATCGTGCGCACCGAGTACGGCATTCCGCACATCATGGCGGAAGACCTCGAAGCGATGGGCTTCGGACTCGCATACGTGCAGTCGGAGGACTTCGGCGCCTCCGTCGCCATTGGACTCCTTCAGAGCCGCGGCACGCTGGCACGCTACGAAGGCCGTGCAGAGATCGAGGCCGACTTCGTCGCGCGGGTTCTGCACGCGCGTGCGGTGGAGACCTTCCACCGCCTGGACACTGATACCCGAGCGGTATACGAGGGCTTCGCGGAGGGCCTGAACCACTACATCCGTCTGCACCCGAACGAGTTCCCGCAGTGGATGGAGCCGAACTTCACGGGGGTAGACGCACACGCGCGCGACGTGCAAACCTGGAGTCGTGGTGATGCGGCCCAGTTCGTGCGCGATACGCAGCGCGGCGCGGACGCTCCGCCTGAGCTCGGCACGGCCGAAGACATCGCGTTTGACCTCGACGGCTCAAACGCTTGGGCCTTCGACGGAACCCGCACCACATCGGGCAAAGCGATCCTGCTCCGCAATCCACACCTCACGTGGGGCCGAAACGCAACTCTCCTCACCCGCCTGCTCGGATCCACCTACTACGAGGCACACGTGCGTGTGCCGGGCGTGCTCGAGTTCTACGGCGACTTCAGAATCGGCGGCGCGTTCGGCATTATCGGAGGATTCAATCGATACCTGGGATGGGCGACCACGAACAACTACCCGAGGTACTCCCAGGTGTACGCGCTCGCTGCCCACCCCGCGCTCGAGAACCACGCCGTGCTGGACGGAGAACCTTTGGCTCTGACCGAGCGCACAACGGTGGTGGACTACCGAACGGCGGACGGCGATGCCGCTACCGAGTCCCGGTCGACCTGGTGGACGGAGTACGGACCCGTCATCCACCGGACGCCTGAGCGGATCTACATCCTCAAGGATCCGCGGGACGGCGAGTTCAGGCGGGGAGAGCAGTTCCTGATGATGATGATGTCGAAGAGCCTTGATGAGTGGCTCGACGTCATGCGCATGCGGGCACATCCGAGCTCGAACTTCACCTACGCGGACGCGGACGGAAACATTGTCCACTATTACAACGCGCGCCTCCCGCTGCTGCCGCACGAGGCGACCGGTGACACTGCCGCCTTCGCCGCTTCATCCGCGGACATGTGGTCAGAACTGGTGCCCTGGGCAGATTTGCCACTGTACATCAACCCACCCGGTGGTTACGTGCAGCAGGCCAACGATACGCCGGACTTCACGAACCTAAACGTGCCTCTCGACCGCGACACGGTGGCCGCCAACCTACCCGAGCCTCGGCTCCGTCTACGCAGCCAACTCTCACTCGATCTGGTGCACAACGATCGCGTCTTCAGCCTCGAAGACGTGATCGAGCAGAAGCACTCGCCGCGAATGCTCATGGCCGAGCGAGTCATGCGGGACCTGCTCGCCGCGGGGCGAGAGTCGGCTGTCCCCGGACTCGACGACGCCCTTGACGTGTTGGCCGCGTGGGACCGCACCGCGCATGCGGAGAGCCGTGGTGGCGTGCTGTTCAAGCGCTGGGCTGAGATCTACTTCTCGAACCCGGATACAACGACGCTTTGGGCCCAGAGCTGGGACCCGGCTCGTCCGGCCGAGACACCCTTCGGCCTCGGGAGTAGCTCCGATGCGATGAGCGCGTTGGGCCGAGCCGTGGAGTCCCTTCGTCGCGAAGGAATCCCGCTCGACGCCCGTTGGGGCGATGTCCATCGTGTGGTCCGAGGAGAGGTAGATGAGCCGGTGTCGGGCTGCGAACCGACCTTGGGATGCTTCCGGGCACTCTCCTACGAACGTGTACGTGACGGCCGGTACGCCGCGAACCGCGGGGACGCCTGGGTGTTGTTGGTCGAGTTCGGAGAGATCCCTCGTGCATACTCGGTGCTCGCGTACGGCCAGACGGCGCGCGACGATTCTCCTCACTTCGCCGACCAAGCGAGCTTGTTCGCGCGAGGAGAAATGAAGAGCGTTGCATGGAGCGATGAAGACATCGCGCGGGTGACCCTGCGGAAATACCGACCGGGAGAGGACGTGCGGCGATGAGTGAGAGGAAGACAACAGGAGGGACCGTCTGAAGATCGCGAATGCGAAGCGCAGTTCCGCGACGCACCACGTCAAGCCCGATCGCGAAAAGATCGAGCAATGGAATCGCATCCTGAAGCCCTATTGGGGCGCGGATACCAGGCGCAGCGTCACACAGTTGCTCACGTCCGCGATCCCGTTCGTGATTCTGTGGTATTCGATGCTGCGCAGCCTCGAGTACAGCTATTGGCTGACGCTCGCGCTCGCGGTCCCGACCGCAGGCTTCCTGATCCGCCTCTTCATCATCCAGCACGACTGCGGACACGGAAACTTCTTCAAGTCGCGGCGCGTGAGGGATTGGGTCGGGCGGGCGATCGGGACGCTGCTGCTGACACCGTACGACTACTGGCGCAAGGCACATGCGTACCACCACGCGCACTCGGGCGATCTCGACTTCCGCGGCTTCGGGGACGTCGACACGATCACAGTGGATGAGTATTACGCGTTGACCCGGCTACAGAGATTCCAGTACCGAATCTATCGGCACCCGCTGGTGCTCTTCGGTGTGGGGCCCGCGTACCAGTTCCTGATCAAGCACCGCTACCCGACGGACGCACCAAGGGAGTGGACGCAGGCGTGGCGAAGCGTCTGGTGGACCAACGTGGCGATCGCAGGAGTCGTCGCCGTGATGTGGCTCACCATCGGGATCGAAAACTTCCTACTGGTTCAACTTCCAGTAACGCTGATCGGCTCCACGCTAGGCGTCTGGATGTTCTACGTGCAGCACCAATTCGAAGAGACGTACTGGCACTGGCATGACGGCTGGGACTACTACGACGCCTCGCTGCTGGGGAGCTCCTACCTCGTGCTGCCCGCACCCTTACAGTGGATTACGGGCAACATCGGCGTGCATCACGTGCACCACATGAGTGCGCGAATTCCGAACTACAAGTTGCAGCAAGCGCACGACGAGAACGAAGAGTTTCATGTAGTCACCAAGGTGCGATTCCGCGATACACTGAAGCTGATCAACCTCTCATTGTGGGACGAAGAGAATCAGCAATTGATCCGATTCCGGGACCTCAAGAAGCTCCGGAAGGCCGCGTAGGCTCACTCGCATGGCGATGCGAGTCTCTCTATTCGCCACCTGTCTGTGCGATCAGTTCTACGCTGAGGCCTGCGCAGACGCCGTCCTGCTGTTGCGCCACCTGGGTGTCGACGTAGACGTGCCGAGAGGGCAGACATGCTGCGGGCAGCCCGCCTACAACGCCGGCAGGCCGGCGGAAGCCCGAGACATGGCTGCGCATACGATGCACGTCTTCGAGGACGCCGAATACGTGGTGCTGCCTTCGGGCAGCTGCGCGGGCATGATCCGATGCTTCTACGGGGAGATTAGCGGCGTGGACACCGAACGCGCAGAATCGCTCGCGCGCCGGACGTATGAGCTGTCACAGTTCCTGCGCCAGGTGTTGAACGTCGAAACGCTCGGGCCGGGCCTGGAGGGACGTCGAGTCGCGTATCATCACGGCTGTCATGCGCTGCGCGAGCTCGGCGTGAAAGACGAGCCGCTCGCGCTGCTCGCTGGCTGTGCCGCTGAGGTTGTGGAGTGGGAGGCCGATGAGGAGTGCTGTGGCTTTGGCGGTCTCTTCAGCGCGAAGCTTCCCGAAGTATCCGCGGCCATGGCCGACCGAAAGCTCGACACGCTGCCCGACGTGGACTTCGTGGCCTCGTCCGACGGAGGATGCTTGCTACAGCTTTCGGGGCGCGCAAAGAAGCGGCGCACCGGCCCTCCGTTCGTGCACCTCGCGAGCGCGCTATGGCGGGGCGTGGCCCGATGAGCTTCACGGGACCCGGGAATTACCGGGAGGAGGCAGCGAAGACGATTCGCGACAAGCCGGAGGTGCGCACGTCGATTACTGCGGCTACGCGCGCGTTCGACGCGCACCGTGTTCACGCCTGGGGGCAGATCGATGCGGACCGGTGGCGCGACTGGGCTCGAGATGTGAAGTCGCACGTGCTGGGGCACCTGGACGAATATCTGGAGCAGGCCGAAGAACAACTCACCGCCAACGGAGCCCGCGTACACTGGGCGGAAACCGCAGAAGACGCGCTAGCGATACTGGGCGACATCGTGCGCGAGCACGGCGTCGAGAGCGCCGTGAAGGCCAAGAGCATGCTCAGCGAGGAGCTGGGGGTGAATGCGCACCTCGAGAGCCTCGGCGTGCACGTACGTGAGACCGACCTCGGCGAGTACATCATCCAACTGTTGGGTCAGCCGCCGAGCCACATCGTGGGGCCCGCGATTCACCTGAGCGTGGACGACTGCCGAAGACTCTTCCACGAACGTTTGGGTACGCCGCTGGACGCGGAACCGGACGAGCTCGCGGGAGCGGCACGGGATGCGCTCCGCGCCGAGTTCCTCGCCGCCGATTTGGGGATCTCCGGCGGCAACTTCCTGGCGGCGGACACCGGGACGGTCGCGCTCATAGAGAACGAGGGCAATATCCGCCTCTCGACATCGCTTCCCCGCATTCACGTGGCCTGCGTGGGCATCGAGAAGCTGGTGCCGAAGCTCGAGGACGTGTCCGGGTTTCTCCAGCTCACGGCGCGCGCCGCGACGGGGCAGCCGATCGGGAACTTCGTCTCGCTCATCCAGGGACCGCGGAAGAACGACGAGGTCGACGGTCCCGAAGAGGTGCACGTCGTGCTCGTGGACAACGGGCGTACCAAGTTGCTCGCCGACGACGCGGCATGGGAGGCGCTCAGGTGCGTGCGCTGCGGAGCATGTCTCAACATCTGCCCGGTCTACAGGCAAACGGGAGGCCACGCATACGGCTGGACGTATTCCGGCCCCATCGGAGCCATCATCGCTCCGGCCATGCTCGGCCTGGAGGAGGCGATGCCTCTGCCTTATGCGTCCAGCCTGTGCGGAGCCTGCACCGACGTCTGCCCGGTACGAATCCCGATTCCCGAGTTGCTCGTGCACTGGAGGGAGAAGGCCGTCGAGCAGGGTCTCACGCCCATGACCGAGACCATGGGCCTCAAGGCATACGCGAAGCTCGCGCAGAAGCCCGATCTGTTCGCCGCCGCGGGCTCGGTGCTGCGTCACGTACCGCTCGAGCTCGGCGGCCGTGCGTTGCCGGTTCTGGCCGGGTGGATGCAGGAGCGGTCGGCGCCAAAGTCGAGTAAGAAGAGCTTCCTGCAAATGTGGAAGGAAGGCATCGAGTGAGCGCTCGGGATCGAATTCTCGGTCGAGTGCGGGAGGCGCTGAGCGAGCGGACTGCGGTGGAGCACCCCGGATCGTTCGAGGGGTGGCGACCAGCGGCTCCGGCGCTTCCGGTAGACGGCCTAGCACATCTGCTGGAAGCAGCGGGTGGTGAAATCGTACGGCAGCCCAACGTCGACGCCGCCGCGGCGTGGCTCGCGTCCTTCTGCGCTGATTTTGGGAGCAGCGCGGTGGGCGAAACCGTGCCTGAGCCTCTGAGACCTCCGCTTCCCGCAGGCGCCCCCGACACCGCCCCCCTCGGCGTGTCTCTCGCCCGAGGAGCGGTCGCCGAGACGGGCTCACTCATCATGGACGCCCGCGATGGACGACGCGCCCAACTGCTCGTGCCGACGCACGTCGTGTTCGTTCGCACCAGGGATGTCTACGTAACGCTGCGGGAGGCGCTCATCGAGCTGGCTGACGACCTACCGTCCGCGATCGGCTTCCATTCAGGTCCGTCCAAGTCCGCAGACATCGGGCAGATTCTGGTGAAGGGGGTGCACGGGCCTGGCCGGCTGGTGGCGGTGCTAATGGGAGACGGAGACTAGCCATTTCAATGATTCGCAGGCGTGCGTCGGTGTGTGCCATAGTGCTCGGCTTCCCGCTGCTTTCCTGCTCCCGCACGCCGGAGCACCCAAGGCCCGTCGCTTCTGAGCCCTCCACAACGCGAGCGATTCTACTGGACCCCACCCATCCCGGGTGGTCCGAGCCAGCGCCGGACACATACCGCGCGCACTTCGAGACCACGCGGGGCACTTTCGCCGTCGAGATCGTGCGCGCGTGGGCCCCGCTCGGCGCCGACCGCTTCTACAACCTCATCCGGCACGGGTACTACGACGACGTGCGTTTCCACAGGGCTGTTCCGGGCTTCATCACCCAGTGGGGTGTCTCGGGTGATCCGGAAGTGAGCGCGGTCTGGTACGAGCGAGGCATGGCGGACGACTCGGTGGCGGTTAGCAACACGCGCGGCAGGATCGCGTTCGCGTTCACCGAACCAGGCACACGCTCCACGCAGGTCTTCATCAGCATGGGCGCCAACGCTCGTCTCGATACGCAGGGCTTCGCCCCATTCGGGCGGGTCGTGGAAGGCATGGACAGCGTGGTAGACTCGATCTACACCGGGTACGGCGAGAATTCGGGCGGCGGCGTGCGCCGCGGAGACCAGAGCCGGATCGTGTCGGAGGGGAACGCGTATCTCGATGCGGAGTTCCCTGAGTTGGACCGGCTCATACGCGTGACGATCGAGCGGCACTAGGCACGAGCACGCTCGCGCGGAGCCCCTTGCTTGTGGGGCGAAGCCTTGGTGGCGCATGTTGCGCGCTCGCGGTGGCGCCGCAAAGCGGCCTGCCCCCTTCCGATCACCGTTCCAAAGTCACGTGACCGAATCCGGATCGAAATACCAGCTGCACCGAGTCCTCGGTATTCGGGACGGTATGGCGGTGACCGTCGGTATCGTGATCGGCGCGGGCATTCTGCGCACGCCCGGTATCATCGCGGGGCACCTCGGCAACCCTTGGATCATTCTCGCGGCCTGGTTCTTCGGCGGTGTGGTGGTGGCGCTCTCCACGCTGGTGCTCGCCGAGATGGCCGCCGCGCTGCCCGAGGCCGGAGGCAAGTACGTCTATGCTCGCCACGCGTGGGGCGACACCATGGGCTTCCTCGCCGGCTGGTCCGAGTTACTCGTGAGCCGCGGATTCTCGGGAGCCGCCAAGGCGGTCGCGATCGCCGAATACATCCGAATTCTGACCGGGGATCGTGGCTCGATCCGGTTGTTCGCGCTCGCCGTGTGCGTCGCATTCTTCTTCCTGCACACGCGGGGGCTCGAGGCGAGCACGAAATTTCAGAACGTCACCACCGCAATCAAGGTCCTGGTGGTAATCGCGATCGCAGGTGCTGGCCTCTGGGCCGGCGACCTCGTCGGCTTCCAGCCGTCGGTCACCAGTGCGTCCGGTCCGACTGCCGGCCTGCTGGGCTTTGCGCTCGCGTATCAGTCGATTTCGTTCGCGTACTACGGTTGGGAAGACGCCGCTAAGATGGCCGCGGAGGTCAAGAATCCGGGCAGCGCTCTGCCCAAAATTCTGGTCGGTGGTTCGCTCGCGGTGATGGTGCTCTACCTATTGATGAACGTCGCTTTCCTCTCGGCGCTCACCCCGGAGGAAATGGCCGGCTCCGATCTGGTCGCGCGGGACGCCATCGCGGCAGTGTTCGGGGGGACCGCGGGCACGGTGGTCGTCGTAGCGAGTCTGCTCATCCTGGTGAGCAGCTTGAACGTGAACTTCTTGGGACTCCCGCGCGTGGCGTATGGTCTCTCGCAGCACGGGCTTGCGCCGGAAGCGTTCTCGAAGGTCGACGCTCAGGGGACGCCCAGAAACGCTCTGTACTTCATCTCACTGTGGATCGCACTGCTCGCACTTTCGGGCGCATTCGAACTGCTCATCCGATTCATGATGACGGTCGCGATCACCGTGGATACGATGGTGCTCATGGGCTACTTCAAGCTTCGTCGCTCGCAGCCGGACCTCGAGCGCCCCTTCACCATGCCGGGCCACCCGTTGCTGCCGGCGATCACGATCGCGCTCTACATCGGCATCCTCGCGATTCTCATCTGGACCCAATGGCAGTTGGCGCTGGGCGCGGGCGCCATGATCGGCGCCATTCTTCTGGCAGGCTGGATTACTACGCGAAGAGCCACAGGCGCAGCTGCCGATACGACTCACGGACGGTAACTTTGGCCACACTGAACGAGACGCTGCGCACGTTGGCGGCGGCGCGCATCACGCACGTCGTGGGGCTGCCTGACAATACGTCCGCGCCACTCTTCGACGCGCTTCAAAGCCACCCCTCGGTGCGACTGGTGACCGTCACGCGAGAGGGCGAGGCGTTCGCCATAGCCTCGGGCTTGTGGCTCGGGGGTGCACGGCCGCTCGTGGTCATCCAGAACACCGGTCTGCTCGAGTCGGGCGACAGCATCCGCGGCACGGCGGTGCGCATGGCGGCACCCATCCCGATCCTGATCACGGGCCGGGGCTATGGGAAAATGGCCGACGCCGGCCTCACACCGGCCGAGCCACGCACCAGCGAGCTCATGACCCGCGTGGACATCGACTCGACCGCACTGCTCACCGAGCCGACGCTCGATGCCTGGGGCGTACCGTTCGAACGGTGCCAGGGGGAGCAGAATCCGGCCGCCGCGCTCGCGCGGGCTATCGAGTCGGCTCGATCGGAGCAGCGCCCGACGGCGGTGATTGTGGCACGAGCGCTGAACTGATGCCCGGTCCTCCACTTCCCCAGCCACGCTCATGCTAACACGCGCACAACTGCTCGAACCGCTGGCACGTCACCGAAGCAACGAGGTCGTCGTCACGACCATGAGCGTCACTCGCGCCTGGGGCCGACTCTCCGATCATGACCTCGACTTCGCCTCAACGGACAGCGCAATGGGCCACGCGGCCGACCTGGCGTTGGGGATCGCGCTCGCGCGCCCAGACCGAACCGTGGTCTGCTTGAACGGGGACGGAAGCATGCTCATGACGCTCGGGACCTTGGCGACCGCCGCCGGGACGGCTGCGACGAACTTCGTGCTCATCGTGGTCGACAACGGGGGCTACGAGATCACGGGCAACCAGCCGGTCGCGGCGGCCGGGTCCCTCGATTTCGCGGCCATGGCTCACGCCGCGGGATTCCCACGAGCCTTCAGCTTCGAGGACCCTCGGGACTACGTCGAGGCCATACCAGACCTCCTCACCACTCCCGGCCCGACGCTTGTGCACGTGGCCGTCGAGCCCGGAACGGAGGGTCCGATCAGTCGCACCGAGAGCGAGCCCGCGCGTTACCTGCGCGTATCCCTGGCGGAGTGGTCGAGGTCCTTCCGCGATGCGCTCGCCGCGGGACCTCGCTAGCACGTGCTTTAACGAAATCCCTGTCGACCTCCTCTATCGCTCACAACAGTGCAAGCAGCGCTTGCTCTCCGGAGCGGGCGATTAAGCGAAGGAGCATTCGATGAAGACGACGGCGGGTGGATTCCTGGTCCTTGGGACCTTGTTCCTGACGCTGTTTGCCGGCGGGGCAACAGGTCTCGCGGCCCAACAGGGTCGGCGCGGCCCTCAGCCGCGAGGTATGGAAGGTCGACAGAAAGCCCGGCAGGATGGCGGCATCGAGTCGATCATGAGGCTGCGGGAGCGTCTGGAGTTGACCGAAGATCAGATGGATCAACTCGACGCCATCCGACGTGCGAACGTGGAACGGCGCACCGCCGACATGGTGGAAATGACAGAAGTGCAGTCCCAGTACGCCGCAGGCCTCATCCGACGCAGCGACGTCATGGCGGTGATGGAAGACCAAGAGGAGGTGCGGCGCGGGCGGGCCGGCCAGCAACGCGAAAGTCTGCAGGCGATCCTGACGGAAGGACAACAGGAGTCGCTCAAGCGAGTCAGGCGCGAATCCCGGGCCTCTAGGGGCGACGGAAGGCGAGGGCAAGGTGGACAGGGTGGATTCCGTAGCGATCGCGGCCAACAGCGGGGCTCATTCCGAGGCGATCGCCGAGGGTCCTCGCAGCGCGGCCGAGGCGGCTGACGCAGCGAAGGAGATATCGGGTCCCGCTAATTTCACACGCACCTCACCAGTGCGCCCGATGCGAGTCCCGTCCAGCTACGGCTGGGCGGGGCTCGTTTTTTCGCGAGTCGGCTAGTTCCCGTGTTCGCGCAGCCAGCGGCGCAGATCCCCTACGTCCAACCTTCCGTTCCGGTTGCCTTCGCTGTCCACATAGGCGAGTTCGAGCTCGGACAGCGGCTCGGAGTTCGGCTCGAGGAAGAACTGCACGATCTGTTGCTCAGTGACTACCAGTTGCGTCGATAGCGTAATACGGGCCTGCCCGCCCTGCACGAAGATCGAGTGGAACACCACCTCCGTCGCGCGGCCGTTGTTGAGGCGTGTACTCGGAGAGGTGATGCTGCTGAGCTGGTTCGGCACCTCCCCAAGACCCCATGCATCACCGGCTTCCCCGCGATTGCCTCCCTCGAAGCTGTTCCTCACCAACCCGTCGTTGTCATCCTGCTCGAGCAAGGAGAGGAAATACGGGAGGCCACTGGTGGGGTCTGGTCTGGTCGCGGCACCCAGGTCCTGGTGGTAGATGAGCACGCCGCCCGCCGGGAGGCCATGGTCGAATCCGATTTGGGCTCGGTATTCCACCAGGAGGAATTCGCTACCGCTCTGGTCGAGATGGATGCGCAACGCGTCGCCTGAAGTCTGCACCGGATCGAGCACGTACTCCTGATTACTGACGGGTTCGAGTCCAACCTCCGTGAAGTCCAACCAACCGAGCACGTTCTTGTTGCGCACACTCATGTGCGACGGCCCGTAGGGAAGGCGATCTCCCCCGACCGGACCACATCCCCACGAACCCGCAGCCATGAGCGCCCAACACCCGAGCACCCAGCGCCGGCCGGCGGCTCCCCCGCTGGCCGTCGGATGGTAAAAGTCGGGTAGCCCGAGCACATGTCCATACTCGTGCGCGATGACGTTCGCGCTCTGCACGTTGAGACCTTCGCAGTCGGTCACTCCTTGCACGATGTAGCCGTCGACCTGAACAAAACCACCGTTGGGGCGAGCATCGTTGGTGGTGAACGGCTGGCCGTCGTTCTGGGCAGCGATGCCCCAGCGGTGCGGCCAGATCGACGGTCCCGGGCATGAGCCCGGGATCTCGAGAAACTCGAACGTCATGGCATCGACGTAGCCGTCGTCGTCCCCGCTGTTGGGCACGTTGTCAGGGCCGTCGTTGTCGTAGAGGCTGAAGTCGGTGTCCACGTCCGCGAGCTCGAGCGCCTCCAGGAAGTAAGGCGCCATATCCGAGTCGGAACCGAGGCCGTTGCCCGAACCCACGACGACCTCCAGCGTTCGCGAGGTGCGCACCCACGGAAGCACATCCCCGATCAAGTTGAACTTTCCCCGAGACATCTCTGCGTAAGCCTCGGTGACAGTCCCGTACTCGGAAGGACCATCGAAGAGCGACGCCTGGATCATGTCCCGGGTGATGTGCGGCTCCTGCGAATCGGAGAACAGCGCCGGCAGAACCAGGAGGCGGTGGGTCCCGCCAATATCTCGCACCGGCTCGACCTGCCCCTGAGCGTTCAAGCGAAAGAGGCCGTTCGGCAGCTCATAGGCACCCCGGGCCTGCGCGACGCGAGCGTAGTAGCTCTGCGGGAGCGTCAGCCCGCGGACCTCGGCGAGCGCCTCGATGTCCTGGGCTGAGAGAGACTCTGCCGACCATGGCGTCGCATGGCTGATGAGCAACAGGGCGATCGCCAACCGGGTGAGCGGCGCCCACCAACGCTCGTCGCGGCTCGCGCTCATCGCCGGATCTCCACTTCGTAATCGGCGAGCACGGGGCGCAGCACGTCATGCGGAGCGGCCACCTGAAGCACGTGGGCCTCGAACGCGGCAAGCGTGTCGAGCACCTGCAAGCCGAAGGTCAGTTCGGCGGACGGCTCAGCCACGACAACCACGATGAAGGAATCTGCGTCATGCTCGCCAAAGACGCGACTGTTGATCTGAGTCACGCCGGTGATGCCGTCGCCGAATATCGAGATGAGCGCCGCACCCTCGGTCACCCACGGACCCTTCAACGTCACGGTCATGGTGCCAGGACCGGGAATCGAGTCGGCGCACGCCGATAGAGCGATGGCGACGACAAAAGCTGGAACGAGGCGGCGGAGGGTCATGTGGCGCATGCTAGGGAGGTCCGGTCGGAATCATGTACGCCCGTGCAATGAGACGGATTTCGCCATGGTCGCTGCACATGGAACGACTACGAGCCGCACGGTCTGACGAGCAGAGCAGGAATGCATGTGGGCCATTACCTATAAACGACCGCTGCTAGGAGATGGGACGATCCGTGGGCACCATCTTCACCGCCCACATGCCGGAATTGATGTCGCTGAAGAAGATGTTGCCCTTCCACGGCATCACACTCCAGACGCCCGGCGCGTTCGGAATGTAGCCGACGGGATCGTGTGCCTTGAACACCGCCATCTCGCGGCCCTGGGTGTAGAGATTCCCCATGAGGTCGCCCGAGATGTCGACCATGCGTACGCCGCCCTCGTAGTACGCCTGGTACAGGACGTCGTCCTCGACCCACATGTTGTGCGTGCCGTATTCGCTGGCCTCGTAGCGCGCGAGTTGTACAGGATTCGTCGGGTCGGTGAAGTCGAAGATCTGCGTGTAACCGGATGTCGCCCGAGGGTAGCCACCCTTACCGGTGATGGGGTCGTACTGTTGACGGTGATCCGGTCCGGTTCCCTCCCATGCGAGGCCCCTACGCTGCACGCGCTCGTCACCCACGATGAGCAGGAAGCGTCCAGTCGACTCCTGGTAGTAGGGGAAAATCGCGTGTGTCGAGCCCGTTGTGGTCGGAAAGACCGTCACGAGCTGTGGATTCTCGATCGAACCGCCCCACTTTCCGTTTCCAACGTCCACGACGACCACGCCGGTCTCCCATTCCGCCGAATAAGCGAGCCCGTCATGCACGAACACGTCGTGCACGCGCGAGTCGGGGTGGTTGTACTCGCTCACGTACTTCGGATTGTCGAGGTCGCGCACGTCGATGATTACGTACTTGTCGCCGTTCGCGAGCGAGAACAGGTAATCATTCGTCGCGAACATATTGTGCACGCCGCCGGTGACTCCGTGGCTCTCGAAGGTCGACGCAATCCTCGGGTGCGCAG
Source organism: Gemmatimonadota bacterium (assembly GCA_015664885.1). Classification (GTDB taxonomy): domain Bacteria; phylum Gemmatimonadota; class Gemmatimonadetes; order Longimicrobiales; family Gaopeijiaceae; genus UBA1138. The sequence continues at coordinate 20,426 of DQPL01000019.1, forward strand.
GCTCCGCGAGGTCGAGAATCACGAGGCCATTTCTTCGGCTCGAGGCGCCCTCTCTGGAGATGACCCCGTAGCGACCGTCCGGCGAGACCTTCATGTCGTTGGTGCTGCGAGCGTCCACGGGTATCGAATCGGTCTTAAAGATGTTGGCCGGGTCGGTGACGTCCCAGACCATCGAGATGCCGTCCCCGTATTTGGATCCGGTCAGTGCGTAGTCACGACCGTCGAGGCCCTCCCAGATCCAGAAGTCGGTCGTAAAGATGCGCGCCTCGCTGCCGTGACCCACGATTTCGATTTTGCGAATTACGTCCCGAGGAACTACTCGGAAGGAATATTCCGCCGAGGCGCCCGTCGTCGAAGCGATCGCCGTGTACACGCCGGGCACGTCCGCGACCATACGCCCCTCGAGAATCTGGGCGGGCCCCGCGGGCGCCTTGATGGAATCGTCCGGTTGGTAGATAAAGCTCCAGGAGATCGGCGCGTCATCGACGGCCGAGCCGCCTTCGTCAAACGCGGTCACCGTGAAGCTCTGCACGTCGCCGGTGCGGACCTGTTGCAGGCCCCCAACGAGCGACATCGACGCGACCGGCGACGGAACCACCGTGTGTGTCATCTCGCCGCGCACCCCTTCCACACTGGCGGAGATGGTCACAGTACCCGTACCGACGGCGCGCACGTTTCCGAATGCGTCGACGGTGGCAATGTCTTCGTCCGAGCTATCCCAGGAGACCTCAATGAACTGCCGCCGAGACCCGTCGCGGTGGGACGCGGCGACCCCGTGCGGGACCCGAGCACCTTCGTACAACCGGTCTCCGTCCGTTTCGATTCGCACTTCCGTGATCGCCGGCCAATCGACGTGCACCGGGATACGCAGCGTCACAGGAGCGGCCCCGTCCGCCGGCACACTCGTGACCACGATCTCGTATTCGCCGACTACGAGTCCCCTCACGGACGTTCCGTCCACAGCCAGCCCGCGGCGAGGACCCGACACCCGGAGGGCGCCGTCTGTGGGCCGACCCGCGGCATCGAACGCCCAGATCACCAGAGGGGCGGTGGCACCCCGCTCGACTCGGATCACCGCGGTCTGGGACTCGAGGCGTGCGATGTCCTGGGACATTGCAGGAGAAGTGGCGACCAGGGCGAGAAAGGTCACGGTGACGGCGATGCGGTTCATGCGGGACTCCGAAGACGGATGCAAGACTGCCCCATCTTCATAATGAGCCAGGCGATGCCGAGCAAGGTGGATCCTTCTGCCTTCGTTGATGACGGGGTATGTCGCGGCCAGCTCATCGCCGAGCCGGGTCATCGCCACCTGCGCCTGCTCAACGCTCACGCCGGGCAATAGCCGGGCCCGCACGAGGAACGGGTGATCCTGTCTGCGCTCCAGTGACTGGGCCGCAAAAGACCCGGTCGGCCGCAGGGCGCTGATCGAGAGCCACATGTCCATCACAGCGGGGCCCGCGCCTCCATTGAATTCAATCGGGCCCACGCCTATCACGGTTATCAACGAACCGCCAATGCGGACCGTGGTACCGATGACGTTGGGTCCCGAGCCGAGGCGGTCGCGCCACATCTTGTGCGTGATCACCGCGACTGGTCGCCCATCGGCGAGGTCCTCCGCTTCATCGAACCATCGACCGCGCGAGGGCGCGAAGCCCAGCACCCGCATGTAGCCGGAGGTAGCAAACTCGGTCGACACGCTCACCAAGCCGCCGTCCTGTTCCATGAAGCCCTGTGACACACTGATCGCGGCGACATCAGCGAAGACACCCTCGGTCCTGGAGATGTCCTGGAAGGCCGGATAGGACGTCGAGTTGGGACCACCGTCGTCTGAGCCCTAGAGCACGTCTACCACGGCTTCGACGTCGGGGAAGGGAGGCGGCTGCAGAAGCAGAGCGTTCACGAGGCTGAACGCCGTCGTGTTCACGCCGATGCCCAGCACGAGAATCACGAGTGCCGTCAGACTGAGTCCCGGGCTCCGCCACAGTCGGCGGGCGGCGTATGCGAGGTCGTCGAACCATCCCCTCATCCCATCTCCCCCTCGGTCAGGCTGGACGCTTGGGCGTCCGTTCGATTCAAGCGCCTCCCTTCTCTCTTTCCAACTGGAGGCGAGCACGTCACGCAGCATGAAGAACCAGAAGCCGGCCCCGAGCTGGCCAGTAGCACGTAGCCGCTCATCTCGGTGGTGCCGAAACCTGTCCATCAGCGCTGCGCCGTACTGCTCTCGGTGACGCCTCGGGTACGCGCGCAGAAGTGCGGCATAGAGCCGTTCTCCGCGCCCACGGCTCGATCGATTGCTGTCGTTCGGCATGGCTACGACGCGCTCGGCAGGACTCGGTTTTCGCGCGCCACGTCCACGATGCGCGCGAGTCTCTCGGCTTCTGCCTGCACGAGTGCTCGCCCTCGCTTCGTGATGTCGTAAAAGCGCCGGCGCGGGTCCTCACTCTCGGAGGGCGCCTGCACTTCGCTGATGAGACCGTCGCGTGCCATCTCTTTGAGGGAGCGGTAGAGCGTGCCGGGGCCGAGTTTCACCGAACCCGTCGTGGCCTCGGCGACCGCCTCGGCGATTCCGAGTCCATGCAGAGCCGTACCCGCGAGCGCGAGCAAGATGTGGAAGACTGCGGGTCGAAGCGGTGTCTCATGGCCAGGCATATCGAGCTCCCGAGAATTTATCCGTTGCGGATATATCTACGATGGATACCTCGAGAGTGTTACCTGGAAAGTTTCAAGTGACGAAGGGACGTCAGCGCGCCAACACTTCCTTCATCGCTCGATACGCTTCGTCCAGGAAGTACTCGACGTGGTCGAAGTCGAAGGCCGCGTACCCGTCGAATCGCGGCCGCACGTACAGGAGCGGCGGACCGTCCCATTGGGCGAGTAGGTCACGGCGGCGGCGCCAAGTCATGATCGAGAAGATGCGTTGCTGTACTCCGAGAATTCCCTGCGCGAGGATCTTCTCGCAGTCCCCGGTCTCCCCGGAGCCGACGTCGATGCCCACGATCCCGGTCGCGCCTTGTTCCTCCGCACGGTCGAGCGCGAGCGGGTATTCGGTTCCGCCATCAACGAACGCCCGCCCCCCGTTCTCGAAAGCCGGGTAAAAAACCGGAAGCGCCGACGACGCGTATACGGCCTCCACCAATGACACGTCTGTCCTCGCATCCGTACCGAACCACCCTGTCGAACCGTCGGTCAGGTCCACGGCGTTCAGCAGCAGGGGCATCTGAATCGAGTCCCAACCGCCGTCCGGCAGCAACTCCGAGTAGAAGTCCATGAGCGCATCACCACGGAAGACGCTGGGTTGACGGATCCCGTTGATCCAGGCCACCCGACGGTTCACGCGCACGATGTCCGTCTTCTCGAGCGCGAGCGCGTGCTTGCGCATCTCCTGCTCAGGTCATACCACTAGCCGCGAGTGCTCCTGCCAGTGCGCCGATACTGGTGCCAACGATGCCCGCGGGCTGCACGCCGGCCTCGGTGAGAGCCCGCCACGCTCCGACGTGAGCTAGACCCTTCAGGCCACCACCACCGAGCACCACCCAGGGCGTGTCACCGAGGTCTTCCAAACGGACTGAATCACCCGTATGAAGCGTAGAGTTGGCGCTGTCTATCCCCACTTGACCCCCCTATTTGCCCCGTCTAGGTTTCGGGACCTGAAACGTAGAATCATTCTTGATAAGCGAGCCAAGCGGCTCCGCGCATCGCCTGAGAACCGCATGAGCGACGCTTCAATTCTGAAGATAGAGGGCCTAGAAGCCAAGGTGGCCGACGAAGATCTGCCGATACTCACCGGGGTCGATCTCGAGATCGGCAAGGGCGAGATCCATGCGATCATGGGTCCAAACGGCTCGGGAAAAAGCACTCTTGCCAAGGTTCTCGCGGGCCACCCTGGCTACGAAGTGACGTCCGGATCGGTCCTGTTCCAGGGCAGCAACCTGCTCGAGCTCGAAGCCGACGAGCGCTCGCAGGCCGGCATCTTCCTCGCCTTCCAGTATCCTGTCGAGATCCCGGGCGTCTCCATCGCGAACTTCCTTCGCACTGCGGTGCAGGCTCACCAGGCAGATGGTGAGGAGCTCGATATCTTCGAATTCTCTGACATCCTGACCGAGCGCATGGAGCTGCTGGAGATGGATGTCACGTTCGCCGAGCGTCATGTGAATGACGGCTTCAGCGGTGGCGAAAAGAAGCGCAACGAGATCCTTCAGATGGCGATGCTGAAGCCCAAGCTCGCGGTGATGGACGAGACCGACTCTGGCCTCGACATCGATGCGCTGAAGGTCGTCGCCAGCGGGGTGAACACACTGACCGAGGAGGATCCCGAAATGTCGATCCTCCTCATCACGCACTACCAGCGGCTTCTGGACCACATCGAGCCCGACCGTGTACACGTGATGGTCGACGGTCGCATCGTCCGCTCCGGCGGACCGGAAGTCGCCCACCAGCTCGAGGCCGAAGGCTACAGGGGCTGGAGCGAGGCGGACTCAATTGCGGACGGCGTCTAAGGCGCCAGGAGAGCACTATGCCACAGAATGAAACCATCCAAGACCTCGGCCTAGACGAGTACAAGTACGACTTCGTCACGGAGACCGAGCCAGTCTTCCGCGCCGAGAAGGGCCTGAGCGAAGAGGTGGTGCGCCAGATCTCCGCGCACAAAGAAGAGCCGGAGTGGATGCTCGAGTACCGCCTCAAGGCGCTCGACGTCTACAACTCGAAGCCGATGCCCAAGTGGGGCGGTGATCTTTCGAGTCTCGAAGCCGTGCTCGACGAGATCTACTTCTACGTGCGTCCTCAGGACCAGATGGAGCGCTCCTGGGACGACGTGCCCGACGAGATCAAGAACACGTTCGAGAAGCTCGGCATCCCCGAGGCCGAGCGGAAGATCCTTGCTGGCGTGGGCGCGCAGTACGAGTCCGAGATGGTGTACCACTCGTTGCGTGAGGAGTGGGCGGCCCAGGGCGTCATCTTCGATTCGATCGAAGACGGCCTGAAGAACCACCCCGAGCTCTTCCGCGAGCACTTCGGCACGATCATCCCGATGCACGACAACAAGTTCGCCGCGATGAACTCGGCGGTCTGGTCAGGCGGATCGTTCGTGTACATCCCGAAGGGCGTCTCGCTCGACACCCCCCTGCAAGCGTACTTCCGCGTTAACCAGGAGCGCATGGGCCAGTTCGAGCGCACGCTCATCATCATCGATGAAGGCGCGCAAGCGCACTACATCGAGGGATGCACCGCTCCGGTCTACACGACCGAGTCCTTCCATTCGGGTGTCATCGAGATTGTCGTCAAGAAGAACGCCCGCTTCCGGTACACGACCATCCAGAACTGGTCGAACAACATGTACAACCTGGTCACGCAGCGCTCAATGGTACACGAGAACGCCACCATGGAGTGGCTGGACGGCAACCTGGGCTCGAAGCTCACGATGAAGTACCCGTCCTGCTACCTGATTGGCGAGGGCGCGCACGGCGAGATCATGTCGATCGCGTATGCCGGTGACGGCCAGCACCAGGACACCGGCGGCAAGGTGGTCCACGTGGCTCCTCATACGACGTCCTCGATCACCTCGAAGTCGATCTCGAAAGGGACCGGACGCTCGACCTACCGTGGCCTGTGCAAGGTTCATAAAGGCGCGCGCCACGCGCGTTCGAACGTCGAGTGCGACGCGCTGCTCATCAACGACACGTCACGTACCGATACGTACCCCTACATCGAGATCGAAGAGAACGACGCCAGCGTGGGCCACGAAGCTTCGGTGTCGAAGATCGGTGAGGAGCAACTCTTCTACCTGGCGAGCCGCGGCATCGCCAAGGACGAAGCCATGGCAATGATCGTGCGCGGCTTCATCGAACCCATCGCCAAGCAGCTGCCGCTCGAGTACGCGGTGGAACTCAACCGGCTCATCGAGATGGAGATGGAAGGCTCCGTTGGCTAAAGCCGTCGCAGGAATGGAGGGCGTGACGAGCGCGCTGAACCCGGCGGCGGTCGAGCGGATCGGCATGAGTGAGCCTGAGTGGCTGCGCGAGCGTCGCGCACATGCCTGGGACGTGTATGAGCGTACGCCGATGCCGACGATCCGGCTCGAGGAGTGGCGTTACACGAACCTCAAGAAGAAGCTCGACCTCAATTCGCTACAACTCAGCGATGCCGAAGCGATGTCGGACGACGCTAGCACGTGGCCCGAGCGGTTGCGCGCGGCCATGGACGAAGATCGCGAGGCCTCGGGCCACATCGTCATCATCGACGGTCACGTCGTGCACGCCGACGTCGATAAGCAGCTCGCCACACAGGGCGTGATCCTGGAGTCTCTGCAAGAAGCGATCACGAATCACGAGGAACTGGTGCGAGAGCACCTCGCCACTGACGCTGTTCCCGCCGAGGAGGGGAAGTTCGCGGCGCTCAACGCTGCACTGTGGAGCGACGGCATCTTCCTGTACGTGCCCAAGGGCGTGCAACTCGAACTTCCGGTCCGCGTGACGCGCTGGCTGAGCGAGGCCGGAACCGCATACTTCAGCCGTGTGCTCATCGTGGCCGAGGCACAGAGCCAGGTCTCCTATGTCGACGAGGTTCTATCCGACGACTTCGAGTCGCAGACGTATACTTCGACGGCCGTGGAGCTGATCGCGCGCGAGGGCGCCAGGGTGCAGTACGTGGCCGTGCAGCGCCTGGGTCGGGGGGCGTTCTACCAGTCCATGCAGCGTACGCTCGCACAGCGCGACTCGAAGCTCGATACGCTCAACGTGGCGCTGGGCGCGTCCGTGACGCGTGTCGACCTGAACGCGCGCCTGCTCGGTCCCGGCGCGAATTCAGACATGCTGGGTCTCTACTTCGGGGACGACGACCAGCACTTCGACTTCAACACCAGCCAGGACCACGTCGCGGAGCACACTTCGAGCGACCTGCTCTATAAGGGTGCACTCGACGGTGCCAGCCGGGCGGCTTTTCGGGGCATCATCCGAGTTCTGCCCGGTGCCCAAGGCACCGACGCGTATCAAACGAACCGAAATCTTCTGCTCTCGCCGGAGTCACGAGCCGACTCGTTGCCCAACCTCGAAATCGAGGCCGACGACGTGAAGTGCTCCCACGGAGCCACCGTCGGCCAACTCGACGACGAGGCGAAGTTCTACCTGATGAGCCGCGGCCTCAGCCTCATCCAGGCCGAGCGCCTGGTGGTGCTGGGATTCCTAGGAGAGGTCCTGGCGAAGCTCCCATTAGGTGGTGTTGTCGACAAGGTGACCAGAGTCATCGAGCAAAAACTGGCGCAGCACGGCTAATGAGCACCCATGGCTAGCTGGATAGAAGTAGGCCCCACCAGCGAGTGCCCCGTCGGCGAACTCAAGGGCGTGACCGCCGACGGCAGCGAAATCGTACTGGCCAACTTCGAAGGCACCATTTACGCGATCGCAGACGAGTGCAGCCACGAGGAGTTCCCGCTCTCCGACGGCGAGCTGGAGGGCGATGAGATCCTGTGCATCTACCACGGCGCGCGCTTCGACTGTAAGACCGGCAAGAACCTCTGTATTCCGGCCACGCGGCCGGTGAAATCGTTCCCGGTGGAAGTCCGCGCCGGACAGATCTACGTCGACGTGAGCTGAGAAGCACCGAGGCAACTTCGAATGACCGCATTCGACCCAATCAAGATCCGGAGTGAGTTCCCGGCGCTGGATCAGACGGTCAACGACAAGCCGCTCGTTTACCTCGACAACGCGGCGACATCGCAAAAGCCCAAAGCGGTGCTGGATGCGCTCGAGCGGTACTACACGCGCGACAACGCCAACGTGCACCGCGGCATCCACGAACTATCGCGTCGAGCCACGGTGGCGTACGAGGACGCCCGCATCAAGGTTGCCCAGTGGATCAACGCACCCGATTCCGACGAGCTGGTTTGGACTCGGGGCACGACGGAAGCCATCAACCTCATCACGATCGCGTGGGGGTTGGACAACGTCGGCGAGGGCGACGAGATCCTGATCTCGACGATGGAGCACCACTCGAACATCATTCCGTGGCAACTGCTCGCTCGTCGCAAAGGCGCTTCGCTTCGCTACATCGAGATGGACAGCCAGGGTAGACTCATCCTCGACGACCTGCCCTCGCTGCTCTCGGAGCGCACCAAGGTCGTTGCCCTCGGACACGTCTCGAACGCGCTCGGCACCGTGAACCCCATCAAGGACATCGCTGCTGCGGCTCATGAAGTCGGCGCGCTGGTGGTGGTCGACGGTGCCCAAGGCGCGGTACACACCAAGGTCGACGTGCAGGACCTGGGCGTTGACTGTTATGCCTTCAGTGGTCACAAGATGTGTGGCCCCACGGGCATCGGAGCGCTCTGGGCACGAAAGGACTTGCTCGAGTCGATGTCCCCTTATCAGGGGGGCGGCGAAATGATCCACTTCGTGGGACGCGAGGAAAGCACCTGGGCGAAGGTGCCCCACAAGTTCGAAGCAGGCACCCCGAACATCGCTGGAGCCATCGGCATGGGCGCTGCGGTAGACTTCCTGGCCGGCGTCGGCATGGACGCAATCGCCGCACACGAAGACGAGCTTCTGGCCTATGCGATCGAGCAGGTGGGCTCGATCGAGGGCGTGCACATCTACGGCCCAGAGTCGCTCGAGGAGCGCTCCGCCGTGGTCTCATTCACGTTGGGCGACGCCCACCCGCACGACATCTCGACGATCCTGGACGCGGAAGGCATAGCGGTTCGGGCGGGACACCACTGCGCGCAACTCGTGATGAAGCACTTCGGTATTGCCGCCACCGCGCGGGCTTCTTTCTACCTGTACAACACCAAAGACGACGTGGATCGACTGGTTGAAGGCCTGGGCATAGTACGCGGCATCTTCGGCTGAGAATGCCAAATGGAAAGCATGCCAACGCCCGCAGGGGCGAGCGCGCTGCGGCCGTGGCGATTAGATTGTTTCACCGATCATCAGGTGTAGCGAACGATGGAAACACCTCGACTCAGCTCGCTCTACCAGCAGCTCATTCTCGAGCATTACCGCAATCCGCGGAATAAAGCGGAGATGGACGAGAAGACCGTTGAGATCCACATGGCCAATCCGGTCTGTGGAGACGAAATCCGCCTACAGTTGCGCATCGAAGGCGATCAGATCGCGGAGGCCAAGTTCGTCGGGCAGGGCTGCTCGATCTCCCAGGCGGCGATCAGCATGATGACCGCGAAGATCCAGGGTGCCTCGCTGAGCGACGCGGAAGGGCTCGCCGAGCGTTTCACCGCCCTCATGCACGGCGATACGGAGGTAGCGAAGGACAGGAGCCTCGGCGACCTGCGGGCGCTTCAGGGGGTGAGCAAGTTCCCTGTGCGCATCAAGTGTGCGTTGATTGGCTTCGACGCGCTTCAGGAGGCCCTCAAGAAGCACGCGGCGGAGGGACCACACTGACGCCTGTCGAGATTCACTCGGCTCACCTCTCCGACACTCGTGCAGGCCCCATCACGGTGTGGATGTCGCCGGCCGGGGTCCGACGCATCGAGTTCGGAGTTCTTCCCCGCGAGCACCACACGGATCCCTCAGAGGCCTGGCCCGACTACTTGCGGGGAGCCGTGGAGCAACTCGAGGCGTATCTGGCCAAGAAGCGTCGGACGTTCGACCTCCCGCTCGACTTCGCGGCTTCGACGACGGGCTTTCAGCACGATGTCTACCGCAGGCTCCTCGACATCGAGTACGGTCACGTCGCTTCCTACGGTCAGGTCGCGCGGGACTTGGGCAAGCCCGACATGGCGCGCGCCGTCGGACAGGCCGTCGGAGCCAATCCCATCCCGATCGTGGTACCCTGCCACCGCGTGGTCGCTGCGGACCGACGCCTCACCGGATTCGGTGGCGGCTTACCCGCGAAGGTTGCACTGCTAAAGCTCGAGGGCATCGACGTAGACGGAGACAAGCCGAACAGCAAGGTGCACCCCGAGGTCATCCCCCTGGATCTTTAGTCCCGAACTTCGACATTAACGCGACCGTTCACTCGACCTCGCCACTCCGATGAAGCCAAGAACCGCTCTCGTTTGCTTCCTACTGCTCGCGCTCCCCGCGTGTGGAAGCGAGCCGGAAGCGTCCAACGTCTAAGCCGCGCAGGCCGCGGACACAGCCATCAGGCCGCTCGAGCGTGAGCCACTGACGGAGGCCGATCTAGTCGGTCTCGAGATGGCCGATCTCTCTGTCGAGCTGCCCTGGACGACGAACTCGATCAATCGCAGTCCCAATCCCGTGGCGCCGCGCTCCATGGTCGAGAGCGTCGAGGTCACCGCTCACGAGGGCTTTGACCGCATGACGTTCACGTTCAGCTCAGACGCACCTGCTCCGAGCTACGAAATACGACTCGTTCGTCCTGGTTTGGCGGTGCGATGCGGAGAAGGAACGGACGCTGAGGGCGACCCCCAGGACGAAGAAGCGCAGCAGGCGGCCGAGCACACACCTGAGCTGGCCGGTAACCAGTTTCTGGTGCTGCGCCTCAGGCCAGCGCGCATCATCGACCAGGGTCGGCGCACGATGTCCATCGAGACAGAAAGCTATGATCTCGCGCTCGTGCAGGAGGGCGGAATCTCCTGCGACGCAGACGATGTCGTCACCTGGATCGTTGGCCTCAAGAAAGGCGACAACGTGCGGGTGCTCGAGATGAGATCCCCACCGCGTCTGCTGATCGACGTCCGCTGAACCTGAACAACGGCGGCGGGTGAACCCGCCGGTCAGCCAAAGCGCTCTGGAGCCAGGGATCGGTACCTAGCCTCACCCACCCCCGTCACCTGCTTCGCGATGATCCGTCCCGTCACGGGAGCGAGCGTGAGCCCCAGCATCCCGTGGCCCGTGGCAATACTGAGCCCGTCGATACCTGCCAAAGGCCCGACGATCGGAAGCCCATCTACGGACATGGGACGCAGCCCGCACCATTCGGAGATCGGCGCCTCGTCTCCGAGGCGGGGAAAGCATGTGCGTGCAGCGTCGGTGAGCTGACGAAGCCGGGCGGGCCGCATCACCTGGTTGAGCCCCGAAAACTCCATAGTGCCGGCGAAGCGCACGAACCCGTCCATTGGCGTGCAGAACACGGAAGTCTCGTTGAGCACGCACGCCGTGCGCAGCGGTGGTGCGCCGGCGGGACCTACAGCAACATCTCGGTGATACCCCTTCCCAGGCTGCACAGGCAGCCGAACACCGAGTCGGCGCGCCAGTTCGAGGCTGAACGGCCCAGTCGCGAGCACGACGTGGTCCGCTCCCACGAAGTCGCCGTGTTCGGTGCGCACGCCCGCCACACGCCCGCCATCGGTTGCGACGCTGGCGACGCTCACTCGCTCTCGAAGCTCGACACCTCGATCCCTTGCGAGCTCCATGACCGCGGTCACGAATCGGTACGGGTCGAGCGTGCGAGCTTCGGGATAGTGCACGCCGCCCACCACCTCGTGCCCGAACTCTGGTTCTCTCCTGCGTAACTCATGGGCGTCGACAACCTCAGGGTGGTAGCCACTGCGCCCGATGATCGACGCTTCATGTCGAGCTCTGGCAATGCCCTTCTCGGTCGTGCAGACCTCGAAGTACCCCTCGGATCGGTACCCGCAGTCGATGTGCTCCTCCTCGATGAGCCGATCGAAGATCGCGAGAGCCTCTATGCCGAGCGGCGCCATGACGCTCATGCAGCGTTCGACGTGCGCGTCGGTGCAGTGTCGCGCAAACGAGAGCAGCCACCGCCAGAGCTCGGGGTCCCAGCGTGGAGGCACGTAGAGCGGGCTCTTGGGGTCGAGCATCTGGAAGACAGCTTGCTTGATTCGTCCCGGCCGGTTCAGGGGAGGATGCCCCGCTGAGACTGTGCCGGCGTTGCCACGCGAAGCTCCGGAAGCGACCTCCCCCCGCTCGAGAAGCACGACGTCGAGTCCTTCACGCGCGAGGGCGTAAGCGCAGCATACACCGACCACACCGCCACCGACTACGACGGTTCGAGCACCACTCACGGCACGGTCGGGGTCAACCGCTCATTGATCTTCAGCGGCGTCGATCTCACCCCGCCGTGGGATCCAGCAATACCTTGATGGAGCCCGTGCGCCTTCGGTTGGCAGCGGTTGACAGGGCGTCACGGTACTGCCCGAGCGGGTATACGTGGGTCACCATCGGTTCGACCGGAGCTCCTGATTCGAGCAGCATGTCGTGGGTGATCTGGAAGGTGTGCACACGTTGACCGCGCCAGTCTTCGATGCCGTAGCCAACGTACCCTTTCACGTCGAGCTCTCGCGCCCACACGAAGGTGAGATCCAGCTTGGGGATCTCCGCGGCACAACCCAGCATGACGATGCGGCCGCGCGGACTCGCATAGCGTAGACACTGCTTGACGGTATGTCTGCTGCCCACGCAGTCGAAGATGAGCGGGAAGCCGCCGCCGGCATACACTTCATCGCCCACGATCGGCATGTAGGCGCTGGCGCCCGTGTCCACCAGGGCTTGGCGAGCCTCGTCACCCGGGGAAACAACCGTGCTCGCGCCGAGGCCCCGGGCGATCTCGGCTTCGTGCCCACGCTTGATCTGGGCGACAAGCTCACCCTGGTACCCGGCCGTACGCAGAGCCCAAATCGTGCCGAGCGCGATCGGACCACTCCCGATCACCAGCACGGGCCCATCACTGAACGGCCGCGAGCCGAGCACCGCGTGCATGCCCACGGCGAGCGGCTCGATCAGCGCTGCGGTGCGGTCGTTCATGCCGTCGTCAACGACGAAGAGCTGGCTCTGGTGGGCGATCATGCGCTCCGCCCAACCACCCGGCAACGACGCGTGGTATCCGATCGTCGCACCGCGCTGCAGCGCGGCACCATCGACCATCAACGCACCCTCTTCTCCACTACGCTCGCACGTGCAGTGAAGGCCCGCCGTGCAGGAATGGCAACGAGCATCACCCTCGAAGCCACGCATCGTGCATGAGATCATGGGATCGACGGCGACGCGCTGTCCGGTCTCGACAGAATGCACGCCCGGCCCGACCTCGAGGACACGAGCCAGAATCTCGTGCCCGAGTACTGCAGGGAACGATCCGAAGGGCTCCATGGCGGGGCTCGCCTTGAACGTCAGCGTGCCGATGTCCGTACCGCAAATGCCCGCCTTGAGGATCTCGAGCCGCACCCAGTCACCCGCAGGTAGTGACGGCTCGGACACCTCGCCGAAGCGCACGCCGCTGAGTCCACCGAAGATGGCGGACTCCGTGAGTCCACCGAGCCCCTTCCCGATCAGAAAGCTTGGGATCGTGACGTTGAACGAGACAGCGCGCATCACTTCATGTGACCCGAGAACATGCGCAATGCGAGACGCACTGGAGCCACGGTGCGCCCGAACACCGCCGCGATACCGAAGACCAGCGCCAGAACGAAGCTTACTATCGTGAGCACGGAGGACAGGACCACGGGCGTGATGCCCAGTCCCACTACCAGGGAGACGCTGCCGACCGTACCAGCGAGCAGGCGTTCCCGAGCCACCAGCACAGTCCCGGAAGCGTCCGGCCGCGCAGGGGACCGGCTGGCCACCGCCGTGCCACGGGTCTCTACTACGTCGAGCTCGAGCACGTCACGCGCCTCGTCGACGTCCTCGCGCCGAACCCAAAGGCGCGCCGGGCGAGTGATGGTCATGAAGGAATCTGCCCCACCGGCATCGTCGGTCTGGAGGCGAAACGGGATTCCGGCATTCTCCAGGAAACCGGCCGCGAACTCAGCCTCGTGGCGATACGAGTATTCCGCTATGGGCACGTCGCGTTGCTTGGGGTAGAACGCCACCTAGCCCTCGATCTCACCAATCCACGTGATTTCGATAATCCGGCCGGGGCAGAAAGTGGACAGGTCCATACGCGAGATAGCCTCGAACTGCACTTCGATCCCTGCGACTTGCAGGTTCTGGGGAAGATTGACCGGGAAGTAATCCTCCGTGTCGGTGTCGATAAGCCAGCACCCGCCCTCGATGTCCTGGAACACTATCGTACCGATGCCCCCGATCTCAGGCTCCAGCAGCCCACACGCCGCAACCGAGACGGCCACCAATAGCGCAGCAAGAAGCGATACGCTCCGGAACCACCGCCTCGTGGCATCAGCGGGACCTCTTCGCTTCTTGAACACGGTACTCGTGACCTCCCTCGCAACTTGCGTCCAGTGGCGGTGTCTCGTGGTAGTTACTGGTGGCGGATACGTGTCCGAACCTGGTAGGCACGATATCATTTGCCTATGCGTGCGCTCCCCATCCTATCGGTCCTTGGCCTGCTCGGCATGTTATCCCCGGTGGAGCGACAAGGTCCACAGTGGACGTCAGTGGAAGCGCCGGGCGCGAGATCGCCGTTGGACCGGAACCTCGTGGCGGCAGACTCCGTGGTCGCCGACTGGGTCGACGCCGGCCGGATCCCCGGAGCCGTTTTGCTCGTGGCACTAGACGGCGCAGTCGTACTCGAGCGGGCGTACGGGTGGAGTGAGCTCTACGACTACGGGCCCGGACAGTACCAAGCGTGGACCGCAGACGGGACAGGAGCGCGCGGCATCCAGCGCCGGGTTGACCCGGTTCGCATGACCCCATCGACCCTCTTCGACCTCGCGTCGGTCACCAAAGTCATGGCAACCACGCTGGCCGTCATGCTCATGGTGGAGAGCGGCGACATGGACGTCGACGCACCTCTGTCCCACTACCTCCCGGACTTTCGCGGGGGCGGGAAGGACGGCGTCACGCTTCGCCACCTGCTCACCCATCGCGCAGGGCTCTACCAATGGCTGCCCACTTACTACTATGCGACGAACCGCGACGAGGCATCCGAGTACGTGCGGGCACAACCGCTGGCATGGGAGGCAGGAGAGGGACGCCACTACTCGGACCTGGGTTTCATGTTGCTTGGGCTCGCCGTGGAGCGAGTGGCCGGCACGTCCCTCGACGACTTCCTGCGCGAGCGCATATATGGACCGCTGGGACTGGACTGGACCGGTTTTCGCCCGCTGGACGGAGCCGCGGGGGCAGACGGGGAGGCGGCCGGGCCGGGAAACGCCGGCTCGCGCTTCGCGTCCACCTCACACGGCAATCCCTACGAGCAGCGAATGGTGCACGACTCGACGTTCGGTTATCGCATCGCGGGCGATGCTGAGGCGTGGGACGGATGGAGGAGGCGCACGCTCAGCGGTGAGGTCAACGACGCCAACGCGTTTCACGCATTCGGCGGCATCGCGGGGCATGCAGGTCTCTTCTCGACTGCGAGCGAGCTGAATGTGCTGCTGCAGCTTCTGCTCAACCGAGGCGCATACGGCGGCCGACGGTACCTGAATGCCCAGGTCGTCGACACCTTCCTTGCGTCGACCAGTGGGGGACAGGCGCTCGGCTGGCAACTTCAGGCCTACATCGGGCAGGCGAGCTTCAGCCATACAGGTTTCACCGGCACGCTGGTTCTTGCCGTGCCGGAATACGACCTCGCGCTTGTCCTCCTGACGAACCGGCAGAATCTAGGGGTCGATCAAGACGGCCTCTACCCCGATGTGGACCCTCTACAGCGAGCCGTGGTAGCCGCGGTGATTAAGGGAGTGCGGAACGCCTCATGAGGAGCCAGACATGAAGACCGCGATCATCGCCGGGTGTCGCACGCCGTTCGCACGCTCGGGCAGCGTCTTCGCTGACCTTACTGCGATCGAGCTCGGAAAGATCGCGGTGCGAGACGCGCTCGGCCGCAGCGGGTTGAAGGGCGAGCGCGTGGACCAGCTCATTTACGGCACCGTCGTGCACGATACACAAGCGCCGAACATCGCGCGTGAGGTCGGCCTCGCAGTCCTCCCGAAGACCGTGCCCGCCGTGACGGTCTCCCGAGCATGTTCCTCGGCGAACCAGGCGATCACGGACGCCGCCCAGATGATCGAAGTCGGTCAGGCCGAAGTCGTCGTCGCCGGCGGGGCGGAGTCGTTGTCGCACGTACCGATCACGGTGAGTGACAAGCTCTCGAAGACGCTCGTTATCGCGTCCAGGGGGAAAACGCTCGGGCAGCGCCTTTCTCTTTTCTCGTCCGTGCGTCCCAAAGACCTAATCCCGGTGACGCCTGCCATCGCGGAGCCGACCACGGGCGAAACGATGGGAGAGTCCGCCGAACGAATGGCGAAGGAGAACGGCATCTCCCGGGAGGACCAGGACGCGTGGGCACTTCGCTCCCATGAGCTGGCCGGCGCCGGGACGCAGGATGGAAGGCTAACCCGCGAGATCACTCCAGTGTACTTGCCGCCGGGTTACGAGAAGGTCATCGACCGTGACAACGGTGTCCGCACCGACTCCTCGCTGGAGAAGCTCGCCAAGCTTCGGCCAGCTTTCGACCGTAGGTACGGCTCCGTGAGTGCGGGCAACTCGTCACCGCTCACCGACGGCGCGTCGGCTTTGGTACTGATGAACGCGGAGCTCGCGGCAGCCGAGGGCATCGACGCCATCGGGTACGTGCGTAGTTGGGCGTGGACAGCCTTGGATCCCGCTGGGCAGCTATTGCAGGGACCCGCATACGCGGCCCCGCTCGCCCTAGACCGTGCGGGACTCACCATGAAGGACATCGGCCTCATGGAGATGCACGAAGCGTTCGCCGCCCAGGTTCTGTCGAACCTTCAGGCGCTCTCATCCAAGCAGTTCGCTCGGGACGAGCTCGGCCGAAGCGACGCCGTTGGCCACCCGGATGTCGACGTCATCAATGTGATGGGAGGCTCGCTCGCGATCGGACACCCCTTTGGCGCGACCGGAGGCCGAATCACCGTGACGCTCCTGAACGAGATGGCGCGGCGCGACGTCGAGTTCGGATTGATCACCGTGTGCGCGGCCGGAGGTATGGGCTTCGCGATGGTGGTGGAGCGCCGCTAGGGGGCTGCCTTACCTCTGGGCCCCCTCTCCCGCTCGAGCTCACGGTCCAACAGCTCGCGCACCTCGCGGCGCCTCTGGCCCTCCCGGTAGCGCCGGGCGTCCTCGGGCTCCGAAGTGTCGAGCCTGGGCACCTCGCACGGTCGGTGGTCACGGTCGATGGCGACGAAGGTCAGCAGACAACTCGTCGTATGTCGCTTCACACCCGAGAGTAGGTTCTCCGCTTCGACCCGAACACCGACCTCCATCGACGTGCGCCCGACGAAGTTGACTTGCGCCAAGCAGGTCACGAACTCGCCCGACTGGATGGGCTCCTTGAAATCGACACGATCGATCGAGACGGTGACGGAGGGATGCCCAGAGTGACGCATAGCGGCGACCGCAGCGGCGCGGTCGACCATGGAGAGCACCACTCCGCCGAAGACGTGCCCCAGGTTGTTCACTTGGTGGGGCATCATCAGCTCGGAGACCATCGTGGCCGAGTCGGCCGGCTTCCGGGGGCTCATCTTGGCGGCGTTCATGGCCGGACGAGCTGGTCGCCCGCAGCCGCGCGAATTCGCTCTTCGAGTCTTTGCGGATGATCGCTACCGACGTACAACTCGCGATCACCGGCCAGTCTCAAAGCGACCGCCCGGTCCCCGCGCGCCGTCCAGGCCCTCTTCTTGCCGAATCCACGAATGCCCCATCCCCCGAATTCCCGGATGGGGTGGTACTGAACGGAAGCGAGCTCAATGATATCGACGTACGGCACCTTCGTGCGCAGGAGGGGCGTCGAACCGAGGTGGATGAAGAGCTGGGTCTCCTGCACGAGCACGGTGAGGCCGCCAAGCACGAACTTCGCGGCTACGATGACCGCCACGATCGAACCGACGATCGCCAGCCGCGTCCCGAAACCCAGGTCTGTGTCCCAGCCCGCCAGCAATGGGTAGCACGGCACGATGATGGCACCCCAGAGGATGGCATTCACCCAACCCGGCCAGGGCGTCACTTCGGTGTAGCTGGTCTCTTCTTCCACTATGCTAGTCTCACGAAAGCCGGCCACGGCACACCTATTGGGCCACGTTCGGGTCGTTGGTTGCCATATACGGTTGCTTCGTCCGGGCTCTTCCGCCAGACTCGGCGCCGAGCACCTGAAGCGCGACGCCGCCTCCTTCGCGGAGACATCTTGGACGACACTTCCGCCCCCACCACCTATCGGAGGGCCCAGCGCCTCGGATTGATCGGCGGTGCTCTCGTATTTGTCGTACTCCTACTGCTCCCGCCTCCGGGAGGTCTGACCGAAGTTGGGTGGCGCACCGCGGCAGTCGCGATCCTGATGGCGATCTGGTGGATGACCGAAGCGATTCCCATTCCCGCCACCGCAATCCTGCCGCTCGGGCTCTTCCCGATGCTCGGAGTGCTCGACGCTCCGAACGCGAGCGCCCCCTACGCGAACGAGCTTATTTTTCTCTTCATGGGCGGCTTCTTCCTCGCGGTCACGATGGAGAAGTGGGGGCTGCATAAGCGCATCGCGCTTCGGATTCTGGCGTGGGTGGGCACCAGCCCGAATCGCCTGGTGCTCGGATTCATGCTCGCGACCGCGTTCTTGTCGATGTGGATCAGCAATACCGCCACCACCGCAATGATGCTGCCCATCGCGCTCGCGGTGGGCGAGATGTTCCGACCCGAAGACCAGAAGGGCCCCTACCAGTTCGGAATCGCGCTCATGCTGGGCGTCGCGTACGCGGCATCGATCGGAGGCGTTTCGACGCTCATCGGCACGCCCCCGAACGCGGTACTCGCCGGAGCGGCGAACGAGCTCCTGGGTACGGAAATCGGCTTCGTCGAGTGGATGGGAGTCGGGCTGCCTCTGACCGCGGTGATGCTCCCGCTGACCTGGATCTTGCTCACGCGCTTCCTGTATCCGCCGGGCAACCTTTCGGGGGACGCCGCGAACATCATCGACGGCGAACGCAAGGGACTCGGCTCGATGAGCCGCGGTGAGAAGCTGACCGCAGTGGTGTTCTGCCTGACCGCTTTCGCTTGGGTGATGCGCTCCGAAAAGACCTTTGGCAGCGTGACGATCCCGGGGCTCCAGACCATCTCTCCGAACATCCGCGATTCGACGATCGCCATGACCGCAGCCGCGGTGCTCTTCTTGCTCCCGGTGAATTGGCGGAAAGGCGAGTTCGCCCTGGACTGGCGCACTGCAAGACGCATCCCCTGGGGGGTGTTGGTGCTGTTCGGAGGCGGACTGTCCTTGGCGCGCGCGATGGATCAGTCGGGTCTCGCAGCCTGGATCGGTGGCGTCGTTGCATCGCTGGACACAGTACCAGTGATCGTGATCATCGCGGTGGTCGCGACGCTGGTCATCTTCCTCACGGAAGTGACGTCCAACACCGCGACCTCGACCATGGCGATGCCGATCATGGCCGGTGCCGCCATGGGGCTGGGAATGGAGCCACTGCTCGTCATGACGACCGCCGGGCTCGCCGCGTCGATGGCATTCATGCTCCCCGTCGCGACCCCCCCGAACGCCATCGTCTTCGCGTCGGGCTACATCACGATTCCGCAGATGAGCCGCGCCGGCATATGGCTCAACATCTTGGCGATCGTTCTCATAACGACCGTCGCTACGCTGCTGATTCCGATCGTTTTGATTGGCTAGGGGGACGGATGCAACCACGGAGAAGGGCCCTTGCACTTTCGGCGTTGGTGCTCACGGCGACCATCTGTACCGCGCCCGAACTGTGCGCTCAGGACGGCAAGGCAGCGGTGGAGACCGCGATAATGCGGGTGTTCGAGGGCATGCACACCGCCAACCCCGACATGGTGCGCGCGGTCTTTGCTCCGGACGCGCGCTTCGCGGTGATCTCCGCGAGCAACGGGCCGGCAGTTATCGCTGCGCAGACCGTCGACGGGTGGATCGAGGCCATCGGCGGCTCCGAAGGCCGCTGGGACGAACAGGTGTACGACCTCGACATCAACGTCGACGGCGACATGGCGTCCGCCTGGGTACCGTACACCTTCTACCTCGACGGCGCCGTTCGGCACTGCGGCATCAATTCGATCGAGCTGCTGCGCGACGCCAAGGGGTGGAGGATTACGCAGCTCTCCGACACACGCCGGACTGAGAACTGTCCGGACCCGCTCGGCGGGCGTTAGTCCGGCAGCAGCCTCAGTGCTTCAGTGGTAGGGTTACTCGCCGCTGGCCACATACCGATCAATGGCGGTCCGTAGTGACTCGAGAATCCAGGCACGCCTCTCGTCGTCGGTCTCCAATAGCGTAGCGCGAAATCCGTGGTGGGCGCACTGGAAGCCGGTCAGCGGCACGACCACGATACCGGTCGCCCCCATGAGGTAGTACACGAAGCGCTTGTCCGGCTGCACGCCTTCCACCATTCACTCTATAGTCGCCCGGATGCCGGTGTCGGCGATATCCAGGACTTGATCGTTACCAAGGACGCCGTCCTTGAACATCACCGTGAAATAGAACGCCCCGCTCGGCTTGTTCAGGATGATGTGCTCGCAGCCCTCGAAGGCCGCTACCATCTCATCAGCCCGCTCGGAGAACATCTGCTCTCGCGCGGCCAGGTGGTCCGGGTACCTGTCGTCGCCCATCACGAGATGTTGATCTTCGTGCTCTCACTCCTCACCGCATGTGGAGACGAGGAGCCGCTCGCACCAGACACGGAAGACCCGGAAGTCACGGAGAACGTCGGCACCTTCGAGCCCATGAGCACGGGGTCTTCGCATACGTGCGGCATCAACACCGACCATATTCTCTACTGCTGGGGCTGCAGCCACTGGGGCCAGCTCGGCGGCTCAAGGGAACCTCCGCCGGACACGCACCCGTCAAAGGCGGGCTCACCTTCGCCTCGGTGACGGCCGCGTAGGTTAGCACGTGCGGCGTTACCACAAGCGGCGCTGCGTACTGCTGGGGTCGTAACCCCGATGGGCAGCTTGGCAATGGTACGAGCACCGCCAGAGTCACGCCCACGCCCGTCTCGGGCGGGCTCACCTTCGAGTCGGTGAGTTTGGGGGACGATCACGCCTGCGGGATAACCATGGACGGGGCGTCTTATTGCTGGGGTCGGAATGACAGTGGGCAGCTCGGCACGAACCTCGTCGCCGAGACGTGCATGTCCGGCGTGAGTCGTCCCTGTGGCACCACGCCCGTGGCCGTCTCCGGGGGGCTTTCCTTTGTTTCGTTGGACGTCGGTGCCTCTGTCACCTGCGCTCTCACTGCCGGTGGCGCGGCCTACTGCTGAGGGAGTGGCAATGAGGGAACGCTTGGCCACGGCTCAACAACCGATAGTAGCAGGCCCGTGCCCGTCTCTGGTGGGCTCACCTTCGCCTCGATTTCGGTAGGCTTCTGGTCTGCTGCCTGCGGCCTCACGCCCGGTGGCGAGGCCTATTGTTGGGGCAACAACCAATTCGGGAAACTTGGCACCGGGACGACCAGCGATAACACGGTACCCGTGGCCGTCACGGGCGGGGCATACCTTCACCTCGGTGAGCGGAGGCGGGGATCACATGTGCGGCCTCACAGCCAGCGGCGAAGCCTACTGTTGGGGCTTCAACCGCTGGGGCCAGCTCGGTGATGGCACGACCACCGATAAAAGCACGCCCGTGGCCGTCGCCGGCGGGCTCCAGTTCGCGTCTTTGTGGGCGGGTGGGCGGCGCACCTGCGGCGTCACCACCAGCGGTACGGCATACTGCTGGGGCGAAAATAGGTACGCGCTCGGCGACGGCACCGGCATCAACCGAACTACCCCGACGCCAGTGCTGTGGCAGTCGCCACCCTGACCCGCCCAGGTCGAGAGTGTGACGTTGTGCAGCCGAATTGACTAGGCGCCGTCATGCAGCCCCCAACTTCTCCAACGCCCGCCGCACGTACACCGGCACCATCGCGCGTCGCCACTCGTGATCGACGATCATGTTCTCGAGCGGATGACACTGTTTGTGCGCTCGCTCGGCGAGCTCGTCCACGACTTGGTCGTCGAGCCGACGACCGACCGCGACGTCACCCCAGCCCGTGAGCACGTGCGGTCGCGAGCCTAGCGCGGTGACCACGCCTTCGATGGATCGCACCGTGCCGTCCCCGTCCAGGTCGGCGGCGATTGCCACGGTAAGCAACGGAAAGTCGATCGACTTGCGAACCCGCAGCTTTGCATACGCCTGCTTGCGCTCAGCGGAGGCCAAGGGGATGCGCAGCTCGGTTACGATTTCGTCCGGCGCACGCCGTGAGTTTACGATGCCATCCGCTACGAAGAAGTCGCGCACCGGCACGCTTCGTTGACCGTCCGGTCCAACGAGCGTCGCTACCGCGTCGAGCGTCATGAGCACCGGTGGGGTGTCCGCTGAGTGGGCGGCGACGCACTTCTTGCCGACCCTGATGACGTGGCAGACATCCCCATCCTTCTTGAGGCAATAGCCCAGGGCCTCCCGCCAGAAGGCGGTCTGGTTGTAGTATGTGCAGCGCGTATCGAGGCACAGGTTGCCCCCGATGGTCCCAGAGTTCCGGAGCTGCGGTCCTGCTATGTGGCCGGCCGCGTCAGCCAGAGCCGGAAATCGGTTGAGGACCTCAGGGTTGCTCGCCACATGCGAGATGGTCTCGGCGGCCCCAATCCGCAGGTGACCGTCGTCGATGCGCACGCCCCGCAGTTCCTCGATCCCCTTGAGCGCCACGAGATGACCCGGCTCGAAGAGGCGGTGCTTCATGTTCGGGATCAGGTCCGTGCCACCGGCCACGAACATCGCGTCGCCGGCGTGTTCTCCCATGACTTCGATCGCCTGCGCAACCGTGGCAGGCCTGTGGTAGCGGAACGGTGGCAGCCTCAGCATTTCACCGCTCCAGCTCCGGCGCGGCCAAGGGCCGCCCGACCATGATCCCGTCCTGCCCGCTGATGCGCTTTATACGGTCCGCGAGTGACACTTCGCTGATCTGTACCGCCTCCCCCACTAGCGGCGCGTGCAGCAAGTGGAGTGTGTCGTCGACCCAAAGCGCGAGGCCGGTGTGAGCGATATCGAGCCCAGGCACGGTGCTGGTGGCGGCAATGATATCTCCATTCCGGATTCTCCCTGCCACTTCCTCGATGCGGTCCTCAGGCACATAGTAACGCCCGGCTTCACTGAGCCGCTGCTCGGTCTGCCTCACGAGCACTACGAAGGACGGGTCGGCGAGCTGCCTGTAGGAATCCGTATGCGCGGTCATGAAGTCGACGGGTTCGGTGTCGCGCGTGCCGCCCAACTCGCGGCTGATGTCACGCAGGAGACCCCGCCTATCGTTCTCGCCGATCCAGTCCGAGAAATAGTGCAGACGACTCGAGTATCCGTCGATCGTGCCTGCGCGGTAGCGCACACTCCTGAGCAGCGACTCGTACCGGTCCTCGGTTAGCGGGCGATTGGCGAGCGTTTGCGTCGCGTCAGCCCCAAACGCGCCACCGATCGTGCGCACGAAGCTCGAGAGCGCCCAAACGTTCTCGACGAACGTGACGCAGTCGAGGCCCTGGAAGTTGATCACGAGCCGTTCTGGTCCTTCGACCTCGAGCGTGCCAGGCACGTAGGCCGAGCCCACCAAGGAACGGCCGATCTCCGCCATGGCGGCGCCGAGCGGAAGCGTGTCGAGTCGTTGCTCGAACGCCCACCGCACCTTGGACTCGAAGACGGTCCAGTCCTCTTCGGCCCACGCAGAGGCGGCGGTGACCGTCATCTCGTCACCAGGCGCGACAGCCACGGGTGGACGGTGCGGCTCGAAAGGCGACCAGAGAGCCGCCACGATGACGATCCCCACCAGGGCCAGCGGACCAAGCAGGGCCCGATACTTAACCAGGCCGGCCAGTGCCTCCTTCATCAATCCCCCGGCACCAGTTCGGGGGTGGACGTGGGCGCACCAGCCCCAGGATTCAAGATCGGCTTGCGCAGAGTATCCGCCTCTCGAGCCGCCTCGAGGGCACGCCACACATTCGGTGGTGAGAACGGCAACCGGTCCATACGCACGCCCACCGCGTCGTAGATCGCGTTGGCGATCGCCGGGATCGACGGGTGCAGCGGACCCTCGCCCGCCTCCTTGGCGCCGTACGGACCCTCGGGATCGATCGACTCGACAATCAGCGACTGCAGTTCCGGAGTGTCGAGGCTGGTCGGAATCCGGTAGTCGAGCAGTGAGGGCGCGTCGTGCAGACCGGCCCTGCCGTGTTCGGCGTCCTTGAAGACCTGCTCTTCCATGAGCGCCTCACCGAAGCCCATATAGGCGGAGCCCTCCATCTGGCCTTCGACGAGAACCGGATTGAGCGCCCGGCCGCAGTCGTGCGCGACCCAGATCTTCTTCACGTCGACGATGCCGGTCTCGACGTCGACCTCGACCTCGGCGACGTGCGCGGTAAACGAATAGGCAGGCGACGCACCGATGGTCGCTCCGCGGTACTCACCGTGCACGTCTTTGGGGGTATTGTACGAGCCCGTTGAGCCGAGCGTCCCGAACTTGGCTTCGGCCAGGTTGAACGCCTCCTTGACGTGCATTTGGCGTTCGGTGTCGGGCGCCCACAGCGCGAGGCCGCCTGCGAGCAGTACCTCGCCGGGCTTCACGTCCCACTCCTCCGCGACCGCCTCCTGCACCATGCCACGCAGCTTGCGCGCGGCGTCGATCGCGGCGTTGCCGACCATGAAGGTCACTCGGCTGGAATAGGCTCCCAGGTCGACGGGCGTAAAGTCGGTGTCGCCGCGTAGAACGCGTACGTAATCGAGCGGGACACCCAGCTCCTCCGCGGCGATGTAAGCCACCATGGAGTCACACCCCTGGCCGATCTCGCTGGCGCCGCTGAATACAGCGACGCGCCCTGAACGGTCGACTTGCATCTGCACGCCGGACTGCGGCATGTCGTTCGGGTAGATCGGATAGTTCGTTCCGGTGATGTAGGTCGATCCCGCGACGCCGAGTCCGCATCCGAAGGGCAGCTTGCGAAAGCGGTCCTTCCAGGCGCTCTCGCGCTCGACCGACTCGAGGCACTCCATGAACCCGTTCGACGTCACGCGCAGTTCATTGATCGTGCGGGTATTCGAGCCGATGAAGTTGAGCCGGCGGAACTCGATGGGGTCGAGGTCGAGCCGCTCTGACAGCTTGTCGATCTGCACCTCGAAGGCGAAGCGAGGCTGGACCGAGCCGTGCCCGCGCTTCGGGCCGCAGGCGGGCTTGTTGGTATACACGCGAGTCGAATCGAATCGGTACGCCGGCATCTCATACGGCGCGCACAGCAACTGGCCCGCGTAGTACGTCGTGACGAGCCCGAACGACGCGTAGGCGCCTCCGTCGAGCACGATCTCCGCGTCGACCGACGTCAGCTTGCCGGCTGCGGTAGCACCCGTCCGGTACTTCATGTGGAAGGGGTGTCTGCCACGGTGCGCGTAGAAGACTTCTTCTCGGGTGTACAGGATTTTCACCGGACGGCCCGTGATCATCGACAGCTTGGCTACGCAGAATTCGAGATCGAACGGCTCGCTCTTACCGCCGAACGCGCCGCCCACGAGGGGCTGGAGCACGCGCACGTGAGCCTGGTCGACTTCGAGCACACGAGCGAGCTCCCGGTGTAAGTAGTGGGGCACCTGGGTGGCGGACCAAACGGTGAGCTTGCCGGAAGACTCACCATCCTGCCGCTGGAAGCCGCCACCAGCCTGCCACAGCCCGATGGCACAATGCGGTTCGATGGCCGTGTGGGTCGAGCCCTCGAAAAAGTACTCGCCCTCCACCACGGCATCGGAGCCGTCCATCAACTCGTCCACCTCGCCGAACTCCAAATGCACCTTCTTGGTGACGTTGCCGTTCCAGTCGGCCTTCTTCGGTTCGTGCACGTAGGGCGTTGAGCCATCCGCCTCGAGCGCCTCGAACGGATCGAAAAATGCCGGCAACTCCTCGTATTCGACTTCGATGAGCTCGAGCGCTCGCAGCGCGGTGTCCTCGTCGACCGCCGCCACCGCAGCGACGCCGTCGCCGACATAGCGGACTCGGTCTACACAGAGTGGGTATTCATCGGGCGTCCAGGGGATGATGCCATACGTGGTCGGCATGTCCTGACCCGTAACCACCCCGTGTACCCCGTCCAGCGCCTCAGCAGAACTGGTGTCGATCGAGACGATTCTCGCGTGCGGGTGCGGACTACGCAGGATCTTGCCGTGAAGCATGCCCGGAAAGACCAGATCGTCAGTGTAGAGCGCCCGACCGGTCGACTTGTCGAGCCCTTCCACTTTACGCATGGGCGTGCCGATTAAATTCCAGTCGGACTTAATCTTACGTCCGTTGTTACTCATCCTGAGGCTCCCCCGACACTTGCACCATTTTGCATCGCGGCAGCAGCAGCCTCCACGGCGTCGTAGATCTTCGTATAGCCCGTGCAGCGACACAGATTTCCCGCCAAGGCCTCCTTGATCTGCTCGCGAGTGGGGTCCCCGGTGCGCTCGAGAAGCGCGGCCGCGGAGCAAAGGATGCCGGGTGTGCAGAAACCGCACTGGGCGGCGCCGTTCAGGTCGAACGCGTCCTGTAGTGGATGCGGGGCCTCCCGTGAAGCCAAGCCCTCCACCGTCGTGACCGTTCGGCCCTCGGCCTCCCAAACCGGCGTGATGCAAGAGAGGGTGGGCTCACCGTCCAGAATTACCGTGCACGCGCCGCAGTCACCCTTGTCACACCCCTGTTTCGACCCCGTGAGGCCGAGGGCATATCGCAGCGTCTCGAGCAAGGTGAAGTGAGTCGGAACCCCAACTTCCTGGCGGTCGCCGTTGACCGTGAGACGGACGATCTCTGTAGCAGCGGACATGTGAAAAAGGTCGCCGGACGAGAAGGAGCCTGCAATATGAGGAATGCCGAGTAACGGCGGTGGAACACTATTTCGAGTCGGGGTAGTCCCAGTTTCCCAATCCCAAGAACCCCGGTCGCCCCCCCGGTGGAAGCACAGGAGAGCAAGCATGCCTTATCCGGAAATGATGGTAGCCCCGATGCGTGAGGACCTGGTCCGCGTCGGGTTCGCTGAGATGCGGACGCCCGAAGATGTCGATGCAGTGCTCGGGACTGAGAAGCGCACCACACTCGTCGTGGTGAACTCCATATGCGGTTGCGCTGCCGCGATGATGCGCCCGGCCGTCTACATGTCGCTACAGGGAGACAAGAAGCCCGAGGTCCTGACCACGGTGTTCGCCGGCCAGGACATGGAAGCCACGGACCGCACCCGGGACTACATCACCGGCTATCCGCCATCGTCCCCGTCGATCGCGCTCTTCAAGGACGGCGAGCTGGCATACTTCATCGAGCGCCACCAGATCGAGGGGCGCAACCCGGAAGACATCGCAGCCGACCTCTGCGCCGCATACGAGCAGCACTGCTGAGGTAATGAGCTGGCGGGCCGACGCGCGCCCTACTCGCTCAGAGGCTCCCAGGGGGCTCCGGTGAAAGGCCGGAGCCTCTTTTGCGTATGGCCAACACGCGGGTGAAGAACGCAGGACCACCGTGCTGCAACCCCGCGCTGCAACCTTAGGCCTGCTCTGAACGTCTGTTTTAGATACAGGAACATGCCAGCAGGGGGTGGAGTTCTACCTCTGAATGCTGGGGCGAGCCAGGGGGCTCGCTACCACTCACGTGATGATGATGATGAAGGGGATTTGTCGAGTGGCACTGGTGATGGGGATGGTCGCTTTCAGCGCGGCTTCAGCCGAAGCCGTGCAAGTGAAGGGGTCCTGGGACGACGCTGGCCACGAAGTGCGCGTCGTGAACAACTACCAGTCGCCAGTGCGCGTATACGTGCAGGACGTCAACGGCCGTATGCACCTGATTGGCCGCGTGGCCCGGGGCCAGTTCAAAGTGCTCGAGGTCTCGGCAGAGATCGCCGACATGGACGACGTGCGACTGAAGGTCTATCCGAACGAGCCGGTCTGGTCGCTGGTGGGCAATACAACCGGGATCAAGACCAAGGAACTCAGTTTGCAGGAGGGTGACGCTGTCACCATGTGGCTCGAGACGGATCTCACGCAGTCGATGATCGAGGTCCAGCAGGGCTGAGTTCTCTTACTGGGAATCCGGGCCGCGAGGGCATCAGCTCTCGCGGCCCTTTCTCGCGCGCTACCTACCGCGGATTCTGTCCCGCCGTCGACCGGCGATCTCGACCAGCCGGCGCAACTCCACGATGGGATTCTCGGCATCGTCGACCTGCAGACGCAGTACGACGTCATTGTTGAGCCAGACCCCGCCGTCTTCCTTTACGATGATCATCGCTGCCGACTGCATACCCCGTCGATCACCGCCCGCGGCCTGACCCGCCTCCAAAGCAGCCATCAGCTTGAACGAGAGGTGACCCTCCGTCGCCTCGAACGCCTCCACCATATCGGCCACGACGTCCGGACCCGCCAGGATGTTGCCCTGAGCCGAGACATTGGCGCCGATCCGGTGACCGGCCCAGTCCGACGCTTCCGGACCAGTGTGCGTCGCCACATCGCCCCGCGCGTCCATCACCGAGAACTGCCGGCCCAGTTTGGTCCACCCATCCGGACGAGGGTCCCGATCGTTGTCGAGAATCGTGCGCACGACGTCCTGCGCCGAAAGTCCCTGCCGTAGTAGCGCGAGGCCCTGAGGCCCATAGCTCACGTCGACGATCGCCTGCGTGGCAACGACGCCAACATTGGCCTCTGCCCAGAGTACGCCGTTGCCGACGGAGAAGACGCGTGACTGAACCGCCCCGCCGACCTCACCAGTCTCGGGGTCGTAGCCGACGATCGAGAACGTCGCGACGGGCGGCCAGCGTTCGACTTCATGTACCGCGACGGCGGGCCGCTCACCGGGTGCCGGCACCTCCTGGGCGCCGGCCGGGGCTATCACCACCGGCAGTGTCAGCCCTACAGCCAGCGGTAGCACTACCCATAGCGTCCGCGTCGCCAGCCCCGGCCCGCGGCATCGGAGGCGGAGCCTCAACGGTACTCCTCACGCACGGGCGAAAAGACGTCCAGAATCTTGCATGCGGTGCACGCGGTACCGCCGTGTACCTGCCCCCCCTCGATCACGAGCACATCCCCCGCACTCAACACATGGCTGGTTCCGTCCACGACCAACTCGATCGTGCCCTCGAGCATGTTGACGATCTGCTCG
The DNA here is from genome assembly GCA_015664885.1 of Gemmatimonadota bacterium. Taxonomy (GTDB): domain Bacteria; phylum Gemmatimonadota; class Gemmatimonadetes; order Longimicrobiales; family Gaopeijiaceae; genus UBA1138. The sequence continues at coordinate 49,340 of DQPL01000019.1, forward strand.
TGCGGATGGCTGTGGTCGGGCACGCTCGCGCCCTCATCCACATCCCAGAAGACATGAGTGGTGTGCTCGGAATGCACGAAGTGCCCACGGAAGCCGGGCATGATCTCACGCACCTCGGTCGACCAGACGTCCTGCACATATTCAGCCATCACTGCTCCTCCATGATTGGTCGCGTCGCCGCGAAGCGTTCCAGGATCTTGATGGTCATTTCAACGCCTCTGCGCACGTTCTCTTCGGTCACTCGCTCGTCGTTCCCGTGCACCCCGCCCGAGTCCTCGGCCGGCGTCGCGGTCGCGCTGTACCCGTAGCTCACGATGCCGATGTCGCGAAAGAAGTGGCTGTCGGTGAAGCCTCCCGAAACCTGGGGGACGAAACTCGCTTCCGGGAACGTCTCGAGCGTGACCTCGCGCAGGGTTTCGTACAGGCCGGTATCAATCGAGGATACGGCGGGTGTGAAGCCCATCAGCACTTCCATCTCGATGTCGGGCCCAAGCACTTCCTGCAGCTCGGCGAGCCACGACTCCGGATCTTGATCCGGCAGCAACCGGCAGTCGATTTCTGCCCAGACCTCCGGCGATACCACGTTGATCTTCTCACTACCACCGAAGCGCGTGATCGAGCAGGTATTACGCACGAGCGTATGAAGGCCGGGCGCATACTCCTGCAGCTCGAGCAGAACCCCGGGTTCCCTGATCGCCGACGAAAGATCCTGGAAGCGACTGCGCCAGGGCTCCGGATAACGCTCGGCCATGCCCTTGAAGTGGCGATCGACGGCCGGGATTACTCGAGCGTCGAATTGGTAACGGCGGAAACGGTCCAATGCTTCGATCATGACCAAGGACGCATACGACACCAGCGGCCTCGAGCCGTGCCCCGGCTCGCCCGTCGCCGTGAGCCGCACCCAGTACGGCACTTTCTGAGTGACCTCGACTCCGAATTGCACCTTTCCCTGCACGACGGAGCCACCGCCTCCCTCGTTGAGAAGAAAACCGATGTCCTCGAAAAGCTCGCTTCGGTTGTCCACGAGCCATCCGGCCCCGAAGAATCCGCCAGCCTCTTCGTCCGCGGTGGCCATGAAGACGACGTCGCGATTCAGCGGTGTCCGAGTCCGATGCAGCGCCAGGAAGGTCGCCAGATGCAGGATCCCACTCGCCTTGGTATCGAGCGCGCCCCGTCCGTAGATGTATCCGTCGCGTAATTCGCCCGCGAGCGGATCGGTGGTCCAAAACCGTTCATCGGCTGGCACGACGTCCATGTGGTGCAGAAGCAGCAGCCCAGGTTCGTCCCCGCCTTCGATGCGCGCCCAAATGTTTCCGCGTCCGGGCGCCGACTCGACCATCTCGTATTCGATGCCCTCGGCCTCGAAGATCTCGGCGAAGAACTCGGCGCCCCGGGTCTCGTTTCCCGGCGGGTTGACGGTGTTGATGCGGATGTACTGCTGCACCCACTCGACAGCCTCGTCTTGAAGCGCAGCGAGGTCGATCTGTCCGGAGGCGTGCGCTGGAACTGCGGCGCTGAACAGCACACCAGCAGTGAGCTGCGCCGTACCAGTGATCCATCTTCGCGCAGCAACCCGGGCCATGGCTTCAGGCTTCGCTGGGCTGCGCGCATCGGGCCCGAGATTCGTTCGATAGAGCATCATCTTTCCTTTCAGCAAAGTGCAGCGCCTCGCGCAGTCGAGCTGGGCTCAAGATCATGGCACCGAGCAGATTACTACCGACCCGATGCTCTAGCCACAGAAGGTCTCGGGCATCGGCTGGCAATCGGGCGACGGCGCGCGCATTCTTCGGAGTCCACCACTGGCCACCCGAGAACCTAACCATGACCGATCTCCGACCGCCTCAATCACGCCGCAGCTTCCTGAGCAAGCTCGCCGCGGGCGCGCTCGCCTCCGGCGCGACACCGCTCGTGCTCTCTGCCACGGAAAGACGCAACGCATATACGATGGCGACCCGCGCCTATCAATCAGCCAACGATCGAATCAACCTGGCCGTGATCGGGGCAGGCGGCATGGGCATGTCCGACGTGGACACGGCGCTGCGCGTGCCTGGCGTGAAGCTCGTCGCTGCCGCCGACTGCTTTGATGGCAGGCTGAGCGATGCGAAGCAGGGCCACGGGAGCGACCTCTTCACCACGCGGGACTACCGGGAGATTCTCGCGCGCGACGACATCGACGCCGTCATCGTCGGAACACCGGACCACTGGCATCAGAAAATCTCTGTAGACGCTCTGCGCGCCGGCAAAGCGGTTTATTGCGAGAAGCCAATGGTGCACAAGATCGAAGAGGGCGCCGAGCTGATCCGCGCGCAGCAGGAATCCGGAAAGACGTTCCAGGTCGGCAGCCAGGGCATGAGCTCGCTCGGCAATGAGAAAGCGAAGGAGCTGCTCGAGCAGGGCGCCATCGGTGAGCTCAACTACGCCGAAGGATTTTGGGCGAGGAACGACCCGATCGGTGCCTGGCAGTACGCGATTCCCGAAGACGCGTCGGAGGAGACCGTCGATTGGGACATGTTCCTGGGCAGTGCGCCACATAAGCCATACGACCCGCTGCGCATCTTCCGCTGGCGCAACTACCGAGACTACGGAACCGGCGTGTCGGGCGACCTCTTCGTGCACCTCTTTTCGAGCCTGCACTTCGTGACGTCATCGCACGGGCCCCGGAAGGTCATGGCTCAGGGCGGCCTGCGGTATTGGAAGGACGGCCGCGAGGTGCCGGACATCCTGCTGGGCATGTTCGACTACCCGGAGACCGACGCACATCCTCCGTTCAATCTTTCGCTGAGGGTGAACTTCGTGGACGGCACTTCCGGCACCACATTCCTGCGGTTGGTGGGGAGCGAGGGCGCGATGGACGTGACCTGGACCGACGTCGTGCTGCGCCGGAACAAGTCGGTCAGCGCCACCGACGTGTTCAGCCAGATGAAAGCGGACGAAATGGACCAAGGCCTCGAAGCACGAAAGCAGATGCTGCCGCCGGCCGAGAGTGTATACACTGTCGAAAGGGGCTACATGGGCGCCCACTTCGACCACTTCATGAACTTCTTCCGCGGCGTGCGCAACGGGACGCCGGTTCACGAGGACGCGGTCTTCGGCTTACGTGCCGCCGCGCCGGCGCTCGCGTGCAACAACAGCTATTTCGATGAGAAGGTGGTCTCTTGGGATCCCGAGCAGATGAGGGTGTTATGAGAATCCCGCGATGGCCAACCGCGCTTCTATTGTGCGCCTTTGCGGCGGCATGCGGCGGCGAGCGCACAGACGATACTGCAGCAGCGGATGACATGGCCCTTGCGATTGCCCACAACACGTTGGGCGCCGACGAGGAAGCCGCAGGCTGGATCCTGCTCTTCGACGGACATAGCTCCGACGGATGGCGGGGCTACGGCCGTGACGATCTGCCGCCAGGCAGCTGGAAGGCCGAGGACGGCGAGCTCGCAGGCCTGTCGTCGGACGGAAACATGGACGGGGGGGACGCAATCACCGTCGCGGAGTTCACGGACTTCGATCTCGTATTCGACTTCAAGGTGGGTCCCGAGGGCAACAGCGGGGTTTTCTACCGCGTGAAGGAGACGCCGGACAAGGGACTTTGGCAGGTCGCGGCGGAGTACCAGGTGCTCGATGACCCCGCGTACGTCGCTATGGGCACGATGGACATGAGGACCCACCTCACGGGTGACAACTACGACCTGCATTCGGCCACCGAGAGGACCATTAACCCGACCGGCGACTGGAACACGGGTCGCATCGTCGTAGACGGCAACCACGTCACGCATTGGCTGAACGATCACATCACGGTCGAATTCGAACTGTATTCCGACGAGTGGGAACAGTTGGTCGCCAAGAGCAAGTTCGGCGTGGAGGAGTTCTACTCTCGCGCGCCCTCGGGCTCGATCGGGCTGCAGGACCACGGTACGCCCGTGTGGTATCGGAACATGAAGATCCGGCCTCTGAACGAGAACTGATTTGCGTACGACATCCCTGGTCGCGGCCGCGGTATGCGCGCTGTTGCTGCTGTTCGCGGGCGACGGTGCGGCGCAGGAGTCGGTCTCGATCTTCAATGGCCGGGACCTCGACGGGTGGACGATTCACGGCACCGAGTTGTGGTACGTCGAAGACGGCGAGCTCATTTGCGCGAGTGGTCCTGACGCGCAATACGGTTACTTGCGAACCGATGCCACCTACACCGATTTCGAGCTCACGCTCGAGTTCAAGCAGGAGGCCGACGGCAACAGCGGTGTCTTCTTCCGCTCGACACTCGACGGGGTAATCATCACCGGCTGGCAGGCGGAGGTCGCGCCGCCCGGACTCTTTTCAGGCGGCATTTATGAGTCGTACGGGCGCGGCTGGCTCATCCAGCCCGAGCCGGAGAAGGACAGCGCGCTGCGCATGGGCGAGTGGAACGCGATGCGAATAAGGGTCGTCGGCTCGCGCGTGACTACCTGGCTCAACGGCACCGAGATGATCGACCTCGTCGACGAAAAGATCGGTGCCGCCACGGGTCACATCGTGCTCCAGATCCATGATGGCGGTGGTATCAAGGTGCGATGGAAGAATCTGCGCCTGCGGGAACTCTCCTAGCAGCCGCCGCGCCGTGAATTTCTTACGCGCTTCCTGGACCAGCTCCTCGGGTCAGCGGAGCCGCGCTCGAACCGCCCGACCTGGTCTCGCATCGGTGACCTCCCCTCCGTCCACCACGACCTCCCCGGCGATGATCACGTAGGGGATCCCTTCGGCCGGAATCGTCGCATCCTCATAGGTCGATCGATCGATGACCGTCTCGGGGTCGAAGATTGTGATGTCGGCATCCGCACCCATGGTGATCCGGCCCTTCAGCGCCATCGCCGGAACCCGAGTCTGCAAGCGAAGCGCGGGCCCGAGCGTCATCCGGCGAATCGCGTCAGGAAGCGAGAGCAGCCCTTCATCGCGCACATAGCGCCCCAGCACCTTGGAGTAGGTACCCGACGTTCGTGGGTGCCCCCGTCCCTGGTCGATGAAACCGTCGCTCGCGATCATGGTGATCGGGCTCGCGATCGCCGCGCGCGTCAGTTGCTCGCTGCGGCCGTGAATGATCACGGTGCCGCCATCAGCCCGCGCCTGAGCGAACGTCTCACGGGTCGTTCGTTCTCCGGTCGAGACCAGTTGATGCCTGGCAAACCTCTCGTCCGGCCAACTCTCCCAATCGTCGAAGAGCGAGGATTGGATCTCCGTCATGCCGGCGCCATACGGGTAAGCCTCCGTTGTCACGTCCTGACCGTCGTCCTGGGCACTCTTGATCATGTCGAGGAAGGGCCCAATCGCCTGTCCGGCACTCGAGTTCGCGTGCACGATGTGCAGCCGCGCTCGGGCCTCTCGAGCAACCGTGATGGTCGAGTCGAGCCCGACCAGCCCGCCTCGCATATGGATGTGGGAGACAGCCCCATACTCTGCCGCCACAGCGAACAGTCGCGCGACCTCGGACATTTCTGCGCCCGGCGTGTAGGCGGAGCCGAAGCCGACAGCCACGGCGCCCTGATCGAGCCCCGCGCGGACGCGGCGTTCCATTTCGTCGATCTGCTGCTCTGAGGCGCTGCCGAAACCGCCGATGCCCGCGGGCAGGAGCCCGGTGCTCGGGTCACCGAGCACGGCCATTCGCGTGGACACGTGTCCGATGCTCACGCCGTAGTTCACGATCTGTCCGCCTTCGCGGGAGGCGTACCAGGCATCGACATCCGCGGTACCGATCTCGAGCTCGAAAGCGCTCGTCACGCCGTCCCGCACCATGAGCGCGTACGATTCCTCCGCCTGCCCGTGCTCGTGCAGGTCGATGAAGCCAGGCACGACCACCAGACCGCTAGCATCGATCGTGCGGTCCCCTTGCACGTCCCCGTCGCGGATGAGCACGATGCGCCCCTCCCGGATCGCCACACTACGGACGGCGTCGAGGCCAGACTCGGGGTCGATCACCCGCCCGTTGGCAATTACCAGATCGTAAGGCGTGTCCGCCGGCTCTTCCCCACCACACGCAAATACCAAGAGCAGTGGGAACACCGGCAAGCTGCGTCGAACTCTTCTCATCGTTCAGGGCTCCTATAGATCTCGCCGTCCTTCATGACCAGCAGCAACCTGCGCAGTGCGTTGATATCCACGAGCGGGTCCCCCTCCACTGCGATGACGTCGGCACGATATCCGCTGACCAAGTTTCCGATGTCCGCAATCTGCAGTGCCTCAGCGGCTCGACTGGTCGCGCTGACGATTGCGTCCTTGGTCGACTGGCCCGCCGCCACGCGCCGGTCGAACTCGATCGCGGTATCGCCCGACCAAACCCACCCAGAGTTCGCGTCGGTGCTGAACACGATCGCTACGCCCTTCTGGACGGCTTGGGTGAAGACCTGCGTGCGGGGCGGCAGAAGCCGCTCTGTCCAACCGAGTTGCTCCGCCGTGTAGCCGAAGCGATCCCCGTTTTCGAGGTAGTACTCCGAGAGGTAGAGGTTCGGCATGTAGTACGTGCCCCGTTCGATCATCAACTCCAGCACTGATTCGTCGAGCAGGGCACCGTGTTCGATGGTTCGGGCGCCAGCCTCGATCGCTCGGCGAGCGGCCTCCGCGGCGTGCGCGTGCGCGGAGGTCGATACGCCCGCCCGATCCGCCTCGTCGATCGCCCATTCGAGTTGTTCGAGCGAGTAAGTCGGCGTGCCCCCTGCCCGGCTGCTTCGGCTTGCGAAGATCTTGAGCCAGTCGACTCTCCCCTCAATTCGTTCGCGTACAAAAGCGCGAATGTCCTGCTCGTTGGCCGGATCATCACCTGCTGCCACACGGTCACCGTCCACCGCCGCGTGAAGACCATCGGTGAGCCCTTGGCTCGATGCGATCATGCGCGATCCAGGTACCTCGCCGGCGTCGATGGCTTCCCGGAGCAGGACGTCCTGGAAGTTGCGGCTACCGAGCGAGCGCACGGTGGTGAAGCCGCTCAGCAGCAGTGCCTCTGCCGTGCTCGCCCCCACGACACCGGTATCAGCATCACGATCGGGCTCGTTCGTGAACGAATTCGTGATGTGCACGTGAGCGTCGATGAGGCCGGGCAGCAGAGTCGCGTCCCCGAGATCGATGCGTAGAGCTCCACTCGGGGCATCCACGTCCGCCCCAACGCCTGCGATGCGGTCTCCCACTACGTAGATCACAGCGGGCACGACAGGCTCGCCAAATCCGTCGTACGCGCGCGCAGCAGTCAGCACGATCCCCGTCTTGAGCGTGGACTCGGGCCCCGCGCACGCCGCGCCGATCGCAGCCACCAAAACCGCCAAACCCCCCGGTAGCGCGGCACACCTCCTGCCCCGCAAGCCGCCAGCTTCGGTCATGCTCATCGGCGCTCGAAGTCCGCTCTGAACAACGCCCAAGTGTCTGGATCGAGCCGTACGTCGTCGGGCTCCCCGGACACCGGAATGACGAAGCGATGGAAGCCGCCCGTGACATGGACGGTGTGAATGGACGTCGGACGCTCACCGGTACCGATGTAGATCCCCACCTCCAACGGAAGATCGAACGGGCCCACGTTGGTCTGCGTCTGGTTGATCTCGATGCTCACTGCCTGAGCCGTCGGATCGTACCGCCACCACCCAGTCAGATGCGGATTGCCGCCCTGGTACAGCCACTGGCGGAAGAATGGCTCTAGATCCTCTCCAGCAGCCTGCTCCATCGCGCTGCGGAAGTCGTCGGTAGTCGCAGACCCGTTCAGGTGCGCCGCATAGTACCGCTGGATTCCAGACCAGAAAGCCTCATCGCCCATGCGCTTCCTGAGCATGTGCAATACCCAGGCGCCCTTCTGGTAGGTCGCGCCACTCGTGACCCGGCTCATGTCGTCCAGGTCGTCGTGCACGATCCGGTAGTCCGGGTCTTGCTCGTACTGTGCGAAGACACGCTCGGCCGAGCTCTTGAGTCCATCGACGAAGTCGTCGCGGCCGTACGCGTGCTCACGGAAGAGAAGGGTGAAGTAGGTCGCGAAACCCTCACTCAACCACACGTCGTCCCAGTCGGCCTCGGTAACAGCATTGCCGAACCATTGATGCGCGACTTCATGGATGATGACGTTGCGCCACCGGATGCTACGGTTTCCCGTCACGGAGTTCTCTCCGTACATGATGGCCGACGCGGCTTCCATGCCCCCGCCAGTCGCCGGCGAAGTCACGTTCGCGAGCTTTTCGTATGCGAAGGGCCCGACGTAGTCGTCGAAGAACTCCAATACTTGCTTCGTCGGCACGGCGAAGTCGTAGAAACCGGCATCCCGGTCCTGCCGGGAGACCCAAGTCTGGATCGGCTTTCCCTCGAAGTCGTCGACCTTCTGCACCGCGAAGCGCGCGACACCCAACGTGAACAGCCACGGGGAGATCGGAACGGACTGCTTCCAGTGCGTGAGACGCGCGCCGTCTCCGAGATCCGATTCTTCGACCAATAGCCCGTTCGAAACCACTTGATATTGGCTCGGTGCGGTTACCACGAATTCATTCGTCGCCTTTTCGTAGACGTGGTCGATGGTTGGCAACCAGTTCCTGGCGCGATTCGGCCAGTTGTCGCTGAAGAAGGTGCGATCCCCGTATTTGTTCGGCCCGATGCGCAAACCGCCCGCGGGAGTGCCGCGGTACTCGACGGTCACGTCGATGCGGTGCCCGGCCCGCCCGAGCTCGGCCAGCCGGATGGTGAGCAAATCGTCTTCGTGCGTGTAGTCGAGGGCGGCACCGGACATGGTAACAGCCGACACCCGCATCCCTCGCCCCGAGTCGTCCACGTTGCTCAAGTCGAGCGGGAGCGTCACTACGCCGTTGGCCCGAAAACGAAGCGATACCGTAGCCCGACCCTCGATTTCGTCCGTGTCATCGCTGAGGGTGATCTCGAAACGATAGTTCTCGACATCGATCCCTGTGCGGCGCGGATACGTGTCGAGCCGCGTGTCGGCGCCCAAGGTCGGCAGAACCAAGAAGGCCAATACCAGCAGACGGGCTTGAGGCATTCGGCACTCCACGTGGTGAGGGATCAAGGGGTCGCCAAGATGCCGCCGGCTGCCACCAGCCAGCAAGGCGTCCGCCAAAGGCATCTCGCGGCACCTAGCTGCGACCGAACCAAGCAAGTCGTTGCGCTAACCCTATTGGACACCCACCCGAGGCGGGCAGGTCGCTTGTGGAGCGTCGCCACGCACCGCCGCGTGCTACCCAAACAGCTCCGTGGACATGTAGCGCTCGGCGAAGGACGGGAGGATGGTTACGATCGTTTTGTCGGCCATGCCTTCTCGAGCGGCGACTTGCATGGTGGCCCAGATCGCGGCGCCCGCGCTGATGCCGCAGGGCAGCCCCTCGACTCTCGCGGCTTCTTTCGCCATCGCGAAGGCATCGTCATTCGCGATGGTCATGACCTCGTCGACGATATCCATGTTGAGCACCTCGGGGACGAACCCCGCTCCGATGCCCTGAATCATGTTCCCGGGACCGGCCTCGCCGCCCGAGAGCACGGGGCTGACCTCCGGCTCGAGCGCAATCGAACGCAGGTCGGGATTGCGCTGTTTGAGGACTTCGGAAACACCGGTAATGGTGCCGCCCGTTCCCACGCCAGAAATGAAAATGTCGACCTTGCCGCCGGTGTCGTTCCAGATCTCCAGGGCCGTGGTGCGCCGGTGGATCTCTGGGTTCGCCGGGTTCACGAACTGACCCGTCTGCACCGCGCCGTCGATCTCTTCAGTGAGCCGATCCGCGGCGGTGAAGGCACCGCCAATGCCTTCTTCTTTCGGAGTGAGCACGACCTCGGCACCCAGGTGCTCGATCATCTTCACCCGCTCGATGGACATCGTCTCCGGCATCGTGAGCACACACCGGTATCCCTTGGACGCCGCAACGAAGGCCAGCGAAATGCCGGTATTGCCGGAGGTGGGCTCTACGATCGTGCTGCCCTCCACGAGCACTCCCTGTTGCTCGAGCGCTTCGATCATCGCCACGCCGATGCGGTCCTTCACCGACCCGAGCGGATTGAAGAACTCGCACTTCATCAGGAGGTCGGCGGTGACCCCATACTTCGCCTTCAGACGCGGAATCCGCACCAGGGGCGTGTCCCCCGTGGTCGCGGCGAAGTCGCCGTAGATGCGGTTCCGGCCCGGAGTGGACGAGGCGTCGGACATGGGACTCTCCTAGAAGGGTTCTGGCCCCAACCATAGCGGCCACGCGGTCCAGCGCTACCAGGTCACGCTGGACGCCCAGTCCTCGAAGCCGGTAGCCGGAATCCCGTATCGCTCCTTGTTGCCCTGAATGTCCACTGAATAGCCAACGGCATCGAACCATTCGAGCATGATCGCGAAGTCGTCGCTGAACTCCCGCACCTGCTCAATGGGCACCTGGAAGTGCTTGATCTCACGACCCGTGACTTCGCTAAGCGTCGTGGCCAACTGAAGGGGGGTCATTTCGTCCCCAGCAAAGTCGATTGCCTGGCCGTTCAGTTCCTGGTGCTGCTCGAAGGCCATCTTGCCGTACTCGCCGATGTCCTCCACTGCGACCATCTGGATCTGGGTATCGGGTAGGACTGCGATGGCCACGGCACCGTCGTCGACGCCCGGCTTGAAGAACGGCAAAGTCCAATTCTCCATGAAGAAGGCCGGCCGGAGAATCACATAGGAGGGTAAGCCGAGTTCACGAACCGTCTCTTTGATGCGGTACTTGTTGTCGAAGTGCGGGATGCCCGTGGCCTGGTTGGCAGAGCCGACCGAGGCGTACACGAAATGCTGGACCCCCGCTTCCTTGGCGAGGCGCGCAAGACGCTTCCCCTGCTCTTCCTCGCCTTCGACGCCTGCTTCCCATGTGTTCTGGACCGCGTATACGCCCCACTTGCCCTCGAGGACGGAGCGCAGCGACGCCTCGTCATCCAAGTCCGCTTGTACGAAGTCGGCCCCTAGGACAGCGAGCTCTTCGGCCTTCGGTGACGACGGATTCCTGGTCATGGCGACGACCTTGTGTCCCGCGGCGAGTAGTGCCCTAGCGGTTGCCCCGCCTTGTTGACCTGTCGCACCCGTGATCAGAATGGCATCCTGTCCCTTGATCACATCGACCTCATATACTTAACGGATGATTAATTAAAGATTAAAGTAATAACCATCGATGTTGTTTCGATGCAACCTACTTCAGGACGCCAGAACCATGTTCCGATTCCGCTCGCTACTAATAGCCCTTCTCATCGCTGCGACTACCGCCTGCGCGGCTTCAGATGCCGAAGACGCTGCGATGGACGAATCGGGGGCGGCACTGCCCGGCCCCCGTGTAGCCCTCAACCCGACCGCATCCGGACAACTGCCCTCAGCGATCATCGGGGAGGCCGGTGATCCGCAGGGCGAAGACCTCGGTTACCTGGAGGGCGACGCAGCCACGATGGGGTACCTGGCGGTCCCGGAAGGTGACGGGCCTTTCCCAGCGCTGGTGATCATCCATGAGTGGAACGGGCTGGTCGACCGCGTCCGGCAAGTCGCGGACAACTTCGCCGCCGAAGGGTACGTGACCCTGGCGGCCGACCTCTACCAGGGCCGAACGGGGTCGAACTCGGACGAGAACATCGCGCTCATGCAGGAGGCGATGGCCAACCTGCCCGTGGCCGTGGCCAACTTGAACGCAGCGGTCGCCTACCTCAAAGCACGGCCCGATGTCACGGGTCGCGTTGGGGCCATGGGCTGGTGCTTCGGAGGCGGCATCGCGCTCTCTTTTGGGTTGGACGGCGAACACCACAACGCCACCGCGATTTTCTATGGCCGCCTCATCGAGGATCCTGAAGTTCTCGCGCAGATGGATCACGAGGTCTACGGCACGTTCGCGGAGAACGACGGTGGCATTCCGCCCGAGCAGGTAAGGTCCTTCGAAGCCGCGCTACGCACTGCCGGAATCGAGAACGACCTACACATCTACGATGACGTAATGCACGGCTTTTGGCTGCGCGTCGACGGAAACCCAGAGCTGCGAACCGGTCCGGCATTGGACGCCTGGCAGCGTCTCAAGGCCTATTTGGACCGGTCGTTGAGCGACTGAAGCTTAGAGAGCGGGCCCCTCAGAGGTTGGACTTCGCACGTCTTCGAGCCAACAGGCCGTCCAGGCTGAACGAACCACCGCCGTTCGCGGCGATGAACAGGTAGATCCAGCAATACAGGACCGTCAGCTCACCGCGGTTCACGATGGGGACCCAGTCACGAGGGAAGTGCGACTGGAAGTAGGCCACTGCCATCTCACCGGCGAGCAGGAACGCCACGGGTCGAGTAAACAGACCCAAGAGAATGAGACCGCCGCCGAAGAGCTCCAGCACACCTGCAAACCAGAGCTTGCTCATGAACTCGACCGGGGCTTCAAAGCCGAAGACCGCGAAGAGCTTCTGCGCCCCGTGTTGCATGAACATCAGCGCTACAACAATGCGCATCGTATTGAGGAAGAAATGCGAGACGCCGGAGCGCGAGCCTTCACTAGTCATAGGTCGCAGCGTGGAGCGTCCATGGAGTTCCGAGAATGGACTTGCCCAGCGCCGAAGCCACAAGGCCAACGGCCATTTGCGCAGTATGGTTTCTGTCGTCCAGAACCGGATTCAGTTCCACCACCTCCAGGCTGACCAGTCTGCCTGATCGGGCGGCTTTTTCGCATACGAGATGCCCTTCTCGATACGTCAATCCGCCCTGGATCGGCGTGCCCACACCCGGAGCTACGCGTGGATCGAGCACGTCGAGATCGAACGAGAGGTGAAAGCCGCTAGTACCGTCGTTCGCGCGCTCTAGCGCCTCCTCCATACAAACTCCCAAGCCTCGTTCGTCGATCTCCGACATGGTGAAGACGCGAACCCCCAATTCGGAAATCAGCGCCTGCTCGCCGGCGTCGAGTTCACGCGCGCCCAGAACGCTCACGTTCTCAGGCCTAACGTCGGCAGTGGCGCCGAAGAGCTCGACCAGCCGAGCATGACCGTGACCCAACAGCACTGCCAGGCTCATGCCATGCACGTTCCCGCTCGGAGTGGTCTCGGGACTGTTCATGTCCGCGTGAGCATCGACCCATATCAGGCCGATCGACTCGCCGCGTTCTCGGAAGTGCCGCGCGACCGCCCCCACCGAGCCGATGGAGAGTGAATGGTCACCGCCTAGCACGAGTGGGAAGCAGCCATCGTCCATCCCGTCGTTGACCATCATGCCTACCCGCAGCGCCACCTCGATGATCTCCTCGAGGAAGCGCGTCTTCGTCTCGCCCTGATCCGTGGTCTCGAATCCACCTGCGGTCACGGTACCGATCTCGCGCACAGTATGGCCGAGGGACTCGATGGTCTTCGTGATGCCGGCGATGCGAAGGGCGGACGGGCCCATGTCGACGCCTCGACGACCCGCGCCCAGGTCGATCGAAACGCTCACGAGTGCAACGTCTCGCACGCCCTCAGCCACCCTTCATCAGCCGCCGACGTTCCTTCCGCTCCAACTTGCGGCGCCTACGAGCGTCACGGGCGGTCTCACCTGGGTGACGAACCGTGACCTCCACGCCACCCATGATCGCGACGCCCGTGATCCTGAGCGTGGGCGCGTGCGGGTCCGGATTGTGATAGTCGTCTCCCCTGTGCTCGAACCCGCCCATGATGGCGATGCCATGGCTCTCCACGTTGAGCCCGGGAGGGACAATGACCTCTACGCCGCCGCAGAGTGTTAAGACTTGTAGCTCGGTAACGCCCGGTCCCATCACGGCCTCGCGAAAGTCGAGCTCACACCCTCCCATCACGGCAATGGAATAGTTCTTCCTGGCCGGGCTCCAGCGCCCCTTTCGAGCACTGCCTCCCATGATGGCGACAATGAAGCCTTGTTCTTTCACCTGCCCAGCCGAAGTGACGGTGAACTGGGAATCAGGTGCGGGCGACGGAGTAGTCTGAGGCTCGACGACCGCGGGTACGCCACCGCCAGGTAGATCCTGCAGCAGCTCTTTCAAAGCATCTACGGAAGTGGCGGCATGCGCAGCGTCCACACGCCGCTCGAACTCCTCGACGCTCATGATGTCGTTGGCGAAATGCTCGCACAGCGCGTCGATGGTCACGTCGCGAGTGTTGGCAACCGGTGCCAGGCCCGAATCGCTCTCGTTCGCCATCGCTTGGTCGGTACTCCTTTTCTCGTGACGCGTTTGAAACCGCCACCTACCCCATAACAGTGTCGTCTAAGTCTACGCTTCCCAAGTCCTTCGGGTTCAAGCGGACGTCACCCGTATGTAAGGTGCGTTGGTAGACCGGTAGCCAAAGCCGGCTCCACCCCGCATAATGCCCTAGTTGAACCTCAGAAGAAGGAGCGAGAGATGCGTGCTATCTCGTCCAAGCGTTTGATGTTGCTCTCGTTTGCGCTGATGATCGGTTTCGCCGGCTGCGCCAGTGGCAGCGGCGGTGGCGGTGGCGGCAGCCGCAGCAGCTCGAACCGACTCGTCACAGCGGACATGGCCAACCAACAGGAATTGGATCTGTACCAGGCCATCCGCCAACTTCGCGGCCGATGGCTCACCTCGCGCGGCCGCGGAACACCCAGAGTGCACGTCGACGGCGGAGCGCGTCAGGGCGGCGTCCAGGAGCTGCAGAACATTCGCGTCTCGGAAGTCCAGGAAGTCGAATTCATGGGCGCCGCAGATGCGACGCTGCGCTTCGGGACCGGCTACGAAGCCGGTGCGATCCTGGTCACGACACGAAGACGATAGCCGAGTCTTGAACCGGTAGGCTGGGGGGCCGGGTCGCTGATGCGCCCCGGCCCTTTCTCGTCTCAGACGGCGAGTGCTCGCGCGAAGGTCTCCAGAACCTCAGCGCAGGTGCGGATCTGGCGCACATCGATCCACTCGCCCTCGGTGTGCGCCTGCGCGATATCGCCAGGTCCGAAGCACACTGCAGGAACGCCCGCCTCATTCAGAAAGGCCGCATCGACCCAGGCCGTCATGCCTTCGACTCGAGGCTCTACGCCCCGCTCGCGCGCCGCATCGAGCAGCCCTTGAACCAGCTTGGAGGACTCGGGGACCTCCGTGCCCGGCCGCGAGAGTGTCATCTCGAGAGACGCGTGCACGTCGGGGTGACGCTCCAACAAGGCCCCGAGCACCGCTTGAAACTCGAGTACCACCGCCTCCGGCTCCTCTCCGGGCACGGTCCTTCGCTCGAGCAACAGTTCGCACGACTCCGGATAGACCGACTCAGCCGTGCCACCCACGATCGTGCCGGCATGAAACGATCCATATCCGAGCAGTGGATGACCCGGTCGGGTACGCAGCTCTGCCGAGTACGGGTCGAGCTCGGCCAGGAAGAGTCCCGCGTGTCGGATGGCATCGATCCCGATTTCCGGCCGTGACCCGTGTGAGGCGCGACCCGTGAACAGCGCTCGCAGCCACACGAACCCTTTGTGCGCAGGCATCACTGCCAAGCTCGTCGGCTCACACACCACCGCGAGGTCGGCGTGCAGGCCCGACGCCACCAGGTGGTCCATGCCCAGACTGGCGTGTTCCTCGTCCGCGGTGAACGCGACGACAAGAGGCGGACGGGGCCCGCCCTTCGCGAGTTGGGCAACGGCGGCAAGAATCGCGGCATCGCCACCCTTCATGTCGCACGAACCCCGACCCAACAGTCGGTCACCGTCGAGCGTCGCAGCGAACGGAGGGATGGTCATGCCGTCAACGCCGACGGTGTCCAGGTGACCATTCAGCATCAGGGTCGGCCCCTCTCCCTTCAGCGTTCCCACAACGTTGAATCGACCCGGCGCGACCTCGACCATCTCCGGGTTGAGACCCCACGCCTCGAGCCACTCAGAAACGAGCTCTGCCACCGCTCGTTCACCCGCCCCGCCAGGCGCCAGAACCGGGTTTACCGAGTCCGTCCCGACCATCGCTTGGCAGAGCGCGACCGGGTCGCCAGCACTGGCTCGTTCGAGCACCTCAACACTCAGGGGGTCGTGCATGTCTTTCCTACCGGAACGAATTTCCGAGCATGGACTGCCGGAAGTGACGGATTTCGACGGTAAGGCCTAGAGGGGTGACAGCGTAAAGTGCTGTTAACAGTGGGGATACAGATGCCTCGGCCAAATGGTTGACGCGGCATGGTTCCTGCTACAACAGTGGTAGAGCATTCGGTACTACACCAGAGGGTAAGGTCATGAGGAAGTTGACGGTCGGTCTGCTCAGCGCGGCAGCGCTCGCGACGACGATACTCCTGGTGCGCCAGCAGAAGCAGGTGGAGACGAGGCAAACGGCTGAGGCCATCCCGGCCGGCGAGAACGAGCCCGCGACCATTTCACTCGAGCGCATCCGGGAGCTCGGTCTGTAGGATAGGCCGACATCGCGGAGCTCCGGCTTCGGACGCGGACAAGGGAGAGGCGGCGGGGACCTTCGAGGCCCCCGCCGCCTTTTTTTTAGTCCGGTACGGGGCAGTCGAAGTGCGTGTAGTTCTTGGCGATGTACTCTTTCCATTCGCCGGGCACGTCGGTATCCGGGAAAATCGCCTGAACGGGGCACTCCGGCTCACATGCACCACAGTCGATGCACTCGTCAGGATGTATGTAGTACTGATCCTCCGCCTCGTAGATACAATCGACCGGGCACACCTCGATGCAGCTAGCGTCCTTGGTCTCGAGGCAGGGCTCGGTGATGATGTAGGTCATGGTCCAGCGCATCCTCTCATGTCATGCCGCGCACGACGGGGCCAAAGGTGTAATCAAAGCCCCAATGAGAGGCAAGCAGCCTACAACCTGCTCGCGAACGTCCGGTGCCAGTGCCTATAGCGTTGCGCCACGCGTTCATGAGTGCGTTCCGCCACGGGGAGCCAAGCCCGGGTAGTCTCCTCGTGGATGGTGGCCCACCACTTCGCATCGGGGTGGAGGTGCGCATGGCGCAGTTGATCCAGGCGCTCGGCGAGCGCGGCGAGCCGCGAGGTCAACGGGAGCGATACGAGCCGCTCCACAAGCCGCTCATCTCCCGGAGCCGGAATCTCCGCGAGCGCTCGGGCGACCTGCTCGCCGATCTCAGACTCTATTTGGCGAGAGTCCACACGCAGCGACTCGGACTCGGACTCCAACAACGCACTAATCGCGAGAGACTCCGCGTGCGCATGCCCAACGTCCCGAACGAGGATCAGTACGGTCCGGCCCGGATGTAAGTAGGCCGAGTGATGGTCGTCCTCGAGCAGATCGACCCTTGGCCCCATGGCCAGCTCGTGTGCGCGTTGCACCAAGTCGAGCGCATCGGGCGCGAGCCCCATCGACCGCAACGCATTCACCACCGACGCGGACATTGCCAGCCCGCGAGCCCCGCCGCTCAGTGGACGCGATCCACGACGTCAGCTGTCCTGCGAAAGCAGATGGCGTTCGAAGTGCTGGATGGTGTATCGCACCGCTTCGTCGAGCTCGGGCGGCGACGCTTCGAATGGATGCCGAGCCTGAAACGTATGACCCGCGTCGTTGAGGAGCATCATACGCGCATCCGCGGCTGCTTCTGCCAGGGTCCTCGCCTCGTCCGGCGGCACAGTCGTGTCTTCGAGTCCGTGCAGAATCAGCCATGGCGACACGACCCGGCTCGCCGCGGTCGGAATGTCCAGACGTTCACGGTTCGCCTCGTAGTCCTCGAGCAACGACAGGTCCAGAGGCATTTGCTGCCCGGTGCGCGTGTTCATGGCCCAGATCCGACCGAGCTCGCGCCACTCGCTCTTGGTCTCGTCCGCCCAACGGTCGAAGTGAGACACCGAGGCCCAAGTGACGAGCGCTGCGACGCGAGGCTCTTCCGCGGCGGCCAGAATCGCCTGCCCGCCGCCCCGGCTGTGCCCGAGCAGTCCGACCTTCTTGGGAGCGCGGGGCAGTAGATCTCCTTCGAGCACCTCGTCGAGGATCAGGCGCACCTCATCCAGCTCGAGACTGAACGTGTTGGTGGCGAAGCTCTCGAGCTCCGTGAACTCCATGGGATCTGAGCTGATACCGTTACGAGCGAAGTTGAACGAGACCACAGCGTGTCCGGCCGCGGCGAGGTGCTGGCACAGGTGAGGGAAAAAGCCCCAGTCCTTGAAGCCCTTGAACCCGTGCACGACAACGACCGCGGACGTCGGCGCCGGCCCATCGGGAATACGGACGTCCCCGCGGATCGTCTCTCCTCGCCGCGGATCACGCGTAAACGGGAGATGGATCATGGACCGTCGGGCTCCTTCTGCCACTCGGTGTCCGGCTCATTCGATCGATGATTCTCGAGACGCGCAAACGTGAAGAGTAGATCCGAAAGCCGATTCAGGTACCGGACCAGTTCTTCGCTCACAGGCTCGGCCTCAGCGAGCCGCACCACCGAACGCTCGGCGCGGCGGCACACGGTTCGGCTCAGGTGCAACGCTGCAGCGCCCGGCGTACCACCGGGAAGCACGAACGCCCGTAACTCCGGTAGCTCGCCGTCAGCTTCGTCCATCCAGGATTCCATCTCCGCCACACGAGCGGTCGGGAGGCTCGGCGTATTCGGGCGGCGGCGCCCGTCGGGCGGCGGGGGCGACGCCAGCTCGGCCCCCAGTGCAAAGAGATCGTGCTGCATCGCCTCCAGTCGTTGTCCGATCTGTTGGTCGGCGACATTTGCCACAGCCCAGCCGAGCGTCGCATTCAGCTCGTCAACCGAGCCGTAGGCCTCGACGCGTGCATGGGCCTTGGAGACGCGACCCGCTCCGAACAGCGACGTCTCACCGCCATCGCCGGTCTTGGTGTAAATCTTCACCGAAGCTTCGTGAGTTGGCGGAGCTGCTGGGCCTTTTCCAGCAGGGAGGTGGTCTTGTCCTTCTCTTCCGGCATCAGCAGCTCACGGATGTCGAGCAGCAACTCCAATTCGAGCTGGTCGCGTTGATACCCGATATCGAGGCGCGCCATCGTCTCGGTGTCCTCAGCTTCCTCGGCGGCGGTGAAGGCACCCCGATAAATCTTCTCGAGGCTTTGCAGCACCCGGTCTCGACTGCGCATCGCTTCCCCTCGTTACTAGACGATCGTAAGGAATCGAGAGCCTGGCCCCGACTCGTAATAACCGCGAACAGTGGCACGGAGCTCGTCCAGACGATCCGTGAAGTAATGGTCCGATCCCGGTATGCGCACCACCGTGATGTGCGCACCCAAGGGAGCCAGCAGATTCGACACGCTCTCGCCGGGACCAAATTCATCGTTCTCACCCTGCACGACGAGCACCGGCTTGTCAGCCTTCGCAAGGAAGGAGTAGTCATAGCGATCCATGTCGACCGGAAGGCCAAGGCCCAAAAGCGCGACCACACGCTCGTCGTCGGCTCCGACAGATAGTCCGACCATGGATCCGAAGGAATGGCCACCGACGAGCAACGGCAACTCTGGGTACTCCGCCTCCAGCCAGTCGAGCACCGCCTCGAGGTCATCCCGCTCCCCGATGCCATCATCGTAGCTGCCCGTACTCGCGCCCACGCCGCGGAAGTTAAACCGTAGCGCCACGAGCCCCGCGTCGTTGAAGGCCTGGGCGGCCCGGTACACAGCTTTGGTATGTATCGTGCCACCGTGAATCGGGTGTGGGTGGCACACGACCGCCGCACCGCGGGCGGGGCCCGCGGGCTGTTTCATCAGAGCTTCGAGGCGACCGTGCGAGACCGGGATGTGCATGCGAGAGAAACCGATCCGTGGATGCGGCGTTGAACGCGGCGGCGGCCGCTTGGTCAGCGGACCTCGCCGTGCAGTGCGGGCAGAGCACAGCTATCTTCATCCCACTCTACGAAGGGGTCAAGGCAACGCGGGACACCACATGAAGGACACCACTGAACACATGCGGGACGGGGCGGCAGCGGCGAACGAGCTGTATTGGGGATCCGAGTACAGCGTAAATCAGATCGCCGAACAGCTCGACCTCTCGAAGGGCGCCCTGTACGGCCTGATTCAGCCGCTACCGGCAGGGCTAGGCTGCCCCGTCTGCGGTGAAGAGGTCGTCTCGGCCAACCGTACCGCACGCGAACGGGGCGTGCTCTCGTGCGCTCAGTGTGAATGGAAAGGAGACGAAGATGAGGTCGTTGCTCTTGGCGGGGAGGACGTTGCCACCTTACCGGTCCACACGGAGGAGGACGGGGTCGTGGTGCTGACCCCGCGTGATCGCGGTCGCACCCGCACGATCGTCGGCGGCGCCCTACTCGGCGCCGCGGTGGGGCTTGCGCTGGTCCTTTGGACGCGGAGAGCTAATCGCGACCCTAGATGACCGTACGCGATCCCCGCAACATCATCACTCCGGACGCGTTCGAAGTCGCGGAAGACCTACTTGGTACGCCCCTAGCGACTCCGAGCAGACGACTGTTCGCCCTGCTCATCGATTTGGCCGTCGTCGGGTTCATTACGCTGGTGACGAGCGATTTCTCGATGGTATTGGGCCTCGTCGCGGCAGTCTTCTTCATACGTGCCGGGTTCAAGCGCACCCCCGTGAAGGGAAGGGTCTTCGGGAGGGCGATGCGTTTCTCCGTGGGGTGCCTGGACGTCTTCAACGGCCTCGTCACCGCTGCTGTCTGGGGAATCTTCGGTTTCAACTCCGGCTTTGGAGGCAACGGTGACGACGATGACTTCTCCGACCCCGCGGCGGTGATCTCGATGAGGATGTGTTGGCCTCCATTCGAGAAGAGGTCGCGGAATACACAACCGCGGAGGCAGTGGTGGCGTACTCGTCTCAGTTGGAAGACGGACCTGAAAGCGAGTTGGCGGCCGCACGGCTCGCGGCACTCGCTGAGCAGCTGACCGGTGACATCGCATCGGATACCATCGCCGGGCTCCAAGATCGAATCGAGGACGTCGAGGACGAGCAGGAACGTACTGAACGCCGGCTGGCATCCACTCGAGAAGAGCTCGAAGAGGCGAGTCGCGGCATCATAGGGATGCCGCGCAACTGGGTGGCCGAGGTGGTCAGCGGCTTCGGATGGTTTGCGCTCTACCTCACGGTCCTGGTCTCGTGGTGGAACGGTCAGACGGTGGGCAAGCGCATGATGGGCATACCCGTCGTACGACTCGACGGGGGAGCGATCACTTGGTGGGTGGCGTTCGAGCGAGTGGGGGGCTATGCAGCCGGCTTCGCTACCGGCTTGCTCGGCTTCGCCCAAGTGTTCTGGGACGCGAACCGGCAGGGCATCCACGACCGCATCGTGGGCACGGTGGTCATCATGGACGGAGCAGCGAAAGTCGCCGACTGGGAGTCAGCTTTGTGAGCAAGGAGTATTTCGATACCGAGGCCATCCCGGACGTCGGCGATCTGGTCCGTAGTGTGGACGGGCGCTTCGAGCAGCGCATCGTGATGGCGGTGCCCGACCGCCGAAACCCCAAGCTGCGCAAGGCGATGGGCCTCGTGAACGCGGACGACGACCTCTACGGGCTCTGGATCGCTGCTAACGTGAACGCGGTCGAGCGGTTGGGCATGACGGATCACGGCCCGGTGCACGTGAAGATCGTCATGAACATTGCTGTCCGGATGCTGCGGCTGCTCGTGGAAGCTGGTGTCGAGCCCGGAATCGTCCGCAACTACGAAATGGAAAACACCGACGCTGAGGTCGTCGTCGCGCTAGCTGCGCTTTTCCACGACGTCGGCATGTCGATCCACCGCGCGGACCACGAGGCGTTCAGCCTCTTTGTCGCCCAAGACAAACTCAAGCGCATCCTGCCGGAGATCTACGACGCGCGGCATGCGACCATCGTGCGCGCGGAGATTCTGCACGCGATCATTTCCCACCGTTCAGGGGGCTCGCCGCTGACGCTCGAAGCCGGCATCGTGCGCACCGCGGACGCACTCGACATGGCGAAGGGGCGCTCGCGCATTCCCTTTTCGTCGGGCTCCCTCTCGATTCACTCGGTGTCCGCCGCCGCTGTGGAAAGCGTCAAGATCGAGAGCGGAGAGGACAAGCCGATCCGGGTGACGGTGGAGCTCTCCAATTCGGCAGGGCTCTTCCAGTTGGACCAACTGCTACGCAACAAGCTCAACGGCAGCGGGCTGGAAGAGTACCTGGAGATCCAGGCCACGGTCGGCGAACAGGAGAAGCGGTTGCTCACGGACTTCAGCCTCTGACGGCGCGCCCGTCCGCCCACTCACATGTCCTTAGAGGTCCAGGTATCGCTGCCGCTCGCGTTCCTCGCGGGCCTCGTGTCATTCTTGTCTCCGTGCATCCTACCGGTGGTGCCGAGCTACCTGGCATTCATCACCGGGCTGACTCTGCAGGACCTTCGCGAGGGTTCGGCCGCGCAGGTGCGCAGGGCGGCGCTGATCAACTCGGTGCTCTTCGTCGTGGGCTTCAGTGCGGTCTTCATGACCATGGGATGGGTGGCCACGTCGTTCGGTCAGGCAGTGACCCGAGCGCTTCCGTGGCTCACGCGGGCCGGGGGCATGGTGATGATCGTCTTCGGGCTTTACATGATGGGGTTACTGCGTATTCCGGCACTCGCCCGCGAAAGACGTGTACATCTCTCGTCACGACCGGCCGGGCCCTTGGGCTCACTCGTGGTGGGAATCGCGTTCGGCGCGGGGTGGACACCCTGCATCGGGCCCATTCTCGGCTCGATTCTGCTCTACGCGAGTCTCGAGCCCACGATGGCACACGGGTCGGTGCTGCTGGCTACGTATGCCCTGGGGCTCGGGATCCCTTTCGTGTTCGCGGCGGTGGCGTTCAACTGGTTCTTGGCCGGGACCGAGCGTGTGAAGCGGTGGATGGTGCCGCTTGGGCGGGCAGCTGGAACTCTGCTCGTCTTGATCGGCGTTTTGATGGTTACGGGGCGGTTCACAACCATGACGGCGTTCCTGGCCGGGTTGGGCCAGGTCATTAATCTGGAGATGCCATGAGGCGGTTCTTCGTTGGGATGGTTGGAGTCGCGGCAGCGCTCACGGTTGCCGCATGCTCTGCGCAGGACTCCGGCTCTCCCGATACGAGCGCGACGGCGGCCGGTCTACTGAGTGGTACGGCGAGGGGCTCCTCGAGTCCGATGGGAAGCGCCAACCTTCCCGCGGGTTCAGGTGAGGACATCGACGTCGCGTCGCTCGGCTACAACAGTGGGGATCCGGACTCGCCCGTGCGCGTGCTGGAGATGTCGGACTACGGCTGCGGCTACTGCCGCCAGTTCCACGTCGAGACCTTCCCCACACTGCTCTCGGAGTTCATCGAGACAGGCATGGTGGAGTGGAAATTCATGCCGTTCATCACCGGCATGTTCGACAACTCTCTGGCGGCCACTGAAGCCGCCGAATGCGCGCTCCTGCAGAGCCACTCGGTGTTCGACCGACTCAATGAGCGCCTGTGGATGGACCAGACGGACTGGAAGCGCAGCGGTGAACCCGAGGTGGTGGTGCGGGCCATGGCCGCTGACGCCGGCGCAGATCTCGCCGAACTCGACGCATGTCTGGCCGACGACCGCCAGTTGGACCGTATCGCGGGGGCGACGAGCCTTGCGCAGACGGCGGGTGTGCGAGGAACTCCGACCTTCTTTGTCTTCGGCTATCAACCGCTGCAGGGAGCGCTGCCGACCGACGCCTTCCGCGAGATCCTGACCGCCGTGCACGCCGAAGCCACGCAAGGAGGCGGCAACTGAGCAGGCCACGTATCAAGCAAAGTGCGGTCCTGCTGGCTGGCGCACTCTGGGCGGCGGGATGCGGGCCTATTGCCACGGCCGGACCCGGGTGTCGGCCGACCGCGTCCGGCATCGTCTTCCCCGACGTACTCCGTGAATCGAGCGGCGTCGCCGTTAGCCTGCGCCACCCCGGAACCTATTGGACTCACAACGACACCGGCTCCGTGTTGTACGCGGTGGACCAAGAGGGTTCGATCACAGCCCGCTTCCCGCTCTCCGAACGCCTAGGCGACTGGGAGGACCTCGCGGTCTCCACCTGCGCGGAGCACGGCTCGTGCCTCTATCTGGCCGACCTGGGCGACAACTACGAGGAGCGGTCCGCTGGGAGAATTCAGCTGCACCGCGTGCTTGAACCCGACCCTACGGGTTCGGGGGGCGAGCTCGACGCCGAGGGCCGCCTACCCAGCGAGTCCTTCCCCATCCGTCTGCCTGACGGCGCACGTGATATCGAGGCGTTATTGGTCTTTCCCGGCGAGCGCGTGTATGTGGTCACCAAGGGTCGCAATCACCCCGTCACCGTCTACCGTTATCCGCCTCCGCTGCGCCCGGACACGGTCACGCTCGAGCACGTTCAGGAACTCACCAGCCGCGCCCGCATTACGCCACGCCAGGTGACCGGCGGCGCCGTCGACCCGCGGGGAGCGGTGTTCGCGCTTCGCACCTATGAGTCGCTCCAGTTCTATCGCATGGACGGCGACACCCTCGCAGTGCTCGACGGGGCACTAGTCAACCTGTACACCTTGCAAGAGGGGCAGGGCGAGGGTGTCGGCATCGGACTGGACGGCCTGGTCGCACTTACCTCGGAAGGTGGGACCGCGGGCGGACCGGGTTCCATGACGCTCATGCGCTGCGAGCTCGAGCGCCTCTAGCTGCTCCCCCAGGCACCTAGCCACTCCCCGAGCGTCTCTATTTGCATATTTTGTACAAAACGTGCATTTTGTTCCAACCTTTGGCCGACACGAGTCGTCCCAACAGGGCACCCAGGAGCAAGAGATGGAGAAAGTCACAGCCGCGGAAGCCCGGAAGAATATGGCCGAGCTGCTCAACCGCGCGGCGTACGGCAAGGAGCGATTCGTCGTGACGCGTCATGGAAAAGGGCTGGTCGCCATCGTTCCGCTCGAGGAGGTCACACTTTTCGATCGGCTGCGCGAGCTGCTCTCGAAGAAGGACCTGGACACCGCGCTCGCTGCGATGAACGAGCCCCACACGAGCTCGTGGGACGACGTGCGCAAGGATCTGGACCTGTAAGGTGATCCGATGAAGCGCACGAGGACCTAGCCAGATGACGGAGCCCTGGAACGTCGAACTCACGAGAGCGGTGGTCGCCGCTCTGCGGTACGAGTAGCGCCAGCGCTGACCCTATCGCTTCTGGAATTCGAAATCACCATCGACCAGGGTCTGGGCGGGAGAACCCTGGGAGGACAGCGTCTCATGACGAAGCTTCACCAGAAGCACGTTGGCGGTCTGTCCGGCGGCCGAAAACCTGTTGAGGTTCAGCGACCGGATGACCCCGTCTTCCGAGTAGCTGAGCGTGGCCCCCGATCCCGTGCTGATCAGTAGATTCCCCCTCGCGAACCAGGGATCCAGAATCACGGTCACGCAGGCTGGGTACGACCCACTGGAGATCGAGTCGGCGTCCAGCGCGATGCGAAGCACGAGATCGGTAGTTTCTTGACGGTTTGCGCCGACCGTGACTTCGCCGGAACCGTCGTAGAACCCCACCTATGCAAGAGCGATGAGCAGCGGTTGGTCCTGTCCCTCACCCTCGTCGTAAGAAGAGGCTACGGGGTCGATCGCACATCCGGCCAACAACAGCGCCACAGACATAGCGCCTCCGCAGCTCAGAGAATTCAACTGTCGATCCTCCGTCGCCTCAGCATCAAGAGCGGGAACGCAGCAGCCGCAAGCAGCAGTCCGGCGGCGATGGGTGAGCGTAAGAAGACCGTGGCGTCTCCTTGGGAGAGGATCAACGAGCGTCTCAGATTCGACTCTAGCATGGGCCCCAAGATCAGCCCGAGCAGGACCGGGATCAGCGGATAACCGTAGCGCCTGAGCACGAAGCCGAGCACGCCTACCCCCGCCGTCAGGTACATCGCGAACGTGGTCCCCTCTGAGGTAAACGCGGCGACGATCGCCAACGATCCGATGACGGGAAAGAGGATGCCCCTCGGGACGCGAGTGATGCGCACAAAGACCGGGATCAACGCGAGGCCGAACACTAGGATGAGCACGTAGCTCCAGAAGTACGCCCCGAAGAGCGGAGCCAGCAGCTCGGACGCCTCGCCGAAGAGCTGAGGGCCTGGAGTGATCCCGTGCACGACCAGCCCCCCCAGGATGACGGCCGTGACGGCATCACCCGGGATGCCGAGCGCGAGCATCGGGATGAACGCGCCGCCCGTCATCGCGTTGTTGGCCGCCTCCGGCGCGACGATGCCCTCGGGGACACCCGAACCGAACCGCTCCGGCTCGGCCGAGGACCGCTTCGCTTCGGAATAGGAGAGGAACGCGGCCATCGCGGCTCCGGCTCCAGGCAGCGCCCCGACGAGCGTCCCGATTATGGGGCTCTTCACCCACACCCCGATTCGGACCGACCGAGCGTCGCTCCACAACGCCGCCAAGCGACCGGCTCCTAGCCCCGGCTGAGCCTCACTTGGGCGCACCGCCTCCCCGGACTCGCCGGACTGGTGGAGCAGCTCCGTCACAGCAAAGAGACCGATTACCACAGGGATGAGTGGGACCCCCACAAGCAGGTCTACCGATGCGAACGTGTAGCGCGGTACGGGCACGAGCCGGTCGATGCCTACGGTGGCCAGCATGAGACCGATCACCGTCGCGGTCATGCTCTTGGGCAGCGACTCACGGGAGACGGTCGCCACGGCGATGAGAGCCAGCACGACCAGCGCGAACATCTCTGGGGACTGGAACGTGAGCGCGACGCGCGCGAGTTGCGGCGCGAAGAGCACGAGCACGACACCGCCGAAGATGCCCCCCACGAACGAGGAGAACGTCGCCAGCGCGATCGCCGATCCGGCCTTTCCTCGCTGCGCCATCGCGTAACCGTCGAGCATGGTCATGGCACTCGCCGGCGCCCCCGGAATACGCAGGGTAATCGCCGCGATAGACCCGCCGTAGATCCCGCCTGTGAAGATGCCGGTCATCATGACGATCGCCGGCAGCGGCGCGAGTTGGTACGTGAGCGGAAGCAGTAGAGAGATCGCGAGCGTTGCCGTGAGTCCAGGTACCGCGCCGACGACGATGCCCAATAAGACGCCGCCCACCAGAAACGGGAGCAACTCCGGCGCGAGCAGCAGCTCGGGCGTCACAGCCCCAGCAGCCCTGTCGGTAGCCGCACACCCAGAGCGACGCGGAAGAACACGAAGAGCGCCAGGGCCACGAAGATGGGAACACTGACCCGCAGCTTGCGGTCTTCAGTGAAGAGGCTGGTCAGGTAGCCACTGTAGGCGAGCGTGCTCAGAACGAAGCCAAGTGGCTGGAAGAGGGCGGCATAGGCGATGGTGGCGATTGATGCGGACCAGGGCTTGGCTGCATCCCGGCTGAGCGATCCGGCGGAGGCCGAGACCGTCCGCGGCGGGTCGGATGGCGCTTC
Source organism: Gemmatimonadota bacterium (assembly GCA_015664885.1). GTDB lineage: Bacteria > Gemmatimonadota > Gemmatimonadetes > Longimicrobiales > Gaopeijiaceae > UBA1138. Next base: position 76,510 of record DQPL01000019.1, read on the forward strand.
ACCGTTCGCGTCGGTACGCACCCTCCGGCGGAGCCCACCCACGGCGATCGCCAGCGACAAGGCAGCGAGCAGGAGGGCCAACGCCATGGGCATGAAGCCCGGGCCGGGCTCGCCCGCCTGGCTCGGGATTCGCGTGGCGCCCAGTCCGTAAGCCACCGCGACCAGCAGGAGCACGCCTCCGGAAACGACATCGTCTGGAAGCAGTGGTGAGCCCCCGCCCGAGGGCTTCCCGGTCAAGCGATCCACTTGGAGACGGGAGCGTTCGCCTCCTCGAGAGGCTGGGTTATCACATCGAGCAGGTAGGGACCGGGCGCGGTCAGCGCGTCGTGCATGGCAGCGGCCAGGTGGGCCGGGTCCTCGACGCGCGTGGCGCTCATGCCGTAGGCCTGGGCGATGGCGGCGTGGTCGGAACGCCCGAAGTCGACCGAGTAGTAGGCGTCGCCGCGGCTCTTCTGGCCAGCCTTGATCCACCCGTAGCTGGCGTTGTTGCAAACTATGAGCGTGACGGGAACCTGAAGCCGCACGAGCGTCTCCAATTCGCCCGCTGAGATTCCGAACGAACCGTCGCCCATAATGCCGACCACTCGGCCGGCCTCCGGCTTCGCGTAATGGGCCCCGACGACTCCGGGCAAGGAGTAGCCGAGCGCTCCGAACGCGCGCGGGCTCACGAACCAGCGGCCGGCGCTCTCGAGGCGCCAGTACGCGGACACGTAGGGGCAAGGCGTGCCGGGATCCGCGACGATGACGGAATCCGTGGGCAGCGCGGCGAAGAGCTCGCGCATGAGCCGCTCGGGGCGAATCGCGCGTTCGTCGGAGGCAAACAGGTGCGCGACCCGCTCCATATGCTCCTCGTGCCCTGCTGCGATCTCCGCCGGATCGACGCGGTCCCCGATTCCGCTGGCCCCGAGCGCCACGACTTCCTCGAGAACCGCAGCCAATCCCAAGCTCGCGTCCGAGTGCATGCCGGCCGTCACGTCGTATACGCGACCGATCACTTCCGTGTCCGTGTCAAGCTGCAGCACGGTCGTCGAGCCCGGTGTGGGTAGCGACCACTTCTCGGTCGTGACCGAACCGGCGCCGCTGCCGATGTAGAACACCAAGTCGGCCTGGCGCACGAGCTCATGCCTCCACGGAAGTCCTCCGTTGCTGCCGATCACGCCGAGCGAGAACGGATCGGTCTCGGCGATGGCGCCCTTGCCGCAGATCGACGTCGCAACGGGTGCGCCCAGGGCGTGCGAGAGCGCGGTCACCTCGTGCCAAGCCCCTGAGCGTAGCGTGCCCGCCCCGGCCACCAGCAAGGGACGACGACTTTCGACCAGAAGCCGTGCCACGGCCTTCACTTCATCGGGGCTCGGCGCGAGCCGCTCGTTGGGGTAGAGGCCAAAGCGCTCATCGGCATGCACGTCGGAGGCATCGACCGGCTGGCCCTGCACGTCGAGCGGCAGCGATACGTGGCAGGCACCGAGGCTGCCGGTGGTGGCCTCGCGGAAGGCACTGCGCAGCATGTGCGGCACGTCCGCACCCGAGGTCGGCGAGAACACCTGCTTGCTGACCGGGGCGAACAGGCCGGCCTGGTCCAACTCGGTGAGCGTCCCCTTGCCGCGGTCCTCCACCCCGATATCCGAGGTCAGACATACGAGCGGCACAGAGGACTCGTTCGCCTCCGCCACGCCCGGCAGGATATACGTCGCGCCCCCTCCGCTGGGCCCCTCGCACACGCCGACGTGACCACTCAGGCGCGCGTAAGCGTCGGCCATGAACGACGCACAGCGCTCGTCCCGTGTCAGCACGTGGTGGAGCTGCTTGGAGTCGGCCAACGCGTCATAGAACGGCAGGGACGTGTCCCCGCACAGGCCGAACACGACATCAACGCCGAGGCCCTCCAGGATACGGACGACGGCGTCGGCGCCGCGCAGGTCACTCATCGGCTCAGTCGCGCCATGAGCGCCTCGACTTTGGCGGCGAGACTTTCGAGATGTTCGATGGTGCTGTCGCGGTCCTTCCAGGATGCGCCGATGCCCGCCTCCGCGGCCCACGCCTGGTATTCGGGATCTTCAGCAGTCTCCCGGCAGGCGCTAGAGAGTACACCCATCACGTCGTCCGGCGTCCCGCTAGGCGCCACCAGGACGCGGAAACCGCTGTAGTCGAGCTCGTACCCGTGTTCGAGGAACCTGGGCACGTCCGGCACGAGGTCACTGCGCTCCTGGGCCATGATCGCGAGCACCTTCAGCAAACCGTCTTCGACGTACGGCATCGCAGCCGGGAGACTCGACACGATGGCGTCGACTTCCCCACCCAGGATGGCCGCGAGCTGCGGTCCCGATCCGCCCTCGTACGGTATGTGCAGTAGCTCGATCCCCATCGCTTGCTCCATTGCCGATGCGTGCTGATGCCAGATGCCCCTCATGCCCACGTTCCCCACAGTGATCTCACCCGGCGCCGCCGCTGCCGCCACGCGGAACGCCTCCACGTCCTGCCACGACACGCCAGGCACAATCAGAGCGCTCGGGTGGTCCGTGACCATGCAGACCGGCTCGAAGGAGCGCCACGACACAGGCGCCAGCCCCAGTATCTCGACCGATAACGCATCGTAGGTCATGGTGCCGAGAGTGTACCCGTCGGGCGGAGCGTTCTGCACCCTCGTGAGGCCGGCCGAGCTGAGGCCGCCGGGTACGTTCTCGGTCATCACACGCATGCCCAGGTGCCGCTCGAAGTGGCGCACGAACCCGCGCATCGCCGCATCGGTCCCGCCACCCGCTCGCCATGGGATGACATGGCGGACTTCTCGCGACGCGTCGGGATAAGGCACTGCGTCGACTGAGCCGAGAGCAGCTCGAAGGACGATCGCCACCACGACGACCGCGACGGCGAGCAGCACACGCTTATCCATGGCCTCCGTTATCGCGGTGTGGGACGATGGACGCAACCGAGCGCGGCGGGCTCGGGCAGGTGCTGGCTCCGTAAGCGCGTCTTGCACTACTCTGCCTAGCCGGCATCTTGGGACGCCAACGACCTCGCCTCGACCCGGACACACGTGCGTGACCGAAGATCCCGTCTCACGCCTCAACACCGCCCTCTCGGGCCGCTACACTATCGAGCGGGAGATCGGTGTCGGCGGGATGGCGACGGTTTACCTTGCGCGCGACGAGCGACACGACCGCAACGTCGCGCTGAAGGTCCTGCGGCCCGAACTGGCCGTCCTGATGGGGTCGGAGCGCTTCTTCAGGGTCACGCGCCCCCCTGAGCGTGCTCCGCGACGCATCATCGTAATCATGAACTTTTTCGAGGAGCTGACGCGAATGGTCGGCGAAGCCAACTAATGTTTGGTCGAATCGTTTTTGTAACCGGATCGAGCACGGGCATCGGCGAAGCTATCGCGCTGCACTTCGCGCGGCTGGGCGACACGGTCTATGCGACCATGCGCACGCCGGACAAATCGGGTGAGACGTTGCGCGCCGCCGCCGAAGTCGAGGAACTCGACCTCACGCTACTCGCTTTAGACGTCAACGACGACCACTCGGTAGCGCGCGCGATCGGCGCTGCGATGGAGCGATCCGGTCGCATCGACGTGCTGGTGAACAACGCCGGACTTGGAAACCTCGCGAGCGTCGAAGGGGTTTCGATGGAAGACGTAAAGGCGGTTTTCGAGACCAATGTCTTCGGCCCGCTGCGCACCATTCAGGCGGTGTTGCCTGCCATGCGCGAACGCAGGAGCGGGACGATCGTCAACATCACGTCGATCTCCGGACGGCTCGTCAGTGGCGGCCACGGTATCTATGGCTCGAGCAAGTACGCACTAGAAGCCATAAGCGAGGGCCTCGCCATCGAAACCCGCAAGTACGGGCTCCGCATCATCATCATCGAGCCAGGATTCATCTCCACGCCCATCCTCGACAAGGCCGCCAAGCCGCTCGACCCGGACGACCCGTACGTCGAGACCCTGTCGCGCATGCAGGGTATGTACACACACGCGAGAGAGAACGCGGATCCGCCCAGCGTTGTGGCCGAGGGGATCGCGGCCGCGCTCGACGACCCAGAGCCGAAGCTTCGCTACATCTTGGGAGCTGGTGCAAAGGGGACAGTACTCGCGCGCGAGGCGGCTAGCGACGAGCTGTGGATCGAGCAGGGCGCGGCCCTGACCGACGAGGAACAAAGAGCGTGGGGGGAGAAGGTGTTCCCGCGGCAGGAGTAGGCACACGCCCAGGGGATGGATTTGCTTGTGTTATAGGGGCTTATCTGTTAGACTGGTCTTATACTGGTCTATTTCCTGGATGCTCAATGGCGACGAACAAGGTCGGCGCATATCACGCCAAGACACACCTGGCGCAGCTGCTCGATCGGGTCGAGCGCGGTGAAAGGATCACCATCACGCGTCATGGTAGACCGGTGGCTGAGTTGGTCCCGCCGGTTGGGGCGCCCCAGATGACCGTCGATGAAGCCATCGCGGGACTGCTCGAGGTCCGCTCTCGCAGCAGTCTCGGTCCCGATCTGACCATCAAGCAACTCATCAACGAAGGGCGCCGCTCCTGAACTTCGTTCTCGATGCGTCCCTTGCGGCCGCGTGGTGTCTCGACGACGAGAGCGACGTCTACTCGCTTGGTGCATTGCGGTCCCTATCGTCCGGGGGAGTCATGGTACCTCACCTCTGGGGACTGGAGGTCGCCAACGTGCTACTCGTCGCGGAGCGGCGAGGACGGATCTCGACGGAGGACGTCAATCGGGCCTGCACCAACCTCCTCAGCCTCCCAATCGCCGTCGATCCTGTGGCACGGGACCGTGCCCTCACGACCGTCCTGCGACTCGCCCGTCTACATGGGCTGACATCGTACGACGCAGCATATCTGGAGCTGGCGATTCGACACGATCTTTCGATTGCGACGCTCGACGCCGCCCTCGCGGTCGCCGCCGAGTCCGAAGGCGTGGAGCGCTGGCGGCCAGAAGAGGTGGGATAACTTGACCCCATGATTGTAGTCACTGGAGGAGCGGGCTTCATCGGCTCGAACATCGTGGCCGGGCTGGAGGCATCGGGCGCCGGCCCTATCTGCGTCGTGGACCACCTGGGCACCGGTGACAAGTGGAAGAACCTGCGCGGCAGGGAGCTCGAGGAGCTCATCGAACCGGCGGGGCTGGACGCGTTCCTTCAGGAACGGGGGCGGGAGATCACTTACGTGATCCACATGGGCGCGATATCGGCAACCACTGAGACCGACGCGGACCTCATCGTCGACAACAACCTGCGGCTGTCCCAGAGGATTTGGCGATGGTGTGCCGGGCACGACGTGCCGCTTATCTACGCGTCATCCGCGGCAACCTATGGCGATGGCGCCCGAGGTTTCGACGACGACGGAGCGCCCGAGGCGTTGGCCAAGCTCGTGCCCATGAACCCTTACGGTTGGAGCAAGCACCTCTTCGACCGGTGGGTGGCGCGTTCGATCGCGAACCACCATGCGAAGCCACCTCAGTGGGTGGGCCTCAAGTTCTTCAACGTGTACGGGCCGAACGAGCACCACAAAGGCAACATGCGCAGCGTGGTGCTGAAGAACCACGGCTCCGCCGCTCGCGGCGAGGCGGTGACTCTTTTCCGCTCGCACCATCCCGACTACCAAGACGGCGGACAGATGCGCGACTTCGTATACGTGAAGGACTGTGAGGACGTGGTGCTCTGGCTGATGGAGAACCGTGGCGTCAGTGGCCTCTTCAATCTCGGCACGGGTCGAGCCCAGACGTGGCTCGAGTTGATGGGTGCGCTGTACGCCGCAGTGGATCAGAAGCTGCAGGTCGATTGGGTGGATACTCCCGAGGAGATCCGCGACCGCTACCAGTATTTCACGCAGGCAGACATTGGGCGCCTGCTGGCCGCAGGATACGACCGTCCGTTCAGGTCGGTAGAAGAAGGCGTGGCGGACTACGTCGAGCAGCACCTCGCGCAGGACGATCCGTATCGGTAGGTAGGGCGCGCGTTGTTGCGAGTGCCCTCGTCATCCCAGTGGGACCTCAGACAAGCAATCGTGTCTCGGACGATGGCGCGTGGGGGTAGGTAGGGGCCATAGCCAGTCGGGACGACCGCGCTTCGTGAGATGCTGTCGAAAAGAGCGGTGAGGCAACATCTTGGCCGCCATGAGCACGATCCGATGAGCGAAGGCCACACCGAGCGCTTGGAGTCCGCCCTGGACGGCAAGTACCGCATCCAGCGCAAGCTCGGTGAGGGCGGCCGGTGAGCGCATGACCGTCTCCTACGACAACTCGAAGACCATCTTCGAGGGCATCAAGGCCGCCGGCATCACCAGCATCTCGGCGCTGCCGGAGACGTGGCTCGGCCTGCTGCTTCAGCGCGCCGAAGACGACCCGGACATGCAGCTCATCCAGGTCGCGAAGGAAGAGGAGGCGGTGGGCATTGCCGCAGGCGCCTACTTCGCCGGAGAGCCGCACATCCTGCTCATGCAGAACCACGGCATGTTCGGGGCGCTCAACGGCATCGTGTCGCTCGCTCAGCTATACGGCATCCCGCTGTGCATGCTCATCGCGGTGCGTGGGCACTGGGGGGAGCCGTATCCGTGGCACACACGAGGCGGCATCGTCACGGAGGGCATTCTGCAGGCGCTGAGCATCCCGTTCGAGCACGCGCGCGACCCGGAAAAGGTCGGCAAGCAGATTCAGGAGGCGTGGACCTTCTCCCAGAGCTCGCTGTCCCCGGTGGCGCTGCTGCTCACGCGCGACCTGATGGAAGATTGATGGAACGCGCCCAGTGCATCGCGATGCTCTACCCGGAGCTCGAAGACAAGCTGGTCGTGACCATCATGGGCGCGAGCGCGCAGGAGCTGTACGACCTCGGTCACAGAGAGAACTTCTTCTATTTACAGCACGCGATGGGTCTCGCGTCCTCGATCGGACTGGGCCTCGCGCTGCACCTACCGGAAGAACAGGTCATAGTGCTCGATGGAGACGGCTCGGTGCTCATGAACCTGGGCGGCCTCGCGACGCTGGCGCGGTATCGGCCGAAGAACCTGCTGCACATCATCTTCGACAACGGCAGCCTGCTCTCGACGGGTGGTTTCGACTCGCATACGACGGCGGGCATCACCGACCTGGCGGCGATCGCACGTGGAGCGGGCATCGAGCACGTTGCCGCGGTCGACTCGCCGATGGATTTCGGCGAGGCCGCCGTGGAGGCGCTCGAGCGCGACGACTTGAGTGTGATCGTCGCGAAGGTGAAGGCAGTTGGGCCGGACAACTACGGGATGGACCTCGCGCTGCCCGAGAACGCGTTCCGGTTCAAGCGGTGCGTGCAGGAGCGGAAGGCGGCGCGGTGAGAAGGCAACGCGTCGTTCCAGCAGTGGCGGCTCCCGCGGCGGCGCTCGCGCTCTTGGCCCTGGCAACCGCTGCTGCCCGGGCACAGACGGCCGCACCCGACCTCCAGGCGTGGTGGGCCGCAGCCAACCCGGCGGCCCTCGCCGAGGCGACCTCGCAGATTGTGCGCTCGGGGCCGGACTTCGAGGATGTCTATGAGGCCCTCGCGGCCGGCCGACACTACGAACGGGACGTCCCTCTCGGCACGCTCGAGTTGACGCACACGAATCGCGATGGATTCCTGCACCGCTACATCCTGATGGTGCCCGCCAGTTACGACCCGAGTCGGTCCTACCCGGTGCGCATGTACCTGCACGGTGGTGTGTTCCGCCCGGACCCAGGGGCGGGCGGCAGTTGGTTCCGGAGTCCGGACCGGTTCGCGAGTGAGGACCATCTGGTCATCGCTCCGCTTTCATGGAGCGAGACGCTCTGGTGGCAAGCGCACCAGGTCGAGAACCTGCGCGGCATCCTCAATGACTTGAAAGGCACGTACAACATCGACGAGAACCGCGTGCACGCGATGGGCGTCTCGGACGGAGGGACCGGCGTCTACTTCCTGGCCTTTCGCGATCCCACGCCCTGGTCGTCCTTCCTACCGTTCATTGGCAGCCCGGGTGTGCTCATGAACCCCGCGGTGGGGGCAGACGGCAGGATGCACCTCGGCAATCTCAAGAACCGGCCGTTTTTCATCGTGAACGGTGAGACGGATCGACTCTACCCGGTAAGCTCCATCCGGCCGTGGTTGAGCAGCTTCGACGCGATCGGCGTGGATTATGAGTTCAGGCCCCAGCAGAGCGGGCACGACGTGAGCTGGTGGCCGTCCGAGGCAGAGCGAATCGACCGCTTCGCCGCCGAGCGCCGCAGGGACCCGCATCCCGAAAGCATGGTCTGGGCCACGGAGTCTCCGGAAGCGTACCCGAGAGCGCACTGGCTCATCATCGACGAGCTCGGCTCGACTCGGGGTGATGCGGAGCGAGACGCCCTGTCAGCCTGGGTGGCGAGTGCTGACTCGGGCATTCTGTGGGCCACGCGGGAGGGCAACACGGTCGAGGTCCTCGCCTACCAAGTGCGGCGCTTTCGCGTCTTGGTATCGCCGGACGCTTTCGACCTCACGCGCCCGATTCGCGTTGAAGTGAATGGTTCGGTGGCGTTCGATGGCCTCGTTTCCCCAAGCGTGGAGACGCTGCTCGACTGGGCGGGCCGGGACCAGGACCGCACCATGCTCTACGCGGCCGAGCTGACGTTGGAGCCTGTTCGGTAGGCGTACAACCTTACAGCACCCCCCGACAGTTGACCCTCGGCATAGATTCGATTAATCGTTGTATATGTCAACTACTATTGAGCTTCCCAATCGCACCTTAGCCCCGCTACCCATCGTGGATCCCACCGCGGACCCCACGCTGCGGGCGGACGCCGAACACCTGTCCGACGCGCTGAGCGAGCTCATACGGGTCATCCAGTTCCGGGACCGCGACCGTGCCTGCTGCTATGACATCAGCGTGAGCCAGTGCCACGCGCTCAAGGGCGTGGTCGACGCAGGCGCGCTGACCGTCAACGAGCTCGCGGCACACCTGTATCTGGACAAGAGCACCGCCAGCCGTCTTGCCAACGGCCTTGTAGACAAAGGCCTCTTGGCTCGAGAGCGCGACGCGGAGGACGGTCGGGTCGTGCGGTTGGTAGCTACGCCGGAGGGCGCGTCCACTTGTTCGATCATCGAGTCCGACCTGACGCGAGAGTACTCGGAGATGCTGTCCGACTTCGATCCAGAGGTTCGGGCAGCAATCACACGGCTGGTTGCGCGCTTGGGGCGCTCCTTCACCGCGAGGGTAGAGGCGTCGGGCGGTAGCTGCTGCGTGGTCTGATGAACGGTGGCCTGTTGATGCGTTCGTCCTTTTGTCTTTCTGACTAAGAAGTTGTGATCCACAGCTACATCTGAGAGAAGACCATGACGACACAAACGAATTCAGACCTGAAACAGGCGGTACGGGACCGGTATGCTCGGGCAGCCGAGGGCGGCGGGTGCTGCGAGCCTTCCTGGTGCGGCACGGACACGACATCCGAGACGGCGTCCCAGACCACGTCCCAGACCACATCCAAAACGACATCGAATGCTGACGAGATCAGCCAGTCGATCGGGTACTCCGAAGAGGAACTGGCGGACTTACCGGACAACACCAATCTAGGACTCGGCTGCGGCAATCCGACCGCCATCGCCTCGCTGCGGGAGGGGCAGACGGTGTTGGACCTGGGATCCGGCGCCGGCATCGACTGTTTCCTGGCCGCGACTCGGGTGGGGCCGAGCGGGAAGGTGATCGGCGTCGACATGACACACCAGATGATCGACAAAGCCCGTGAAAACGCCTCGAATGGCAGCTACGGCAACGTCGAGTTCCGACTCGGCGAGATCGAAGCGCTTCCAGTCGCGGACGCGACGGTCGATGTGATCATCTCGAACTGCGTGCTCAATCTCAGCCCGCGCAAGGACAGGGTGCTCGCTGAGGCGTGGCGCGTATTGAAGCCGGGCGGTCGTGTGGTGGTCTCGGACATGGTCTCCGAAGTACCCGTGCCTGAAGTGCTGGCCGGGAACGTGGAGGCGATCGCCGCATGCCTGCCCACCTTCCGCGACGAGTATCTGCAGCAGTTCCGGGACGCGGGGTTCGAGGACGTGCGCATTACTTCGGAAAAGCCCTATCCGACAGACTTCATCCTCGGGGACCCTGGTGTGCAGGAACACCTCGCCGGGCAGCCCGATCACACGGCTCAGCTGACCGACTTCGTGAGCTCCATCGCGGGCGCGCACTTCGAGGCGACGAAGGCGTAGAGGCGGGACGAGCCTTGGGGGGTCGGTACTGCCGGCCGCCCCTACATCCGTGCCAGGTAGGTGAGCTTCATCACCATCCCGCGATCGGAGAGTTCCCACCCCTGGCCGTCCCACCCGTGATTCTCGGTGAAGACGATGAAGAAGTCGCTGCCGGGGCGGTGGATGAAGTTGAAGCGCACGTTGGTGGAGAACGCCTTCTGGAGGCTGTTGTACTGCACCAAAACATTGGTGGAGAGCTTCGTCGAGTACGAATACGAGGCACGCAGCGAACTGATGTCGGCATTGAACCCGCCGTCGGGCACGTCCACCTGATTGCGGGTGTAGCCGCCTGTGAACGAGATCTGCGGCGACGGCGCGACACTCAGGGTGCCGCCCAGGCTCATGAGCGTGCCCCCGTAGAAGTTCGAGATCGTGACCGACGACCCGAGCACGGCCGCCCGACGCGGGCTCGAGAAGGCGAACCAATTGAGTCGGTCCGCGCGGTACCTGCCCGCCGGCACCTCCACCGACTCCGAGAGCCGGAACCCCTCATCCACCACGGTCTCGGACGTGTTGAGGATCGCCGTGAATTGCTCTCCCGATTTCCAGGTCGGGTTCATACCGATGCCCGCCCTCCAGTCCTGCATGCGCCCGTCGGACACGGTTGTACCGTAGCCCCCCATGAAAAACATCCCGATGTCCCGGAGGCCGAGCGCTGATGGCCTGAACTTGGGACCGGCGTAGGCATCGGTTTGCCGAATGTCGGTGCGCGTGATGAACCCGCCCGCGGCGTCCGCGTTGGGGCTGACGGCATAATGAGTGAAGGACGCTCTCCAGTCTGGTCCGTCGTAGGAGTGCTTCAGGCTGTAGGAGTAGCCGTCGCCGCCCTGTCCTTCGGTGAACGATTGCGCGGCGTACCAATCCCAGATCCACGCTGAACCGATCACGAACTGTCCGTCGATACCGGCGGTCGTATTCCAGCCATCGGAGCTGCGCCGGTCCACCATCATTGCGCCGATGTAGGCGCTCTGGCCGACGTCTCGTTTGATGCGAGCCACAGCGAAGTTCTCGCGCGGAGCGCCGTACGCCTCGTCGGTGATGACATTGAGCAGACCCACGGTTTGGCCTCCGACGCGGCCCGTGAGGCGTGCCCCCGCAAGGATCGGTACAGCTCCGTCTCGCGAGATGCCGATATTGCGGCTGAAGAGCATCTGGTAGGCAGGAGTCCGCATCCCCCCTTCCCCTGCCAGCCCGAAGTCGAAAATGCCCGAGTTCTCCAGGAAGAAGTCCCTCTTCTCGGGGAAAAAGAGGCTGAAGCGGGTGAGATTCACCTGGGCGTCGTCCACTTCGACCTGCGCGAAGTCCGTGTTCACGGTCAGGTCGAGTACGAGACCAGGTCGAACTTCGGTCTTGATGTCGATGCCCACCTCTCGCTGATAGGACGAGGTGATGGCGCCGAGTTCATTGGCCTCCTGGCGCCGGCCGGCGAGCAAGAAAGTCTTGGTCTCGAGGCTGAGCCCTTGTTGCGGCAGATCGGCAAGCCCAGTGAGATGGCCCGCGCGGCTCACGCGTAGAAAGCCACCACCCTCACGCTGCCAGGACTGCCAGAGCACGTCCTCGTTCTTCCTGCGGATGACGCGAAAGACGTTGATACCCCAAGGCTCGTCGCCTGATGCCTCCGGGTAGCGCAGCGTCTGCCACGGGATCGCGAACTCGGCGCTCCAGCCGGTCGGAGTTCGCGCGCCCTTCACTTCCCACACGCCCCGCCAGTCGATGTTGAGGCTGCCCTCATCGGTGACGAGTGCCTCGAACTCCGCCCCGTTGGGGTTGGTCGCGAAGACCATCCCGTTTCGGTGGTCGTGGAACGGATCGAGCAGGATCGCGATGGCGTCGTCGCCGGCGAACTGAATGCCCGCACTGAAGAATATCGGCGCGATCAGCTTGTCCCTCTGCAGGATCCGCGCGACGATCTCGTCGGGTTCGGAGTCATGGGCCGCCACGCCGATGTACAGCATGTGCTCGTCGTAGGCGATTCGCACCACGGTCTCTTCGGTGGCGGCAACCCCCTCGTCGGGTTCGCGTTGGGTGAATCCACTGAGCGCGGCGGCGCTGGACCACACGTCCTCGGTCAGCAGCCCGTCCAGCCGAATCGACTCGCCCATCTCGGTGCGAATCCGGTACGCTCCTACCTGGTCGTCCTGCGCGGTAACTGTTCCGGGCCAGAACACCAGGCAGAGTAGCGCCACCGCAGCAGGTGCGAGCTGGACACAATTAGGGGCCATCGAAGGAACCGTAGGAGGGAACCGCCCAGGAGTATGGGTGGAGTGGTCCAGATAGGGCTACGCCCGCGTCTACATCCGCGCCAGGTAGGTAATCTTCATCACCATGCCACGATCGGAGAGGTTCCACACCCTCCGGTCGTCTCCGCGGTTCTCCGTGAACACGACGAAGAAGTCGCTGCCCGGGCGGTGGATGAAGTTGAAGCGCACGTTGGTGGAGAACGCCTTTTCTAAGCTGTTGTACTGCACCAACACGTTGGTGGAGAGCTTGGTCGAGTAGGAGTAGGTGGCACGCAACGAGCTGATGTCGGCGTTGAACGAACCATCCGTTACATCCACCTGATTACGGGTATAGCCGGCGGTGAATGAGATCTGCGGCGACGGCGCTAGGTTGAGCGTGCCACCCAAGCTTACGAGCGTGCCGTCGTAGAACTGCGATACCATTGCCGTCGAGCCTACCACGAACGCTCGACTAGAGCTCGAGAAAGCGAACCAACCCACGTGGTCCGCTCGGTACCTCCCCGCCGGCACAATCACCCCATCCGAGAGCTCGAAGCGCTCGTCCACCACGGTCTCAGAAGCGTTGAAAAACGCCGTGACCTGATCCCCAGACTCCCACACCGGCCCCACACCCACGCCCCCGGCATAGTCCTGCAGGCGCCCGTCGGACACCGTGGTACTGTAGCTACCACCCACGAACATCGAGATGTCGCGGATGCCCAGCCATGACGGCCGCCACTTGGGACCGGCGTACAGCGTGGTGCTGCGTAGGTCGCTGCGCGCGACGAAGCCCGAACCGGAGCCCGCGTCCTCATTCGGGCTGATGGCGTAGTGATTGAAGAACGAGGTCCAACTCTCGCCCTCGTAGAAGTACCCTAGGTTGTAGGAGTAGCCATACACGTCGCCGCGATCGGTGAGCGACTGAGCGACATAAGCGTCCCAGACCCAGGCTTCGCCGATCACGAACTGCCCGTCGATGCCCGCGGTCGTATTCCAGCCCTGGGAGCTGCGACGGTCCACCACCATCGCGCCGACGTAGTTGCTCTCACCGATGTCACGCTTGATGCGCGCTACCGAGAAGTTCTCCCGCGGCACGCCGAACGCTTCCTCGGTCACGACGTTGAGCAGGCCAATGGTTTGACCGCCCACACGACCCGTGAGACGTGCACCAGCCAGGATGGGTACCTCGCCGTCGTCGGAGATGCCGATGTTGCGACTGAAGAACATCTGATACGGGGGCGGCATCATAGGGTCTCCCAGGACCCCAAAGTCGAAGATGCCCGAGTTCTCAAGGAAGAAGTCGCGCTTCTCCGGGAAAAAGAGGCTGAAGCGCGTGAGGTTCACCTGCGCATCGTCCACTTCGACCTGCGCGAAGTCCGTGTTCAGGGTCAAGTCGAGAACCAGGCCAGGCCTGAGTTCCGTTTTGATGTCGAGGCCGATCTCTCGTTGCACGGACGAACTGATCGCGCCGGCCTCATTGGCCTCCTGGCGCCGGCCCGCGAGCACGAACGGCTTCATCTCGAGATTGAGCCCCTGCTGCGGCAGGTCGGAGAGCCCCGTGAGATGGCCCGCGCGGCTCACGCGGTGAAAGCCACCACCTTCGCGCTGCCATGACTGCCAGAGCGTCTCTTCGTTCTTCCTACGGATGACGCGGAAGACGTTGATGCCCCAGAGCTCGTCCCCGCTAGCCTCCGGGTAGCGAAGCGTGCGCCAGGGGATCGCGAACTCGGCGCTCCAACCCTCTGATGTGCGCGAGCTGCGCACTTCCCAGACACCGCGCCAGTCGATGTTGAGCTCTGTGCCCTCGTCGCTGACGAGCGCCTCGAACTCCGCGCCGTTGGGGTTGGTGGCGAAGATCACGCCGCTCCTGTGGTCGTGGAACGGATCGAGCATGATCGCGATGGCGTCGTCGCCCGCAAACTGAATGCCCGTCCCGAAAAACAGCGGTTCGATCAGCTTGTCTCGCTGCAAGATGCGCGCGACGATCTCATCGGGTTCCGAGTCGTACGCCAACACGCCGATGTACAGCATGGCGTCGTCGTAGGCGATGCGAACTTCGGTCTGCTCGGTGGCCGCGGCGCCCTGATCGGGTTCGCGTTGCCTGAAACCACTCAGCGCGACGGCCCGGGACCAAAGGTCCTCGCTCAGCAATCCATCCAGCCGAACCTCTTCCCCTGAGTCCGTGCGGATGCGGTACGCACCTACCTGATCGTCCTGCGCCGTACCTGAAGCAGGCAGACCAAGCAAGCAGAGCAGCGCCAGCGCCGCAGGCCCGTACTTGACACGTTTGCAGACCATCGAAGACGAACCATATGAGGGGATGAGCCCAGGAGTATGGGCAGAGTCGGGCCGGACGTGTATCCCCTGTCCATAGGCCGCCCGGGGTCCGCGACCGGCTCAGTGCGTGAGGTGCGTCTCCGAGCCAACGCCGGCCGAGCGGTCCAGCAGCAATCTGGCTCTCACCATCAGCTCGGTAGGTGTAAAAGGCTTAGGCAGAAAGGCATCGGGATCGTCCGCAAGCAAATGTTGGATCGGCAAATCGAAGGTATGGCCCGAAATGAAGAGAATGGGCTTACCGGGCCTCGTTTTCTTGAGATGTTCGGCAAGCTCCGTG
This sequence comes from Gemmatimonadota bacterium, assembly GCA_015664885.1. Lineage (GTDB taxonomy): Bacteria > Gemmatimonadota > Gemmatimonadetes > Longimicrobiales > Gaopeijiaceae > UBA1138. The sequence goes on from DQPL01000019.1 coordinate 91,550, forward strand.
CGCTCCACGCGTGGCATGACGACGTCGCTGACGACCAAGTCGACGATGGCATCCGGGTCTCCCGCCAAGGTCATGGCCTCCTGGCCATCGCGCGCAAGCAGGACTTCGTAGCCCGCCTTGGTGAGCACGCGTTCGACGAGCCTTCGGACCTGCAAGTCGTCCTCGACGACCAGGATGGTTTCGCAGCAGCGAACTGTTTGCTGGTCGCGCGAAGCGGTGGACGCACAGGCTGGTTCCTTTAAGGTGCTAGTGGTCTCCTCACTTAGCGCGGGAAGCCCTACCTCGAAGCGCGTCCCGTCGCGCGACGTTCAGCACCTGCGCCTCGGCCATCGCCAGAAGCTGCTCGGTGCCCGTGGCTGCGGCCTCCGCAAGCCCTAGGGTCTGGGCCGAGGACTTGGCCAACGTGAGCTGGTACGTCTCGTACGTGGAGCGAACATGCAGGGCGGCAAGAGGCAGCACAGCGATCCACAGGAGCGCCGTGATCTGCGTTCGAATCGAAGTTGGCCTTTTTCTGCGCGAACGCGTGTCGACCATACCGCCGTGGGCTTGAAAGGGCACATCTTTCGCCGTCGATCGAAGGCCAGGACGCCCGGCCATCAATCTTACGCTTTCTTAAGCATCGGCAGGACGGGGGAAAACCTTAGCGTTGCCTCGGTGCGTCAGGTCACCGGTCCTCGGGCTATCCCCAGATGTCGAAGAACTCGACGCCCTCTGAGGAGCCTGGAGGGCCTGCCGGGACTAGGTAGCCCAAGAGCAGGTCTGTGGCCTCCTTGACGATCACGGGCCTCGGCAGCGCCTTACCGCTGGTCGCGTCCTCCGCGTCGACCACGCCCAGCACGGCCAGCAGCCCGAGGCGGACGGCAAGCTCCGGCTGGAGGTGATCGATCTCGTCCCTACGAGCCAGGAGCAGCTCCGAGATGCCATTGAGCAGGCGCTTGCGAAACGCAGAGTAGGCATCGTCGTTGCCGCGCGCCGCACGGTCCAGAGCGCGAAGGTAGGACGCGCGGGAGCGCTGAGCGTCGAAGAGCAGTCCCACGGAGCCGGCAGCAAGCTCCCTTAGCTCGAGCGCGGACCAATCACGCGATGCCAGAGCTTCGCTCCAGCGCTCAAGCGCTTCTTGCCAGACCCGCTCACCCAGGTAGTCGAGCAGATCGCTCTTGCCCTTGAAGCGGGCGTAGAAGGACCCAACCGACGATTCTGCGCGGGCGACGACCGCCTGGACCGTGAGGCCCGCGGGGCCCTCCTCGTCCAGAATGCTGAGCGAGGCCTGCACGATGCGCTCCAGGGTACGGCGCGAGCGTGTCTGTTTGGGCGGGGTCAGGCTGGTGTGTTCGGTGGAAACGGGAGCCATGGACTCTAATATAGAATAGAATTCTTGTTCTATATAAGTCGGTTGAGTGTTCTGGCGCAACATTTTTGGAAATGCGGAGGATTTGCATGCGCCCCAACGTCAGTGACTCTTTGTTGCATGACTCGCTCGGGGCGCAGGAGGTACTGACGGCGCGCTGACGGCTGGTATCTAGGATTGCGGGGCGATTCCAATCACACCTCAGCCCGAGCCCTCACCGTGTGCCCACGATCGATTCCACCACTCCAGCTGCTCGGGGAGCCCCCCTACAACGCACTCCGGCCCATGGAGGGGGGCAAGGATCAGCTTAGGGCGGAAGGGGCGGAAGCCCGGATCCGCGCTGGTCTGGGTACTGGAGAGCGGCGCCACGGAGTCTGATCACAACATCGTCGAGCAGCGCCCGGGTGGTCTCTCACTCATCGTGATCCTGCCGCGGGTAGCGGATCTCGCCAACGATCCGACCATCCTCCATCTCATCGAGGCCTGCTGCCCTCACGGAATTCTGCCGTTTCATGAGAGACTCGCTGAGCGCGAGCTTGCTCAGGTGCTCAAGCGGCCTCCCGACGATCTCAGCGCTTCGGTGACCGACTATCTGGCCTGGCGCGGAATTAGGATCGACCGCAACACGGTGCACCTCATTCGTCGCACGATCGACAAGTCCGCGGATCTACACTCGATCAGTGCTCTCGCCAGGAGCATGTACGTGTCGCGTCGCGCCCTCGGGCGCCGGTTCTTGAGTAGGGGGCTGCCGGTGCCCTCGCACTGGCTGCAGCTTGGTCGGCTCCTACGCGTGGCGATCAAACGTCAAAATAGCCGGAGAGCATCTTCTCGGTACCGTACAGGTTCGGTTATCTCGTCGCCGACATGAACGCCATCCAGCTCACCGCTGAAGCCCGCGGCCTCCATAACGACCCAGCGCGCGCGCCGTCTGGCGTTTCTTAAACGCATGCTGGAGTCCGGCAGGTTGCAGGTGCGCGCCGCGCCGCTGGCGGGCTGGTCGCCCGACTTCACGGTCTTCTCCGACGCGGCAGGGCCGTCCGCGGTGCTCACGGGATTCCACTGGTTCGAGCGTCCCTACCCCCACCGCGGTCCGGCGCTTTCCTCACTGCATTTCGCCGACGCCGCGCGGGTCACGAGCCGCAGGCACGCGGAGCTCCGGCAGACGGCGCACGACATCGGGCCGGCGGTCTGGAGCATCCTCTCCAAGGCCCGCCCACGCGGGATGGCAGTTGCTGCGGGGCCCGGTTGACACCTCTGCTCAGTCGATCTCTATTTTCCTTCCGCTCCCCGTGACAGGGTCCGGTGCCTTTCCGGCGTAGCTCAGTTGGTAGAGCAGCTGGCTGTTAACCAGCGGGTCACAGGTTCGAGTCCTGTCGCCGGAGTTATATAAAGCGACGTCCCGCAAGCACTTACAGCTTGGGGGGCTTTTTCTTTAGGTGCTGCTCAGGAGAGGTGCGAGCTATACGCGAGCAACAGAAACGGTTTGCAAAGTTTTTTCGTCAAAATGGGCGCCCAGCGCCAGTGACGAGTGACATGGTGACAAACTGGCCTCCGACTCGCTCACCGAACTCACCGAAGTCTTTGCCTCCCCGGCCCCCCTTCATCGCCGCTGGGGGCGGGCACAGGTGCAAGGCGGCACATACCACCCCGTGTTAGCGAGCCGTTGAAGCCCGCAAGGCGACGGGTGGCGGTAGCCAGCCAGTTCTAGTTGGGTCAACACCCCAGTACCCCCGCCCCCCCATTTCCACCAAGCCTACCGCTCACCCATACAACACTGTTTTGGTCGTCCGATCATACGAGTACGTTGCGAGAGCACTTCTAGTGGAGGATGGTCCGATGGCGAAAGCCGGACAGTCAGCCTTATGTGAGGGCTTGTCAGAAGGGTCTCCGTTGGAGGATCTGCGTCGCTGCGCCGAGCAAGGGGATGCGCGTGCCCAGACCAAC
>DQPL01000102.1 GCA_015664885.1 Gemmatimonadota bacterium
CAACCCGCATCCGGATGAGTGGGAGTTCCTGCCTCGCCGCGTATTCCCCTGGCGAAAGGCTCCCGACCCGACCGATCCGAGTGCCGAGCCGGGCGGCCCACCACCGGCCGGCATCGTGATGCTCTCCCCAGCAGGGGACCGGGCCTTTGCCCAGATCGGGAGCGACATCTACATCGTCGACCTCGTCGACGGTGGCGGCGGACCGCCGCCTACGGTAATGGCGGCAAACGCGGGCAGCGCGCCGGTGCCCGTGCGAAAACTGACCGATGTGGGTGGTGAGTTCCCATCGTGGTCTGCTGACGGTTCGGCTGTGCATTGGGCGCTGGGCAACGTGCTCTTCACCTACGACCTCGCGGAGGTCGAGGCCGACGAGGAAGCGGAAGAGCAGACCGCGCGCGGGCGAGCGTTGCTGCGCGTGCGAGCCATGGCAGTCGCGGATTCTCTGAAGGACATGCGTGCCGAGGCGGACAGCCTCGAGAGCGACGACGAGGACGTACCGGAGGAGCTGACGGCCTCGATCATTCGGCTCGCTGCGGACTCGGTGCAGGTCGAAGCGGACTCCCTGATGGCGCGGGCTGACTCGATCCGCGGCGCGGCAGAGAAAATCGCCGAGCGAGCTGCGCGGTTGCGCGACGGCGACGAAGACGTGCTCAACGACTCGACGGACTCCTATGAGGCAGTCGAAGAGAAGATCGAAGTCATGCTGCCTCGAGACATCCCCAGAGGCACGGTCGTGCTGCGCGGCGGCCGCATCATCACGATGTCGGAGATGCCGGACTAAACGACGGGAGCACCGTATGTCATCGAGAACGGCGTCGTCGTGGTGGTCGACAACAAGATCACTGCTGTGGGCTTGCCCGATTCCGTAGAGATCCCTGAGGGCGCCGAGATCATCGACGTCTCAGGCAAGACGCTCGTGCCCGGCTTCGTGGACGTGCACTACCACTCCATGTGGCTGATTCCGGAGATCCATCCGGAGGAGGTGTGGCAATACATGACGATGCTCTCCTACGGTGTAACGACCACGCGAGACCCGCAGACCGCCTTCACGGACGTACTGAGCTACACCGATCGAGTCGAGACAGGTGGCATGATCGGGCCGCGGGTGTATTCGACGGGCCCGGGTGTCTTCATCGGCGAGAACATCCAGAGTGCCGACCACGCCAAGACGGTGCTCAGGCGGTACGCCGAGTACTTCGATACCAAAACGCTCAAGATGTACATGAGCGGAAACCGTCAGCAGCGGCAGTGGATCATTGCGGCGGCGCGCGAGCTGGAGATCATGCCCACCACCGAGGGAGGTCTCGATTTCAAGCTCGACATGACGCACGCGATCGACGGCTACCCCGGTATAGAGCACACCCTACCCATCGCGCCGATCTACAGCGATGTGGTGGAGCTCTTCGAGACGTCGCAGACCACCAACACACCGACTCTGCTCGTGTCCTATGGCGGTCCGTTCGGGGAGAACTACTTCTACGCCACCGAAAACGTACACGACGACCCGAAGCTGAGAATGTTCATGCCCGAGGAAAACCTTGATACTCGGACGCGGCGTCGTGGACCGGGCGCGGGCGGCTCACCCGGCCAGGCGGGCTGGTTCGTGGAGGAGGAGTACATCTTCCCCGAGCACGCAGAATTCGTGAAGAAGATGCTGGAGTCCGATGCGCGCATGGGCGTGGGCAGCCACGGCCAGCTGCAAGGGCTCGGCTACCATTGGGAGATGTGGGCGATGGGCTCCGGAGGCGCAGAGCCACACGATGTGCTCCGGGCCGCCACGATCCTCGGCGCCGAGGCCATCGGTTTCGGCGAGCAACTGGGAAGTATCGAAGAAGGCAAGTTCGCCGACATCGTGATCCTCAACTCCAACCCCATGGACAACCTGCGCAACACCAGGGACATCCAGTACGTGATGAAGGACGGGCGCCTCTACGACGGCATGACCCTGGCCGAGGTGTATCCGACGCCGCGCCTGCTGGATCGCCAGGGCTCTGTGCAGGCTGCGCCGAATACGTCGGCGGGTATTAGACGGTAGTTCTTGGCGTGCCGCCGAGTCCCTGGCGTACGATCGCCTCGTACGCCAGGGACGGTGGCGCCTTCCCGCGAATGTCGGCTCGCGCCGTCGTCACTCGCTGCGAATCGCGGAGGTCGGGTCGATGCGCGTCGCGCGCACAGCCGGCAGCAGGCAAGCGACAAGCGGATACAGGCGAATGATCCCAGAGCTACAGGTGCGGGACAGAGCCTTCCAGGTCTTACTGAAGCTCGGGACCCGGTTCGGGCTCGATCCCTCGAGTCGTGCAGGGCTAGGGGTCGTCGCCGACACGTCACCGAACTTCGTCGAGGAGTTCCTGTTCAAGCCACTATAGATCGACAGTAGCAATCACTTGTTAGAACGCAGCCGCCTCAAGGGCTCAGGCCGGTTTCGGCCACCTTGGCGTTCGCGTTCAATAGGCAGGCGAAGTGAGGCCAATAGGCCACGAGCAGCAGGAGCCAGAGGACGATCACGACGAGCCCCATTA
>DQPL01000009.1 GCA_015664885.1 Gemmatimonadota bacterium
CGCTGCAAACATGCCGGAAGACATCCGGCATGTTTGCAGCGGCCACCCAGGGTGGCGCTCCAGCGCTGCCTTGCCCGGCGAACTTGTAGTGGCTCACGTCGATGCACGCTTGAGTACTGCCGTGGTAACCGCCCTCGAGCGATACCACTGCCTCGCCTCCGGTGTGCGCGCGCGCCAGGCGCAACGCGAGCTCGTTGGCCTCGCTGCCGGAGTTTACCAGGAAGCAGACCGAGAGCGCTTCGGGGAATAGCGCCGAGAGTCGCTCCGCGTACTGCAGGATGGCTGTGTGCAGGTAGCGCGTATTGGTATTGAGCACGCCCATCTGACGCCGGCCGGCCCGTACGACCGCAGGGTGCTCGTGTCCCACGTGCGCGACGTTGTTGACGCCGTCCAGGTATTCCCGCCCCAGCGAGTCGTAGAGGTAGGCGCCACGGCCACGCACGACGTGAATGGGCTCGTCGTAGGAGAGACTCAGGTTGGGGCCGAGCACGTCCTTCCGGCGCTGCTCGAGACCGATGGTCTCGACGTAGGTCGTCTCTCCCGGTAGCCGGAGCATGAGATTCGGGTCCGGCGAGAACGACGCCCAAACCGAGCGCTCTCTCGGAAGCGCGACGCCCGGAAACTCTCCTTCGAAGTCGAGCAGATCCGTCATGATCTGGAAGTGCAGGTGCGGGGGCCAATCGCCGTTCTCGGGGTAGGGTCCGACGCGTGCGATCGTCTGCCCGGCCTCGACCGGATCTCCGGGGTCGAGGTTGGCGACCGACGCGCGTTGCAGGTGGCCGTACAGCGTCCAGAACGGCCCGGCGGGCCCCTCGTGCTCGAGGATCACCGTGGGGCCGTAGTCGAGCCGCGTGTCGTTGTCCCGAACACTCTTCACGTGGCCCGCCAGCGGCGCCCGTACCAGCGCACCCGGCTGCTCGAAGAGATCGATGCCGAGGTGGATGGTGCGCCGTTCTCGCGGGTCGCCTTCGCGCCCGGCGAAGGCGTCCGTCAAGTAGAACGCGCGCGGCTCCAGAAAACGCCCGATGCCGAGCGTGATGCCTTGCTCGTGCATGCGTGCGAAGACGCGCGCCGTGAAGTCGTCGGTGTCGTCGGTATCGCGACCGGTCAGATCGGGACTGCCCACACTCAGGTCGAGCACGCCGATCGCGCCTTCGTCGGTGGGTTGTTCCATCACTGGAATGACCTCCTGCATGGCCAGCCACGTCCTGAGCGGTGCACTTCGCCGACAGGCGTCGAGGCCGCAGGCGTCTCGGAGGATGCCCGTGGCGATCGCCTCGGGCACCGAATCGAGCGTTCGCAGCATCTGCCACGCCGGCTGCTCGGACACCAGATGGTATTCGTCTGCGTTGCCTTCCTTCCGCCGCCATGCCGCGATGCACACGCTCTGCCCGAGGCGGGCCCGCACGAGCGACATCGTGACGTCGACCTCCTGTTCGAGCAGTGGCAGCGTCCCATGGTACCCCCGGGTCAGCGCGGCTGCTGCGGCAAATGGATCGGGGGTCCCGAGAATCGAGTAGGCGATGGCGATCGCGAGATCGAACGCGCGCGGCGCGGAGTGCGCGTCTCCCAGATCGATAATGCCCGCGACTCGGTATTCTTCTCCCTCCGTAAGCGATACCAGCACGTTGTGATCGTTGACGTCGCCGTGGATCATCTGGGAGCCGAGGCCGAGGAACTCTGGTTCCTTGGCACGGAAGGAGGAGATGACTCTTTCGATCAGCGCGCGCTCTTCGCCCTCGAGCAGAGCGAGTCCGCGTTCCATGACGTCGCCGGCGGGTCCCAGCGCCCAGTCCAAGTCGATGCGGGCTGGAGGGTGGTCGGGGATCGCGCCGAGCGCGCTGGCAAGGTCCGCCATGCGTCGCCCGATGTCCAACATGAGTGCCTCGCTACGAGGACGGACGGTTGCGAGAACGGTACCAGGCAGGAAGTGGAGGATTCGCAGGCGGTGGGTCGAGCCCGCGGGGTCCACGTGCTCGACGAGTGTCGAACCTGAGCGAGCCGCGACGAGTCCCGGGACCAGGCCGTTCGTATCTTCCGCCAGCCGCTCGATCATGCGGTTCTCGAACTCGAGAATCGTCTGAGGTTGGTCCGGACAACTCACCTTCACGACGTAGCGTACCCCGCCTTCGACCTCGAGCAGAAAGTTGCGGTCTCGGTATCCGGGCAACGGAGTCAGGGTACCGTCGAGACCGTAGTGCTCGCGGACTGCTTCGAGGGCTACGGCTTCGTCGAGATCGGGACGGCTATGAATGCGGATCATCCCGTGAGGATACCCGGGCTCGACACCGCCGGCGACCTCAGTCCGCTTGCAGAGCCTCCCGCGGATCGACCCGGCTCGCTCACCAAGCCGGTAGAGAGCCCGCCAAGATGGCGACCGCCAGAAGTGCCGCGGCAACCGCGGCGTAGACAGACGGGTCGCTCGCGGAGACCCCGAAGAGAAGCGGCTCGACGAATGGCGCTGCCGCGAACGCCGCCGCGAGACCGATTCCCACACCCACGACCATCAACGCGCGCTGCATGACGAGGTGAACGATTCGCGATACGCCAGCGCCGAGCGCCGACCGCACTCCGAGCTCGTGCTGCCGCAGCGCAATGTCGAATGGGAGTACCTAATAGAGGCCCCATCCCGCGACGATCAACGCAAGAACGCCGAAGAGCGTGAACATGAGCGCACCCAACCTCCAGGATCTCAGATGTGGCTCGATGTATCGCTGAAGCGTGTGCACGTTCACGAAGCGAATGAGCCCGGATACGCCGCTCGCTTCGGCGCGTAGCGAAGCGATGTACTCGTCCGCGGGACCGGTAGTGCCGGCCATGATCGCCTGCGGCGGTCCCGAGAAACTCGGATGCCACTGGTTGACGAAATAGAGAAAGTGATCGTCCTCGACGAGTTCCTGGCGACGGTGGTTCTCGACTACGCCGACCACCTCTGAGCAGGGCACATCCCCGTCTTCCGCGCGCCCAATCAGCAGGCACTGCCCCAGTGCGTCAGCCTCTGGCCAGTAAGCGGCGGCCATGCTCTCGCTGACGATCGTCAGCGGCGGTGCATTCTCGGCGTCGGCGGCGGGCTCGCACGCTCGACCCCTGACGATCGTGAGCCCCATGGCTTCGAAGTATCCGGACCCGACCTTGTTCACGTAGGGACCTCCCGAAGGGTGCCCCGGAACCGAGCGTGAGGATCGAGAGAAGCACGAGCATGTCGCCAATGCTCGCGCCCGACCTTTGGGCGTCCTTCCGGGAGAGCGTCATGAGCGGGGTCCGGGACCCCAGCCGACCTCGACGTCCCTAAACTGCGGGTCCGGCTTGGCGGAATCGTAGACGAGTGCGCGTCCGTTGGGGTGTGCGGCCACCAGCTGGTGGACACGGCTGTTCGAACGCACGAAGCGGATGCCGGGGATCCGTACCGGCACCTCGTCCAAAGTGCGAGGTATGCGACCGTGCCGAGCCCGGAACACTTCGATTTGCCGTGCTTGCATCTGTAGCGCGGCGACGACGCCTCGTCCACGCTCCGTGCTCGAAACCTGCGGGAGTGGTGCTCCGGCCAGCCACGGGGGCGAGGCGAAACCGATGTAGGCGGAGAGCCCGAGCACGACCAACGACAAGGGCCCCTTCCATTGCCCCGTTCGGCGGCCCTGCTTCGAAGGTTGCCGGTAATTGGCCTCTTTGGTCTCGGCGTGCGCGATCGCCTCGGCCAGGAGTCGGTTTCGATCCTCGGGGGAGCTGACTCGTTCAGCTGGTGGGTCCAGATCTTCGATTTTCACAGGCGCCCCCCGGCGTGCATCTCGTCCTCCGGCCGCTCTCAATAATACCTCGCTGCGCGTGCCCCGTTCAGTCCCGGACCAATTTGCGGTATTTCAATCGATGCGGTTGCACCGCCGCCTCGCCCAAGCGACGGCGCCGGTCGTCTTCGTATTCGGTGTGGTTGCCTTCGAACCAGATGACCTGAGAATCACCCTCGAACGCGAGAATGTGGGTCGCCACCCGGTCGAGGAACCAGCGGTCGTGCGAGATCACCAGCACGCAACCGGCGAAGTCCAGGACGGCGTTCTCGAGCGCGCGTAGAGTATCGACATCCAGGTCGTTCGTGGGTTCGTCCAGAAGCAACACGTTTCCGCCCGACTTCAGCAGCTTGGCCAGGTGCAGGCGGTTGCGCTCGCCCCCCGACAATACCCCGGCCTTCTTCTGCTGGTCTGCGCCGCGAAAGGCGAACCACGACAGATAGGCACGAGCGTTCACCTCCGCGCGCCCGAAATAGAGAATGTCGTGGCCCCCACTGACTAGGTCGAAGACGCTCTTCTCGGGATCGAGCTCATCGCGCGACTGATCGACGTAGGCGAGCTCCACGGTCTGGCCCAATTCGAGCGTGCCCGCGTCGGGCTGTTCTTCGTCGACGATCATCCGGAAGAGAGTCGTCTTGCCCGCGCCGTTACCGCCGACGATGCCGACGATTGCGCCGGCCGGCACATCGAAAGAGAGATCGTCGATGAGCAACTGGTCGCCGAAGCCTTTTCGCAGGCCGCTCGCGGTGATCACCGTGCGCCCTAGCCTCGGACCCTTTGGGATCAATATCTCCGCGGTCCGCACCTGTTCGCGTTCGTCGCGATCAAGTAGCTCTTCGTAGGCCGTGATGCGAGCCTTGCCCTTGGCCTGCCGCGCACGAGGCGACATTCGCACCCACTCCAACTCGCGCTGCAGAGTCCTTTGGCGGGCTGACTCGCCTTTCTCCTCCACACGCAGCCGCTCACTCTTCTGCTCGAGCCAGGAGGTGTAGTTGCCCTTCCAGGGAATGCCTTGCCCGCGGTCGAGCTCCAGGATCCACTGCGCCACATTATCCAGGAAATACCGGTCGTGGGTGATCGCTACGATGGTACCCGGGAATGCCGCTAGGTGATGCTCCAGCCAGGCGACCGATTCGGCATCCAAGTGGTTGGTCGGCTCGTCGAGCAGCAGGATGTCGGGCTGCTCTAGCAAGACCCGGCAGAGCGCTACCCGCCGGCGCTCACCGCCCGAAAGTGTAGTGACACCGGCGTCGCCGGGGGGCAGGCGGAGGGCGTCCATCGCGATCTCGATCTTCCGGTCCAACTCCCACGCCCCTACCGCCTCGATTCTGTCCTGCAGTTTCGACTGCTCTTCGATGAGCGCGTTCATCTCCTCGTCGCTCGAGATCTCACCGAACGTGAGACTGACTTCCTCGAACTTGTGAAGAAGGTCGTGGATCTCGGCAACCGCGAGCTCGACATTTCCCTTCACGTCCAGGGACTCGTCGAGCTCCGGCTCCTGTGCCAAATACCCGATGCTCGTGCCCTTCGCGGCCCACGCCTCACCCAGGAAGTCGGTATCGATGCCTGCCATAATGCGCAGGAGGGAGCTCTTTCCTGATCCGTTCGCGCCCACGACGCCGATCTTGGCACCGGGATAAAACGAGAGGTTGATGTTCTTGAGGATCTCCCGCTTTGGCGGGACGATCTTCGAGAGCCGCTGCATATGGTAGATGAACTGCGGTCCAGACATGCGGCCGGGGGGCTGGAAAGGAGTAGGGCGCGCCGCGGAATGTAACGCTGCGCGCCCTTCGTGATCCCTTCGATTATCCACCGAGGCCGGCCACTTCCACTCTCGCGTCGAGCTCACGTTGCAGTGCCGCGACGTGCTCCTCACTCGATCCGTAGGAGCTCAGCCACAGCCCGACGTGCGGCCATTCCAACTCCACGAAGAGCAGGCTGTCGTCCAGATCGGCCAGCGTGCCGGCGAAGTGGTAACCGGGTCGAGCAGACACGATCTCGCTCCCGTGTGCGGTGTCGAGTCGTAGGTCGAACGGTGCGCCGGGGGCAAAGCCGGCGGCAGCCGTGACCGGCGCTCCCCCAAGCAGGCGATCCCAAACGACGTCGCGGGCGAAGTCGGTGGCCACCCTCTCCGGAGCTAGAGGTTGCGGAGAGCGTGACGGAGCTGCTTCTCGTCGTAGACGACGATCCCTCAGTGCTGCAGGTCGCCAGCAAGATGCTGAAACGGGGGGGGCTATGAGGTCCTCAGCGCAGGTGGAGGCGCCGAGGCTCTCACGATGGCGGAGGCGAGTGAGGGACGAATCTCACTGCTGCTCACGGACGTGGTGATGCCCGGGATGGGCGGGCGCGAACTCAGTGAGCTTTTCCGTGCGCGTTACCCTGCGGTGCGAATCCTCTTCATGTCGGCCTACACCGAGGACGAGATCATTCTTCAGGGTGTGCGCGTCGCCGAAGTGGACTTCATTCCCAAGCCGTTCACAGTGCAGGGGCTTAGGGACAAGGTCCGCACCCTGATCGATCGCAACGGCGCAGAATAGCTGAATTGTCTGCCGTGTCGGGAGGTACCGGCGCGTACCGCGCCCTCCGAGGGCCCGGCGGGCAGCTAGCCGCTAGTTTCCACCGCCCCCCGGGCGCCCTCGCGCGAGCGCCCTGTAGTACTCCTCCACGAGCTCGCGATACCCGTCGGGCACCTCGTCTGAGCCTGTGAGCGCCGCACCTTGCTCGGGCTCGCCCTCCACCTCGCGGCGTAGCCCGAACTCGAGACGCTTCAGGCTGTTGAGAAGGTCCTCGTTGAGCGCTGCAACCTGAGCGGGGTCAGCATAGATGCCTTCCCGCTCGAGTCTGGCCATGGCCTCCAGGACTGCTTGGAGATCCTGAGCAGATCCTTGCTCGGCCTCGCGTAGCCGGTCCTGAAGTGAGCGAACCTGATCGGTGCGTTGACCGAACTCACCACGCAGCTGTCGGATCTCTTCATCGGTGAACGGGCGCGGGTCTCCGCGTACGGCTCCGCTGTAGTACGAGCCGTCTCGTCGGTCTGACGAGTATCCGTCGGGCCCGCCGCCGCCTGCCTGGCTGTTCTGCCCTCCGCGCTGGCCACCTTGGCCCTGCTGGCCCTGGCCTCGCTGACCGTCTTGACCTTGCTGGCCTTGGCCCTGCTGGCCTTCCTGACCTTGCTGGCCTTCTTGGCCCTGCTGACCTTGGCCTTCTTGTCCTTGCTGCTGGCCTTCTTGACCCTGCTGCCCCTCCTGCCCTTGCTGTTGCCCTTGGGCGAGGCGCCTGTCCATCGCTTCCAGGCTGCGAACGAGTTCGCGGGCTTCCTCGAGCGCCTGCTCGAGAGGGTTCACTTCACGCTCGCTGGAGGCACCTGCCGCCCGCTCGAGCTGGTCGCGCAGGGCTTGCAGGTCCGACTCGATGTCGAGCTCGAGGGTGACCGCGGACTGCGGGTCCCACTGCTCGATCGTGCCGCGCGAGTACTGCAGCTTCTCTTTCAGCTTGGACTCGCGGATTTGCGTCGCGGCTTCCTGGAGCGCGCGCGCGGCTCCAGGATTGTCGGCCCGGCTGTTCGCGGCGGCCTGATCCAGTTCGCGCTCGAGGTCCTGGACCGTCTCGTGCATCTGGTCCTTGCGTTCGCGGAGCTGGTCGATGGTTTCCCTCCGCTCAGCCCCAGTCGCTGGAAGCCCCCGCACGTCCCGCTGGACCTCTCGCTGTTGCCGCTGTAACTCCGCGACTCGCTCGATCGCGTTCTCCGCGTCGCGCAGTGCGCGATCCGCACGCGCCTCTTCGAGTTGGCGCCGCACGTCCTCCAATCTTCTCTGCGCCTCCGTCGCCTGACTCTGCCCGGCGGTGCCGCCTTGCGCTGCTGACTGCCGCATCTGTTCGGCCGCCTGTTGCAAATCGCGTGCGTTCTGCTCGAGTTGCGCGTCATTGTTCTCGCGCGCCAAGCGCTGAAGCTGCCTCGCGGCCTCTTCGACCTGTTCCGCTAAATCCCTCTGGGCTTGGCCGCCACCAGCCGAACCCTGCTGCGCCTGCGCCCGTCGTCGTTGCCTTTCAGCCTCCTGCTCCTGCCGGCGCGCGAGCTCCTTCAACTGCTCGATCAGCTCATCGACCTCGTTGTCGGACTCTTGTTGCTGCCCGCGACGGACGATCTCGTATTGGTTCTTGAGCTTGTCGAGCTCGAGTTCGAAGAGGTCGGCAAGGTCTTCGGCCGCTTGTTGCCCGGCGCCTCCTCCGCCCCCCTGCTGATTCTGTTCTTGCTGCACGTAGCGCTCGTAGGTCTCCTCAGCCTGCTGAAGGAAGCGCAACGCGGTTTGCTCGTCGGGCAATGCAGCGCGCAACTCCTGCGCCGCGAGATCCTCCTCCGCCTTGCTCATCGCCTCCACCGCCTTCGGGAGGATGGCGGACACGTCTCGGAAGCCTGGATCTGTGCGCGTCAGCCCACGGTTTTCCATGCGCTGCAGGAGTGTGCCGACTTGCTCCTTCAGTCGTCCCTGGGCGAGCGATACGCTGACCACGTTCTCGCTGAACTCGCTCGCGCCGTAGCTGTCCTCCTGGCGGATGAGATTGAAAGTGGCCGAGATCACCTGCCGTTGCATCTCGGACAGCGCGGTCTCCTCCTGCTGCCCACCGCCGCCACCGCCGCCACCTTGCTCAGCTTGGCGATACGCACGCTCGAACGGGCGGACGCTCAGGAAGAACATGTCGCTCGAGACCGGCTTGCCACCGGAGCGGGTTCGGTTGTCCCGCACGAGCGCGTAGTAGGACACCAGGTCACCGACCTCCAACTCCGAATCCTCGAGAAAGAGCGTGTGGCCTGTGGAGACTTCAGACAGCGAGGCACCCGATCCTTCGAAGATCGACAAAGTGTCCTCTTCACCGCCGTTGACCGAGTAGACCAGGCGGATGTCTCCGATGCCGTAGTCGTCGTCGGCGCGCACCTCGAGGTACACCTCCTCGATCGGCGAGGCGGTGATGTCCCGCCCGGGGTCCGAGAACCGGATCGACGGTGCCCGATCAGCGAGCACGTCGATGTTGTATTCGGGCGACGCCGGCACCATCTCGCCGTTGTCTCGGGCGAGCACTATCGAATAGAAGCCGGGCTCAGACACGGTGAACGAAGCGAGCAGCGTACCGTCGGCTTCTACCGTGAGGTCCGTTACAGGCGCCCCGTCCCTGAGCAACTGACCGCCTGGCGTCGCCATGGTCGGGTGAATACGAACATCGACGCGGGTGCCTGCGAGGGCCGCGACATCACCGCCGTCCTCTCGCGTCCGGGGATCGAGGCCCGTGTAGCGCGGGAAGTAGTAGGTGAGGTCGAGTCGGTCCACATGGGGAAGGTCTGCGACATCGATCGAGAACGTGGAGGATCGGATTCCAGCGGACTCGACGAAGTATTCGGTGCGGTCATCCACCGCCAATAGCATGACTTCGTAGCCGTCGATCGGGTCTCGCAGCATGCTGAGTCGCTGGAATGTCTCATCGGACCCCGAACGCATGAACACCGACACGTCTCCACCGTCGAAGCCCTCGAGCGTCGCGGTGACCATCTGATCGGAGCCCCGTGATATCGTGGTATCCCCAGGCAGCACGCTGATGGAGTAGGGGTTTACCGAGGCGGCGTCCATGGTCGGGAACAGCAGCGCCGCCAGCCCGTATCGCAAGCTGGATGGGCCCATGAGCGCGAAAGCCAAACCGAACATGGCCACCGCGGTCAGCGTACCTGCGAATCGGTAGAGCGCGGATTGCTCCACTCGGCGCCCGAACTCGATTTTGCGCACTCGGTCGAGCGCGCTTTGCACCAACTGTTCTCCCAGGGCCGGTGAGAAGCTGGCGTTATCTGCGTCGAGCGCCGACACCACTGCGTGCTCAAGCGCTGGCTCGTGCTCCTCGAGGTAGAGCGCCACCTGCTCGTCCGTAACCCGTCTGAGCAACGGTCGCACGATGAACCAGATTGTGGTCAAGGCCAAGGTGCCCCAGGTGAGCACACGCAGCCAGATAACGGCATCGGCGGAAAAGCGCATCTGTTCCAGGCCGATGGCAGACAGGAAGAGGACGGCGACCGATAGGACCCCTACCCAAGTGAGTCCCCGCAGAAAGATCCGCGTGCGCCAGCGCCACCGAACGCTCGAGACCAGCTCGCGTAGCCTGTTGTTCGCCATCCGCCTGTCAGAGTCCTTCATGTTCCACTCCTTCTGCATCCCATGCCCAAGCTAGGGGGCGTTTCAACTCGTGGCCACGCCAGGTACCCCTGCTTTTCTGGATACCCAATTCGAGAGCAGTGTTTCGCTAACGAACAGAGAGAACGCGGCGAGCAAGACCCACCGCCACAGCGACTGCCTACGTTCCTGGTCCACCATGCGCATCTCAGTTGCCTGCGCGAAGTCCGGTCCGTCTTCGGGTCCTACCGTCGCGGTGCCTACCTGCGCCACCAGTTCCTCTACGTCGATCCTCGCCAGGTTCGACTCCTCGAGCTCGACGTTCACGGCGATCACGAAGGGTCGGTCCGGATCCGATCCGGGAGGTCGCACCACATAGAAGCCGTGCTCCTCGAGCAGCAGGTAGCGGGGCCCGTCTCCGGCGGGAAGTCGCACGGACTGCCCAGAAGGCGTCAGCGCCACCTGATCGAGTCCATCCACCAGACCCGCCGCCTTCGCAGAGACCAGCCCGGCGGTTTGCAGAGCCTCGGGGTCGGCGAGGTTTACGACCTGCCCGACGGTGAACCACGGCAAAGCCTCTGTGCGTCCGCCCACGTACTCGGAGATCCGGTGCACGAACGGCAAGTAGACCGGCTGAAGCGCCAGATCATTCCAGAAATTATCCAAGGTCGAAGTCCAGACCAGCACGGTTCCTCGCCCGTACCGCAACTCGGCCAACGCGACCGAGCCGTCGTCGAAGCGAGCCAGCACGGTGGCGGAATCCGCGGGCGTGAAGTCACGGGCCCGGAAAAAGCGTGCTCCAGTGAAGTCGCCGCTGCGCGGGCCCGCGAAGGGCTCGAAGACCGGGTGTCCGTACTCGAGGAACCCGAGCCGTCCACCGCGACTCTGGAGACGGTCCTGAACCTGCCCGATGGTACCGGGCAACATGTCCGCAGCGGAGTTTGGCCAGCCGGAAGCTTGGCCGAGCACGAGCAGGAGACCACCGCCCGCGTCGACGAAACGGCGTAAACGCTCCGCCGAAGCGCCATCGACGTTCGCGTCGTTGATGATGACGCCATCCGTGCCAACGAGGTCCTGCGCCCGCACCACACTGCTTCGACGGAAGTTGACGTCGAAGGGGCGACGCTCGGAAATCGCCAACGCACGTTGCAGGTAGAGGCTGGCATCGCGCGCGGCGGCGCCACCTTCGACGACGAGCATCGCGAGCGCGGTTCCCGGCGAGACGACGAAGTAGTGCGCATTGTCGGCTGACAGGTCATCGCTGGGTACGCGCACTGCGCCACGGGTGTGAGGCTGAGAGAGCGTGAACGGCTGGAACGCTACGGTTGCGGATCCGTTCGGCGGGATCGTGACCGGGCGTGACTGGAGTTCTTGCCCGTCGATTTCAAGAGACACCATCACCTCTTTGGCCTGTTCTCCGCCGCGGCGCGTTAGTCGCGCGGTCGGCGTCACTCTCTCGCGGCCGGAAACCGCTTCACGCGCGAGAGCGACATCGGCGACCTGGATGTTGTCTGAAGTCTCGTCACCGAGCTGGACCGCCGTGACCTTGGAGCCTGCAGGCAGTTGGATGCCTTCGTCGCCGGTCCATGCGTTACGCTGGAAGTCGGTGAGCAAGAAGACTTCACCGCTGGGCAGCTCGGACTCCTCCAGGATTGTCTGTGAGACCTTCAGGGCCGGACCGAACCGCGTAGCTGAGGAGCTGATCTGGACGGTGTCGAGGGCTCGCGTGAGCTGCGAGCGATCCGCGGTCGAGCGCGTGACGACGCGGGCACCTTGCCCGAACATCACCAGGCTGGCGCGATCCAGAGGGCCGAGCTCGTTGAAGATCCTGCGAGCTTCGTCGAGCGCGCGGTCGAACTGGTCCGCGATCTCCATGCTGTACGATTGGTCGATCAGGACGACGACCTCCTGCGGGCCGGATGCCGCTCCCACACCTGATGTGTCTCGCTCGAAGAATGGACGCGCGAACGCAACAGCCACCAGCGCGAGCGCGGCCGCACGCAGCGATAGCAGGAGCCAATAGTGAATCCGCCTTCTGCGCTGCTCCTGATACGGGATGCGCTCGAGGAACATGAGCGACGGGAAGTGCACCACGTTGCGCCGCTGGCGGCGCGTGAGGTGCAAGACGATGGGAACAACGACGCCTGCCAACCCGAGCAGAAACAGCGGGACGAGAAGCGCCAAACTCATCGTTTCCGACTCGAGTGTTCGCGGGCCAGCAGGTACTGGAAGAGTGCCAGGTCGAGCGGCTTCGAAGTGTCGAGCAACGTGTAGTCGATGCGGTTGTCGGTGAAGCGACGTTCGAGCTCCGCGAGATGATTCTTCACCAGCCGGATGTAGTCGTCCTTCAGTCGGTTCGGAATCACCGGGATCTGTTCTCCGGTCTCGAGGTCCTCGAAACCCGATGGCTGATCGAAGGGGAAGCCCAGCTCGGCGGGGTCCATGACGTGAAAGACGATCACGTCGTGGCCGCGGCCCCGCAGCGGCGCGATCGCTGCCAATACAGTATCCGGATCTTCATAGAAATCCGAGATCACGACTACGATGCCCTTTCGCCCCAGCAGCTCCGCCATCTGCATCGCGGGCTCTTTGAGGCTTCCGGCGCGTCCGGCCTCGGCCTGGTCGAGCACGTGCAGGATCGTGTCCATCCGCTTCATGGACGGGGGCACGTACTTTACGATTTCTTGATCGAACGTGACCAAGCCCACTCTGTCGCGCTGCCGATGTGAGAAGAAGGTCAGACAGGCTGCGAGGTACCGCGCGTAGTCGAGCTTCGTAACTTCGTGACTGCCGTAGCTCATCGACGCGGAGACATCGAGCAACACCATGAAGTTTGTGTTGGTCTCGGCCTCGAAGAGCTTGATGTAGTGACGGTCTGAGCGCGCGAAGAGCTTCCAGTCGATGAGCCGCACGTCGTCGCCTGGCATGTATTGCCGATGCTCGGCGAAGTCGGTGCTGAAGCCGAGGTAGGGCGAGCGATGCAGCCCGGTCAGGAAGCCGTCGACCACCGTTCTGGAGAGCAACTCGAGGTTGCTGATGCGGGCGAGCACTGCGGGGTCGAGGAACTGGGTCCCGCCTCTGGCAGAGGCCTGAGCTCGCGCGCGCGCCATCATGAACGCCTCCTACATCCCCGACGCAGGGACCGGCACCGCCTCGAGCAACATATCAACCAACTGGCTAGCAGTTTTTCCTTCTGATTCCGCGTGGAAGTTCGTGAGCACGCGGTGGCGCATCACGGGCTGCGCGAGGGCACGGATATCTTCGAACGAGACGTGGTAGCGGCCCTGCGTGATCGCGCGAGCCTTCGAGCCCAGCACGAGGTACTGCGCCGCCCGGACTGAGGCACCGTACGCGATCCACTTGTTCACGAAGTCGAGCGCGTCGCCGTTGGCGCTGGGGCGGCTCGCGCGCGTGAGCGCCACTGCGTATTTGAGCACAGACTCCGAAACCGGCACGCGCCGCACCAGCTCCTGGAACGCGACGAGGTCGGCACCCGTGATTGCGTGGCTGAACTCCGGGTCGAGAATGCCGGTCGTCGTGCGCACGACCTCCATCTCGTCGTCCTCGTTCATGTGATCGATGATGATCTGGAACATGAACCGGTCGAGCTGTGCCTCTGGCAGTGAGTATGTGCCCTCGAGCTCGATGGGGTTCTGGGTGGCGAAGACGTAGAATGGCTCCTCGAGCGTGTACGTGCGGCCCTGAACCGTGACCCGGTGTTCCTGCATCGCTTCGAGAAGCGCGGACTGTGTCTTCGGGGGAGTCCGGTTGATCTCGTCGGCGAGCAGGATGTTCGTGAACACCGGCCCTTCCGAGAAGACCATCTCACGGCGTCCCGTCTCCGAATCTTCCTGGATGATGTCGGTGCCGGTGATGTCTGAGGGCATCAGGTCCGGCGTGAACTGGATGCGCGAGAACTTGAGATCGACGACCTGCGCGATCGTGTGGATCAGGAGTGTTTTGGCCAATCCGGGCACGCCCACGATCAGGCTGTTGCCACCGACGAAGAGCGTGAGTAAGACCTCCTCGATCACGTCCCCCTGACCGATGATCAGCTTGCGGAGCTCGCTCAGGATCTGCTCACGGCCGTTCTTCATTTTGTCCGCGAGTGCCACGTCGTCTGGGCTGTCGAGCACAACCGTACCGATCACGTCATCCACCAAGGTGTTCTCCGGGTCTGGGGGCGTTGAGGGCCAGCATTAGTCGTTCAGTAAAGCCTTCTGCGCAATGCTTGTGCCGGATCTAGTGCGTATGCGCGTACACGACATAGTTGACACCGAGCTTGTACGCCTCGTTAGCCAGGTCGATGGGGAAGTATCCCATGTCGCTGTACTCCCAGTACTCCGCGATGTCGTTGTTGAAATTGAACATGACCAGCATGCGCTTCTCAGGATCGTTGTCCTCGAAGATCCCGTAGTACTGAGCGTCTCGCGGTCCATAAGGGGGAATCACGGCTAGCGGATCGACACGGAAGAACGAGTCGAAGATGTCGTGGTCATGATCGAGGGTAACGAGCGCGAGCCCTGGCAGCGCTCGCTCCATGTGAGCGGCGAAGTTCCTTAACTCGAACCCTCGCTCGTCGCGAGTGTCGTCCACGATCAGGAATCCGCCCTTCAAGAGGTACTCACCGAGCGCCCGTACCTCGTCGTCGCTCGGGTTCCAGTAGCCCACCTCCACGATGTACGCGATGGGATACTTGAGTAGCTCCGGGTCGTCGAACGTCAGGACGTTCGAACCCTCCGCCTGCGTTCCCAGGTAGGTCGTTTCCTTGAGGATCTGCAGGAAATTGTACTCGGCACGGGGATAGTCGTGTGACCACGTTCCGCCGCGCCGGCCGCGTCGAAACCCCCCGAAGCCGCCGGCGTCGTACCGTATACGCACGAAGTGGTACTTGCTGTCGAACGGTGCGTTGATGTCGGCGTACGACTGCGCTGCTGCAGCCGCGGCACCCTCTCTCGGCGCCGACGGGGACTCCCCGATGCCTACACCCCACGCTGTAGCGGTGCCGACAAGCAGCAGCGCAATCAGGATCTTGCCGCCGCTCATCGACCCGCCCGGATCTCGAGCAGTAGTTCAAGAGCTTCTTCGTAGTTGGGCGCAAGGTCGAGCGCTTGCAAGATCGCGCGGCGCGCGCTCATGCGGTCGCCCGCGTCCTGGTGAGCCACCGCGAGCAGGTAGAGCGCTTCCGCCATGTCTGTGGGGTTGAGAGCAACGACTGCTGAGCGCTCGCGCACGGCTCCTTCGAAGAAACTCACTTGGCTGTGCAATTCGGCGAGGCGCAGGTGCAGGTCGATGTCGTAGGGCCAGATGAGCACCGCCTTGTAGAGCGAGCGAGCCGCCTGCTCGGGGCGACCGAGCTGCTCGAGCAGGTCGGCTTGCATCACGAAGGCGGCGTAGTTGGACTCGGAAAAGTCGGTTAGACGCTCCAGCGCGGCGGCGGCGCGCTCCAGGTCGCCTTCCGCCCGGTGGATCTGCGCCAAATACCAATAGGGGCTGTCCGCTCCGCCATACTCGGGAAAAATGCGTAGTGCCGCGTCGAGGTGAGGCTTGGCGTCGTCGAACCGTTGCTCACGGATCAGCGCAGCGCCCAACCGAAGCCTCCCGACCAGGTCCCCGGGATTGCCCAGCACGAAGTTCTCCAGATCGCTCGTGTTCGCTGTCGCGCCCGGCGGGTCACCGACTTCGACGAGTCCCCGCAGCGGCCCGCTGAAGCGCGTCTTCAAGTAGTCGTCGAACTCGTCATCGAACTCCTCGAGTGGCTTGTCCAGGACGGACTCGAAGAGGTCCACCGTGGTCTCCCCGCGGCGGTACCCTTCGAGCATGTTGCGAATGGCGTCGAAGCCGTACCGCTCCTCGATGACTTGGAAGACGAGCGACGCCTGGTAGTAGGAGAAGATCACCTGTTGCGGATAGTCGGGCCGCATGAAACCGTCGTCCAGATCGCTCACCTTCTTGAGGTCGCCGTCCCGGAGCGCTCGCAGAAACGGGATGTCCGGCTGGTGACCCCATCCGGGGCGCGCCTTGCGCTGCTCGTGCACTGCGAGGCCTTCGGAGAACCAACGCGGCACACGGTGGTCGGTCATACCCAAGTGGAACGTGTGCGCGAGCTCGTGCCAGAAGACCGACGCCCAGTTGTAGTCGCCGAGCTCGCGCGCGCCGGGAGAGTCCATGACGAGCACGCTTCCGAAGCTGACACCGAGCGCGCCGAGCCCCGGCTCACCGAGAGTACGTACCGAGAAGTCCGCGTGACTCGGGAAGAGCTCAGCCCGAACTGGTAACGGCGGTTCGACTCCGTACCGGCGGGAGAGGCTGTCGTAGGCCTCTTCCGCGATAGGGGCCAGGTAGGTCGCGAGTAAGTCCGACTCGGTGCCGTGCAGGAAGAGCTCGAAGTGCTCCGTCGAGATCGACTCGAAGCGCTCGAAGGTGTCCAGCAGGTCGAGGGTATTCTTGAACCACGGATTGTAGGGGTCGCCTTCGAAGGCGCGTTCGAGGTGGGCGTTTCCCACTTCGATGTTGCCCAGGCGCAGCTCGTTCAAGCCGAGCAGACCCCACGCCTCCCAGGAGGCCGAGTCGAGCTCGATCGCAGCCTTGGCGCGTGTGACCGCCTGTGCGTATCGGCGGGTGCGAACAGACAGCTCGGCGAGCGTCGCGTCGAGCGCCGCATACCGCGGGTTGATGGTTAGTGCGCGTGAGCGAACCTCGCGAAAGTCAGCGTCATCCCCAGCGAGCATGTGCGAACCCGCGAGCGCAGTCAGCGCCACTAGCGCGTTGGGGTTCACGCCGAGCGCCTTCTCAGCCTCAGCGCGCGCCTCCGCATGCCCTTCGCGAGTCAGGTGCTGGGCGGCGAGCAGGGCCCTGGCCTCCGCATGGTTCGGGTTCACCTCCAGCAGCCGATTCAGCACGTTACTCGCCCCCGGGGCGTTGTCGAATTCGAGCGCTTCCGCGAGCCCGAGTAGCGCAGCAGGATGACGGGGGTTTAGAGCGAGGACCTTATTGAACTCCGTCTGAGCCGATTGGCTGTCGTATTTCGAGAGGAATAGTGCTCCAACCCGCACGAGTGGCTCGGCCCATCCCGGATCGACGCCGGACGCCTCGTCGTAGGCCTTGAGCGCGTCGTGGAAGAGCACCGGAGTCGTGCGCCCGAGGTAGCTCATCGCGCGCCCTACCGCGACGAGCTCCGCGGCACGCAGTCTACCGTCTGCCGCGTTGTACACGTCGATGAAGCGGTCGAAGCGTCTCATCGCCTCGTCGAGTTCGCCGCGATTGAAGAGAAGCTCCGCGAGGTTGGCTTCCGCGGTCAGCGCGTCCGGCGCATTGCCATCGATCGCTCGCCGAAACGCCGCATCGGCTTCGTCGAGCTTCCCGCTGAGTACGAGAACCTCGCCCAGCGAGTTGGCGATGCCCACCGGTTCCGGAGCCTCGAGCGCAACGCTTCGCGCATCGTCGTATTCACCGGTGGTCGCGAGCACCTCGATCAGGCCCCGGCGTGCGCTGAGCGACGACGGGTCGTCCCTGAGCGCGCGTCTGAAGCTGCGTTCGGCGTCCTCGTAATTGCCGCTACGCAGGTCCTCGTCGGCCTCGGTGACGGTCTGGCCGTCCACCGGCAAGGCCCATAGGAACAATAGGACCCATAGCGATCCTACGGGTCTCACTCGTTGCCACCCTCGAGCGCTCGGATTTCACGGGTCTTGAGAGCCAGTTCGACGAGCAGCTCCTCCATCTCCGCTAGGTATGCGTCTTCTGCCAAGGCGTCACGCACCGCTCGCAACTGACTGATGCGCTCCTGGATCTCGACGCGCTCTTCGTAGAGGCGAACGAGCTCCGGATCGTCAGGGGTCTGAGCCGAAGTTCCTGCGGCTCCACCCAGTTGGAACGTCGCCGCGAGCAGGCCGTCCGGTCCCGTGAGTCCGGCATCGTGGCTTCCTTCGCCGTCGCCGTTGTCGTCCAGGATTGCGTGCTCCGTGAGGAGCTCGTTCTGCTCCTGGTACCGCCGCTCGACCTCTTGGCGGGCGTACAGAAACGCTTCGAGCAGGGAGATGCGCTCGTCGTGGTCCAAATCCGCACCGTCGTCTGTGAATGCCCCGACGAAGAACTCGGGGAACTCCGTCGCGTTGCGCTCACGGCCGGTGCGCGTCGCGGTGATGATGACCCGGTTGGGACCCGACAGCGGAGTGAGGAAGCCTCCGCTAGCGCTACCCGTGTGCACGAGCGCGATGGTTTGCGTCGGGAAGGGGATGAGGGCGGTCTGCAGGTCCGAAGGGGTGAGGTCGGGGCCTGAAATGTTGAACTGAGCTTCGTTGCGATCCGAGGTCCCGTGCCCAATCAGAACCAGGAGCAGGCGATCCATAGGCTGGGCGCGCGCACCCACCTCGCCCAACACCCTAAAAAGGTTGGCGCGCGTCGACTTGTCCGCGATGACGTCGGGCGCGTCTTCCGGTCGCTCACCCAGATAGATCACATTTTCTGTGGGGATGCCGTGCCGCTCGGTGAGCGCGGCCTTCAAGGCGGCTGCCTGGTTGTGAAAGCGCTCCCGGTACTGGGCGCTGCCACCCAGTCCCACGACGATGATCGCATGCGTCTCGCCCTGGGCTTGCAAACCCAGCGGAAACACGATGCCCGTGAGCAGCGCGGCGAGAAGAACGCGCGCGCCGGCGATGGGCACGCGACCCTGGATCACACCAGGCCCCTCAAGCGGCGGAAGCCCCACTCCGCGCCCATGAGTGTCAGCATCAGGAAGAAGAGGAACGGCATATCCCAGAGCGCCATTTGCTCTACGAGCGTCACGCCCGCGCCCGTAATCCTGATGTCGTCGGGGAGCGACGCGACGTCCTCAGGAGTGTAAAACTGACCGCCCGTCTCATCGGCGATACGGCGTAGCGTCTGCGTGTGCCGGTTCGCACCGAAGTATTCTTCGTCGCTGGCAGCGGTGTACAGATAGGTGCGGTCGGAGCCCAGCGTGTTCCCATCTCGCTCAGCAGTGATTTCGACTTCGTACTCGCCGAGCTCGCTCGGCCGAAACTCGACCACGTATTCACCGTCACGCTCGACGGTCCACTCTACCGGAACCTCCTCGATGAGCCCACTCGGGCTCGTGATGCGCGCAGTCACAGACGCATCGTTCACCTCGATGTACGTGGAATCACCGACCGTGGCGATGAGACGCACGCTCTCCCCAGGCTCCACCTGCTCCTGGTCCGTGACCACTTCGACGCTTTCTGGCACGCCGTCGATGAGCCACCGCAGAACCTGCTTCCAGAAGGTCTCGTGACTCTGATCTTCGAGCGCAGGTATCATCTGCCACAGCCAGGAGTCCTGCACCGTCATCGCTATGGACTTGCCCCGCCCGTACCGCTGGAAGGCCAGTACCACCTGATCATCGGGCAAGTCGGGGCTGGTTCCGGTCAGTAGCGCGGTCGCTCCGAGCCTTACTTCCGAGATCGGGTTGACGATCGTGACGGGGGGGAGCGAATCCCAGCGTTCGCTCACGCCTTCGCCGTCCTCGCCGAGCTGAACCGCGGCATGCGCCAGCCCCGCGGGCGTCGGTTTCACAACGATCTCCGCGAAGAAGCCCTCTTCGCCACCGGCGGGCTCGCCCAGCACCACCGGCATCACCTCCTCGACCGGCGTGCCTGCCCAGCCGCCTTCAGCGAAAGCGCTGCGGCCACCGAGCATGAGCAGGCCGCCCCCCCGCTCGGACACGAAGTCGGCGATCATCTGAAGCTGGTCGTGAGCGAAGAATGAAGCCTCCACGCTTCCGATGATCAGCGAGCGATAGTGGTACAACTCTTCGCGGCTGGCGGGGAAGCCGAACTGCAGCTCGGTGCTGTCGCTGATCTCCAGGCGCAGGAATTTGCCTTCTGCGGTGCGTTGCAAGATCACGAGCTGGATATTCTCGTCGTCGGCTACGGCCCGGCGCATGAACTTCAGCTCGAAACGGGGCTCACCCTCCAGGTACAGGATCTTCTCCCGTTCCCCGCGCACTTCGATCTGGACCGTGCGAGCGTTGTTACGTTCGACGCGCTCCCCCGATTGAGGCGGGATGCGGAAGTGAATACGCCTGGGACCTTCGCCTTCCAGCTTCAGGCTGATGCGTGCGACGACCGGCTCTCCGTCCGGGCCCAGGTCGACTGTTTCCTCAGCCAGGATCTTCAAGTCGTCTTCAACGATGATCGGCACGGTCCTCCGTCCCAGCCCGATCTGCGTCACGACGACGTCCACGACGAGTGCAGAGCCCTCGAGCACGGATCGCGGTATCTCGACCCGCCCCATCTCGATGTCGGGGGCAACTACTTCTTCGCCGAGTCCCACCGTGAAAACTGGGACGCCGGCCGCCTGGAGCGGGACCAAGGACTCGGTCAGGGGCCGGTCGGAGTTGTGCGCGCCGTCGGTGATCAGGATGAGGCCCGACAGCGGCACGCCCGACAGCTCCTCGCGCGCGGCGTCGAGTGCGCCACCGAGGTCGGTGTGTGTGCCGTCGAACGTCAGGTCACCGGGCCCGTCGATGCGGCTCGCGACGTCGGAAAAGCGGAAGAAGCGAAGCACGAAGCGATCGGACAGAGCGGTGAGCAGCTCGCTCTCGTCCGGCGTGAACGCATCCTGCAAGAAGGACGTGCGGGGGGTGCCTGACTCATCCAGCAGCAGCATGCTCTGGGAGTCGTCGATGAGCACGCCGACGAAGTTCTGCTGCGGCACCACCGTCGAAAGAATGAGTGCCGGCTGCAGGAGACAGAAGACGAGCAGCGCGAACAGCGCGACGCGCAGCCCGGCCATGATCCCGCGATCGAAGACCGTGCTCTTGGCTCGGGCGACGGTGTAGCTCGCCACGGCGGCGGCCCCGACCACTCCCGCCGCGATCAGCCACATGCGGACGGTGCCCGGTGCAGCGAACGTGAAGTCTCCCTGCTCGAACACGAGGGGTCGGTACTTGAAAAAGAATTCGAAGATGCGGTCCATCGTGGTCGTCCCGAGGTTTCTAGTGGCTCATCGCGTAGACGATCATGTTTGCGCCCATTTCGTAGGCGTACGTCGAATACTGGAGAGGGTATGAAGGATCCTCGGCCCACTCCCAGGCATCTCCCAGATCCGTGTTGAAGTTGATGATGACCATGAGTCGGCCTTCATCGTCGTACATGCCCTTGACCTCGGGCTCGCAGCCCCAGCACTCAGCGGTGGATCCGCGGCGAGTGAAGCCGATGGCCGGCACCTGCTTGACCTCTTCGATATCGTAGTACGCGGAGTAGATCTTGTGGTCGAGCCTGATATCGACGATGGGCCTTTCCGGGTAGACGCGGCGCATGTTGTACTCGAACACGTTCCATTCCCGCATGCCCCAGAAGTCGTCGACGATCAGAAAGCCACCCGCGTCGAGAAAACGGCGGAGCCCTGCGACCTCGGAGTCGGTCATGTCCATGTAGCCGGGCTCGACCATGTAGATGACCGGGAAGCGCCGGAGCACCGGGTCCGCCAGGCTGACTGCGTTCTCCCAGTCGTGCGCGTCGAGGCGCACGAGTCGCTTGAGCACGAATAGGAACTGCCGATCGCCCTTCGGGAAGTCGGTGGCCCAACTACCGCCGCGGCCCCAACCGCCACGCCCGTAGCCAGAGTACGCGGCCCGCGTCCAATAGAATGGCCAGCGACCCGAAGCCTCCGAAGGGTCCATGCGTGGCCCGCGCGCGCCTGAGGCGGTTGGGCGCTGGACCTGCGGCGCCTGCTGGGCCATGAGCTCTGACCCCGGTGAGACGAACTGCGTGGGCTCTTCCAGCGCGTCAGCGAGCGGCTCGCACGCCCCGACGGACAGGGAGACGGCGAAAACGGCCAGCGTTGAGCTGGCTTTGCAAGTGAGCCTCATCGGCAGTGTTTTCTGGATTGTCAGGCGCGGCGAGTTTCTTTCCTACGACCCCTCAAGGGGAAGGTTCCTGACCGCTCCTAGCCGACACACCCCGCGACGATGCCGCTGAACGATCAAATCTGAACCTCCTTCCCTATCGTGACGTAAGGGCCTGTCACAACGCGCGCAAACATGATGCCTTGTAGACATGCCTCATAAGAAGCCACTTACGGTCGCCACGCGGAACGCTACGCTCCGAGATTTCGCGATCTTCCAGGTCAAGTTGCTGCTCGACGGCGCGATAGACTTGTTCGCCTTTTGGGTGTCCATCGGCGCGATCGCCATCGATGTCATCGCCGGGCGTGGCAAGCGCCCCCGACTCTTTTATTCGGTCGTGCGTATGAGTGAGCGCTTCGACAAGTGGATCAATCTGCACGGTGTAATCGAGCGGATGGACTAGGCCGAGTCCGAGGACGGGCTGTTCGGTGTGAGCGACCCGGAGGACGACAACCTGGTCACCAAGATCGAAAAGCTCGTGCAGAAGGCGCAGAATCCGAGAGGGCAGGTGAGGCCCCCAGGCGAGCCGCTTTAGCACGACGCCGGCGAGCTCTTCTAGGATCGCGCGCCTCCCCCGGTGCTCATCAAGATCTGCTGCATCCAAAACGACACCGAGGTCGAGATGGCAGCCGCAGCAGGTGCGACTCACGTGGGACTGGTGGCGGCCATGCCGAGCGGCCCCGGCCCCATCGCCGCCGACCGCATCGCAGAGATTGTCGGCGCGGTGCCAACGGGAGTCACCGCTGTTCTACTGACGGCACACACCGACGCCGACTCGATTATCGGACATGCGCGAACGACCGGAGTCACGGCCGTCCAGATCGTCGGGGAGGTGCCTGCCGACGTTCGCCTCTCGATCAAGGCCGCCGCCGGGTCCATCGACATCCTCCAAGTCGTGCACGTTGGTGGGCCTGAGGCGCTCGAGCAGGCCCAGCCCGCGGCGGTCGGTTCGGATTTCGTGCTGCTCGACTCCGGTCGACCATCCGCCCTGGTCCCAGAACTCGGTGGGACCGGCCGTACGCACGACTGGGCAGTCAGCGCCCAAATCGTCTCGCGCCTCGACGTTCCGGTCTTCCTGGCCGGTGGCCTCGGGCCCGAGAATGTCGCGGAGGCCATTCGCACGGTGCGACAGGCAGGTGTCGATCTGTGCTCAGGAATACGGGACCCGGCGGGGTAACTCATGAGCGCCCCACTGTCCGCCTTCGTAGAAGCGGTGCGTCGAGCCTAGGGAGCCTCCGAAGCGGGCACCCTTGCGCGGACGCGTGCTAACGAACAATCCCTTTCCCGGGTCTTTCATGCTGGTAAGGCAGTTTTCGCTACGGGACAGGAGTCCTCCATGAAGTATGGTACAGTCTTGGCCGCGTTCGTCGCGGCAGCGGCTCTCTCCGCGGCCCCGGTCGCGGCCCAGAGTCTCACGGGAACGTGGGAGCTCACGCAGGAGACACAGCGTGGCCAACGGACCTCGACGCTCGCACTAGTGCAGAGCGGCGGCTCGCTCACAGGTACGCTCACGCTCACGCTCGGTGGTCGACGCGGTGGTGGTGGCGGTGGCGGTGGCACCAGAGAGTTCGACATCGAGGACGGAGCGGTCGACGGGAACAGCTTCAGCTTCAGCATGACGCTGAGCTTCGGAGACAACTCCTTCACCCAGGAGTACTCGGGCACGTTCGACGGCGACTCCATGGAGGGTCAGATCGCTGGCGGCGGTCGCGGCGGTCGCGGCGGTGGTCCTCGGCCATTTACCGGCAAGCGCGGCGGCTGACGCCTAAGCGAGGGGTGGGGTGACGCGACCTCAAGTCGAGTCACCCGCTGTTCTCGATTTGCCCGTCGGCAGGTCCCCTCACGATCTTGGTAGCCCCCCCTCATCTGATTGACGTCGTATTTGTGGAGGAAGACCATGCGGTTTCCCGCCGCCCTTTTCTTTGCGCTCGTCGTCGTGGCTGCACCGGCCACGGCTCAGGACACGAGGCGCCAGCTCACCGCGGATGACTATGCGCGCTCCGAACGACTTCTGAGCCGTTACACCGATCCGCTCGTCTTCGGCGCGTCGGTGACGCCGCACTGGCTCGCGGACGGACGCTTTTGGTATGAGCGTCGCGTGCCTGAAGGAACCGAGTTCATACTCGTCGATCCCGATTCGAGGACCCGTGAACCGGCGTTCGATCACTCGAGACTCGCCACGGCGCTTACCGCCGCGACCGGCCGCTCCGGCATGTCGCCGACGACACTTCCGATCGAAGGCCTGGCCTTCGCACCTGGTGAGCTGACCGTCGAGTTGAGGCGTGCCGGTCGCTATCGCTGTACGACGGATCCGTACCGCTGCCGCTCGGTGGGTTCCCCTCCGATGCCAGGCGCTTCACGCCTTCTGGTGGCCTCGCCCGATGGCCGCCTGGAAGCGTTCCGTCGCGATCACAACCTGTGGGTGCGAAGCGTAGCGACGGGTGAGGAGACCCGCCTGACGACCGATGGCCGCGAGGACTTCGGATATGCCACCGACAACGCAGGATGGACTAGGAGCGACGCGGCAGTCGTGAAGTGGTCCCCCGACTCGCGCAAGATTGCGACCTTCCGGCACGACGCGCGTGGCGTCGGAATGATGTACTTGGTGAATACGCAGGTTGGCCATCCCGAACTGAGCGCGTGGAAATATCCGTTGCCCGAGGACTCGGTGATCTTCCGCATTTCGAGAATCGTGATCGACCTGGACCGGCCCGAGGCCGACCGCATCGTTCGCTTCGACATGCTCCCGGACCAACACCGCTCGACGTGCAGCGATCACATCAGGTGTGGCCGTAGCTTCGGCGACGTCGAATGGTCGGCGGACAGCGAGACACTCGCCTTCGTATCCAGTTCGCGGGACCACAAGAGTGCCCACGTACGCCTCGCAAACATCTCAACCGGTCGAGTTACGGACCTCTTCGAGGAGGTCGAGTCGACCTTCTTCGAGTCGAACGGCTGGCGGTATCTCTCGCAGTCGAACGAGATCCTCTGGTTCAGCCAGCGCGCCAACTGGGGCCACCTCTACCTCTACGACGCGCGCACCGGTGCCCTCGAGAGCCAGGTCACCACGGGCGACTGGAACGTGCTGGACATCATCGAAGTCGACGAGTCATCACGCACCGTCACGGTGCGCGGCAACGAGCGCGAGCACGGTGACCCCTACTTCCAATACTTCTATGAGATCGACCTCGACGATGGAGAGGTCACACTGCTGACGCCCGACAGCGCGAACCATACCGCCTCGTTCTCACCGCACGGCGACTACCTCGTCGACACGTACTCGACACCCGTGGTGCTCCCTGTAACGGTGCTACGCGACCGCGGTGGCCGCACGCTCATGACGCTCGAGCAGGCGGACATTTCGGGATTGGTAGACTCGGGTTGGCAGCCGCCCATGCCGTTCAGCGTGAAGGCTCGAGATGGCGCGACAGACCTGTACGGCCTCCTCTTCCGTCCGCAGGACTTCGACGAGGATGCCGAGTATCCGGTGGTGAACTATCTGTACCCGGGTCCGCAGAGCGGCAGCGTGGGAAGCCGCAGCTTTCGGGCGTCGCACCGCGACCTGCAATCGATTGCCGAGCTTGGCTTCGTAGTCATCGAGCTCGACGCGATGGGAACGCCAGGGCGCTCGAAAGAATTTCACGAGACGTACTACGGCAACATGGGTGACAACGGACTGCCCGATCAGATCGCCGGGATCCGGCAACTAGCTGAGCGCTATTCGTGGATCGATGTCGATAACGTCGGGATCTTCGGCCATTCCGGAGGCGGGTTTGCTGCTGCCGCCGCTATCATGCGCTACCCGGACTTCTACAGCGTGGCGGTATCGCAGGCGGGCAACCACGACAACCGCAACTACGAGGACGACTGGGGTGAGAAGTGGCAGGGCTTGCTGGAGGTCAACCCGGATGGGACTAGCAACTACGACAATCAAGCCAATCAGTTGCTCGCGGAGAATCTGGAGGGTAAGCTGCTCATCGCTCACGGCACGATGGACTCGAACGTGCCGCCCTCGAACACGATGCTCGTCGTTGACGCGCTCATCGGCGCCAACAAGGATTTCGATCTGATCTTGATGCCGAACCGCAGCCACGGCTTCGGAAACGAGCCGTATATGATGCGACGCCGCTGGGACTATTTCGTGCGCCACCTGCTGGGCGCCGAACCCCCCAAGGGGTATGAGATCGGCCAGCTTCCGCCCCCGATCGGCTGAGAGTCCCGTGCACATCACCACCGGCTCGACGAGCGTCAGGGCAAAGCCCACCGACGACCAACTCGACATCTACGCCCTCACGCACCAAGGCATGGTGCGCACCGAGAACCAGGATCACTTTCTGGTCTGCCAGCTCAAGAAACAGATGGAAGTGTTGCATACGAGCCTTCCCAATGTTTCGGTGATCCCGGCGGACCAGGAGCGCCTGGCGATGCTCATGATGGTCGCGGACGGGGTCGGGGGACACTTCGGAGGCGAGGAAGCCAGCCGCGTCGCGGTCAAGGCGGTGGCCCAGTATCTCTCCGAGAGCGTCCACGTCTACTACACCGTGGACACCACCGACGACAGCGTATTTGCCGAAAAGCTCGCGGCCGCTGCGCTACGCGCGCACGAGCGAGTGCTGGAGCGTCGAGAGGCGAACCCGGCGCTGGGCAGGGCCGCCACGACTTTGACGCTTTGGATCGGCGTCTGGCCGAGGGTCTATCTCGTGCAGTTGGGCGACAGCCGGTACTACGTGCTGAAGGGTGATGACCTGGTACAGATCTCCCGGGACCAGACCGTTGCGCAGGACCTCCTGGATCAGGGCGTGCTTACGCCCGAGCAGGCGTCCCGGGGTCGGTGGTCGCACACGCTGTCCAATGCGATCGGTGGAGTCGAGTCACACCCGGTGGTGACCTCGATCGAGAACGATTGGAAGTACGTGCACTTGCTGTGCAGCGACGGCCTCACCAAGCACGTCTCCAATGATCAGATCAAGGAGAGGTTGCAGGCGATGACATCCGCCCAGCAGGCGTGCGAGGCGCTGCTCCAGGACGCGCTCGATGCCGGCGGCACGGACAACATCACCGTTGTCGTCGGCCGTGCTTCCAAGGGCGTCTAGCTGATACGGCTAGGATTCCTCGGCAGGCGCCTCTTCGTTGACCGTCACCTTCTCCATCACCACATCTTCGCGTGGCCGGTCACCGGGGCCCGTATCGATCACGCCGATCTTATCCACGATATCGAGTCCGGTCGTGACCCTTCCGAAGATCGCGTGCTTGCCGTCCAGCCACGGGGTCGCGGCCAGAGTGATGAAGAACTGGGAGCCACCGGTGTTGGGGCCGGAGTTCGCCATCGAGAAGGTGCCCTTCTGCGTGTGCGCTAGCCCCACAGCGAACTCATCGGGAATCTGGTAGCCCGGACCACCGGTGCCGGTCCCGGTCGGGTCGCCGCCCTGGATCATGAATCCACTGATCACTCGATGAAAGATGATGCCGTCGTAATAACCTTCCCTGGCGAGCTTGAGGAAGTTGCCGGCCGTCTTGGGTGCGACGTCCTCGAACATCTCAGCGATGAAGGTACCTTGGTTGGTTTCAAACGTGACCGTGGGGTTGGCCATCATGTCTCCGGAGGGGTGGGTTGAAGCGCTACGCTAACCGTGGCGCCCTTGAGCGGGAAGTCCCAGGTTTCCGGCTGCCAACCCCTCCCCCGGTACCGAAGCGCAATGATGAGACTGGTCCGCTATTGCATGGGCGCCGCGATGTTCGCGAGCGCATGCACGCCGGCACTCAAGCTGACCCCGAGTGACGCGCCAACCGTGCTCGCGCATCAAGTGCTCGAGGCGGCGGATCCAGGCCTGCCCGGTCCGTATGAGGTGCTTCAGCTCTATTACGGAAGCGGCACCGACAAGAACCGGGTCGAGTACCGCGACTCGGTCGCGATCACGACCGAGCCGGTCGACGCCTCGAAGCTCGTCAGCCTGGGGGGTGCCGCGGACAGTCGCAACGAGTATTGGGGCTTCACGCCCACGGAGATGCCGCTCAACGCACGCGTCTGGTACCCCAAGGGCGACGGTCCTTTTCCGCTGGTGCTCGTGGTGCACGGCAACCACAGCATGCGCGACTTCTCAGACCCGGGTTATGACTATCTCGGAGAGTTGCTCGCCAGCCGTGGATACATCCTCGCGAGCGTCGATGAGAACTTCATCAACGGTGCGCGCGGAGAGAACGACGCGCGCGGCTGGTTTCTCCTGAAGCATCTGGGGGAGTTCGAGCACTTCAACGAAGAGGAGGGCAATCCGTTCGAGGGGAAGGTCGACATGAGCAACGTTGCGCTCATTGGTCACTCCCGTGGCGGCGAAGCCGTAGCGAACGCCGCCGCCTTCAACAAGCTCACGCACTACCCCGACGACGCATCGCTGACGTTCGACTTCGACTTCGACATCAAGGGCATCGTCTCGATCGCGCCCGTCGACGGTCAGTATTTACCGACGGGCCGTGGGGTCGTCGTGGAAGACATGAGCTACCTCACCTTCCACGGGTCGCATGACGGGGACGTGACCAGCTTCCACGGATTGCGCATCTACGACCGGCTGCGGTTCAACGACTCGGCCGATTTCCGCTTCAAGGCCGCTGTATACGTGTACCGCGCCAACCACGGGCAGTGGAACAGCGTGTGGGGGTCCGGCGACATCGGGCCGCGCAGCGCGCGCACCCTCGACCTGCGCGGGCTGATCCCACAGGTGGACCAGCGTCGTTTCGCGGAGATCTATGTCTCGTCCTTCATGGAGGTCGTGCTCAAGGGACGCCTGGAGTACTTGCCCATCTTTCGCGACCACCGCGTGATCGGACAATGGCTGCCGAGCACGATGTACATCACACGCTTCGAGACGAACGCGTTTCGGCCGCTCGCGACGTTCGAAGAAGACATTGACGTGACGCGAGGTACCGAAGACGGTGTGAGTCTCCGAGGTGTCTCGCTGTCGACCTGGCGGGAGGCGACGCTGATGCTGCGGTCCTCGAATCGACCGACCACGTCGGCGTCGCAGGAGAACCAGGCGGTAACACTGGGCTGGAACAATCGCATCGCTGGTGCCGACACGACCCGGCACCGCCCAGCTGCTTCGTACTCGGTCGAGCTGGGTGGGCGCCTGGCAGCGCGCTGGGCGCTCGGACGACAGCATTCGCTCGAGTTCATGCTCGGGCCCACCGACTCTACGCCACGAGCGCGGCGTGATGCCTCACAACCCGCCGCAACATCTGCACAGAATGACGACGGGAGTGGTCGCGGGGGTGCCGGACGTGCCCGCGGCCGGGACGACCTGGAGATGCCTGCGGTAGACCTCAGCATACAGTTGGAGGACGCCGCGGGGCGTACATCGAGCGTGGTGTTAAGCGAGTATGGCGCCATCCGCCGACCGCTCGAGACCCATGTCATGCGCCGGTCGGACCAGGAGTGCCAGAGGTGCACGGCGCCCTGGGAGCTCATCCTGCAGACGTACTCGATTCCGCTCTCGGACTTCGTCGAGCAGAATGCTGCGCTCGATCTCCGGCAGCTCAGCGTGATTCGCTTCTTGTTCGACCGTGTGCATGCCGGCGAGGTGGTCGTGGACCAGATCGGCATCAGCGAGTTGGAGCCGGGCTTTCTGAGCGCACGGGTGGAGCGGTAATGTCTACCATGACTCAACGCCAAATTCCGCTGAACCGCGTCGTCGACCTCACCGATCCCGGCAGGAACGTCATCTTCAACATGACGGTCGAAGAGGCTCGCGAGATCTTGCGCTCTGGCCCCGTGGAGGCCGTTGAGACGATCGACGGATCGTTCGCGCTCGTGAGCGTCGAAGGCAGTACCGTGCGCCTCGCGCGCTCGATGGACCGCCCTCTCAGGCACTTCATCGCGAAGCTCGTCGATGGCCCATGCCTAGTCGTTGCCGACCGTGTCGACTCGATCCACGCTTGGCTCGTCGAGAAGGGTATGGACGGCCAGTTCCACCCGTACTACACGCGCATGGTGCCTGCGCACTACGTTACACAGCTGCAGCTCGTCGGGTGTCCTGATCCGACTCCGACGTTCGAGCGCTTCTTCGATCCTCCGCGCGGTACCGCGACCGACGACCTCGAGACCTTGGGTGAGGCCTACGTACGCGCCGCCTACGACGAGATCAGGAAGTGGATCGACCACCGTGCGAGCGAAGGTCCGCTCGGTGTGTGCTTCTCAGGCGGCATCGACTCGGGGGCGGTCTTCCTGCTCACCCTGCGGGCGCTTCTCGAGCACGGTGACGTGCCCACGCGGCTCAAGGCGTTCACGTTGGCGGTGGACGGTGGTGGGGCCGACGTAGATCGGGCGCGCTCCTTCCTCGAGCAACTGGATCTCGGACTGTACCACGAGACGATCGCGGTCAGCAGTGCGGATCTGGATTGGCGGGAGACCGTGCGTGCGGTCGAGGACTACAAGCCGCTCGACATCGAGGCTGCGACCATGGGGCTGGCGCTCGTGCGCGGAATTCGGAAACGGTATCCCGAGTGGGAGTATCTGCTCGACGGCGACGGCGGCGACGAGAACCTCAAGGACTATCCCATCGAGGAGAATCCGGAGCTCACCATCCGGAGCGTGCTCAACAACTCTATGCTGTATCAGGAGGGGTGGGGCGTGCATAGCATCAAGCACTCGCTCACGTATAGCGGCGGGTTGAGCCGTAGTTATGCGCGCACATATGCGCCGGCCGCGCTGAACGGCTTCGATGGGTTCAGTCCGTTCACGCAGCCCGAGGTCATCCGGATCGCGGAGTCGATTCCGTTCATCGAGTGGACCAATTGGGATCACGCCGAGCTGTACGAGTTGAAGGGCCGTCTGGTATCCGCTGGGATTCGGGCTCTGACGGGACAGGAGATGCCCGTTTTCGAGAAGTGCCGCTTCCAGCGCGGCGCTGTCGAGAGCGATGTGTTTTCGTCTGCGTTCCCGACCGACGCGATGGAGTACCGCCAGGCGTTCAACGCGATTTACGCCTCGTAGCAGGGTGAGCGGGCGCGCCGCAAGGTCCTCGCCTTCCTCGGCCGGGGCTGCCGAACAGGGCGGCCCGCTTCAGGCCACGCCGAAAGCAACCACCGAGTGGATCCGAAGCCTGAGGGCGCCGAAGCCCTCGTTCGACCCGTGGGTACCGCAGGCGGTTCAGATCGAGGACGAGCGCGCGCGTGACGGCTCGACCGCATCAGTGGGCACGGTCTTCATCACCAACCGCGAGTGCCCATTTACGTGCCTGATGTGTGATCTGTGGAAATACACCACCGATGAGTCAGTACCGGCGGGGGCGGTGGACCGTCAGGTGGAATCGGCGCTCGCACAGATGGGTGCCATCAGCCAGGTGAAGCTGTACAACGCGGGGAACTTCTTCGACGACCGCGCCGTCGCACCACCCGATCGGGAGCGCATTGCGACGCGCCTGGGGCATTTGGACGCCGTGATCGTCGAGAACCACCCCAAGATGGTGGACGACCGCGTTAGGGCGTTCCGTGACCTGGCAGGAACCGACGTGGACGTCGCCATGGGGCTCGAGACCGTTCATCCTGAAATTCTTCCTCGCCTCAACAAGCGAATGACCCTGGCGGATTTCGAAGCAGCGAGCGAGCGTCTGCGCGCCGCGGAGCTGCAGGTTCGTGCCTTCATCCTGGTACGCGCCCCCTTCATGACCGAGGCCGAGGGCGTGGAGTGGGCGTGCCGCTCGATCGACTTTGCGTTCTCGGTGGGCGTCGAGTGCTGCGCGGTCATCCCGACGCGCGCCGGCAATGGCGCGCTCGACGCACTGGCGGCCGAGGGTCAATTCCAGGCACCGACGCTCGATTCTCTCGAGGCTGTAGCGGCGTACGGCCTGGGCCTCGGACAAGGCCGCGTATTCGCCGACCTGTGGGACGTCGAGCGTATCGCGACATGTGACCGCTGCTCGCCCGCGCGCATAGAGCGTCTGCGCACGCTCAACCTAACGCAGACGATCCCGGCACTCGTGCCCTGCGAGTGCCGTGCGGTGTGAGGTCGCGGTCATCGGTGGAGGATTCGGTGGCACGCTCGTAGCGATGTGCCTCGCGGCGCAGGGTCGTGACGTCATCGTGCTCGAACGGGAACGGCATCCTCGCTTCGCGATCGGCGAGTCGTCCACTCCGCTCGCGAACCTCGTGCTCGAAGACATCATTAGAACGTACTCGCTTGAGGCGTTGCTCCCGCTTTGCCGTTACGGGACGTGGAAGCATAGCTATCCCAAGGTGCGCTGCGGGCCGAAACGCGGATTCAGCTTCTTCGCGCACGAGCCCGGGCGCCCCTTCGAGGCGTTCAGCGACCATCGCACCGAGCTGCTGGTGGCGGCCAATCCGTCGCAAGACCTCGCCGACACCCAGTGGCTGCGCTCGGACGTCGACGCGCTCTTTTCCGAGACCGCCAAGGCCCAGGGAGTACGTGTGCTCGAGGGCGTGAGCGTGCTGGACGCCGAACGTGGGAGGCGATGGAAGCTGGCCCTCTTGCAGGAGGCGGAGGACGCGTCGTCCACACCGGCTTCGGGCCGGTCGCAGTCGTTCAGCGCTGACTTCGTGATCGACGCGTCGGGCGGTGCCTCGCCGCTCCACACGGCAGTCGGACTCACCGATGCCGGCGAGAGCCTCGCCACACGGTCGCGCGCAATCTTCTCGCACTTCGAAGGCGTCGAAACCTGGCACACGGTCTGCTCGGCGGCTGGCGGGAATCTCGATGACCATCCGTTCCCGGCAGACGACGCGGCGCTGCACCACATGACGCGCGAAGGCTGGATCTGGATGTTGCGCTTCGACCACGGCGTGACGAGCGTCGGCGCTGTGCTGACAGACGACGGAAAGAGCGGGTCCATCGAGGAGGAGTGGAAGGCGCTGTTCGAGCGATATCCGTCGGTGGCCGCCCAGATGTCTACAGCCCTGCCGACGAGACCATTGGTGCGCACGAGCCGCTTGCAGCGACGCCTCCGTCCCGCGGCGGGACCGGACTGGGCCTTGTTACCGGGAGCCGCCTACTTCATCGATCCACTCTTGAGCCCCGGGAATGCGCATACCATGCACGGTGTGGAACGGCTGTCGCGGATCTTCGAGTCGTGGCCAGACCGAGGCGCGATGGCCGTCGGGCTCGATGAGTACGACAGCCGCCTGCAGGCCGAGGTCGACTTCATGGACCCGCTCATACATGGCTGCTACCTGGCGATCGATTCGCTACCTCTATTGGCCGCATACACGATGTACTACTTCGCGGGCGCCATCCACAGCGAGGAGCGGCGGCGTGACGGCACCGCCGAGGGCGCTGACGGCTTCCTGCACTCGCACGACGAGGCGTTCCGTGGGCGGGTGATGGAGGCCTATCACGATCTCGCCGACATCACCGAGGGCCCGGTGGACGCCGGCGTCG
The DNA here is from genome assembly GCA_015664885.1 of Gemmatimonadota bacterium. Taxonomy (GTDB): domain Bacteria; phylum Gemmatimonadota; class Gemmatimonadetes; order Longimicrobiales; family Gaopeijiaceae; genus UBA1138. Next base: position 33,202 of record DQPL01000009.1, read on the forward strand.
TCGAAGCGTTTGCAAGTCGAGTCGCTGCAGACATCGAGCCGTGGAATACCACTGGCCTCTGTGATCCCGAGCGCCAGAACATGTACCCCTACAAATAGGGGCTGCACGTCCGCGGCTAGCGCCAGCGCACTCCGAAGCGGTGCGTCCCTGAAGCGCCCTCGACGTCCACGGGCTGAAAGGCCCACTCCAGCGTGACGTTGTCGCCCCAGAACGCGAAGCCGAGACTCACCGGACTGGCGTCGCCCGCGTGTACGCGCCGTGCTCCGATACGCGCCACGAAGGTGCGGCCGCGGATGGGCCAGTAGCCGATTTCGACCCCGCCCGACGGCACTACCTGGTCCCCGACGTAGGTCACAGCGCCGGTGAAGCCGACGTCCAGGATTCCGACCTGCTCTCCGTAGGCGCCAACGCCGAACGTAAGGCCATCGGGCCGAGCCATATCGAGTCCGCCGGGTGATAGATCTCGTCCTCCGTTCCGGTACGTTAGCCCGGCTCTCACGGGGCCGAGGTCTGCGGCGACACCGAAGTCGACGAGCAGCGCGGCGTCGCGTGTCGTGCCCACGCGCTCTTCCACCAGTTTTGTGGCGATGCCGATATCGAGGCCCCCAAGCTCCCGCGCATACGCGACGGTGGCGACTCGTTCCGAAACCGGTGAGGCGCCCAGCGTGAACAGATGGTCCTGCCCGGCGGGGGCCGCCAAAAGGCCTTCGGCTTGTGCTCCGTATTGCAGCGTTTGCAGACCGACGCCGATACCGCCGCCCAGCCACTGCCTCGCGGCCGAGACGGTGGTGGAGCTGCTGTTCGCGCCCCAACGCTGCACGTCGAGCCCGAAGCCAGATGCGCCAACCAAAAGTGCCGGATGGTAAAAGATGGCATCGGCGTGCCCAGCGTTCATCATGTAGGCGTCGCCGAGCGCCATCGCGTGCGTGGAAGCGGGCAGTTGCAACACGCGCGGGAGGGTGCCGGTGTTCTGCGCGTCGACACTCGCCGTGAAGACGATGCCGAAGGCTACCGTGAAGAGGAGCGAAAGACGCATGGCCACCTCATGAGGGTCGTGTGTTCGTAGGCTGCAAGCTCGGGCGAGGGGGCTCATGCCGGCAAGCCACTACGAACCCACCCGTTTGATGAAGTCCTCGATGAGCGCCCGCGCGATCGACATGCGGTGCGGCAAGTCCGGCATCGTCTCCGGTGTGAACCACCTCGCGTCTTCCAGCTCGTCCGGCTCGAGTCGGATGTCACCCGACTCCCAATCCGCGATGAATCCGACCATGAGGGAATGCGGAAAGGGGTGAGGCTGACTGCCGAAGTACTGCAGGTTGGTCACACGCACTCCGACCTCTTCCTGGATCTCGCGGCGCACGCATTCCTCGAGTGATTCTCCAGGCTCCACGAAGCCAGCGAGCGTCGAGTACACCCCCGGAGTGAAGTGTGGGGAGCGTCCCAACAGAGCCTCCCGCCCGCGTTGAATGAGCACGATAATCGCGGGGGTGAGGCGTGCGAAGTGCAGCTGGCCGCAGGTTGTACACTCCATCGCTTCGTGTCCCGTGCCCCGCTCCGTTGGCGCGCCGCACCGCGAACAGAAGCGATGCGTCCGGACCCACTCGATCTTCTGGCGCGCGGTGCCTGCTGCGCGAAAGAAAGGCTTGTCCAGGAGCGCGTGGGTCGCGCGCAGCGCGGTCAACTCGAATCCATCGGGGGCCTCGAAGTCGTCGGGGACCGCATGCAGCCGGGAGTCTCTCCCCCGCAGGGCCGGCAGCACGACGTCGAAGCGCTCGGCGTTCGGGCCGAGCGCCTCGAGCAGGCCCGCGACGTCCTGGGACGTTGGAACGCTCGCTCCGTCCCCAGTCGACTTGAGCAGCAGGCGACGCCCGGCGAACACGAAGCTCCAAGCGGTATCGCTCACGGTGCCGGCTTCTTGTCGAGAACATGCGTGCGGTGGCACGAGGAGCACACGACCAACAGTCGGTCGCGCACATAAGAGACGTCCGTCCTGGGAGGAACCGGGCGCAGGTCCAGCGCAGGTCCACAACGCGGACACTTCAACACGTCGCCCGCCTGAAAAGCGTCTTCGATCTCCTGCTCGTCAGCGTGGGTGTAGCGGCCTGGCGCAGCCATGGTCGGCCTCAGCAGAGTGATGATCCCCTGTGTCTTTCCTGACGACACTATATTACCAGGCTAATCACGGAACTAAGGATATAGATGCACTTCGCGATATTTCAGCTGGCGCTCTCTACGCTCGTGCTCGGGCCCGGCGACGGGGATTCGAGTGAAGCGAAGGCCTATTCGGGCCGGGCCGCCGATAACGAGGTCGCCACCCCTGCGCTAGATCGGGCCCAGATCGACATCGACGGTCGCCTTGACGACGCTGCTTGGCAGCAGGCCGCACTCCTGACCTCGTTCACGCAGTTCCGGCCGGTCGAAGGCGTGGAGGCCTCCGAGAGGACCGAAGTCCGAGTGCTGGTGGACGCGGAAGCGATCTACTTCGCGATCATGGCGTTCGACAGCGACCCCAGCGGAATTCGCGCGACGCTAGCTGAACGCGACTCCTACACACGCTCTGACGACTACGTCCGCCTCATTCTGGACACGTTCGACGACGCCCGGCGAGCATACGTATTCACGGTGAACCCGTTGGGTGTGCAGCACGACGGGATCTGGAACGAAGGCGGAGGCAGCGCGGGACGACGTCACGGCAACTACGGCCAGCCGATCGACGACAACCCCGACTTCCTTTGGGACTCTGACGGGGCTATCACCGAGTGGGGCTACCAGGTCGAGGTGCGGGTCCCGTTCAAGAGCCTTCGTTTTCCTGAGGCCGAGCAGCAGTCCTGGGGCCTGCATGTGCAGCGCCGGATACAGCGCAGTGGGTTCGAGAGCTCATGGGCGCCGATCACCGCCAACGTGTCCAACAAGTTGACGCAGGCCGGAAAGCTCAACGGTTTGCGTAACCTCGACCCGGGGCTCTTCATGGAGCTCAACCCCGTGCTGACTGGGAAACGAATCGGCGAGTTCAATGCCGCTGACGGGCTTTTCCGGCGGCAGGATCCGAGCGGGGACTTCGGTCTCAACGCCACGTATGGAGTGACCTCTAATCTCACGCTGGATGCGACCTACAACCCGGACTTCAGCCAGATCGAAGCGGACGCGGGCCAGATCGTCGTGAACGAGCGTTTCGCGCTCTTCTTTCCCGAAAAGAGGCTTTTCTTCCTGGAAGGAACCGAGATCTTCGGGATGGCGAAACAGATCATCTATACCCGCTCGGTCGCCAACCCGATCGCGGGTGCAAAGCTCACCGGCAAGCTGGGTAGTTTGAACGTCGGCTACCTGGGCGCGATCGACCAATCGTTCGACGCAGGCGCCGCCAACACAGTCGTGAACTTGGTGCGTGTGCGTCAGGACGTGGGCGCGGCCTCTACGATCGGCGCCGTATACACAGACCGCACCATCGGGGCGAACAATTTCAACAGGGTCGCAGGGGCCGATGCGCGGTTCGCGCTCAATCAGCGCTACACCCTGACGATGATCGGGGCTGCGAGCTTCACCGACAATCCCGGTCTGACGTCCCGAGCGACCGGAAGCATGCTGAGCGCCAAGATCGAGCGCGCCGGACGGGCGGTTTCCTTCAACGCGGAGCTGGAGGACACAGACGCGAACTTCGACGCCGGAAGCGGATTCTTCCGCCGGATCGGGGACACGCAGTTCAACTCCCGCTTTTCGTATAACTGGTACGGCAAGCGCGGCGCACTGATCCAGCAGGTCGGTCCCTCGTTCGACTTGAAGGGCTATTGGGACCACGATGCGTTCTGGGCCGGCGAGGGCATCGAGGAGGGCGAGGCACAACTCGGTTGGCGGGTCGGCTTCAGGGGCAACATCATGTTCTGGGGCAACCATCAACGGTCGATGTTCGATTTTGCGCCGGAGGCGTACCAGGGGCTGGTGGTCGCGCAGACCGACGGCTCGTATACGGATTTTCGACCGGACCAGTCGCTCTTCGGTGGGCTGAGCTCGACCACGTTGTCGCTCTGGGTGAACAAGTGGGAGCGTGTTCGCGGCAACGTCCGCTACACGTTCTCCGAGACCCCGGTCTTCGATCGCTCCTTCGGCGTGGCGGTCGAGCCCGCGGATTCACGCTCGACCGAAGTCACGCTCAACCTGTACCCGACGCGCTCGCTCGTGGCCGAGCTGGGCGTCCGGCAGACTCGCCTCACGCGTAGGACCGATGGCGTCGAGCTCTCCTCGGCGCTCATTCCGCGGGTGCGCGCGCAGTACCAGTTCACGCGCTCGCTCTTTGTTCGCGGTATCTTCGAGTACTCGAGCCAGGAGCGTTTGGGGCTCCGAGATCCGGCGACGGGGTTGTCGCTCTATCGCGTCGACCAGAGCGGAGAGTACACCTTGCGCAGTGGCTCCGAGGGCTACGACGTCCACATCGAGGGTCTGGTATCGTACGAGCCGTCGCCCGGCACGGTCTTTTACGTCGGCTATACTCGCCAGATGGAGGACACGGAGTCGTTCCGATTCAGGGAGGTTCGCGCGATGGCGGACGGCCTCTTCGTGAAACTGAGCTACCGCTTCCGTATGTAACGGAGCGTGTCGCCCGCTCTGGGAGGGCGTATTTTCCCGCTCTGGGCGAGCGTGTTGCCCGCTCGGTTTGGCGTTCGTAAGGTAGGCGCCTGGTAGGCGCGCTAAGAAGCTCAGTACGAGGACCTGGGCTGGGGCGAAAGATCTAGGTGGGCAAGGACGCGATCGAAATCGAAGGCACCGTGAGCGAGGTCCTTCCGAACGCGACGTTCCGTGTGGAGCCGGAGAATGGACACGAGGTGCTCGCCTACCTCTCCGGGAAGATGCGCAAGCACTACATCCGCGTGCTCGCGGGCGACCGAGTGAAGTGCGAGCTGTCGCCATACGACCTCACCCGGGGTCGGGTTACCTACCGATACAAGTAGCCGGCTAGGGCCCTCGATGCCCTCAGCTCAGGTAGACCCTCAACCTTTCGATCTGCTCTTCGTCGCCTAGCACGATGAGGTCGTCGTCGGCCTCGATGACGGTGGAGGCCGACGGATTGAAGACGAATGGGCTGCCGCGCTCGTGGTCCTTTCTGACGGCCACGATAATGAGGCCTGTCTAGTGAGGAATGCGCAGTTCGCTCAACGTCTTTCCCACCGCGCTCGACGCTTCCGGTACACTCATCTGCTCAGCTCTTAACACCAGGTCCGACGCGCGAGTGGCGATATCGAAGAAAGAGACCACCGACGGCCTGAGAACGACTGGCGCCATGCGATTCGCTGCGCTCACGTTGGAGCTGACAACTTGATCGGCTCCGGCGCGGTACAGCTTGTCGATCGACTCTTCCTCATACGCACGGGTGACGATTGTGAGTTTCGCCGCGAGATCACGCGCCGAAAGGCACACGTAGAGGTTGTCGGCGTCGGCGCTCAGGCACGTGATGAGGCCGTTCGCCTGCAGGAGCCCCGCTTCCAGTAGAACATGGTCGTGAGTCGCGTCGCCTTCCAGCACGCGCACGTCCGCAACGTACTCGGCGAGCTCCTCGATCCGGGTCTGATCGCGCTTAATGATCACGTAATCGTGCGGAACAGATTCGATCTCCTGCGCGACCTGACGACCCGTCCGTCCGGCGCCGCAGATGATGACATGCCCCTTCAGCTTCGCGATTTCCTGCATGTTCCGACGCCTCTTGAGTGCGTCCTTCAGGTCGAGCTCGACGATGAACGACGTGATGTTGGCGAACCAGAACCCCATCCACGAAATCCCGCATAACAACAGGATAATCGTGAAGGTGCGCCCGGTCGGTGTGAGGTCGAACACGTCCGAGTATCCCACGGCGGTCACGGTGATGACCGTCATGTAAAGCACGTCCGCGAGCGGCTGCTGCTCAATCAACACGTATCCCAGTGTTCCCAATACGATGAGCAACACGAGAACCGAAAGTGTCCAAGGGAATCTGGGGATAAACGCTGCGATCGGACCAGTCGGCGAGAAACGGCTAGGGCTCAGGGAGCCAAATTGGCGAATCGGAGGGGTGCTACCTGCCAGGAACCGTAGGAAACACACGACCTTTTGGCCATTTTTTCCCTTGACGCCCCCCCAGGTCTCGCTTACCGTTGGTTCAATTGTGACTCGCAGGGTGCGGAAACACTTGAGCAGTGCGGCTTTTCAGGTGGTCAGCACCTCCCAGGAGAAAGCTCTCCGGGACTGCACCGCAGGGCGGCTTCGGCCGTGACAGAACAACCCATTCTTGTTACAGGAGCAGCCAGATGAACAAATCCGATCTCGTGGACACCCTCGCCGGGGCAACCGGCATGACGAAGGCCGATGCATCGAGGGCAGTGGATGCACTTTTCTCGCCGAGCGAGGGCATTATCGCTACGGCACTGAGGGGCGATCGCCGCGTACAGATCACTGGTTTCGGCACGTTTGAAGCCAAGCACCGCAAGGCCCGCATGGGCCGCAACCCACGCACGGGTGAGACGATTCACATTGCCGCAACCAAGACCCCTGGGTTCCGCGCTGGTAAGGGGCTCAAGCACTCGGTCAAAGGCGGCTGGTGACGTCGTTGTGGAAAGGTTGGGCTGACCGGCGCCGCACCGGTTAGCACGGCTGACTGAAAGAGGCCGCGTCACTCTTGGTGATGCGGCCTCTTTTTTTATTGTTCCAAGCGGGCAGCTAGGGAACCTCTGAACAAGTAGGGTACGCCGCGTTACGATGGCACGGCCCCATCTCCGTCGTTGGACCTCCTAGCCGTAGCGACGGCTATGGCGTCGTTGCCCCGCCTAGGATCTGGGGCTGTGGCACCGTAACCGCACAGACCGTCAAGTGTTTTCGCACTTGGTGTTGGGGCGCAGGGGGGTCGCGGCCCAATAGGTCGTTTCGCCTCCTCGGACCACCGCCTTCGGCGGCGGTGCCCGAACAACTACGACTCGTCGTCGTGCCTACTATTGGACTCGCGAGACCCCTGCGCGCGGCGTACCCTACTTGTTCAGAGGTTACCTAGCGGCGTGCCGGTCCTTTGCGCGCGCCGCCGGTGCCGCGCTTGGGTCTATCGAAGTCCGCACGGACTGCACGACCGCGGATCGTGGTGCCGTTGAGGGCCGTGATGACCTTCCTCGCCACCTCGTCGTGGACCTCCACGAGCGTGTGGCTCTCCTTGATGTCGATGCGGCCAACAGAGGTGCCCGGGACGCCGGCTTCACCGGTGATCGCACCGAGCAAGTCACCAGTGCTGAGACCGTCGCGCTCTCCAACACCGAAGAAGAGCTTGGCCCACGCGGGTGCCGGCGCGCCTGTGTTCGGCAACTCGGGGGCGGGCGGCGGCGGCATCTTCTTCCTGAGCAGCGCGACCGCCGCCGCGGCCACCTCAGCTGGGTCGTGCTCTTCGAACAAGGGTTCGAGAGCCAGCAGATAGGGAGCCGTGTCCTCGGCTTCCAGAGCAGAGCGCAGCTGTTGCTGGATTTCAGCCACAGCGGCGGAGCCGCTGGACGTCGCGGGTGGAAAAGGCACTACCGTGTAGCCAGCCGCGCGCGCCGTGGCTCGCAGGTGTGCGACCTCGCGGGCCAGGATCACGACGATTCCCCCGTCTGACGTGCCGTGCCTGCGATCCAACTCGTCCGCGTCGGCAGGCGCGTCGCAGCTGACCACCTTCACGCCTTCGTGCCCATCGAGTGCTGCGCGAGCGGCGAGCGCGTCCACGCCGAGCCACACCGGGACCGACGCATCACCCGGTGCCCCGGCCACGAAACCGTGAAGTGTCAGCAAATCACCCACGTCCGCCGCGCGATCCTCGTTCCGGCAGAAGACCAGGACGTGGCGCGCATCATCGGCAAGTAGGTGGTTCACCATTTCCAACACGGCTTCTTCACGAGGCTCGGTCACGATACGGAATCGCACAGTGCCACGCTTGGGCGCGTCCACCACCGATAGATCTTCCCCGGGAATGGTCACCGCCCGCTTGACGTGGCCTTCCAGGAACTTGGAGACGCCCGCCGTTATCGGTTGGGCTGCGACCACGCGCTGTGCTTCCTTGGGCATGTACTCGAGGATCGCCTCCGTCGCCTCCATCCCCTCGAAGGTGTCGATGCGTGAAGCTTGGTCCACGACGATCGCCTCTACGGCCTTGAGGTTGATGCCGCTCGATTTCGCGGCAGCCAACACGTCCGCCGGCGTGCCGAAGAGCATCGTCGCCCGCTCAGGCATTACCCAATGAGAGCCGAGCGCCCCGACCGTGTGCCCCGCGCTGTCCGCGAGCCGACCCATCGATTGAGCGAGGTAATCGGCACGATCTCGGGAGGGGGCGAGCACCAGCACCTTGGGCGTGTCCCCCTCCCCTTCGACGCGGTCCAAGAGCGCCGCACCCCACGCTACCGTGATGCCGCTGCCGGGGCCTGCGGCCAGGAAGAGGTTGTTGGCTCGCCGGATTACGGGCAGCGCCTCCGCCTGTAGCGACGTTGGCTGCTCGAGGCCGTCCGCAGCGAGCGCCTCCACCAGCTCGGGCGCGAGCCCGAGTTCTTCGAAAGAGTCCACGTCGTGGGCTAGGGACGAGACACTAGGTCGGCTCACCCGACCCTGCACCGCCACGATCTTCCGGCTCGTACGGAAGGCGGTTCAGAAGCCGCTGAACCTCATAGTCCAGCCTGGAAGTGCGAAGCCGATCGGTAGTTGCCACCACTTCCGTGTACTGCCCATGGCGGTGTGCGGTCACCGTAACGGATCCTTCCGCGCCGTTGTACGTGGCGCTGTGGCTGGCAGTCTTCAGTTGCGAGAGCCCTACCATCTCCGGGAGAAACTCCTCCGCTTCGGTCAGGACCTCACTCGGCGAGAGCGCCGTCTTGCGCTGGTATCCAGCCATGTCCGTACTGTCGGTTTCGGGTAGCATGGGCCGTGCGTCCCTCAACGGCCGTCGAGTAAGGTGCCAATGGCCGCCTGGTTGTGGAAGCCCTGAAGCGTACCCGTGGGTGCGACCAACCCGGGAGCGGACGTCACGCCGGCTTCGGTGGCTTGTCGGTGGATTCTCGCGAGGTCGGCCTCATACCGATCAACGTCGAGCACGGCCTTGCTCTCGGTGAGGTCCAGACCCAGCGAGTGCGCGATGTCGACGAGCACGTCGATCCGTCCGATGTCGCGGCCGTCGAGAAAGTAGGCCTCGAAGATGGCGTCGAGCGCCGGCCGTGCGAGCGCGGATTCCTTCGCGTGCAGGAAGAGCTCGTGTGCTTTTCGAGAACGCGGTACCAGGTCTGGCTGCACGAGCGAGAATCCCATGGTCTCCGCCACGCGCTGACCCTCTGCCCAGCGCGCTTGCCAGAAGGGGTCGCGTGTGTCCGTCAGCGGCGCGTCGGACGGATACGACTCAATCGGCTCTCGTCCGACGCGGATGTCCCTTTGCTCTTCCGCGGCACAAAGGGCACGGTGCATCGCAAAGGACAGTGGGTCTACCGCGTCGAAGAAGAATCGGGAACTTGGAGGGTTCATGGGTGCGTCAAAGGTGCTCGTGGCCGCCTGCGGGGACCACCCCGAGCGTGCTTCCTCCACGCGTGGGGCGACGCCATATTTCAGCCCCACCGATGACATGATGAGGCTGACCATGCAGTTCAGTGCGAATGTCGAGAAGCTCAAGCCCTCCGCAACGATCGCGGTCAGCACGCTCGCGAAGAAACTGGCGTCGGAGGGCCGCGACATTTTGAACCTCGCCGGCGGGGAACCGGACTTCGACACGCCCGAGTTCATTTCCCAAGCCGCCATCGACGGGATACGCGCGGGTCGCACGCGCTACACGCCTCCAGCGGGGCTACCTGAGCTGCGAAAGGCGATTGCGGGCCGTCTGAGCGAGCAGGCGAGGCGTGAGTTAGACTGGAACGGAATCGTCGTGAGCACCGGAGCGAAACAGGCGCTCTTCAACGCGACCTTCACGCTCTTCGGGCCTGGAGACGAGGTCCTCATCGCCTCGCCGTACTGGACCACCTACCCGGATCAGGTCAACATCGCCCGGGCCGAGCCCAAAGCCGTATTCGGGGCAGAGTCGAGGGATTTCAAGATTACCGCGGACGATCTTGATGCGGTTTGTTCCGAACAGACGCGTGGGCTCATCCTCAACACACCGAGTAACCCCACGGGCGCGGTGTACTCGCTGGAGGAACTCGAAGCGATCGCGATCTGGGCGCGGGACCGGAGCGCTTGGCTCATCTGCGACGAGATCTACCGCAACATCTACCACGATGCGGACCGCGTTGCGGCGCCTGGCATCCTGGAGCTGCCCGAGTCTTCGCTCGGCGACTTCGTGCTCATTGACGGGGTCTCGAAGAGCTACGCCATGACTGGCTGGCGGCTAGGCTTCTCCTACACGAGTGTCGAGCTCTCCCAGAAGCTCACGGCGCTCCAGAGCCAGACCACGTCGAACGTCGCCACTCCGACTCAAGTCGCCGCGCTGGAAGCGTTCTCCAACGTGGAAGAGGCGCGCGCCTCGATCGCGGAGATGCGCGTGGCCTTCACGCGTCGTCGGGATCTAGTGATGGCGCGTATGGACGAACTGCTGCCGGACATGCCGTACACCCGCCCGCACGGAGCCTTCTACCTCTACTTTCGCGTCGACGGGTTTTTCGACGATGGAATCCCCGACGCCAGCGCTTGGTGCTCGTATCTGCTCGAGCAGCAGGGGGTGGCGCTCGTGCCCGGGGCAGCGTTCGGCGATGACCGCTGGGTGCGCATGAGCTTTGCGGCGTCCGACCACGTGTTGGAAGATGCCTTCAGCCGCATCGCGGCGATGGTGTCAGCCGCAACGCTCGCCTAGTACTAGTAGGGCTAGCCCAGCGCGTCGACGACGCGCGAGGCCGCTGCGAGTGCGTCGCTCTCATAGGAGGCCCCGAACAGGTTTACATGCACCAACAAGTAGTAGAGCTGATACAGGTCGCGCCTGAATGCCTCGTACTCTCGACTGATGGGCCGACTCGCACCATAAGCCTCGTAGAAGCGCTGCCCGAAGCCTCCGAATAGCTCGGTCATCGCCAGGTCGACCTCGCCGTCGCCCCGAAACACTGCGGGGTCGATGAGGACGGGGACCCCCTCAACCGTGGCGTAGGCGTTTCCGCTCCACAGGTCGCCGTGCAACAAGCCACCGCGCTCGACATCAACCAGAGCGTTCGGGATCACGTCGATCAGGCGGTCCATGGTATGGCTGCGCAAGAAACCCTTGGAGCGGGTAAGCTGCAGCTGGGGCACGATTCGCAGGTCCCGCCAGAACGCACCCCAGTTACTACGCTCTTCGTTTGCCTGCGGCAGCGAGCCGATCCAGTTGTCCCGTGCCCACCCGAAGGAGGGACCGAGCTCGGAGGCGTGCAGCTCTGCCAATGACGTGCCCAACCTCTCGGGGTAGTCCGCCGCTGGCGTCCCGGAACCCACGTATTCCAGCAGGAGCCAGGATGGGGTGCCGGCGCCACCGCCTCGGTCGAGCGGCGCGGGTATTTGAACCGTGCAGGCGCGCCTCAATGCCTCCAGCCCGTCTGCTTCGGCCTCGAACATCTCAGGCGGCGCCACCTCGTTCCACTTCAGAAAGAAGGTATCGCCGTCTCGCGTATCGAGTCGCGCGCCGTTGTTGATGCATCCGCCGGAAGCAGCGACGCTCGCGGTGATGCGGTGACCGAGGGCCGACTCCACCTGTTGCCTCAGCGGAGTCGGTAGATGCATCGGCGCGGTTGGGCGGGCGGTTGTGCAGGCGGTTAGGCGGCGCGCAGTTGCTTGAGCAGGCCCCTGCAGGATCGCTTGACCATCTTGTAGACGTTCTCGAAGCCGCTCGCGCCCCCATAGTAAGGATCGGGGACTTCGTCGCCGTCGCGTTCCGGCTCGTACATGCGTAGGAGCTCGATGTGCGCTCCGGAGCCGTTGGCCTCACTCATGCGTTGCAGTGTGCGCAAGTTGTCGTGGTCCATGGCGATGATGTAGTCGAAGCGCTCGAAGTCCTCCAACACCACTTGGCGCGCGCGGGAATCCAACTCGATTCCATGCTGCTCGGCGACGAGCGTAGAGCGGGCGTCCGAGCGCTCTCCGACGTGCCACGCACCGGTGCCGGCCGAGTCGATGTCGAATCGGTCCGCCAGCCCTTCCTGCTCGACGAGGTGCCTAAAGACTCCCTCCGCGAGCGGTGATCGGCAGATATTGCCGAGGCAGACGAAGAGAACGGATGTCCGGGACGACGAGGCGGGGTTCTCGTCCATTTTGGCGGTCGAGTCCAGTAAGAGTCGAGTGATCGTCTCGACGCGTGGTGCGTTCTGACGCGGCCAAGTTGTAGCGGTGTTACACCCTTGGCAAGAAAGCCGGTTACCTTTTTTTCGCCATCTGTCCTACGTGTGTCGAAGCGCTTGGTTTCGGCATGACCTCTGCGCCTTCGCGAGACCCAGTGGACATCGCTCGATTCTCAGACATGAAGCTCTCCGACGAGCGCCTTGCGGCGATCGAGGCTCTCGGATGGGTGACACCGACGCCGATTCAGGTGCAGGCGATCCCTGCTGGCCTGGACGGCAAAGACGTGGTGGGCATCGCGCAAACGGGCACGGGCAAGACGGGCGCGTTCATGATCCCCGCCCTCGAGCGCATTCGAGCTGGAGAAGGCCTACAAGTGCTCGCGCTCTGTCCGACACGAGAGCTCGCCCAGCAGGTCTCCGACGACTCGGCGGCGCTCGCAAAAGGCACCAACATCCGAAACGAGGCCATTTTTGGAGGCGTGGGCTACGCGCCCCAGATCAGGGCGCTCGAAGACGGCTTCGAGGTGATCGTTGCCACGCCCGGCCGCTTCATCGACCACATGCAGTCGGGGCGAGTGGATCTGAGCAAGGTCGACTACCTCGTGCTGGACGAGGCCGACAGAATGCTCGACATGGGGTTCAGGCCCCAAATCGAAGACGTCTTGCGAGGCATGCCCAAAAAACGGCAGACGATGCTCTTCAGCGCGACCATGCCGCACGGCGTTCACGACCTCGCGTTGCGCCTCACCAAGGATGCGCTTTGGGTGGAGGCGACCCCGTCCGGCACGACCGCCGACGGCATCGAGGAGTTTTTCTACTCGGTGAAGCCGGAGAAGAAGCCCGACTTGCTGCTCAAGCTCATGGCCGAGCCTGGATGGGACCATGTGCTGATCTTCACCCGCACCAAAGCCGGTGCCGATGTGCTCGAGGGGCGTTTGCAGCGCGAGGGTATCCTGGCCGACGTCATGCACTCGAACCGGCAGATGAAGCATCGCACGCGTGCGCTGGAGCGCTTCGCGACCGGCAAGGTGCGCGTCCTTGTGGCGACTGATGTCGCGCAGCGGGGCCTCGACGTCGAGGGTATCAGCCACGTGGTGAATTACGATGTCCCGCTCGATCCGGAGGATTACGTTCACCGTATCGGGCGCACGGGTCGTGCGGGAGCGACCGGGAATGCGGTCACGCTCGTCACCGCGTCGGACCTCGGGGCGATGAAGAGCCTGGAGCATCGCTTGGGGCGAAGGGTGGAGAAAACTCACCTTCCCGAGTTCGACTACGCGGGAACACCTCAGACCGAGTCGCGCTCTGCCGCGCGGCGCGGGCGGAAATCGCGCTCGCCCCACGGCATGGGTTCCAAGGCCGCCGCCGACTTGACGCCCGAGGAACTGGAAGCGCTGCTCAATCCCGGGTCCTGATACCACCGTTGTGAAGCGGCGCTTTGCGCCTCAAAAGGCAAGCCATGATTCTCCGACGCTACGGCACTTCGTACCAGAGTGTGGACCTCAACTTCGACTCGAAGGCGCTGAACGAGGTCGGCTTCCGCAGGAATCACGAGCATTCTTTCGCGGTGGACGACTTCGACGCTTCCTACGCTCTCGGGACTACGCATGAGCTCGAGGCGGAGGCGGAGGGTGACGTTCAGGACCACACTGAGCAGCAGCTCCTGGATCGGCTGCAGGAGCAGATTGAGGCTCTGGTGGCTGGGCTCGGCGACGGGGAGGTGCTCGTCGTAGAGAACGAGCAGGGGCACGATTACCCGAAGACGCGACAGCAGACCGCCAATGTGATCATCGAGGGCGAGAACCGCCTGCACTTCACGTATACGATCGCTCCGCTGCTTCGTATCGCGGTATATCGATCGATCGAGTGATCGCGCCGTGCCGACCTACGCGGCAATCCAGGAAGCCGCACAGCGGATCCGCGACGGAGTCATAGAGACGCCGTGCACGCGGACGCGGGCCTTAGGGATCTCGCGCCGGGCAACCACTACCTGAAGCTCGAGAACCTCCAGCGTACCGGCTCGTTCAAGGATCGCGGCGCGCTCAACCGCATGCTCCGGCTCACCGAGGCTGAGAGGGCCCGGGGGGTTGTGACGGCGAGCGCCGGCAACCATGCGCAAGCGGTGGCCTACCACGGTGGGCGCCTCGGCATTTCGGTCACGGTCGTGATGCCCGAGACTGCCCCGCTCATCAAGGTCACCAACACTCGCGGCTACGGTGCTGATGTGATCCAAGTGGGTACGATCCTCGACGACGCTGCCGCCGAGGTTCAGAGGTTCGCCGCAGAAGAAGAATTGTCGATCATCCACGCTTTCGATGATGAAGACGTGATCGCCGGCCAGGGCACGATGGGGCTCGAGATCCTCGAGCAGGTACCAGACGTGAGCGTCGTCGTGGTGCCTGTCGGCGGTGGCGGGATGATTTCCGGGATCGCCTGCGCAATCAAGGAGATCAAGCCCGACGTGCGCATCATCGGCGTGGAGGCTGACGCTGCGGCTTCCGCCAAGGCCTCACGAGACGCCGGCGAGGTCGTGAAAATCGCGGCGTCCGACACGCTGGCGGATGGCATCGCCACCAAGCGCATCGGCGAGATCACGTACCCGCTCATCGAACGCTACGTGGACGAGCTGGTATCGGTCGGAGAGGAGGAGATAGCGGCAGCGATCCTACTCTTGATCGAGCGGGAAAAGACGGTCGCCGAGGGCGCCGGTGCAGTCGGGCTGGCTGCGCTGATGACTGGAAGCGTGACCCTCTCCGAGACGGATCGAGCCGTACTTCTGCTCTCGGGCGGCAACATCGACATCAACATGATCTCGCGAATCATCGATCGCGGTCTCGTCTTCGACGGCCGGTTGGTGAGGCTCGCGATCACCGTGAAGGATCGCCCGGGATCACTCGCGGGGCTAACGCGCGCGGTGGCGGACATGGATGCGAACGTGCTCGAAACCTACCACCGGCGTGCGTTCGCGGACATATCTGTTGGTGATGTGGGCATCGTCATCCAAATGGAGACGAGGGGCCGGGAGTACGTCATCGAGATCGTGCATCGGCTCGAGGACCTTGGGCACGAGGTCAGGGAAGAGCAGTAGCCGCCCGAGTACGCCGAGCGACGCTAGCGGATCCCAACCGGTTTGCCGTCGAGCTGCCAGGCCGGATCGATCGCGATGCCGAGGTGCACGAGGGCGGTCACGGCGACGTCGACAACGAACGCTGGTTCGGCCGGTGCTCCGCGATCGGCCGATGCGCCGCTCACGAGCAGGTAAATCGTACGCTCCTCGTCCGAATTGCCACCATGCCCGCCAGTGGACGTTCGTCCATGGTCGGTACTAGAGATGATGAGCCAGTCCTCGGTGTCGTAGCTGGCCCTGGCTCGCACCGCCGCGACGATCTCACCGACATGGCTGTCTGCCAGCGCTATTGCCTCTCGGTATTCGGTGCCGATCGAGCGATGCTCGTGACTTGTTTCATCCGGGTTGCCCAGGTAGACGAAGAGCGCGTCGGGGTCGGCGGTCGCGAGGTGCTGCGTGGTCAACTTTACGGACCGGGCGTCCGCCTGGGCCCAACCGAGCTCGTATCCATCCAGGACGTGCCGCACATCAACGGCGTTACTCACCGTGGGCTTGCCGTCGTCCTGTCGCACCAGCGGCAACCAGTCCGCGACCACGAAGGTGGACAGCTCCGGCCGCACTTGCTCGATGCGCGTCAGGAAATCGGGATAGAGGTCGTAGCGCTTGCCACCGAACTCGTTGTCGGTCACCCCGTGTTTCTCCGGCCACACGCCGTTCAAGAAGGAGGACCACCCCGGGCCGCTCACGGACGGGTACCCCGTCCGGGCCGTGCCCGTGAAGGTTCCCGCGGCGGCCAATGCGTCCAGGTTGGGCGTGGCCACCTCGGCGAGCACGTCCGGACGGACTCCGTCGATACCGATCACGAGGACCTTGGGTGTGCGTGCGATCTGGGCCGCTTCAGCGTCCGATGCTTGGTCCGTCTGTGCCGGGCCGCATGCGGTGGTCAGGGCGAGCAGTAGTGTGGCGGTCAGGCGAGTGGCGTCAGAGAGTGTGCCCACAGAATGCTCCGGGTTGAGCCGATGGTTGGCGCGTTCCCCACAATGGGGCCGCGAAGCGAGGCGAGCCATGATATGGACCGACATGAGGGTTGGCCGCTCGCTCTTGAGTGCCGCGGGGACCGCGTGCTCATTGCAGGATTCAGGCTTCGGGCCCATCGTGCCTCGCAGAATGATCGGTCGGCCGTCCTCCCCCCGATGGCGTAGGCCGAGATTGTTCGCGTTAGTTGGATCGGCGGCGTAACTCCAACCGACTGAGGGCCAGGACACATGACGGCAGTGCCAGAGCGGCGGCGGGAGAAGCTTCTTCGAGTTGAGCTACGGCCGGGCTGCTTCTACGTCTTGAGGATCAGACGGGAAGACGGGCTGGTGCAGCTATCGCTCGACGATGGGAGGGTGGTGAAGGTCGAGAAAGAGGGTCAGGATCAGGTTGTGCGTGTGCAGCAGGAAGTCGGTGGCTGGATCTGGCAGTATGAGGATGAGTCAGACCGTGTGAAGTGGAACTTCATGAAGCTTCCGGGCGATCCGCCGTCCGGGTGAGGGGTGGCATGAATCAAAATAGGGTGTCCGTACGACATGTCGATAGCGTTCTGGCCGTAGAGGTGAAGGCGGGCACGGGGACCACGACTCAAGTGCTCATCGGCCCTGAGCAGGGGCCCAACTTCGCCATGCGGCGCTTCATCATGGAGCCCGGCGGCGGCATGCCGATGCATACCAACACGGTCGAGCACGAGCAGTACGTGCTGCGTGGCAGCGCTCGCGTTCAGATCGGTGAGGAAGTGCACCACGTGAAGGAAGGCGACGTGGTCTACATCCCGGCAGGGGTCCCGCACACGTACGAGGCAGACCAGGGTTCGGAGCCGTTCGAATTCATCTGTGTCGTGCCCAACGGTCCGGACACGATCGAGCTCGTCGACTGCTGAGAGCGGTGGCGTGGCGCCTAGTGCTCCCGCCACTGCTGAAGATGCTCGACTAGCAGCTCGCTGAGCCGCTCTGGCGCCTCCTCGGCGATCCAGTGGCTGACGCCCTCGAGAACCTCGAAGCGATACGGTCCGGTGACGAATTCCTCGGTGGCTTCCGCCGTGGCGCGCGTGAAGGCGGCGTCGTTCGTGCTCCACACGTAGAGTGTGGGTACAGTGACGATCGACGGTGGCGGTGGGGTGGCGGTGGTCGCTCCCCCCGTGCCCGCCCGGTACCAGTTCAGCGCGGCACCGAGCGCCTCCTCCGTCCCGAGCACCTCAAGATAGACGTTGATGTCGGCTTCCGACATGGAGCCCCACTGACCGAGCAGTTCCTTGAACTCGGCCGCATCGTTCTCCAGGAAGCGCCGCTCGGAGCCCTCCGCGCGGAAGGAAGCAAAATAGGACGACGCCCGAGCTTGCTCACCGTCAGCCTCAGCCAGTGCCCGACCGAATGCGCTGACGTGTGGTGTCGAGAGCACAACGAGCGAACGCACCCGACCCGGAACTGCCGATCCGACGACCCACGCTACTGCGCCGCCCCAGTCGTGACCGACGAGATGGAAGCGTTCGGCGCCCAGTGCGGTTGCCATGCCCAGAACGTCACCGACGAGATTGCCCATGGCGTAGGCTGACACTTCGGTCGGTCGGGCGCCTGCCGAGTAACCGCGCTGATCGGGCGCGACCGCCCGGAACCCCTGAGCGGCAAGCACAGGAAGCTGTGTTCGGTAGGAATAGCTGGACTGTGGGAAACCATGCAGCAGCAGTACGAGCTCTCCGTCTTCCGGCCCGGCCGCTAGTGCATCGAAGACCATGTCTCCGACCGGAATCTGGATTCTCTCGACTCCTTCCGGCAACGTCTGACTCGATGCAGGTATGCTTGCCATGAGCAATGAGAGTGTGAGGAATGCGGGAAGTTTCTGCATGGGACTCCTGCCAGCTCACTGAGATGACGAAACTAAACTGCACGGCGGTGAATGCGTGGCAATATAGGTCTTCTAGCGGACAGTAAGACCGGGCGCGAGCTTTCACCGCCCAAGAAGGAGGGTCGGTGCGACTACACGACATCATCGAACGCCTGCGCGCGAACGTCGACGTGTTCGACGCTCTTACACGAGCCGTGAGCGAGGAGCAGGCGCGATGGAAGCCGGCCACTGACCAGTGGTCCATCCTTGAGGTGGTGAACCATCTCGCGGATGAGGAAGTAGAGGACTTCCGTCACCGGCTCGACCTCACGCTTCATCGCCCGGGAGAACATTGGCCCCCCATCGCTCCCGAGGTGTGGGCGCGAGAGCGGCAGTACAACTCTCGTGAGCTGGGTCAGTCCGTGGAGCGCCTGATGACTCGACGCGCCCGGTCATTGCGGTGGCTCGAAGGGCTGACTCAGCCGGATTGGTCGCGACTTTACGAGCATCCGAGCGCGGGTCCATTGCCCGCAGGTGGTGTGCTGACCTCCTGGTTGGCGCACGACTTCATTCACGTGCGTCAGTTGAACCGTCTGCACCGGGAGTACCTGGCCTCTGAGCTCTCGGACTACGCGCCGGACTACGCTGGGTGCTGGTGATGCGGAAGGCATTGGTACTACTGCTCTCAGGTGCCTTGCTCAGCTCAGCGACCCCCGCCCGCGCGCAGGAAGTCGCCGAGACGATCGTACCGGACCGACCCGGCCTGGGTGATGGCGCACATGTCGTGGGCGCGGGTGTCGTCCAGGTGGAGGTCGGAGTCGAGGCCGCGATCGGTAGCGGGGGCGACGTTTTCACGTTCGGCCAAAGCCTGGTACGCTACGGGGTCGGCGGGATCGAGATCCGCATTTTCCCCGGCTCGGTCTTGATCGCGGACGATGAGCGGGGGGCGCCGGATCCGGGTGTGGGGCTAAAGGTGCCGTTGTCGACCGGAGACGGCCCTCTCTTTTCGGCGGTGCTCTCCACCACGCTCCCTGTCGGTTCGGCGGCCTTCTCGGCGGGCGAGGCGAGCGGCGCGGCCACGCTGGTCGCGGAATTCACGCTTAGCGATGCTCTCGGGCTTGCGCTCAACGCCGGCTACGGCTTCCCGTTCGCGCACGTCGACGACGGTGCCGTCAGTTTCGTCGTCACTCCGGGTTTGTCGGTGGCCAGTGTGGACGGGCTCGGACTCTACGCCGGGTACGCGGGCTCGTACGGACCTGGCGACGACGAGCACTTCGCGGAGGCGGGCGTCGTATACGTGCCGGACGCGGACAAGCAATGGGACCTGAACTGGGGCATCGAGACCGGTAGTCGCCGTTGGTTCCTGGGGGTGGGCTTCTCGTACCGCTGGCGGTAGATCGCGGGCAGCTCGACTTGGATCACACCAGCTACGCCAGTTCCACGCCTCCTCCGGCCTCTTCCGCCGCGCGCAACGCGCGGTCTGCCGTCTCGAGCAACTCCGACGGTTCCTTCATGCTAGCCTCGTAGTTGGCAAGGCCGATCGACACCCGTCCGAGATTGAGCTCGAGCACCGCTTGTTCGATTCGGTCGGCGGCGATCATGCCGCCCGCGATGTTGGTGCAGAACAGGAGAACGACGAGTCGGCCATGGCCCAAGTGCCCTGCCAGATCCGAGGTCCGCGTCGAGTCTTGCATCCGCTCTCCGAGCACGCGCAGTGGCTCAGGATCGCTTGCCTCGAATTCCTCGGATCCGAACGAGAGCAACAAGACGGTCATCGCCACGCCAGGGTCGGCGGCTTGGAACAAGTAGCTGTACACGAGTTCGAAGTGCAGCCGGTTGGCCGATCGGTGAGCGCCGGGTGGCCGATCGCGTGATCTCTCATTCTTGCCCCTAGCTCTGAGGAAGTGCGAGAGCGACCAGCTCGGCCGGTTGCCCCCCGCCACCCACGGAAATGACGATGTACTGGCGTCCCTCGTGAAGATAGGTCATCGGCAGACCCGATTGCGCGTTCGGCAGCTCGATCTCGGCGAGGATCTCGCCGGTCATCTTGTCGTGCGCGCGAAACATCGGGGCTCCCGCCATGCCTTCTCCGGCGAAGAGGAGCGTCTTGGTTACGAGCAGGCCTGCGCGCGAGATCTTCCCGGTTCGCGGGATGTTGGCGGGGTCCAGCTCCAGTCGCTCTGCCACGAAAGCCGGCGTGTCGCCGTTGGCGATCATCCAAGCGTGATCACCGGTCGACAGATCGATCGCGGTGATGCGCCCCCACGGAGGCTTCACGATGGGTATGCCCGGCGCTAGCTGTGCGCGACCAAACCCTTGTATGTAGTTCATGTCCGAGCGGTCGCCGCCCTCACTCAAGGCGAGAATGAACGGATTGGTCTGCGTGCCGATATAGAGGAAGCCGGTCTCGGGATCGAGCACGCCGCCCTCCCAATTCGCGCCGCCGGTCGAAGTCGGAAGCATGAGCGTGCCTCGCGTGCCGTCTTCCGCTCTGGCGAGCGATGGCGGCGTGTAGAGGGGACCCATGCGGTAAGCGCTTGCGACTTCCGCGGCACGCGCCCTGATCTCCGGCGTGAAGTCGAGCAGATCGTCTTCGCTGAAGCCGTTCCGGTCGAACGCGGCCGGCTTGGTGGGGAAGGGTTGTGTCGGAGAGGTCCACTCGCCGGGCACGTCGCTTTGAGGCACCGCACGTTCCTCGATGGGCCAGACTGGTTCACCGGTAAGCCGGTCGAGCACGAACGCGAAGCCCTGCTTCGTGATCTGGATCACGATCTTCCTGGGCTCACCCTCGATCTCGATGTCGGCGAGGATGGGAGCCGTGGGGTTGTCCAGATCCCAGATGTCGTGGTGGACCGTCTGGAAGTGCCATACGCGCTCCCCGGTCCGGCTGTCCAGCACGAGTACGCTGGTCGAGAAGACGTTGTTGCCCGGCCGGTGGCCTCCGTAGTAGTCGCCGGTTGCAGCCTCCGTGGGAACGTAGACCCAGCCGGTTTCCGGATCGAACGAGATCGGTGCCCAGGAGGCGGCGTTGCCCGTATAGGACCACGAGTCGTCCTGCCAGGTGTCGACCCCGAGATCCCCGGGCTCAGGGATGGTCTTGAAGGTCCAGATGAGCTTGCCTGTGCGCACATCAAAGCCGCGGATGTCGCCGGGCGTGTTCGCCCGCGTGGGCGGTTGGAAACCGACGTGATGCGCGGAGCCCACCACGACCACGTCGCCTGCGATGGTCGGCGGGGAGCTGGACCCGATCGTGCCCACGATGTTGACGCCGTCGCGAGCCCGGTGGCCCTCCATCAAGTCTACGATGCCGTCCCGGCCGAAGTCCGCGATCGGGACCCCGCTGCGCGCGTCCAACGCCGCCATGTGGTATCCGGGCGTAACCACCAGGATACGCGCGTTGCCTTCTTCGTCCTCCCAGTAGCCGACGCCCCTCCCGGGATTAGGGCGCGGGGCGCTCGAGAGTCGTTCGCCTTCGATCATGCTCCACGTCCATAGCGTCTCGCCGGTCCCCGCGTCGATCGCGACCACCGCGCGGCGCATGCCCGCGGTTGCGTACAAGACTCCATCGACCATGAGCGGTGTCGTTGAGCTGCGGATGTTCGGATTCGGTCCGAAATTTCTCGCGGTCCATCGCCACACGACCTCCAGGTCCTCGACGTTGCTGGTGTCGATCTGATCGAGGCTGGCGTACCGCGTGTGGCCAGAATCGCCGCCGTACACGCGCCACTCGCCGTCACTAGCGCCCTGTTGAAGAGCGGCCGACAGCGGGTGCGGGACGGCCAGGACTGCGGCGATGACGATTGCCACGCCGCAGTGCCAGAAGGGTGCCGCGTGTTGCGCGATACGATTCGTGATCTGCTGGGGGCGACTTGCGGTCATGTATTGCATCCATACGGAAGACGGTCGCACACAACCTGAGGGGACGGTCCAGGGCTCGCCAGAGCGCCGGTGAAGCAGTTGTTTGCGCCGCTGCCTGCTCTTACCGTTTGCCGCATCTTGGGCCGTAGCACCCGGGGACCCACGCGGGTGGCGGCTCGTTGCACATTAACCTCGGGTTGCTAGTGCGATGAAGAAGCGACGGTGGAGAGTCGCGGCCGCCGTCTTCTTGGGCGGTGCGCTCGTCGTTCTTTTCGGGCCACGGACCAGTTTCGAAGAGCGGTGGAACGAGCCCGAGCTAGGCCCGGACGTCGATGCCTACCTCGCGGAACGTGAGTCGAGCGTGCCCGATCTTCGCCCGGGAGAGGCGAAGGCGGTGGTGTGGACGGATCCGGAGGCGCGCGCCAGCACCCCCATAGCGCTGGTCTATCTCCATGGCTTCTCCGCGGATCGCCACGAGGTGGATCCGCTCGTGAGTCGAATCGCTAAAGCTCTGGGTGCAAACGTGTTCTACGCGAGGCTGACAGGGCACGGTCGCGACGGGACCGCGATGGCCGAAGCGACCGTGGGGGCGTGGATGGACGATGTCGCAGAGGCCGTCGCCGTGGGAGCCGTGCTCGGGGAGCGGGTCGTGCTGATCGGCACCTCGACCGGGGGCACGCTAGCGGTCTGGGCCGCGGCCCGTCCGGAGACCGAGGGGCGCGTAGCGGCGCTCGTGGTCATCTCTCCGAACTTCCAGCCGCGCGACGCGGCGTCACGGATTCTGCTTTGGCCGTGGGGTGGCCAGATCGCGCAACTCGTCGTCGGTCCCGAGCGCTGCTTCCAACCAGAGAGCGCTGAGCAGGGGCTGCACTGGACCGTATGCTATCCGACGTCGGCGCTGCTGCCGATGATGGCGTTGGTCGAGCATGTGCGCACGATGCCGCTTAACGGCGTGACCGTGCCGACGCTCGTCGCCTACTCGCGTGACGACGCGGTGGTCGATGCGGGGGAGATCCGGCTCGCGTACGAGCGGCTTGGCAGTTCGAGCAAGCAACTGGTAGAGATCTCGGCGTCCGAGGACCCGGAGCAGCACGTCATCGCGGGGGACATCATGTCGCCCGGCACGACCGACGAGATCGTTCGATCGATACTGAACTTCCTCCGCATGACACCAGGCCTGGACATCGGGGTGTCATCCTCGGTAGACAGCCAGCGGTAGCGGGGCGCGGAACGCCGCGCGCGGCCTCGATCGAGCTGTTTGACACAGGCCCTGCCATCTACACGAAACGACCGGCTCCGGACACCACGTTTCGAAAGGAGGTGCCCCGGTGACCACACACGTTATTCCCGTGTTGACGGCGAACGATCGTCTGAAGCAGCGCTTCGACGGCATGCTTGCTGTCTCGTTGGTGCTCGCTGCCGCGCTACATGTGCTGCTGTCCGAGCTCTTCCCGGAGATGAGCGCCGTCAGTTGGTCGATTCCGGCGGAGGAGATCATCGACGTCGTGCGCATCGAGGACATCGAGCTGCCCGCGGATCCGGGGGAGTTGAGCCGTCCGTCCATGCCTGTGATCTCGGTCGACGCCCCGCTCGAGCAAACGCTGCCGACCATCCGCTTCGATGAGTACGTCAAGTTGCCGCCCCCCCCAGATGCGGGAGCCGAAGTTGCGGACGGCAATGGCACCCCGTTCACGCCATATACCGTCGCGCCGGAGTTCCTGAATGCTCGTGAACTTCGGTGCGCACTGGAGAAGGCCTATCCTCCGGCGCTGCGGGATGCGGGTTTGGGCGCGACGGTGAGCATGCTCATCAACATCGACGAGGAAGGTAAAATCCTCGGGGCGCGCATCGGAGAACCCGCGGCCTACGCGGCGCTCGACAGGGCAGCGTTGAGCCTCGTCGACGTGATGCGCTTTCGGCCTGCCATGAACCAGGATCGGTACGTCGCCGTGTGGATCGCGCTACCGCTGACGTTTCAGGTGCGATGAACTAGTGTCCCCGCCCTAGCTGGTGGCCAACTCTGGCAGGCGGTCGAACCATGGCTTCGCCTGCTTGAGTTGGCCCGCCAGTCTGAGCAGGCAGGCCTCGTCGCCAAAACGGGCGACGAAGTGCACGCCGATCGGGAGCGTTTGCAGAATTACCAGATTGACCGTACCGGGCAGAAGCTCTGGTGTCTGGTGCGCCATGAGATACCGTCCGTCAGAGTGTTGACCTCACTAAGTGAGGGTAACTGCTCGAGACTCTACGGAGCGGTGGCGGGAGCAGTTTCGGTGCGGCAAAAAGCGGCCACCACGGGCCATGCGACGAGCATGCCCCGGCTAGCGAGTACCTCGTCGCGCAAGCGACGCTCCAGCGTATCCGCGTCGGCGTTCGTGAAGCCACCAAGGCCCTGGCGCTCTGCTTCGGGCAGCATGCTGCGCACGCTGTGGGCTATGTACTCGTAGTAGGGGCTGTCAGCGCCGCCTTCCAGGCGCGCCTCGAGCCGTGCTCTCGGCTGGGGCAGCCCGGCGGCGCCAAAGAGCTGCTTGAGACGCCCGCCCGCGTGCAGGTCCGAGCCGGCTCCCGCGACCACGGCGCTCTTCCAACGCACGATCTCGTCGTAGAGCGGCGAAGCGGGGAATGAGTGGGGGCCGCTGAGCAAGGCGTCCATGTACGACTCGATCATGCAAACGACCCCGCCTGCTCGGAGCGAGCGCACGACCGACGCGAGCACCTGTGCCGGATCGGGCTGATGCATGAGAATGAAGCGGCCAACCACCGCGTCGAAGTTGGCGGGGCTGTGGAACTCGTCGATCTCGCTCACGGCGAAGTCGACGTTATTGAGCCCCTGATCACGCGCCCACTCTCGAGCTGCTTCGACTGCCCTTTCTCCTCGATCGATGCCCAGGACTGATCCTGCCTCCCCTACGACTGTGGCGACTGCGCGAGACACATCTCCCGTCCCGCATCCGATGTCGAGAACACGCATGCCGGGCTCTATGCCGGCATCGCGAAAGGCGCGGAGGGTGGCGTCACGATAGAGATCGCCCTGGATGTCGAGGCGTCTCAGCTCGTGGTCGGTGTGGCCGAGTAGGTAGTGAGCACCGTCTTGAGTGGCGTCAGAAGTCACAGATCGAGCTCCCACCATTGGGCTGTATGCGTCACGCCCCACACCTGCTGCTTCTCTTCGCGCGTGAGCAGGAACCCGTGGGCCTGGTAGAGTCGGCGAGCCGCATCGAGGCCCCGAGACGTGAGCAGCACCATCTTCTCATATCCTAGATCGCGGGCCGCACCGACGCACTCGCTGACGAGTTTGCGACCGACGCCGAGGCCCTGGGCCGAGGGCTCGACGAGCAGCGTGCGTAGCTGCGCCACGCCGTCCGATTCCTTGGCGAGCAAGATGGACCCCACGCGCTCACCGTCCTTCTCGGCGATCCACATGCGTTCGTGCGACGGATCGAAGCCGTCGATGAAGTCCGCCAGAATTCGCGCCACGAGAGCCTCGAACCTCATGTCCCATCCATGTGATTCTGCGTACAGCTCTCCGTGACGTTTGATCACCCATCCGACGTCACCGGATCGATGAGGGCGGAGTGTGATGCCGGCATCGTTTTTGGCGGAATGGCTCACGGGCGGTAATCTGACAGCCCTGAGCCGATTATCCAGGAGTCGAGACGATGCGATCGAAGGTGAACATTGCCGGGGCGCTGACGGCGGCCTTGGCGCTCAGTTTACCCGCAGGCGTGTCGTCGCAGGCTCACCCTGGGGATCAGGGTCGGATCTCCATCATCCAGATGCCGTTCACGGGGGCCCGCAACGTTCCCGAGATTTCGGACAATCCGGCGTACCTCTACACAAGCGGGGTCCATGACACGATCCGGGCCATGGGCTTCTCGTTGATACCCGACCGCACCGTGGCGCTCACCACCGAAGAGGACCGGGAATACGGCTCGTGGCACCGCATGGGTCTGGCGAACGGGCACCTCGCCGGCATGGTCGCCGGTAACTGGCGGTCGGGGACTTTGACCGTGGGTCTGTTGGGCAACTGCACTTCGGTCATCGGCGTGTTGGGAGGGCTTCAGAAGTCCAGTGCGAACGGGGAGCTACGTAGCGTCGGGCTGGTCTTCATCGACGCGCACGGGGACTTCAACGTGCCGGAGACCACGTTGTCCGGCATGCTCGGGGGAATGCCGGTAGCGGTTTCGGCGGGCATGGCGCTACACAACCTGCGCAAGGAGTCCGGGCTCGATCCAGGCATCCCCACCGAGCACATCGTGATGGGAGCGGTGCGAGACCTCGACCCGCTCGAGCGCGGTACTCGCAGGCTTTGGGGTGCTCAACGGTTGGGTGCTTATGCAGGGTCAGATGCCGCTCGCCCCGTCTCGCGACGGACTCTTCCCGGCGAGATTCGGTCGGCTGAACCGGCGCGGAACGCCCGGCTTCACACTGCTGCTGTCCTCGTTCCTCTGCACCGTGCTCGTCATGGCCAACTTCACGCGTGGGCTCGTCGGGCTCTTCACGTTTGCGCTCGTGCTCGCGACTGTGACTGTGTTGCTATCGTACGTGCTCACCACGCTGGCGCACATCGTGCTCATCCGTCGCGAGCCTGAGCGCTGGGGCGGACAGGGCGCGCGCCTGGCCATGGTTGTGTCCGCACTGGCTGCCGCGTACTCGGTCTTCGCGGTAGCGGGCGCCCAGACGAGTGAGATCCTACTTGGCGTTCTCCTCTTCGCCGCTGGCGCCCCGCTCTACCTTTGGAGTATCCACAGGCGAGCCGAGCTAGAGAGCCGCTGATGTACCAGTCCGAGGTGGCCCCACTCAAGCGCGTTCTCATGAAGCATCCGCGCGACGCGTTCGTCAGTCCGCAGCGAATCGCGGAGCAGTGGCAGACCTTGAGCTATCTGGGGCCGCCGGACTACGACGAAGCGTGTCACGAGGCCGACGCGCTCGCGGCACTGCTCGAACGCCTGGGCGCGACCGTCGATTGGATGCCGGCGGACGACATCGGCCTGGACTCGGTCTACGCCCGCGACGCATCGCTGGTCAGTAACGCCGGCGCGATCCTGGCGCGCATGGGGAAAGGAGCCCGGTCTGCTGAGCCGGATGCGGTCGGGCACGAATACACGGACTTGGGGGTGCACGTGCTCGGCTCGATCGAGCAGCCGGGGACGCTCGAGGGCGGGGACGTGACCTGGCTCGGCGACGAGACACTCGCTGTAGGGAGGGGCTATCGGACCAACGCCGAGGGCATCGCGCAGTTGCGGGCTCTGTTGGGAGAAGACGTCGAGGTGATCGAGGTGCTGCTGCCGCACTGGAAGGGAGCCGGCGACGTCCTCCACCTGATGTCGATGCTGAGCCCGCTCGCCGAAGACCTGTTGCTCGTGTACTCGCCGTTGCTACCGGTGCCGTTCCGAGAGCAGTTGCTGTCGCGCGGCTTCGAGCTCGTGGAAGTGCCCGATGACGAGTTCGAAATGGGGTGCAACGTGCTCGCCGCCGCGCCCCGGGTCGCGGTGGCGCTGGAGGGTTTCCCGGAGACCTGTCGGCGTATGGAAGCAGCTGGAGTCACGGTTCACGCGTACTCCGGCGGGGAGATCAGCGCCAAGGGACATGGCGGCCCCACGTGCCTGACGCGGACGCTGGAGCGCGCGACCTGAAGCGCGCCACCGTTGTCGCGTTTAGTCGTTCAGCGCAAAGGTGAAGAGGACGTTGCCGGCGGCTATGGCCACGTACTGCTTGCCGTCCACCATGTAGCTCATGGGCGCCGAGTGCACTCGGGAGCCCAGGTTCACATACCACTTTTCCGCTCCAGTCAGCGCGTCCAGCGCGAAGAAGTAGCCATCGGGCGTGCCGCTGAAGACGAGATCGCCCGCGGTCGAGAGCACACCGGCGCTGGATCTGGGCTGGATGGGGTATTCCCACTCCATGTCGCCGGACTGCGGCGAGATCGCTCGGATCGCGCTCACGTACTTGTCCGCCGGCAGAGGCGTCTCGCCTCCCCCACCCGTGTAGCGCTCGCCCTCGATGTACTCTTCGTCGCGGATGTAGTACGTGGTCTCGCCGTCGTAGGCGTTGACGTACAGCAGATCCGTGCGCGGACTGTAGCTCGGCGACCACCAATTGGACCCGCCTCCGATCGAGGGCGAGACCGTGTTGCCTTCGATACTCGGGAACGTACCGGGGATGCGGATCGGGTGTCCTTCTTTGTCGAGGCCCGAGGCCCAGGACTGTCTGGCATACGGCTTCCCGGTCAGGAATTCGCCGGTCTCGCGGTCGAGCACGTAGAACCACGCGTTCCGGTTGGGCCAGAGCATCAACTTGCGTTCTTCACCATCGAAGCGGGAATCGGCCAGAATCGGAATCTGGGTGGCGTCCCAGTCGTGCACGTCGTGTGGCGTGAACTGGAAGTACCACTTCAGCTCGCCGGTATTCGGATCGATGGCCAGCGCGGCGTCCGAATACAGGTTGTCGCCCAGCCTGACGTCCCCGTTCCAGTCGGGCCCTGGATTTCCGGTGCCCCAGTACACGAGGTCCAACTCGGGATCGTAGGAGCCGGTCATCCAGGTCGCTGATCCACCCGTGCGCCAGGAGTCGCCGGCCCAAGTGTCGTTGCCGGGCTCGCCCGGCCCAGGAACCGTATAGAGTCTCCATGCGAGCTCGCCGGTCTTCGCCTCGTATGCGTCGATGAAGCCACGGATTCCGAATTCTCCGCCTGCGATGCCGGTGATGACTTTGTCTCCGACTACCAGTGGCGCGGCCGTCTTGCTGTAGCCGGACTCCTCTTTTGCGACCTCCACGTCCCAGAGCAGGCTGCCGGTTCTGGCGTCCAGCGCGACGAGATGTGCATCGAGCGTGCTCATGAACAGGCGGTTTCCGAGCACAGCAACGCCTCGGTTGTTCCTGCCGCAACAGTAATTCAGGTCTTCGGGCATCTCGTGCTCATAGCGCCAATAGCGGGTCCCGGTCCCGGCATCGAGCGCGATCACGGTGGCCGGCGCTTCGGTGACGTACATGACACCGTCGACGACGAGTGGGGTGGCCTCGGATCGGTCCAGGATGCGGAGCTGGTGGGCCCATTGCATCTGCAGCTGGTCTACGTTGCGGACGTGGATCTGGTCCAGCCCGGAGTACCGTTGACTCGAGTAGTTGCCCGAGTACATGAGCCAGTTGTGGGGCTCGGCGTCGGAGTTCACCAGGCGTTCGGCTGTGACCGGGCTGAAGGACGGCGCTGCCCCGATGGTGGCCCCTGGACGCGGGTCTTCACCCGGTCCTTGAACGGCGCTCACGGGAGCCGCGAACAGCAATACGCTCAACAGTGCAATGGATCTGCTCATTTCAATTCCCCTCTCCTTCGCTGCTGCGATCATCCTTCTTCATCCCTAATCAACCCGTACAGATACGCGACGAGGTCGGTCAGTTCATCGTCGGACAACTCGCTCGTGTAAGAGGGCATCGAGGAGGTCTCGATGCGTTCGCTTTCGATGAGGTCACGCTTCTGGAACGACCACAGGTGATTGTCCTCATCGAGGATTCTGACCGAATAAGTGCCTTCGTTCATGCGCCGACCGGCAACGGGAGTGCCGTCTCGATGAACGACCCTCATCCTCCACCAGCGCGGCATCACCCGCTCGTCGGGTTCGACCAGGTCAGACAACAGGTCCTCCGGCGAGCGACGTGCGCCGATGGTCGATAGGTCCGGTCCGGATAGACCGCCCGCACCATCGATCATGTGGCAACTCGTGCATCCTCCCTTGTTCCGGTACAGCCGCTCCCCTTTCGCAGGATCACCGGGCACTTCCACGCGAGGCCCTCCGCTCAGTGAGCGCAGATACGCGACGAGCTGCCAGACATCCTGATCCGATCGTGCCCTGCGAAACGCCGTCATTTCTGTGTCGGGGACCCCTCGTGTGATTACGCTGAAGAGGCCCGCATCGGTTGATGCGTGCCGGAACCTGCCCGTTGTGAGATCGGGGCCGGTCTCGCCCCCGGTCGCGTTCATCCCGTGGCAGCGCGAGCAGTGTCTTTCGAAGATCCCCTCGCCCGCCCGCACATCGACCAACGCGTCGTATGGGTTGGCGTCGTCCTGTGCGGAGAGACTGTTCGTCGCGCCGCCTGTAAATGCGGCGACGAGGATCCCAGTGATTCCAAGATGCAGTGACGTGCGGAGCATACCCGTCCTCCTTGGGCAAACGGCCAGAGGGCAGGGTACGTCCAGCCGAAGCGGCGGGCAACGCGGCGTTAACGGGCGATGTATTGTACGTTTCTACAAATATGATTTTATCATGGTTGTAGAAATCGACGGGCGGTGCCGTGTGCACCGACACTCCGGAGGGGATCGATGCCAAAGGGCGACCACGTAGGAGAGTTCGAACATCTGGTTATGCTCGCGCTGCTGCGCCTGAAAGACGACGCGTACGGCATGAGGGTTCGTCGTGAGATCCAAAGCCGGACGGAGCGCTCTGTGTCGATCGGGTCCGTGTACGCGACGCTCGATCGCCTTGAGCAAAAGGGCTACGTGCTGGCGTCCTTCGGCGCCTCGGGGCCAGACGCGCGGGGTCGCGCCAGGAAGTACTTCCGTCTCACTCCCGATGGAGCCGAAGCCGTGCTCCGCAATCGGGAGGCGATCAACCGGATGACGGAAGGTTTGGCGGTGCGCGAGGAGTTGGACGCGATATGAGACCGGAGCCACCGCGTGTGGCCAGGGCTGCTCGTTTCCGTGGCGACGCGCCGGGCGAACCGGCGCTCCGTCGTTCAGGACTTGCGGGAGGAGTTCCACTCGATGCTCGCCGAAGGCGTCCCGCTCGCGGACGCCCGCGGATGGTATTGGAATCAGGTGATCGACTCGGTTCTTCCGCTCATCCCCGCGAGGCGGTGTCACCCGTTTCGGTGGCGTCGTGGTCGACTTGGACTCGGGTGTGGTCACACGCGACGGTGAGCCGCTCGAGCTGCCCGCACGGGAATTCGTTCTGCTGCGGTACTTCCTCGAACACCCGGGACAGGTGCTCTCGCGGGAGCGCCTGCTCAAGGACGTCTGGGGCTACCCCCGTGTGCCTGAGAGTCGCACCGTGGACGTGCACGTCGCGCGGCTACGAGAGCGTCTGGAAGTCGACCGGGCTCGTCCTCGTCATTTCCTGACGTTGCGGGGGCGAGGCTACCGGTTCGTGCCCGACGCTAGCGGCCGTCCAGCGCCCGGTAGTTGACTCCCAACGCGTCCAGCCGCTCCAAGTGCCAGCGTAGTCGGTCGAGGAACCCATCCAGGTCTTTGGCGTCCGCGGGTGACCACACCACCTCCGAGAGCGCGAACAGCCGCGGAAAGACCATGTACTCGACGTACTGCTCGGTCTTCATGTACTCCGTCCAGACGTTGCCCTGGGCGCCCAGAATGTGCACAGCCTGCTCATCGGTGAGATCGGAAGGGATCGGCTCGTACTCGTAGACTCGCTCGAGCGGCAGAAATCCTCCGATCGCGAGCGGCTCTGAGTCGCGCTCTTCGCTCTGGTAATAGTCGAAGTACAAGTGGGAGGTCGGCGTCATCACGACATCGTGCCCTTGCTGGGCGGCTTGGATGCCCCCCTCGGTGCCGCGCCAGGACATCACCGTGGCATTGGGCGCGAGGCCGCCCTCCAGGATCTCGTCCCAGCCGATGAGTCTGCGGCCGTTCGCGTTCAGGAAGCGTTCGATGCGCCGAATGAACCAGCTCTGCAATTCGTTCTCGTCCGCGAGCCCCTCTCGGCGGATGACCTCCTGTGCGAAGGAACTCTCCTGCCAGCGTACTTTCGGAGCTTCGTCTCCGCCGATGTGGATGTACTCGCCCGGAAACAGAGCCATGACCTCCGTGAGCACGTTTTCGAGGAACTCGAACGTCTCTTCGGACGGACAGAAGATGTCCGAGTGCACGCCCCACACAGTACCCACCTCGAAAGGCCCCTCGGTGCAGGCCAGCTCCGGATAGGCGGCGAGCACCGCCAGAGTGTGTCCCGGCATCTCGATTTCCGGGATGATCGTGACGAAACGATCGGCGGCGTAGCGCACGATGTCCCGGATCTCTTCCTGCGTGTAGAAGCCGCCGTATCGCTGCCCGTCGCCCACGTAGGGATCGAAGTTCTTCTCCACGATCGTCTCGGCGCGAAAAGCAGAGAGTTGCGTCAGAAGCGGGTAGCGGCGGATCTCGATGCGCCATCCCTGGTCTTCCGTGAGATGCCAGTGGAAGCGATTGATCTTGTAGCGGGCGAGCATGTCGATGTACCGCTTCACGAACTCGGGTCCAAAGAAGTGACGGCCGACATCGAGGTGCATGCCCCGGTACGGGAAACGCGGCGCGTCACGTATCTCTGCGGCGCCGAGCTCGAACGGCCCACGATGGCCCGCGACTCCATCCGCCACGCCCGGAGGCAGCAGCTGGCTCAGCGTTTGAAGTCCATAGAAGAGCCCGGCGTAGTCTCCGCCCGTCACCGAGACGTCGCCCTCTCCTACTATGAGCGAGTACCCCTCCGCACCGGCGGCAGCATCGAGGCTCAGGCGGATCTGCCCCGATGCTCCGAGGGGCAACGGCAGCCCGGTGGCGAGCCTGATGGGACCCACCCAAAGGTCGGCGACCCGCAATAGCTCGGCGTCTCCTCCGTCTGCGAGCGCGATGCGCGTGTTCTCGTCGAGCACGAAGGTGCCTGATCCACGCTCGAAGCTACTCGGGACCGGGACGATTGAATGCACTGGCGCCCCGCCCCCGCAAGCTCCGACTATCAACGCTCCTACGACGAGCCCGCTGAGACGGGCCCGCATCAAGCTCGCGTGGTCACGACCCGGGTCTGAGTGAACTGCTTGTGCCCGTCGGGCGACTTGTGGAAGCCGAACCCGGACTGGCGCGCGCCAACCCAGGGGGTGCCAACGGCTCCGCCTGCCGCGCTGTTCACGCCGATCATGCCGGCGGTGAGCCGCCGCGCCACCGCGGCGGTATCCGCTTGGTCCTGCCCAAACACGACGGCACCGAGGCCGAAGTGCGTGTCGTTCGCTTTTTCGATGGCTTCGTCGACAGAGGCGACGCGCGTCACGCACGCCACCGGACCGAATGTTTCGACGCTCGCGATGTCCATATCCTCGGTGATGCCCGCCAGCACGGTCGGCACGATGAAATTGTCGCTATGGCCGGTTCCCCCGGCGAGCACCGTGGCGCCCGCTTCGACCGCGGCGTCGACTTGGGCGAGCACGTGGTCGCGCTGGCCGGCATTGACCATGGGCCCGACGTCGGGGTTCTCCATGCCGTTACCCTGGGTCATCGCCGCCGCAAACTCGGCCAGCGCGGCCTCGAACTCGTCCGCGACCGAATCGAGCACGAAGATGCGCTCGGTGGAAACGCAGACCTGGCCGGCGTTCCCGAACGAGTTCCGTGCCGCGAACTTGGCGGCTCTTCCGATGTCGGCGTCCTCGAGCACGATCATCGGGTCTTTCCCACCAAGCTCGAGCACCACTCGCTTCAGCGTACCACTCGACTCGCGCAGGATG
Source organism: Gemmatimonadota bacterium (assembly GCA_015664885.1). Classification (GTDB taxonomy): domain Bacteria; phylum Gemmatimonadota; class Gemmatimonadetes; order Longimicrobiales; family Gaopeijiaceae; genus UBA1138. The sequence continues at coordinate 66,703 of DQPL01000009.1, forward strand.
TGCTTGCCGACCTCGCGCGAGCCGGTGAACGCGATCATGTCCACCTCCGATTGTACGATGGCTTTTCCCTGGTCGTCGGCGCCGTGCACGACGATGAGCACGTCCTCGGGCAGCACCTCGTTGAGCACATCGGCGTAGGCCTGCCCGCAGAGAGGCGTTTCTTCGGACGGCTTGAAGACCACCGTGTTTCCGGCCGCAAGTGCGGGTAGCACCATCCACGCGGGCATCGACATGGGGAAATTCCACGGTGTGATCGCCCCGACGACCCCGAGCGGATCGTGGTACACCGTCGAGCGAAGACGCTTGTCCTCGACCACCTCGGGCTGCAGAGTTGCCACGATCTCGTCGAGTTCGTGGTCGATGTAAGCGAGAGACTTGGCCTCACCGATGCCTTCCTTGAGGGGCTTGCCCATTTCCTTCGTCATAAGCTCGCCGTGAGCTTCCGCGCGTTCCGCGAAGATCTCCGCGGTCTTGCGCAAGAGATCAACTCGCCCTTCCAGGCCGAGCTCTTCCCACGCAGGTTGAGCCGCCCGCGCTCGCGCGACTACGGCTGGAATGTCGGAAGCCGGCGTTACCGGAACCTCACCGACGACTTCGCCGGTGGCGGGGTTGTAGGACTTCAGCGTTTCCATGCTCGTCTCGCGAAAGTGTTGGGGGCGGTGGCGGCGGCGATCTAATACCCGGATGATTGTCCTGGATCCACCGGGGCAGCAAGGAGGACATTAATGCAAGTGGGGCAGACTGCGTCACGCACGCTCAGGGTGACGAGCGAGCACGTGCGCCTTTACACCGAGATCACCGGCGACAGGAATCCTCTGCACTACGATGAGGCGTTCGTGGCGGGCACCGAGTTCGGTCGGCTCGTGGAAGCGAACCCATCGGTCTTCTTTTGTGCGATGTCGTGCTACCGGGTATGTCGGGCCCTGAGGTGGTTCGCCGGATTCGTGGAGATCGCCCCGAGTTGTTGACGCTTTTCATGTCAGGTTACGATCAGAATCGACTGGCTGAGGCCGGCCACGACCCGCACCAGTTGTTACGCAAACCGTTCACGGTACAGGAGCTGGCGCGCGCGGTTCGTGAGCAAATCGAACCAGGCGCCGCATTGGCAGGTGGCGCAAGCGCTGAGGATGTCAGTCGCAGCGCAGGTGGATGACGATGACAGACGCCCCTCCCAAAGGCTATCGTAACGCATGAGCAAGAGAATCCTGGTCACGGGTGCGACCGGAACGGTCGGCAGCGAGCTGGCTCGGCTGCTCGTGACGGCGGGTTGCGACATCCGGGCTGCGACGCGTAGCCCCGAAAAGGCGGAACGTCTGTTCCGCTCCGAGGTCGACGTGGTCGAGCTCGACTACCGTCGGGCGTCCACGTTCGACGCAGCCGTCGACGGGGCTGAAGGCATCTTTCTGCAAGCTCCACCCTTCGACCCGGACGCTCGCGAGACGCTCGTCCCGCTTCTCGACTGGGCGGTTCAAGCCGGGGTCGGCAACGTCGTCATGATGACCGCTATGGGGGTCGAAGTTCGCGACGACTTGCCGATCCGCCGCCTCGAGAAGCACGTCGAATCCCTCGGTGTCGCGTTCACCTTATTGCGCCCGAACTTCCACATGCAACACTTCGCGGGTGGCTTTCTCGGGGAGCGAATCCGACGGACGGGGGCTTTTTCGATGCCCGTCGGGGATGCTCGCGTGAGCATCGTCGATGGGTGTGACGTCGCCGAGGTCGCGGCGGCATGCCTCTTGTCCGACGAGCACGACGGCAAGGAGTTCACGCTCACCGGACCGGAAGCGCTTACGCACCAGGAAATCGCAGAGACGATCAGCGGCGTGATCGACGCGCCGGTGGCCTACGAGAGCGTGTCCGACGAAGAGATGCTGGCCCGCTTGACCAGCACTGGGTGGCGGCCCGAGATCGCCGGCGTAGTCATTGCGCTCTACCAGTCGGTTCGAGGGGGCGTCCGTGCTCCTGTGACCGGAGACGTGGCTCAGGTGCTCGGCCGAGCACCCGCCGCGTTCTCGGACTTCGCCGCGCGGAACACCGACTCCTGGCTCAGCGTCGTGGGCCAGAATCCTTAGCAGGCCGTGGCAGGCCGCGTTGAGGTGTCGCTAACGACCTCCGCCCGATCGGTGCCAGTCCGCGGGCGCGGAAACCGGCCCGTACGTGAGGTCTATCCCGGGGACCGGAGTGAGGCCGAGCGTCACGACGCGGTGGCCGAACACCGAGGCTAGGATGCCCCAGCGGCTGTCGTGTTCGAGTTCCAGTGCGCGCATCTCCATCATCACTGCGAGGTGAGCCACGTCGGGTGCGGTGGGAACGTCGCTCAGTAGTGACGCGCAATACGTCTGCACCGACGCCCAGCTACACCCATGCCCGGCCCCGAGCACGTGCATGAGCTCGTGGATCACGAGTTGGCGATCGGAGAACAACCCGCTGGTCTCGAGTCGGATGATTCCATAGGTGATGTCGGCGCTCACTACAGAGATGTTGCGTACGTTGGTGCCCGACCACGTCGTCGCGTCGGCGCTCAGCCCATACGTCCGCACATCCGCTCGGTTGATCACGCCGACGCCACGAACTGCGACCGATGAGTCCAGTTGCACGATGATCGCGTCAGCGGGTCTGCGTGCACCGCCTAAGATGCGTACGTCCTCGAGCGGCGCGGGCGCGAAGGCGTCCCAACCGAGCGCGGCCTCCATGACCTCCACGTGCCCCCAGAACGCGATGGAGTCGGCTGCGCTGATATCGCCGTCCGAACCGAGCCGATCGAGGGCGACCGGAATCGGGAAGGCGTTCGGCGGCCATCCCCTGAACTCCGCAGCCCACTCGGAGTTGTCCGTGACCGTCTGGAGAAACCCGTTTTGGGAGAACGGAAAGTAGAACCCCCAGAACGAGGGCATGACGCGCCCGTCGGCCGCCAGCTGCGGGTCGATCGGGACCTCCACGCCTGCGTAGTCTCCGGAGTCCACGGTCCACATCTTCGGCGCCAGCACCACAGTGCCGGGGTTTGCGCCGACGTCGCCGGGAGAGAGTAAGACCCACCCCGGATGTATGGGCTCGTTCGGACCGGGCTCGATGGTGAGCATCCCGAAGCCCGATACGGCGTCGATGATTTCTACATCGAAGCTTCCGTCCGACTGGACTGCGGCGGTGAGGTTTTGAGATCCCCAAACCACGCGAGCGGTCACGTCGGCGAAATTCGTTTCCGCCGACGTGACCACTTGCCCCTGGAGGGTGCCGAACGGGAGGAGCACGTCCTGCGGCCCAGGCGAGTCCTCCCCGCACGCCGCCATCACGATCGCCAATAGCAGCACCGCGAAATGGGGTCTGGTGAGCGCAGGCTGAGGATGCATGGGCATCGCGTTGGGGAACTCGAGAACGTGATGGTGTTACGTCGAGCGCCGGCGCAGGTTTCGTCCCTGGTCACCGGCGGGGCGGCGCCGCTATTCTGGGCGTCCGCTTTCAACATGCGCCGCCCCGGCTGAATGGCGGGCAGCACACCCGATAGGTGAACTGATGAACGCAAGGCTTCCGTTGGCGATTCTGGTAGTACTCGCGCTGGTCGTACCGCTCGACGCGCAGGTGAACGAGGAGGCCTCAGACGCCGATCGCCTCCAGTACTTGGACGTCTTCGAGCTGGAGGTCGCGGCCGATCCCAGGATCTCGCCGGACGGATCGCGCATCGTATATGTGCGCCGTGGCTTCGATATCATGACCGACGGCAGGCGCACAGCACTCTGGATGATCGACTCCGACGGGACCGATCACCGCGCGCTCACCGACGCTACCAGCGCGGTTGGCTCCCCACGTTGGTCCCCAGACGGAGACCGGCTGCTTTACGTGTCGTCCGAAGACGGCTCTTCACAGGTGTTCGTCCGTTGGATGGACTCGGGACAGACCGCCGAGCTCACCAACGTCACCGAATCTCCGGGCAGCATCACGTGGTCTCCCGACGGCGACTGGATCGCGATGACGATGTTCGTGCCGGAGTCCTCGCCGACGTTCGCAAAGATGCCACCCAAGCCGGACGGCGCCGAGTGGACGACTCCGCCGATCGTCATCAACAAGTTGCGCTACCGCTCCGACGGCCGCGGATACCTCGACGATGGCTACACACACATCTTCGTGTTGCCAGCCGAAGGGGGCACGCCACGTCAGATCACCAGCGGTTCCTACAACCACGGCGGCGGCCTCTCGTGGTCGCCCGACTCGCGCTCCATCGTCTTCAGTGCCAACCGCGGCGACGCCGACTTCGATGTGCGCGACAGCGAGGTCTTCGAGATCTCAGTCGCGACCGGCGAACTGACTCAACTGACGGACCGCTTCGGGCCGGACAGCGGTCCCGTGCTCTCGCCCGACGGCTCCTTGATAGCGTACACGGGCTTCGACGACGAGTACCAGGGCTATCAGATCGCTCGCCTTTACGTCATGAGCCGGGATGGCTCCGGCATCCGCAGGATCAGCGACCTCGACCGTAGTTTCGGCGGCCTCAACTGGGCGGCCGACGGGAGGGGCCTGTACTTCCAGTACGACGACCAGGGAATGACGAAAGTCGCGTACGTGTCGCTCGACGGTGAGGTCGAAGATCTCGCCGAGCACGTGGGCGGAGTGGGGCTCGGGCGCCCGTACGGTGGTGGCTCCTACACAGTCGCCGGTAACGGGCGTTTCGCCTTTACCCACACAACGCCTGCCCACCCCGCGGACCTGGCGGTGGGTCAGCGCGGGAGCGAAGCACGGCGCGTCACGAGGCTCAATGAAGACCTGCTAGCTCACAAGAAGCTTGCCCAGGTGGAGGAGCTCTGGTGGGAGTCCTCCTACGACGGTCGCCCGATTCATGGCTGGATCGCGACGCCTCCGGATTTCGATCCGGCCAAGAAGTACCCGCTCATGCTGGAAATCCACGGCGGGCCATTCTCCAACTACGGTCCCCGCTTCTCAACCGAGGTGCAGTTCTACGCGGCCGCGGGCTACGTCGTGCTTTACACCAACCCACGCGGCAGCACGAGCTATGGGGACGAGTTCGGCAACCTCATCCACCACGCTTACCCGGGCTACGACTACGACGACCTGATGTCGGGCGTCGACGCGGTGATCGACCGTGGCTACATCGACGAGGACAACTTGATGGTCACCGGTGGATCTGGGGGTGGCGTGCTCACCGCCTGGATCGTTGGAAAGACCGAACGCTTTCGGGCCGCGGTGGTGCAAAAGCCCGTCATCAACTGGATCAGCTTCTCGCTCACGTCGGACGGCTACTCTTCGTACTACCAGTACTGGCTACCGGGGCCGGTGTGGGAGGATGGCAACCTGGAGCACTACTGGGCCCGGTCGCCGCTTTCGCTCGTGGGCAACGTCGAGACGCCCACCATGCTCATCACCGGGGAGCGGGATCTGCGTACTCCCATGGCCGAGTCCGAGCAGTTCTACCAGGCGCTGCAGATTCGGAAGGTCCCGACGCAGTTGGTGCGCGTGCAGGACTCGTTCCACGGCATCGCGGATAGCGCTCCGTCGAACTTGATCGCGAAGGTCGCCAACGTGCTCGAGTGGTTCGAGCGCTATCGGCGGCCGGGCAGGGCCGTCAGTGACAGGTAAGGGTGGGCTGGCATGACGTCCCCGCACCATGGCTACCATGGCACCGCAGCCGGCAAGGTCGACCAGTTCGAGTCGGTCTTCCGTGCCGCGGCAAAGACCCGCTTCGAGTATTCGGCGGTACAAGTGGAATCCGTGCTCGTCGTCAGCGACCGAGACGAGCCTGCCGCTGCAGCGTTCGGTGAGCGTGTGCGCTCACAGCTCGGCGTGCTCGCACGCGGGGAGAACATTCGCTGGCGCTTCGCGCATGGTGGCGAATACGACTCGGTGCCTGGGTTGCTCGAGATCGTCGAGAAGGAGCGCCCGGGCCTGATTTGCACGTACCGCCACCTGCACAGCGATTCGTGGCAGTGGCCCTACACGCTGGGCGAATACATCGACGTGCTCACACAAGTAACGACGACTCCCATCCTCGTCCTGCCGCATCCGGAGGCCCAACCAGAGGGCCCTGTGCGCGGCACCAACGTGGTGATGGCGATGACGGATCACTTGGTGGGTGACCACATGTTGGTGAACTGGGCCGCGCGCTTCACGGACGAAGGCGGTCGCCTGGTGCTCTCCAATGTGGAGGACGGCGCAGCGCTCGAGCGCTTCGTGGAGGCGGTCTCTAGAATCCCGAGCATCGATACCGACAACGCCCGGGTGGCCATCCAGGACCGTCTCGAGAGAGATGCGCGGGACTTCATGGAGAGCTGCTCCGAGGAGATCATGCGCGCCGAGTTACCGATCTCCGTCGAGTCGGTGGTTACCCACGGACACCACCTGACCGAATACAGCCGACTCGTGGAGCAGCACGAGGCGGACCTGCTCGTCATGCATACCAAGGACGAGGATCAACTCGCCATGCACGGGCTCGCTTACCCGCTCGCGATCGAAGTGCGCACCGTCCCGTTGCTGCTACTGTGACGGCGTCGCCCATGCTGGCGGTGTTCATACCGCAGGGTGTCGAGCACGTCGCGGCCGAGGTTCCGATGAGCATCACGCTGCTCTTCGCCGGCCTCCTCGTCGCGCTGATCGTGAGCCTCGCGCTCGAGGAGAAGCTGCACGCGAAGAAGTCGCTCATCGTAGGACTCTTTGCGATCGTGGCGCTGCTTCTCGGCGCGGTCCTGCTGCCGCTTCCGTACAGCCCGTACCTCATCGGTGGGCACGAAATGATCATGCCGGTCTACATCCCGGCGATCGACTGGGGTGTGATTACGATCATCTTCGGCGCCAGCCTGTTCGTGGACGTCACCTCGCGCTCTGGGCTCTTCACCTGGATCGCGATCCGACTGACCAAGGCATCGGGCGGGGACCCCGTGCGACTGCTCTGGCTGTACGGCGTCATGACCGTCGTGTTCAGCGCCGTGTTGAACAACGTGACCGCGATGATCATCGTGGGATCGCTCACGGCAGTATCGCTCGGTAAGCTGGAACGAAACGACAAACTGCTCGGGTTCCTGCTCGTCGAGGGCCTGCTCACCAACATTGGGGGCCTGCTCACGCTGATCAGCTCGGTTCCCAACATCATCGTGGGCACCGCAGCCAACATCAGCTTCATGGCGTTCTTCTATCGCTCCAGCCTGTTCGTGCTCATCGCCACGATTGCGACTATACTGCTGGGCACGAAGCTCTTCGACATCGTGGGGCTGACGGACGAGGACGCCCGCGCCGAGGCGCGCAGCCTGGTAGCGAGCTTCGACGAGAACGATGGAATCGAGAGCCAGGGCTTCTTCTGGTTTGCGGCAGCCATGCTTGTGCTCTTCATCGTCGCGATCGCGACGACCTCGGTCATGCCCTACGTCTCGGACCTGGGAATGGGCTTCGTGGCGATGGCGTTCGCGGCGGTGATGCTCATCAAGTACAAGGGTGAGGTCGACCAGTTCTACCGTGGGGTCGACTGGGATCTGCTCGGATTCTTCGCTGCGCTTTTCGTGGTGATCAACGTCATGGAGCACGCGCAGGTGCTCGCGTTGATCGGGCAGGGCGTAGAGAGGATCGTCGACCTGGGCCCGACGCTCGGTACCGGCGCGGTGATGGTGGCGACCGCTGCTTTCAGTTCGGTGACGGACAACATCCCGCTCGCCGCCATGCTGGCGAAGATCATAGCGGGCATGCCGCTCGCCGACGGGATGATGCGCCCGCCCACCGATCCGCTGTGGTGGGCGGTCATCTTTGGCGCCAATTTGGGAGGCAACATCACCCCGATCGGGTCGGCCTCGACGCTGGTTGCCGTCACCATCATCCACAAGCACGGGTTACGTCTCTCGTTCGGCGGTTTCGTTCGCAAGGCGCTGCCATTCGCACTCATGCAGATCGCGATCGCGAGCGTGTACCTGTTGTGGGCGCTTTAGACGGAGGATCGTCCTAGCAGAAAGGAGAACGGTTACCTGCGGCTCGACGAAGGACTTCGTAATTTGGTGCCAGGGCTGGCGTACCAGCTCTTGAAGCTTCATTGATCGGTCAAGCAACTAATCCTTCCCTTTTTGGAGTAAGCGATGACTCACCTTCGTCCGACTTTTCTGACGCTGCTGCTCTGTGCCTTCTTGGCGGCTTGCGGCGGCAGCGAGAGCCCCACTGCGCCGGATGCTGGTGGTGGCGATACTGGTGGTAACACAGGAGGAACCACGCGTACCATCAAGACCAACCCTGCCTTCGGCGCCGACATCGTCGAGATCTTCACCCGCCGCGGCTGCGCCAGTGGCAGCTGCCACGGCGGCGGCGCGGGTGGACTTACCCTTTCGAGCAACGCCGCTACGAGCCACGGCAACTTGGTCGGAGTGGCGTCTCCGACAACCGGGGAGATTCGCGTCATCGCCAACGACGCGACCAACAGCTACCTGGTGAAGAAGCTGGAGGGTACCGCAAGCGCTGGATCGCGCATGCCCATCGGAGGCTCGGCGTTGGACAACACCGACCTCACCAACATCAAGAATTGGATCAACACTGGAGCGCCTAATAACTAGATCCTACCGGGAAACGATCTTGGCGGCCGGGGCGAGCACGTGCTCGGCCGTCGCGATTGGAGGCCTTCTGGCGGCCACGCTGCTCCTGGCCGCGGCGTCCACTGTGGACGCGCAAGTCATCTTCCACTCGCCACAGTCGGCGAATCTTCCGACAGCGGAGACGTTGCCGAAGGGTCAGTGGCTCTTCGAAATATCTCATCGCTTCTTTCCACCCGTGTCGGATGGGGCGGACGCGCTGTGGGGATTCGACGGACCCGTGATCAACCGGTTGGGCCTCGCATATGCCGCGTCCGATCGTGTGATGCTCGGCGTCCTACGCTCGAACCTGGACGACAACCTCGAGCTGAACGCGAAGGCGAGGGTGTTCGAGGGCGGCTCCGATGCGGTTCCGGTGATGATCGGCCTGATGGGTGGTGTGGCCTGGAACACCCAAGCGCCTACCGGCCCCGGTAGGCCGGGGGTCGAAGAGAACGAATCTCAGCAGTACGCCCAATTGATGTTCAACGCGCTGTTGGGGAAGCGTTTGGCCGTGGGACTCGTGCCGACTGTCTTCCGCAATCCCAGCATCGACGATGCCGCCTCAGAAACCGTATTCGTGCTCGGCTTGCACGGGCAGCTCTACGTCTCGGACAAGATGAGTTTTCTGGCGGAGCGGATCGTCAGCGAGGACCGCAGCGGCCCGCAGCGGCCAGACCCAAACGCGCAGGCCCACGATAGCGGATCGTTCGGTCTCGAGATCGAGACGCGCGGCCACTTTTTCAAAGTGGTGCTATCCAATCAGCAGCGCATGAACCCGACCCAGTTCTTGGGTGGCACAGCTGATGAATTCACTCCCGGCGCGTGGCGGATCGGATTCAACATCCAGCGGAAGCTAGTGTTCTAGCTCACGATGATGCGTCGGCGCTGTGCCGTCGCTAGATCATCTGTCCCGTCTCTGCGCGTCGGTTTCCGCGTGTGCGTGGTCCTTCGGGCTCTCCCGCCCCTTTTTCACGCGGTTTTCACGCAACTCGATCAGGATAGGCCCCCGAAGTTCGCTAGGACGGGTCGGTAGTCTAACAGTGGTCATCAGTGGGGGAGGCAGATCATGCAGGAGCGCATCACGAGCAGCTTGGTGTTGGCATTTCTGGTTGGGTGCGGTACGGGTGACGTCGTCACGGATTTGGAAACACCCGTGACTGCGTAGATTTCTGCACCGACCTCCGCGCTTCTTTCTTGCGACTTGACGGTGACGGTCTCCTATTCGGCCGCGCCAGCCAGCGGGCCGATAAATGCGTGGATGTGGCTGGATGATACTGACTCGATCCTCGGACGGGACCAGACGCTCGATCGCACGTTCGAAGGGGAGGGAGTGCGTGTCACGAAGCTCCGTGTCTTCAACGCTTCACCCAACACCAGCGAGAGGAGCCACACCGTGTCAGTAGGCCCCCCCTTCGGCTGTGTCGAGGCCGTTGTGACTGGGCCCAACACTCTGAGTGTGGTGGCCGGGATGGGAGGTCACCGTGACGTGCCCCCAAGTGTGGTACCACTCCCTATGTTAGACGTTGAGCCATCGGCGGTCCCTGGAGCTGGGGCATTCTAAGGAACGAAGACGATGGTTTGACCGCCTCCGGGGCGGGGGGTAGACCGGCCCCAGGCGCTGTGTGGTCGGACGGGTCGTGAGTTGTCCCGGATCCTGATTCC
>DQPL01000101.1 GCA_015664885.1 Gemmatimonadota bacterium
CCGGTGCGCGCACGGGGGCGGCGTTCACCGTCGCCGGGCGGGTCGCAGACAACGCATAACCTCCAGGACTCTCTGATGGAGCACGGCCATGGCGGTAGTTCCGCCTTGACGACCCTTGTAGTGATCGTCGTCGTCGGCTTCATGGTGTACTTCATCAGTCAGTTGGAGCTCGATTTCGGATGTGGGGGCTGTACCTAATGCGCTGACCCGCACAGCATCTCACGCAGCAGGAGTGAAGCCATCACCCGCCTGAACGCCGGTGCGGTGACAAAGTTCGCTCTCCGGCGTCGGGCCCACACATCAAGCGGTTGTCCCCCCGCGTGGCCCCAAACTACTTTGCCCCATAGGCCCCAAAGGCTCCGGATCTCCCGTCCCGCGCAGGAGCAGAGCATGAGCGACGTCACGCTCGACGTAAACGGCGAAACGCATACGCTCGACGTCGATTCGTCGACTCCCCTCCTCTACGTCCTCCGCAACGACCTTGGCCTCAGAGGGCCCCGCTTCGGATGTGGACTGAGCCAGTGCGGAGCCTGCACGGTGTTGGTGGATGGTGTGGCGAGGCGCTCGTGTACCCTGCCCGTCTCTAGGGTCGACGGCGAAATCACCACGCTCGAAGGACTGTCGGGCGACGGTGAACTCCACCCCGTTCAGCAGGCTTGGATCGACGACCAAGTACCGCAGTGCGGCTATTGCCAGAACGGTCAGATCCTGACCGCCAAGGCGCTGTTGGATCGGAATCCGAACCCGACGGATGAGGAAATCCGGCAGGGCATGAACGGGGTGCTCTGTCGCTGCATGACATACTACCGCATCCAGGCGGCGGTCCGTCATGCCGCGGACGCGATGGCAGCCGACGCGTCCGGCTCGGGGCCAGCGAGAGAGGAGGTGATCCGGTGAGCCACCTCTCGGAGATTCCAAAGGAACTCGCAGACGCGTTGGATACCTTCAATGGCACCACCTCCCGACGGGACTTTCTCAAGAGCTCGGGCCTCTTCGTTCTGAGCTTCAGCGGCACAGGGCTACTGGACACCCCGGGGCCCGACTCCGGCGAAGCGTCTGGGGCACCCGAGAACGGGACTGCCGCTCCCTATCCCGAGCCTGACTTCCGTCTGCTCGATTCGTGGCTGGTCGTTCATGAGGACTCGACGGCGACCTTCTACGTGGGGAAGACCGACGGCGGCCAGGGCACCGGAACCGCGTTCCGTCAAATGATGTGTGACGAGTTGGACATCGCCTTCGAGAAGAGTACGCTCGTCATGGGACGGACCGACATGACCGTCGATCAGGGCGGCTCGGGTGGGTCGGACGCGATTGAGCGTGACGGCTGGGCCGTGCGCCGCGTCGCCGCAGAGGCCCGCCGGGTCCTGCTGGAGATGGCGTCCGGGCGGCTCGGCGTGCCCATGGACGAGCTCGCTGTCAGCGACGGCCTGATCTCGATACCACGGGACCCATCCCGTACTGTCACGTACGGAGAGCTGGTGGGTGGCAGACGCTTCGATGTCATGCTCACGGGGAGCAACGTAAACGCGACCACGGGAGTAGCGAGCGTCAAGCCGGTGCAGGACCTGAAGATCGTCGGTCAGTCGCTGCCGCGATACGACATCCCGGGCAAAGTGGACGGATCGCTCGAATGGGCCGTGGACGTCAGGCTTCCGGACATGGTCCACGCGCGCAATGTCAGGCCCCCGGTAGCGGGTGCCAAGCGGATCAGCATCGACGAATCGTCGGTCCGTGACTTGTCGGGATTCATCCGAGTCGTGAGCAGGGGGAACTACGTCGCGGTCGTCTGCGAGCGTGAAGAGCAAGCGATCGAAGCGGCGAGTCGGCTCGAAGTGCAGTGGGAAAAGCCTGCCACCAAGTCCTTCCCGTCGTCCGAAGACCTCTTCGACTACTTGCGCAATGCGACGCCGATGTCTCCCGCCCGGGGGAGAGGCTCACGCACCGCCACCCGTGAGCAGGGCAACACTGAGCAAGCGATGGCGGCGGCGACGACGGTGGTTGAAGCGGAGTACGACTTCCCGTTCCAGGGACATACCGCCATCGGTCCCGCGCACGGCTTGGCCGATCCATCGGATGGCCAGATGACGATCTACACCAACGACATGAAGCCGTACAGCCTCAGGACCGGTGTGGCGGAGTTCCTCGACATGCCGCCAGAACAGGTGCGGGTCATCTGGATGGACGGTCCGCAGTTGTACGGGCGCACGGCCGCGGACGACGCAGGCTTCGAGGCAGCGTTCTTGGCCAAGGAGATCGGCCGACCCGTCCGGGTACAGTGGATGAGGCACGAGGAGACGGCATGGGATACCAAGGGCCCCGCGTTCGCGTTCACCCTGCGGGGTGGTTTGGACGACGAGGGCAACCTGATCGCGTTGGACTACCGCGCCCGGGTCGCCGACTACGCCCACGTCGGATACAACCAGCCCGATACCGTACTGATCGCCCAGCTCATGGGGATCAGACCCTCCCGGCCCGCATCAGGCGGAGCGTCAGCTCCCGCCGAAATGTATGCCATCCCCAACCGGCGCCAGGAGACATCAGTGGTGCGCTTCCCGCGAGCCTTCGAGACCCCGCTGCGCACCGGCAATTTGAGGGATCCCGGGGGTCCGCAGGTCACGTTCGCGAGCGAGTCCTTCATCGACGAGATGGCGGTGGCGGCAAATGCCGATCCGGTCGAGTTCCGTCTCCGGCTCCTTCGCGCCAGCAGCGAAGAAGACCGAGTATTCATGAGGGCCCGATCCATCGCCGTTGTCGAGGCGGCGGCCGAGGCGTACGACTGGGACACCCGGCCGTCAGGGAAGGCCGTCGGTTCCGACCGCATTCTCACGGGTCGAGGGGTCGCATACGCGTACCGCGCCCGGACCGCGATCGCTGAGATCGCTGAAGTGGAAGTGGATCGCGAGACCGGGCGTGTCTGGGTCAAGCGCATGGTCTGCGCCCACGACTGCGGCTTGGTGATCAACCCCGACGGGCTACGCAGCACCATCCAGGGCAACCTACTGCACGGGCTCAGCCGAGCGCTCTACGAGGAGGTCCAGTTCGACACCGAGATGGTGACCAGCGTGGACTGGCGCACGCACCCGACACTCAGGCACGTGGACGCGCCGGAAACGATCGACATCGTCATCGTGAATGGCGATCCTGAGCCCGACCGGCCCGATCTGCCTCCCTATGGGGCGGGTGAACCGTCCCACCGTCCCGTCGCGGCGGCAGTGGCGAACGCGATCTACGACGCGACTGGGGTGCGGCTGCGGCGAGCTCCGTTCCGTGCGGAGCGGGTGCTGGCGGCGCTGGAGGCAGCCGGGGTTTAGGGGACCTAACTACCCCCCACGACCGCCACGCCCTCGATCTCGAAGAGCGCGGTACTCGAGTACAGCGACACGACACCGATCAGCGTCGTAGCCGGAAGATTCTCGTCGGAGAATCCATTCCGTTGGGCGGCCGAGAGCACAGCCGCATCTTCCGAAGAATAATTGGCCATGTAGATGGTGAGCTTTATCAGATCCGCTGGAGTCGCACCGGCCGCTTCGAGCCGCCGCCTCAGGTTGGCGTATGCCTGATCCGCCTGCTTCTCGACGCTCTCACCCGCGCGCCCGACCTGACCCGAGATGTAGATCGTCTTCGCACCGCTCCCTCGCGCGGTGACGACCTGTGTGAACCCGCCCGTGGGATCGATGAACTCCCTGGCAACCTCACCACCCCCGCCATCACTCACGACCGCCACGGCGTCGACTTCGATTTCAAATTGATCGGCCGCGAGTGACTGCACGCCGAGCAGCGTACTCGCCGGTAGATCCTCGCTACCGAACACTCGCGTTCTCGCCGCACCGTACGCGCGCAGGTCCTCGGGTGAGTAGTCGGAGATGTATGTGACGAGCTTGACCACATCGTCGGTCGTGGCACCGGCCGTCTCGAGTCGTCGGGCCACATTCGCCATGACAGACGTCGCCTGCTCGGCCAGTCCATCGCCTTGTCCGACCTGACCCGAGACGTAGATCGTCTTGGTCCCGTTGGCCGTGACCACCACGGCCTGGCTGAAGCCACGTGAAGATCCGATGCGCTCTATCGTGACGTTCGCACCGGGGACTTCGGGATCCGCAACGACCGCGACGGCCTCGATTTCGACGCGGAACTGCTCGAGGAACAATTCCTGGATACCGACCATGGTGCTGGTCGGCCACGAATCTTCGTCGCTGAACGTCCGGAGTCGTGCCTGGCTGATGATCGAATAGTCCGCTGGGTCGAAGTCCTTCACGAAGATTCGGATCTTCACCACGTCGCTGGTCGAGGCACCGGCGCTCTCGAGACGTCGCACAACCGACTCAAACGCGGTCTCGACGTGCATAGCGAGATCGTCCCCGTTGCCTACCTGTCCCGAGACGTAGATCGTCTTCACGCCGCGATCCGCCACGGTCACGACCTGGGTGAACACCCCTGCCGGGTCGATGAACTCCCTCTCGAGCTCTTGGGCCCCCACTGGGCCACAGCGGATTGAGCCAAAAGCGCTCGCCATCATCAGCGCCGCCGTTGCCGCCGTGGTGTTGAACTTCATGTCATGTCCCCCTCTTCGCTCAGAATCAACGCAATGCCAGCGCAACGAGCCGCTCCGGCTCGCCGCTTCCACCGATGGCGAGCACGATGTATTGCTTACCGTCGATCGAGTATGTGATGGGGGCGGCATGGAACTGGCCCCCAAGGTCCATGCTCCACAGCTCCTCGCCCGTCTCTTTGTCGTATGCCCCGATCCGGTTCGTTTCCTTCCCTTGCCCGATGAACAGGAGGGTCTTGGTCAGAAGTGGTCCTCCGAGCTTCTGAAAGTTGCCGAGCCGTGGTAGCTCTAGGTCCCGCAGCGCTTCATGGTCCCGAGGTCCGTCCCCGACGGGGACGCTCCAGAGCTTCTCGCCGGCGTTCATGTCGAAGGCCGTGAGCTGCGAATAGGGCGGCTTGAAGAGCGGAAGGCCGCGCGGGCCGGTGAGGTCCCGTACCTGAGGCCGAATCCTCATGTCGGACCGCTCGGGATCTCCGGCATCCATCCGGACGAGCGAGAAGTGAGCCCAGCTGGGCACGTAGAGTCGCCCAGTGTCGGGGTCGAACGCGGCACCCCACCAGTTGGCGCCGCCACTCCAGCCGGGTCGCACGATGTTGGTGCCCGGCGTCAGGGGCGTATAGAGGGGTCCGGCATTGTGCTCACGAAAGATGGCAAGCCCCTCCGCTCTCAACTCGGGAGTGAAGTCGATGACGTCCGGCTCGGTCGCTCCATTCGTGAGGAAGAGCGGGGGCTTGGTGGGATAGGGCTGCGTAGGCGATGTGCGCTCGCCCACCAGGGTGCTCTGGGGAACGCTTCGCTCCTCGATCGGCCAGACCGGCTCGCCCGTCACTCGATCGAAAACGAACGTGAAGCCTTGCTTGGTGATCTGAGCGACGGCTTCGATCCGGCGACCGTCGACGGTGATGTCGATGAGGTTGGGTGCCGCTGGAGGATCGTAGTCCCACACGGCGTGGTGGACGAATTGGAAGTGCCACACGCGTTCACCGGTTTCTGCGTCGAGGCATACCAAGGAGTTGGCAAACAGGTTGTCGCCAAGTCGGTGTCCGCCGTAGTAGTCCGTGACCGGCGTTCCGACCGGGAGGTAGACGTAGCCGAGCTCCTCGTCGGCGCTCATCAGGGTCCAGACGTTGGCACCCCCGGAGAGCCTCCACGAATCGTTTTCCCAAGTCTCGTATCCGAGCTCGCCCTCCTGAGGAATGGTGTGGAAGATCCACTTCATTTTTCCCGTCCTCACGTCGAACCCCCTGACGTGCCCGGGCGGCGCCTCCTTGTACCCGGTGCCCTCGGTCATCGCGGAGCCGACCACTACGACGTCGCCGACGACCAACGGGGGTGAGCTCACCGTGTAGCGGCGCGCGTCGATCGTTCTTCCGAGACCTTCCTTGAGATCGACTCGGCCGCCCCGACCGAACGTGAGATCGGGCTCCCCGGTCTTCGCATCGATCGAGACGAGGTAGACTCGCCCCCCTGCATAGATGAGCCGCTCCTCCACCCCGTCCGTCCAATAGGCGAGGCCGCGGGTCATGAACCCGTGCACAGCCGGACGGCCTTCCAGATACAGAGCTGGATCGTAGCTCCACAAAGTCTCGCCCGTCTCGGGGTCGATCGCGGCAACCTGACCGAGAGACGTGGTGGTGTACAGCACGCCGTTCACATAGAGAGGCGTGACCTCGTAGGCGTAGGTCTGGAAGGCTCCCCTTTCCCGCATCACTTCATTGCGGGCCCTGAGCCCCTCGTCCACCGACATCCAGGTCCACGCGACCTCGAGGTCCCCGACGTTGTCTTCGCTGATCTGATCGAGGGGAGAGTACTTGGTGTGTCCCGAATCCCCTCCGTAGCTCCGCCACTGACCGTCCGCCGCGCCTGTCTGGGCAGCCGCTGGGCTCCCTATGGGGCTCCAAGCCGGGCTCCAACAGAAGAGGCCCAAAACGAGCATCACCCAAAAGAGCCGGCCGGGAGCAACGGGAAGCTTCGATGAACTCCTAGCCACGGACGGACGCATGATCTCTCCTTGCCGGCGACGTGAGCGGACCGGTCACCAGTAACCTACGAGGCGACGATAGAGGCGGTCCACCATCGCGACGCCGGGCTCGCACGCGCTCGCGCTTGTGCCTCCAAATGGCTAAAGCTGACCAACGAGGAGAAGCGCGAGCTGCTCGGAACGTAGAGAGCGGCCTTCGGGACTCTCGGCTCATCACTCCCCGCGGTTTGCTGGAGAACACCGCCCACCGCCCGACTGACTCCGGCCTTTCCGGTTTCCCTGTATGCTGCGGCACCTTCCCCACGGGACGCAGACCGTTCGCTCCTCCGCCACGTACCGGGGTGACCCGGCGCCCCATCAGGCTTATCTGACTGAGGTCTCGTTCACCAACGTGCAGTACAAAGTCGTCAAGATTCGCGAAGGGCGGGGCAAGAATACCACCACCCGGGACCTAGCGAGGGTCACCGGAGACTTCCGGATCCTCGCCTCTTCGACCGCTGGCGTCAGGCCTTCCATGTGGGTGGGATTCCACACGGTGGACATGACGAATCCGGCCCAACCGGTGTACTTCGAGGGCACTTCGAGGGACGACGATGGTCAACATGACCTAATCGAAGGTCTGCTGCAGAGGGATCTGGACGTAGTCCCAGTCGGCCCGATGACCATCCAGCTTGCCGTGGACTATGTCTTCCCCACGAGGGACGCGTCGTCCTGGGCCTACGATCCTGGGCAGAACACCAACGCGGGATTCTTCACGGATGCGAACCCCGCAAGGTCGCTCGGAGACGCCTCTCCCACCGCGTTCAGTGCCTAGAGCACGGTCACCTGCAGATGAGCGGAGGCAATTGCGCCACGGTTTCAACCCTATCCGCAGTCTAGCGGATCACCGGACAGAAAGCTCAGGCGGCCGCCCCTACTTGCGTTGATCGGATCTCGCCTCGGTACCGCTGGGGGCGCACTCGCTTCAACGCCGCTAGGCCGCCCAGGCCCTCCGCTCCGCCCATTGGCGGCGAGCAACTCGGCGAGTTCTCTTGCATGAGTATCCCATCACCTCGGAGGACGGAGATGAGCATGCGACAATCGAGCCTTCTCGTCGGACTGTGCATCGCGATTGCGGCTGCGGGGCTGCTTTCTCCGGCCGCGGCCCAGCAGTGGCAAGCGCCGCGCACGTCGCATGGGCATCCCGACCTTCAAGGCAACTGGTCGAACCAGACCATGACGCCCGTAGAGCGGCCCGAGGGACAGGGGCCCGTGCTGACCCCAGAGCAGGTCGCCCGGCGCGAAGGGCGAGCCGAGGCCGCTTACGAGGCCGGGGCGAGTCCGAGCGACCCGAACCGGCCCCCTCTCGAGGCGGGCAGCGCCGTCGGTGGGTACAACCGGGTGTACCTGGATCCCGGAATGCTCGTCGCCGTGGTCAATGGAGAGCCGAGGAGCTCGCTCATCACCGACCCGCCCGACGGTCGCAGGCCGGCCCTCACCGCGAAGGCGCAGCAGATCCGCGACGAGGTCCAGGACTTCATGGAGTCCTTCGGCCCGTTCGACAACCCTGAGAACCGTACGCTGGCCGACCGGTGCATCGTTGGCTTCGGCGCCCACGGGGGCCCGCCGATGACGCCCAATTACGGCTACAACAGCAACTACACGATCGTGCAGACCGCCGACTACGTGATGATCCACACCGAGCAGGTCCACGACACCAGAATCATCTATCTGAGAGAGCCTGAGCCGGTGCCGGACGACGTGCGCCCGTGGTTCGGTGTCTCATACGGCCACTGGGAGGGCGAAACGCTCGTAGTGGAGACCACGAACATCCATCCGTTGCAGCAGTACCGGCCCCGAGGGTTCGTGGACGCCGGAGTGTGGGAGGTTCGGCCCTCGCCGAGCATGAAGATCACGGAGCGGCTCACACGGGTCGACGAAGACGGGATTCTCTACGAGTTCACGATCGAAGATCCAGAGACCTACACGCGCCCCTGGAGCGGACAGGTCCCGTTCTGGCGGTTCGACAACCTCCTGTACGAGTACAACTGCCACGAGGGGAACTACGCGATGTCCAACATCCTGAGTGGCGCGCGCTTCCAGGAGAGGGAGGGCAACAACGAGCGTGACTAGGGGCGGCCGAAGGCCCTAGCGGGTCAGCAGGGTGACCTGCATGATTCGGCTCCAAGGCTACCTCGCCATGGGACTCTCCAGCCAGTGAGGCACGCATGCGCACCCGTCTCCTTTTAGCCGCCCTCACTTGTTCGTGGGTTCTCGCGCCCGCGCCCGCGTCGTCGCAGACGCCCGTGGATCTCGAGATGACGGCGCGCATCAAAGAGGAAGGACTGGACCGTTCCCAGGCTCTCGAGCTCTATCACACGCTGACCGACGAGATCGGCGGACGACTCACGGGGTCTCCTGCACACGACCAAGCGGCCGCCTGGGCCCGCGACCGATTTGCCGAGTGGGGGCTCACGGAGGCCCGCCTGGAACCGTTCGAGTTCGGACGTGGGTGGTCGCTGGAAAAGCTGTCGATAGAGATGGTGTCCCCCCGCTACACGCCCCTGATCGGTTACGCTGAAGCCTGGACTCCGTCCATCGATGGCGTCCTCTCGGGGCCGGTCGTGTACCTGGGTGACAAGACAGCCGCGGAGGTCGAGGCCATGCAGTCCGCGCTGCGCGGAGCGATCGTGCTCACGCATCAGCCGCAAACCGAATTCCGTGACGCCGACCGTCCACAACCGGGAGTGGGCGAGACGGTGCGAACCGGCAACCCGCCGCGAATCCGGCCGAACGCAACCACCCCGCCCCGGCAGATGCGCGAGCTCCTGCAGGAGGCCGGAGCCGGCGTGTCCCTCCGACCCAGCGAGTACCGGGACGGCACGGTGGGCGTGGGAGGAAGCCGCACGACAGGGAACGATGCCGTGCCATCCATCGTGCTTGCCGCAGAGCAATACAACATGATCGCGCGCAATCTGGCGAGCGGAGTCCCAGTCGAGCTGCGCGTGGAACTGCGCACCCGCTATGACGAGAGGGATACCCGTACCTTCAACGTCATCGCCGAGATCCCCGGCTCCGATCCGGCTCTCAGGGACGAAATCGTCCTGGTCGGAGCACACCTCGATTCATGGCACGCGTCTTCAGGTGCAACCGACAACGGGGTTGGCGCGATCGCGGTGATGGAG
>DQPL01000105.1 GCA_015664885.1 Gemmatimonadota bacterium
ACCATCGTCTTGGTTCCTTAGAATGCCCCAGCTCCAGGGACCGCCGATGGCTCAACGTCTAACATAGGGAGTGGTACCACACTTGGGGGCACGTCAGTCCTGGGCTCGCCGCTTCACGGAGATGTCCATGTCGGCCATGACCTTGATGCGGGAGAGCACCGCACGCCGCGCAGCAGCCGGCAGGTCGCCGACCTGATGGAGGATGCCATCGACACGGTGGCGCACGCGCACATCGCCACCCGTCTCCTCCACGTGGATGTCGCTCGCGCCTGATTCGACCGCCGCCCGGATCAGCGAGTCGACCAGGCGAACGACCGGAGCGGCGCGCGTGGCGCGCTCTAGGTCGCTCGGCCCACTCGGACCGTCCACGCGGAGCTCGCGAGGAAGTGCCGCGACCAGGTCCTCCATGTCATCGGGGTAGTGCAGCTCGAGCACCTCCTGCACGGTCTCTACCGCGGCCACGGTGGCTTCGATGCGGCGACCAGTCTGGAAGCGGAGGTTGTCCATGGCGTTGAGGTCGAGCGGGTCTGCCATTGCGATTTGGATCGTTCGGTGGCTGACCCCTAGAGGTACGACTCTGTGCTGTCGTGCGAGCTCGGGACGCACGGCCTTGAGCGCTTCGCGGGTCGGAACAAGCGGAGCCGGCATGTATTGCAAGGCGAGCTGCGTCGCGAGCGCTGAAGCCACGTGCCCGGTGGTCACGCGTCCAAGGCGGACGAGTGTCTCACCGATGCGCAAGCCGGTCGTGCGCTGCTGGGCAAGCGCAGCGACCAGTGCTTCTTCATCCAGGTCGGTGATCTCGACGAGCAGCTGTCCGAGGATCTTGGGTCGCGTGGTCACGCCCCAAGCATCACCCTGGCGCTGGGGCGGCACGATGGTGATCGGGGACTACGTACCCACTCCCAAGCAATCGAGGATGAAGGGAGTGACGTGGCGCAGGTCGGTGAGCTCCCGAGCGCGGTCCGCGCCTGGCCCGGATACAATGCCGAGCACGGGGTTCCGAGTGTGTCCGGCGCGTGCGTCCTCGATGTTGCCGTGGTCGCTGACGACGAGCAGGAGCGTGTCCGCCGTCATCTCCTGCAGCAGGCCTTCGAAGAACCCGTCGACCCTCTTGAGCGCAGAGACTGCGGTGCCCATGGATTGCGCGTGTCCCGCGTCGTCAGTCGCATAGTGGGCGAATAAAGTGAGATCGACTTCGCTGCTGATCGCGGCGAGGTTGGCGCCCGCCTCCTGAGGCGAGACCTTGGGCAGCCAATCGTGTCCGAGGTGCCTTCTCCAGCCGTCGTTCACGATCTCGCTCGATACGGCCCGGCCCTCGCCGAGCGCTTCCTCGTGACGGTCCATCAGGCTCGCGGCCTTGGCCGCGAGCGGCGGCGCGGCAATGAAGCGGCTCTTCCGGCCACTTCCGGGCCAACCGCGCGGGTAGGCGTTCGCGAACGCGGCTGAGCGGCCGCCGTCGAGCGCCCGCCGCAAGACGCTGCGGTGCTCGACAAGGGGTCGAAGAGCAACGGGGACCCACGGTCCGAAGTGTCGCCCGTGCAGGTTTGCGGCATCCTCACCCGTGAGCAGCGCGGTCTGCCCGGTGCCGCTCTGCGGCAGTCCCTCGACGCCGAGCGTTGCGTCGAGCGGTATCGCGAATCCCAGAGGGCCACTGGTTCGTGGGGCCTCGAGGGTAGGCAGGGTGCCGCCCATCAACTCCAGGAACGTTGGAAGAAGTGCTCGCGCGTGCGCGAACGGGTTGACCTCAGAGTCGTCCTCGCCGATGCCTACCCCGTCGAGAAATACCAGCAGGACCCGGTCAGGCCTCGCTGTCTCTATCGACGGTTGAGGACGCGATCGGCCGCCCGTTCGATCTGATTTGCAGATGGGGTCCGGCTGCCTGAGAAGAAGTCGACGATCACCGAGTTGCTGCCAAGGATGTCGAACAGGGCCAGAATAATGAGGACAAAGAACAACGCCCAGAGTACACCCTCACCATCGATCCTAGAGGCCATAGCCAGCTCCTGAAGGCTACTCGGCGGGGCGTAGATCCACAGTCACCTGTACCTGAACATGGCCCATGTCGGCGCGGTCACGAATGGCGTCACGAATGCGCGGCTCGAGCTTGGCGTACGCCGCCTTGACACCTTGGCGCAACTGTCTACGCAGCACCTTGAGCGCATTGACGTCCGCTCGGCTCGTCTTGGTCTCTTTTTTCGCGTCCGCGATCTCGGAGGGGCGAAGCTCGAACGGTGCCACCCCGACGTCATCGAAACGCTCGTGATCCATATACTGGACCGAAATGCTGACGTCACCGCGGGCGTGGTGATGATGGATGTCCCCCACGGCCTGGAAACGGGACGCGAGGCGGCCTAGCTCGGTTCGTTGAGCCGCCTTGGTGTAGGCACGCTCCAGGCTGGCGAAGATTCTCTTCAGGCGCTCTGTGTTCGTCGCGTCGAGATCCGGAATGTCGGTATTGAGGTCCCGCGCCATGGCCTGCCGCTCGACTTGAAAGCGCACGCTTTCGGCGTCGCGGTTCCGCGCTCGATCGATGTTGTCGAGAATTCGGTCAGGGTTGGTCCGATAGCTCATGCGGCGCTCGATAATCTAGTCGTGTCGGTGGTCCAGGGACCCGCCCTGATCCTAGAGTCAATGAGGATATAGGCTCCCCCACGAGCGGCCAAGGGTGACGGCCCCCCCGGTTCTCCGCACCGAACGCTAAGTTGTGTTAGTAAATGTAAGTCGACTGAGCACGACCCTGTCGTTTGCAGCGGTTGACGTTCAAGACTTGTATGGGCTGGAATGCGACATGAAGGTACTTATCGTCGAAGACGACGAACTCGTCTTGGCATTCATCGCCAATACGCTCGTTGAGCATGGTCACGACTTCGACGTCGCTCGCAGCGGTACGTGGGGGTTAGCGGCGGCTGACGCGGGAGACCACGATGTGATCGTGCTCGACCTCAACCTCCCGGACATCACGGGATTCGAGGTAGCGGAGCGCCTCCGGGAGCAAGGGAACCAAACCCCGATCCTGATGCTCACAGCGCGTAGCGCCGAAAGCGGCGTCATTCGAGGTCTGAACGTCGGAGCCGATGACTATGTCACGAAGCCGTGTAAGCGCGGTGAATTGCTTGCGTGGCTGCGCGCCCTCGCGCGCCGTCGGTCCCCGACCGGCAACGCCATGCTTCAGTATGACGACCTCGACGTGGATCGTATCAACAACAGGGTGCGTCGAGCTGGGCAGGAGATCGACCGAACGCCTGTGGAATTCAAATTGCTGACCGCATTGGTGCTGCTCGATGGTCGCATTGCGTCTCGCGATTTCCTGAACGAGCAACTGTGGGGCACAAGCGCAGGGACCTCGAGCTCGTTGCTATCGGTCCAGGTCACCCATCTCAGGAGCAAGTTGAGCGTCGTCGGCGAGGTTGATCTGATAGAAACCGTTCGTGGCGTGGGGTACCGGCTGCGCGCCAGAGCGTAGCGCGGCGAGGTTCAGCCTCGGGTCCAATTCGCTCCCCGCCCTGGCAACTCCGGCCCCGGCCGGGAATATTCTCCACACCAGTTTCGTAGGCACGATGCCTATCACCGGAACGGAGAAGCCAAGAATGGACGAGTTCGAAAGCGGCGGCGCCCCTGATAAAACCGAGGATGCCGGTCAGACTGACCAGGCCGACACGGCGCTAGAGGCCGAAGAGGCCGAAGCGGTCGAGCTTCCGTCGCTGCCCAAACGCCTCTTCGACGTCTTCCTAAGCCCCGGTAAGGTGATGAAGGCGATCGCGCAGAATCCGGCGTGGGTCGGCGCGCTGCTTGTCGGCGTTTTCCTCATCGCGCTGCAGACCGCGCTGACTTGGGACCTGACGCGCGAGATGATGATCGAGGCGCAGCGCCAGGCGGCGCTCGAGGCCGGTCGTGAGGCGCCCGTGATGCCCGAGTGGTTCATGAACGTCTTGCGCTACGCCACGCCGATCATCGGGATGATAGCGATCACCCTCTTCACGTTCTTCTTCGCAGGGGTCTACTGGCTGATCTTCTCGTTCGTGCTCGGAGACGAAGGACGCTACCGCCAATACCTTGCGG
The DNA here is from genome assembly GCA_015664885.1 of Gemmatimonadota bacterium. Classification (GTDB taxonomy): domain Bacteria; phylum Gemmatimonadota; class Gemmatimonadetes; order Longimicrobiales; family Gaopeijiaceae; genus UBA1138. Next base: position 4,060 of record DQPL01000105.1, read on the forward strand.
TCGGGACGCACGCGCTGTTCGTGCCCGCGATCATTGGCCTCGCGCTGGTGCCGCTCAAGGTCATGACGGAGGATGTCACGATGACACTCAATCTGGGCAACCTCCTGTTTTTCCTGCCGGAGGGCTACCTGTCCAACGTATTCCGGGCAATGGACGCGACATCGATCTGGTCTGCTCTCATCATCGCGCAAGGGGCACACTCGATCGACCCCAAACGCAGCTTCGGCAGTGCGGCGGTAGTCACGCTCGGCATCACGTTGGTCTTCGCTCTGATCTCCGCGAGCTTCGTGCCCTAATGGCAATGCATTCCCAGACGAGATCGTTATAGAAACGATGGGTTGGCAGCCGGGTTGAAGCCGGATCGAGGTAAGATGATCGGCCGGACCGTCGCGGTGGCTTCGACCATCGCGGCGATTTTCCATCTCTATGCGGCCGGGATATCTCCGTTTACGGCGCTGATCCAACGGCCGGTCCACTTGGCGCTCATGGCGACTCTGGGCTTCCTGGGCGTGGGGGTGCAGCAAAAAATCCGGCGCCAAAAGGCGGACCGAGTCGCTGAGGACCCAGCCGAGCACGGGGAGGCGGAGGAGCAAGACGAGGCGGCCGACAGCGCCGGAGCGCTCGAGGCACCGCGCGTCAACTGGCTCAACTGGCTGCTCGCTGGGATGATGGTGGCCGTGTGCCTCTATCTTGCGTCCGAGAGCCAAGAGTTGGTGGCGCGGTCGGGGACTCCCACCCGCATGGATCTCATCGCAGGCGCGATCGCGATCCTGCTGGTACTCGAGCTGGCGCGGCGCACGACCGGATGGGGACTCGTCGCCGTCTGTCTACTGTCGCTCGCATATGCGTTTTCGGGACCATACCTGCCCGGTTTCTTGGCGCACCGCGGCTACGGCGTGAAAAGGCTCGTCGAGCACATCTTCTTGTCGACTGAAGGGCTGTGGGGTGTGCCGCT
>DQPL01000086.1 GCA_015664885.1 Gemmatimonadota bacterium
CCAGGAAGTTGTCGGACCGTTTCCCGGTCTACGGCCTTTTCATCGACCCTGCGCTCGGTCGAGTCGGAATGACTGAGAAGGAGGCTGTGGCGAAGGGGCTCAACGTCTTGACGGCGACGCGGCGGATGTCGCAAATCGGATGCGCCAAGGAGATGGGCGAGACACTCGGGTTTGCCAAGCTCCTCGTCGACGCCGACGCCGACACCGATCTGATTCTCGGGGCCGCCATCCTGGGGCCGGGTGGAGATGAGATCGTCAACATGCTGGCCGCCTTCATGTACAGCGGATTGCCCTGCAGGCGCTACCCGAAGTCAGTGCTGGTGCACCCGACCATATCGGAACTGATGCCGTGGATACTGGATTCGCTCAAGCCGGTTGAGTCGTCGGTCGGGTGAGCTGACCAGACGCTCATCCCCACAACGAGGGAGAAACGATGGCGTTCGTATCCGCTGTGCTTGCAGAAGGGACCGAGGTCACCCTTCAGGCCCGGCAGTTCACTTGGCATTCCGACGAGCCGCCCAGCGCCGGGGGGACCGACGTGGGGCCGACCCCGTACGAGATTCTGCTCGGTAGCCTAGCCGCGTGCATTGCGATCACGCTTCGGCTCTATTCGAACCACAAGGGGATCACGCTTCCTGAAGTCGGCGTGAGGCTCGACTTCGACCGCGTGCATGCCGAAGACGGTGAAGACGGCGACGAGCACGCTGACGGGTGGATCGATCAGATCACATCGCAGGTGACGATTCGCGGGACGTTCGACGAGGCGCAGCGCGCCCGGCTTACGCAGGTCGCGAAGCGTTGCCCGGTGCACAAGACGCTCGCGAACGGAGTGCGCCTGGTCGATTCCGTGGTGTTCGAAGCTCCCTCGGCCTAGCAGCCTTCTCTAGTACGGCAACCCGAGCATCACAAATAACTTCGTAGATTCGTCGCTGATGCCGATACCTGCGCGCACGATGTAGGGCTGACGGACCGGTTGAAACCACAGACCGCCACCAAGGCTGGTGTGCCATCCACCGGGGGAGGATCCGTCAACATAGACACGTCCCGCGTCGGCAAAGCCGAACACCCCGATGCCCAAAGGCACCACAACCCGAGGTCGCCACATCCGGAGACGGACCTCAGCGCTTCCGAACGTGCTTTCGTTCCCGGCGAAGCGCTGGTCGGCCCAGCCGCGCTCCCGCCGTCTCGGCAGCGGGGCGACTGGGATGCCCCAACAAGGCGAGGGTGGCCCAGAAATGGCTAAGGGTGGCGCCGGTCGCGTAGCTCGATTTAACCAGTGGCACTCGGCGCCCCCCGTGGGGCTCGAACGCCTTGCCGCATGGGCCGAGACCCCGCAAGCTGAGCGGGGCAAGCCGCGCGCCATCACCCGACCGGACAGTCGACATGTGCAAGCCCACACCCCGCTGGGGCCCCCTGCTTCTCTTCGCCTTCGCCCTCCTGCTGCCCGCGTCCACCAGCGCGCAGCAGACTGAGGCGCTGAAAGGCGCCCTCTCCGCGCTTCAATTTCGCGAAGTCGGCCCGGCAGTAGCCGGCGGCCGCATTGCGGACATCAAGGTCGATCCCTCGAATTCGTCGGTCTGGTACGTCGCCGTTGGCTCAGGGGGTCTCTGGAAGACCACAAACGCAGGCACGACCTGGACCCCCGTCTTCGATGATCAGCCGAGCTACTCGATCGGCACCGTCGCGATCGACCCCACCAACACCGAGGTGATCTGGGTCGGCACGGGCGAGAACGTCAGTGGTCGCCACGTGGGCTGGGGATCCGGCGTTTACCGGAGCAGAGATGGTGGCGCGACTTGGCAGAACGTTGGCCTCGAGTCCTCGGAGCACATCGGCAAGATCCTCATCCGCCCGGACGACGGGAGTTCGGTGTTGGTCGCGGCCGAGGGGCCGTTGTGGGCCTCGGGCGGCGAACGCGGCGTCTACAAGACGAGCGACGGCGGCGCGACCTGGCGCCATGTGCTCGACATCGACGAGAACACCGGCGTCACGGATCTCGAGTTCGACCCGAGCGATCCGGACGTCGTGTATGCCGCCGCATACCAGCGACGCAGGCACGTCTGGGGCCTGATGTCCGGGGGGGAGCGCTCCGGGATCTACAAGTCGACAGATCGTGGAAATACGTGGCGAGAGGTCACGACGGGCCTCCCAAAGGGGGATATGGGCAAGATCGGCCTCGCGGTCACAGCAGCTGATCCGGACCTCGTCTATGCCACCATCGAAGCCGACTCTGACGAGCGCGGCTTCTACCGCTCGATGGACAAAGCAGAGAGTTGGCAGCGCCGTAACAGCTACATCTCGGGAGGCACGGGGCCTCACTATTATCAGGAGATCGAGGCGTCGCCGACCGAGCCCGATCTCGTGATCCAGATGGACGTGTTCTACCAAATCACGCGTGACGGCGGGGCGAGCTTCGACAACTTGGGCACCGGTCGCGAGAAGCACTCGGACAACCACGCGCTCTGGATCGATCCCGACAACACGCAGCACATGCTCTCGGGTACCGACGCGGGGCTCTACGAGACCTTCGATCGCGGCACGACATGGCGCCACTTTCCCAACCTGCCGATCTCGCAGTTCTACAAGGTCGCGATCTCCAACACGGAGCCGTTCTACGAGCTACTCGGTGGCGCCCAGGACTTGGGTACGCTCTGGGGTCCCGCGCGCACGATGAACACCGAGGGCGTGCGCAACTCCGATTGGCACTTCCCCATGGGCGCCGACGGGTACGGCGTCCAAATTGATCCGACGGATGCCAACATCCTCTATCTCATGACCCAGCAAGGGAATCTGTACCGGACCGATCGCAGAAGTCAGGAATCGATTCGGATTCAGCCGCAACCAGCCCCTGGCGATCCGCCCGAGCGTTGGAATTGGGACTCGCCGATCATGATCAGCCCGCACGACTCCGACCGGCTGTACTTCGCTTCGCAGCGACTCTGGCGCAGCCCCGATCGCGGAGACTCGTGGACCGCTGTCAGCGGTGACCTAACCACCAATACCAATCGATACGAGTTGCCTTATATGGGCCGCGTCTGGGAGCTGGACGCGATGCACGACAACGGCGCCATGTCGCAGTACGCCACGTTAACGACGATATCGGAGTCGCCCATCACCGAGGGTCTGCTCTACACGGGATCGGACGATGGCCTGATCCATTCCTCCACCGACGGTGGACATTCGTGGACGCGCGCTACGCCGCTTCCCGGCGTGCCCGAGCGCTCGTTCATCAACAAGGTGGAGGCGGACCTGCATTCGTCGGGCACGGTCTTCGCACTCGCCGATGCGCACAAGCTGGGCGACTACAGCCCCTACGTGTTCGAGAGCACGGACAACGGGGAGAGCTGGACGTCGATTCGCGGGGACTTGCCGGATGGCACGATCGTCTGGGCCATGCAGCAGGATCATGTGAGCCCGGATCTCCTATTTCTGGCAGCCGAATACGGCATCTATTTTTCACCGAATCGAGGTGAGAATTGGCACATGCTCACGGGCGGGGCGCCGCCGATAGCGTTCCGCGATTTGAAGCTGCACCGTCGCGACGACGACCTGGTCGGCGCCACGTTCGGACGCGGCTTCTACATTCTCGACGACTACAGTCCGCTGCGGGAGATCGCATCAGGCGCGCTCGAGGGCGAAGGTGGCGTCATGCCCGTGCGCGATGCTTGGTGGTACGTGCCCTATGCGACCAACCAGGCTCAAGGTCGGCCGACGCTGGGCAGCACGGCCTATGCGGCGCCAAATCCAGACTTTGGGGCGACGTTCACGTACTACTTGGCGGATACGCCGCAGAACGCGAGCGACCAACGAGAAGCCAACGAGAGCGAGCTCAGGGAGGAGGGCCGCGATGCGCCGTTCCCAGGCTACGAAGTGCTCCGTACCGAGGCCGCGGAGAGCGGCGCCAGGGTGCTGCTGCAGGTATCCGACGCGGCCGGCGATCCCGTGCGCTGGGTCGAAGGCCCCGCTCGAGAAGGCCTACACCGTGTGACCTGGGACCTCAGGCGTCCGGCTCCGAATCCCATCAACCTCTCCACCCCTGGATTCCGGCCGCCTTGGGCGACTGACCCCGTAGGTCCCTTGGCGCCTCCGGGCACCTATTCGGTCCAGATGGTCCTGGTTTCGGCCGATGGCGTTGAGCAGATCGGTGGCGCGCAGAGCTTCGAGGTGAAGCCCGTTCCGAGCGCACCCCCGGGCACCGACTTCGTCGCCGTGGCGGACTTCCAATACCAGACCAGCGAGCTATCGCGTCGCGTGAGTGGCGCAGGCGGGGAGATTGGCCGCGTACGGAACCGCCTGCGCTACATGCGGGCCGCGCTGGTGCGGACCCCACGCGCGGATCCGGCGATGTTCGCGCGCATGGACGAGCTCGGGCGCTCGTTGGATGGTCTGTCGCTCCGGCTCCAGGGCGACCCGATCCGCGGATCGCTCAACGAGTCGAGTATACCTACGATCTCCAACCGAGTCGGATCGGTGATCGGAGGGCATTGGTCCACGCGCCAGAATCCAACCGCGACCCAACGGATGAACGTCGAGATCGCGCAGCGTGACTTTGCGGTGCTCGAGCGGGAGCTCGGCGCCCTCGTCGATGACCGCCTGATGCCGCTGGAAGAAGCGCTGGCAGATGCGGGAGCGCCTTGGACCCCCGGAGGGAGGGTGGGGGGGAGGTAGGCTCATTCGGCCATCGGTTGGCCCCACTTGACGGCGCATGTTTCCTCAGTGACTGCGTCGCTGTCACTGATGCCAGGAGCGTAGAGGAGGCGCCGTGGCCGTTCTGTGGAGAAGGGTGATAATCCAGGAGTACAAGCTCGAGCGCCTGAAGGAGGTCGTCGATATCGAGAGCGATTGGGAGGCCGTAGATGAGGCCATCAACCGAATTCTCTTCAGCGACGAAATCCATCGCATGCTCGATGACGATGGCGACGACCGCGGTAGCGAGGATGATGATGAGTCGCGGCTGCCGTGGGACGCCTAGAGCTCGCCGGGCGGTTGCACATGCGTTGCACATGTGCCATCCTCGAGCATGTCTGTAATGATCCAGGTTAGAAACGTGCCGGAGTCGCTCCACCGTGAGTTGGTGCGCAGGGCGGAACTACGCGGTCAGAGCCTGACGGCCTACGTCCAGGATATTCTGGAACGAGAGGTCAGTCGGCCGCCGCGCACGGAAATCGTGCGGCGAATCATGGAGCGGGAGCCCGTCAAGCTTGATGTGCCGATCGCAGACCTCATCCGGGAAGGCCGTTACGTGAGCCCGCGATGATACGGTCGGTCATCGTCGATGCCTCGGCTATCGTGGGATTCGTCTTGGACCCACGTACGCACCCGCTGGTCTTGGAGATGGTAGAGGACGAGGGCTGCGAGATTCTCGTACCCTATGTCTGTGATATAGAGGTTGTTTCGGCCCTTCGCAGTGTCGTCCGCCGTCGGCAAGCGGATACCGGCCGGGCACGAGAGGCGATTCGTGACTACATGGAACTCCCGATCGAGCGCCTCAACCACCACCCGTTTCTCGAGCGCATTTTCGAGATGCGCGACAACTTTTCAGCATATAACGCCGCGTATGTGGCCGTAGCAGAGGCCTTCGAGGCGCCACTCTACACGACCGATGAACGCCTCGCGCGCGCCGTCCGTGAACACACGGGGGTCGAGGTCGCAGAGGTTTGAGCTCCACCCGCGAGCCCACGCCATAGCTAGCCCCCTAATCGAGTATCCCTACCGCCTCCTCGAGTCCGTCGCTCACGCGATCCAACGCGGCGGCGATCTCCCCTACGAAGAGGCGCACCTCCTCCCACTCGCGTTCCTCGATTCCTTCACGGACGCCGGGGAGCGTCTTCACGCCGTACCCGGTCCAGAAGCCCGGCGCGTAGATCATGTGGCGGAACCAGGGGCGCCGCGGTAGACCCTCGGCGCGCGTCATGCGTTGCTCCATTCCTTGCAGAAGTGCATTGAGTCTGGAGTTCGCGTCCGCGTCCAAACCACCTTTCGCCATAGCCGACGCCAAGTGGGAGTCGTATCGCGCGGCGGCGCCTTCGAGCCGAGCCACGGCGTTGTGGAGCGGGGCGAAGTTCAGGTACGGCACCGTTTCCTTTTTCTCCGGCACCACGTACGTCTGCTTCGGATCTGCGGCTAACGCGAAGGCATTCTGGTCGACCAGAAGGTTGTGGTGCTCGGTGTCGTCTCGCATGGTCTCGGCCAGCTGCTCCACCTCCTGGAGATAGGTGCGCACGTTGTCCGCGAAGTTGCCGAAGCGCAGAGGCAACACATCCGCGTTAGCCAAGCGCAGCGTGGCGCGCCCCGCGGTCTTGGCCAGCGCTACCCCGTATTCGAACGTGGGATCGCCGAAGCGCACGTAGTAGTCGAACGAGTCGAAGATGGAGTGGTAGGAACCGCCTCCGTTCTCCCCACCGTACCCGATATTGAGCGATGGAATGCCCAGGTGCTGCAGAAATGGAGTGTAGTCCGACCCGGAGCCGAGCGGCGAGATGGGCAGGTCGGTCCGGCTTGCGGCCTCGCGGTTTCCGCCCACGGCAAGCCGAGCCTTCAGACGTTCGCGGACGGTGACCCCGGTCTGCGGATCTTCGACGTCGGGGCTGATTTGGTTGACGAAGCGCTCGAGGGTGTGGGATCCACCCACGCCCATGAAGCCTCGGCCGTTGCCGTCGGAGTTGATGTAGGCGATCGCCTTCTCCTGCAGCTCCGCGCCGTGGTGCTCGGCCCATTCGGTCGACCCCAGCAGTCCGGGCTCCTCGGCGTCCCAGCCTGTGTACACGATCGTCCGCTTTGGTCGCCAACCTGTCTGAGCCATCTCTCCGACCACGCGGGCTTCTTCCAGCAGCGCGACCATCCCGCTCAAGGGATCTCCTGCGCCAAACGCCCATCCGTCGAAGTGGTTACCGCGAATGACCCACTCGTCGGGGTACTCTGATCCTCGTAGGACCGCGATGACATCGTACGCGGGCGTCAGATCCCAGTTGAACGCCACTCTCATGTGGACCCGTGCGGGACCCGGGCCAAGGTGATAGGTGAGGGGCAGCGCCCCCCGCCACGAAGTTGGGGCGACCGGTCCTCCCAGGGCCTCTAGTATCGGCAGTGCGTCGCCATAGGAGATGGGGAGCACCGGGATCTTCATGATCGTCGGCGACTCCTCTACCGTGTAGCGCTCCGCATTGGCCGTAGCGCCTACGCCGGGCGTCAGGGGGTCCCCGGGGTATTGGGGCATGTCCTGGACGGATCCTCGTTGGGCGCCATGTTCCATGCGATAGGGACCCTCCGGATATACATCGCCTTGGAAGTATCCGTCATCCCTGGGGTCGGAGTAGATGAGCGTGGCGATGGCGCCACGGTCAGCGGCCACCTTGGGCTTGATGCCACGCCACGACCCGCCGTAGCGCGCGAGTACGATCTTGCCGCGGACGTCCACCCCGTGTCGCTCCAGCTCCTCGTAGTCGGCGGGAATCCCGTAGTTCACGTAGACCACTTCCGCCTCCACGTCACCATCCGCTGAATAAGCGTTGTAGGTGGGCAGCCGATCTTGGGTGACTCCCGAGGTGGCGTCCTCTGCCAGCACGGGCTCCCCCAGCCTAAGCGTGTAGCGCGTGGGGGCGACCAGTTCGACCATGCGCTCGCGCGGCGTGGGGAACAGGACTTGGTACTCGTCGATGCGCGTATCGAAGCCCCAGGACCGGAATTGCTCGGCGATCCACTCGGCGTTGGCCTTGGCGCCGGGCGACCCCACGTGCGTTGGATGGCGGCTGAGGTGGCGCATCCAGTTGCGGAGGTTGTCGGCGTCGAGCTGTGCGTCGAAGCGAGCCTCGAGATCGCGCTGTGCCCGTGTGCTCTCGGCGGTGAAGCCGAGCAAGGCGTGGTCGGCGCTCTGTTGGGGCGTCGCTGCGAGCGCGGCGAGGGCGGTCAGGACGGCCAGACTGATACGTACGCAAATGCGGGGCATCGATCTCTCCACATGGGTTGGTCGAGCAGATGCCCCACAGGCTGGGGGCAGACACGCGTCCCCGCAACGTCCTCGCGCGACCAGCACTTTGCTAAGGCCGGTTTCGTCGTGATCTCCCCCTAGCCACCTTGAGGGAACATGAGCCAAGGCCTCAACATTCTCGTACCCTAACCTGTCTGGAGCGTCAGAGACTGACCTGCCGGAGACGACTATGAAAACTGTCCTGACCCTCGCCCTCGCGCTCGTGCTGAGCACGCCAGCCTTAGCGCAGCAACGGCCGGCTCCCGACCCCCGGGACTTGGGCGGCGGGCGCTGTGAAAACAACGTCTACAACTGCGCCGATACGCCGAATCCGCTGCCCACCGCAACGACGGTTTGGGTGGAGGAGATGACGTGGATGGACGTGCGCGACGCGTTGGCCTCGGGCATGACAACGGTCCTCATCCCGACGGGCGGCATGGAGCCGAACGGCCCCTGGCTCGTGACGGGCAAGCACAATTACGTGCTGCACGCGAACTGTGAGGCGATCGCGCGCCAGCTCGGCGACGCGCTGTGCGCTCCGATCATCCCGTTCGTGCCGGAGGGGAATATCGATCCCCCGAGCGGACACATGAGGAGTCCGGGCACGATCAGCGCTCGCCAGGAGACCTTCGAAGCCGTGCTCACGGATGTCGCGCACTCTTTCAAGATGCACGGCTTCGAAAAGATCATTTTCTTCGGCGACTCCGGCGGGAATCAAGGCGGCCAACGCGCGGTGGCGAACCGGCTCACGGAGCGGTGGGGTGGCAGTCCGGTCGTGGCCCACGTCCAGGAGTACTACGACTACGCGAGCGTGACGGGGTACATGGAGGACGAGCACGGCGTGATTCGGGGTGAATCGGACAACCTGCACGACGACCCGATCATCGCGCTCAACATGTTCATGGACGACCCGAGCTCGATCCGCTGGGCCGAGCGTGTCGAGGCTGGTCTCGCCACGATCAACGCCGTTTCCATCAAAGACCGGGTAAAGAACCTCGAGCTCGCGCGCGCGATCGTCGCGTTTCGCGCGGACCACACGGTGAACGCTATCAACGCCGCGATGGAGAACGGCGGTACACTGCCCCCGCCCGTCCGTCCTCAGCGGGCGGGTGGCGGCGGCCGCGGCGCATCGGGTGGTCGGGGCGGTCGCGGTCAGCGCCCGGTGCCCGACCCGCGCACGATGGGTGGTGGGGACTGCCGTCAGAACGAGTACAACTGTTCGGACACGCCGAACCCGCTGCCAGAAGCCAACACGGTGTGGCTCGGGGAGATGACTTGGATGGACGTGCGGGACGCGCTGGCCGCCGGAAAGACCACGGCGATCATCGCGACCGGCGGCATGGAGCCGAACGGACCGTGGCTCGTGACCGGCAAGCATAATTACGTTCTCGATGCCAACTGCGAGGCGATCGCGCGCAACCTAGGCGACGCGCTGTGCGCCCCGATCGTGAAGTGGGTCCCGGAGGGTCAGATCGAGCCGCCGAGCGGCCACATGCGTAGCCCCGGCACGATCAGCCTCCGTCAGGAGACCTTCGAGGCTCTGCTCACCGACATCGGGCGCAGCCTCGAGGTGCACGGCTTCGAGAACGTCATCTTCATCGGCGACTCGGGGGGCAACCGCTCCGGCATGGACAACGTTGCGGAGGCGCTGACCGCCCAGTGGGCCGGTGAAGCCAAGGCGATCCACATCCCCGAGTACTACCGAGCGCCCGAAGGCTCACGGGACATCATGCGAGAGAAGGGCTTACTCGCGGACGTGCCCGGCGACGGGCTGCACGACAACCCGAAGATCACGCTGAACATGATGCTCTCCGATCCGGCTTCCGTGCGGTGGGCCGAACGAACGGAGACGGGCCAGGCGATCATCGACGGCTTCTCGCTCGAGGACCTGGAGCGCTCTCTCATGCTGGGTCGTGAGATCTCCGAGGCGCGCGCGGCACGTACGGCGGACCTGATCCGGGAGCGAATTCGGTAGCACCATGTCGTAGCCCGACGCGGTAGTGGGCTGACTACAGCCCCTTCCCCTGAAACACCGTCCCTGCCGAGCGCTTCAGAACCCGCAGGTCGAAGGCGAGCTTCGCCCATCCGCTCGACTCGGCGTGCATGTAGCCGATGTACGCGAAATCCAGGGCCCACTCGTTGGGGCCGTCTTTGACACCCTTGTTGGCTTGCACGAGCCCCGTGAGCCCTGGGCGTATCAGTTGCTTTCTGAAGATCCCTTTCTCGAGCTCCTCCTAATACCCCTTGAGTGGCCATGGGCGTGGGCCGACGAAGCTCATGTCTCCTTTCAGAATCGAGAAGAGCTGCGGCCACTCATCGAGATAGAACTTCTTCAGCAGGGCGCCAGCTCTCGTGACGTTCGCCGGGTCGGATTCGATGGGCTTGATGTGTTGGTACTTCTGCGTTTTCCGGATTCTCCTGAACGCATCCATGCGAATGACCCGGAACTTGGGGAGGTGGAAGATGTCGCCCTCGGTGCCCCGGTCCTCCGTCAGAAAGAAGGGGCCCCGGTGCCCTGGGACGAGCAGCCCGTCCACCGCGATCCCGGCAAGAATGAGCAGGATGATCGGCGACAGGATGACCAAGAGCAGCAACGAGAACGCGATATCGAAGGCTCGTTTCTGCCATGCGATGGGGACGAGCTCTCCGAGGCCGCGACCGATCTTCTCGTACCGTTCGACTTCTTCAGCGGTCACAGTCTCGGCCCCTCGTCTACGTGCCCCTCAACTGATCGTCCTGCGGCGCTCGGGCGGTGCGATGATCGCTCCGAGTCCGTACTGCTCCAGCAGGTCGTTGAACGCGTCGAGCCGCGGCCCGAGCAGATCCCGCACGGTCGAGCGGTGCTGAGTCCACCGTACACGCAAGTCCCCGAGCACGTCTTGCGAGCCTCGCGTCACACCCGCCTCCGCTCTCTCGGCGTTCCCGTGCAACACGATGTATTGGAATTTTAGGCGAGCTGGAAAGTTGATCACCGTCTGGCCGTCTACCACGCGGGCCTGGTAGAGCGAGTCCGCGACGGTCTCCAACGCGGCGGTGAGTTCGTCTGCCGCTTCCCCGACCACGTCGGCGCCTTCCCGGCCTTCAACGCGACCGACCAGCGTTTCGATCTGCTGCTCCACGTCGTCCACGTCCATGGCGGAGCGGTGGATCTCGGTCAGCTCGGCGGCGACCTGCGCGACGAACTCGTCCTGCTCGACGAACTCGGCCAGGTCGGTGTCCACGCGTGGGTCCATGCGCACCTCGAGCCGCTGGGTCATGGTGACGTCGCCCGATGTGAGCCGGACCTGGTACGTACCTGGTACGACGCGCCTGCCGGCGAGTGATCCGAAAACGTACGCACCGGGGATGTTCGGAATCTGCTCGTGTCGGAGATTCCATACGACGCGGTTGTGTCCGGCGCTCAGTGACAGGGGCTCCGCCCGCGGGCTCAGCTCATCGTCGGGATGTGTCGAGAACGTTCGAATCAGGTCGCCCGCCGTGCTGAGGATCTCGATAGCGACGGTGTCACCTTCCGCGGGCTCTTCAGCCAGGTGGAAGTTCAGAACCGCGCCGTTGGGCGGATTCCGCCCGACGTTGCTCGCGGAGCCGCCGAAGCCACCGCCTGCCCAGCGATAGGCGTGGCGCGGCGGCACCAAGTGGGTCGCATCAGCCTCGAAGTCCTGCGCGGTCTGCAAGGGCGTAAGGTCGTCCAGAATCCAGAAGCTCCGGCCGGACGTCGCCGCCACGAGGTCGTTTTCGCGACGCTGAATGATGAGGTCGTTGATAGGTGCATTGGGCAGGTTGAGTCGCAGAGACTGCCAGTGCTCGCCGGCATCCCAGGACACGTAGATTCCCGTCTCGGTGCCTAGGTACAACAGGCCGGGCCTCACGGGGTCCTCTCGAACCACCTTCACCCAATCTTCGTCCGCGATGCCGTTGGTGCGGTCGTGCCAGCTCTGTCCATAGTCGTTGGTGATGAGCACGTGCGGGCTGAAGTCGTTGAACTTGTAGCGCGTATACGCGACGTAGGCGGTCGCCGGATCGTGCGGCGAGACCTCGATGGCGTTGATTTGGCCCTCCTCGAGCCCGTCCGGGGTCACGTCGTTCCAGGTGGCGCCGTCGTCGCGGGTGAGGTGGATCAGCCCGTCGTCGCTGCCCGTCCAAATGGTGCCGCGCTCGTGCTCGGACTCGATCATGTAGTAGATCGTCCCGTAGATCTCACCTCCGGCGCCCTCGCCCGTTATCGGACCGCCGCCGTAGCCCTGCTTGTCGTCCTCGTCGCGCGTCAGGTCGGGGCTGATCTCCTGCCAAGTCATGCCGCGGTCGCGCGTGCGCACGAGGTGGTTCGACGCGTGGTAGATCGCTCGGTAGTCGTGCGGTGAGGCGACGATGGGGGCGTTCCAGTTGTACCGGTATCTCATCTCGCGGCTCTGCAGCGCCGCGGGCATGACCGGATACACGCCTACGTCCCTCGAACCAGCGGTTCGATGGTCGTATTCACTGATGATGCCCATGTAGCATCCCGCGTAGACGAAGCGCGGGTCGTCGGGGTCGAAAGCCGTGTAGGCGCTCTCGCACCCGCCCACCGGGTACCAGTCCTTCCAGGTGATGCCGCCGTTGCCCATGCTCGCGATGGCCACCGAGCTGTTGTCCTGCTGGCCGCCGTAGACGAAGTACGGGAAGCGATTGTCCACGTTGACGCGATAGAACTGCGCGGTTGGTTGATTCCGTTGCGTGGACCAGGAGTCTCCGCCGTTGAAGGAGACGTTGGCGCCGCCGTCGTTGGCGTTGATCATCGTCTCGCTGTCGTGCGGGTTGATCCACAGATCGTGCGTATCTCCGTGCGGCACCCCCACCACGGTGAAGTTCCGCCCCCCATCGATCGACCGCATCATTGGGGCGTTGAGCACGTAGACCGTCTCTTCATCCAACGGATCGGCGAAGATCTCCATGTAATACCAGGCGCGTGCGCGCGCCGACCAGTTGTCGCTGACCAGCTGCCACGACTCGCCTCGGTCGTCGGAGCGGAAGACCCCCCCGCCGGGATCGGCCTCGACGATCGCGAAGACCCGGTCGGGGTTCGCTCGTGAGACGTCGATCGACGTCTTGCCGATCAGGTCGGGCAGGCCGTTCTCGAGGCGGCTCCACGTATCCCCGCCGTCGGTGGATTTCCATAGACCGCTCCCGGGTCCGCCGCTTTGGACCTGCCAAGGCAGGCGCCGGTGCTGCCAGAATGCAGCGTACAGGATGCGCGGATTGCTCATGTCCATGGAGAGGTCGGACGCGCCCGAGTTTTCGTCGACGTAGAGGACCTTTTCCCACGTGTCGCCGCCGTCTTCCGAGCGGTAGATGCCGCGCTCCTCGTTCGCGCCGTACGGCGCGCCTTGCGCGGCGACGTACACGAGGTCGGGGTTGGTAGGATGCACCCGGATACGTGAGATCGCTCTCGTGCGATCGAGCCCTATGTGCGTCCAGGTTCGGCCCGCATCGGTCGAACGGTAGACCCCGTCACCGTGGGACGTCATGACCCCACGGATCGCGTGCTCACCCATGCCGACGTAGACGACATTCGGGTCCGACTCTGCCACCGCGATTGCACCGACCGAGGAGGTCGCGAGCTGGCCGTCGGTAACGTTGAGCCAGGTGATGCCCGCGTCGGTCGTTTTCCACACGCCACCGCCCACTGTGCCCATGTAGTACGTGCGCGGGTCTGAAGGAACGCCCGCTGACGCCACGGAACGACCACCGCGGAACGGACCGATCGAACGCCACTGCATCTCCTGGAAGACCGCGGGGTCCACGATCGGCTCGGTTTCCTGTGCGCTCGTCGGACCGGGAATCCCCACCAGGACCAGTGCGAACCACAACGTGCGGCGTGTTAGGAACATCGATCTCTCCACGGGTGGGCGTACGTCTCGGTAGGCTATACTGGGACGGCCGCCATGCTCGCGGCAGCCGTCACGATCTCGCCCTGGCGCTGTAGCTCGTGCGCGGGCATCTCAGGATCGAAAGCGAGATACACACTCTCGCTGACGAGCCTCGTCGCGCCTAGGGGCGCGCTGTCCGCGTCCTCTCTGTCTGTGACTACATCGAGGCGGCCCGACATCGGGTAAAAACCCTCGCTGCGAAGTTCTCGGACCAGCGCGTCGGGGTCGGACGCGAGGACCGGCAACAACCAATAGCTGTGGAGCTCGGCGTCGCGAGTCGGCAGGTCGACGTCCGGTCCCAGCGCCGCAAAGAGCTTGCGGCCCAAGTCGGTTCGTCTCGTGATTGGCGCGTCACCCTCATGGAGCCGTCGCTCGAGCATTGCCAGCAATGCCGAGCACGGCTGGCGACGGATACTCACGAGCAGATCCTCGTCCTTCACGCTGCGGGTGCGCTGGTGGATGAGCTGTCCATGGTCAACGCGAAGCGCGTCTAGCACAGTAATGAACATGCCGAACAAGTGACGATTGCACGAAGCCTTGAGCACGCCATACGTCACCAGCCGGCCCAGATATTCGCGGGTGGGTTGCACCGGATCACGGTCCAATATCGAGCGCATGCGCTCTCTTAGCCCGGCATCCCTCACGCGCGCGAGGCCTCCCCCGATTGCGGTGGCAGTCTTCAACGGGCCGAAAGAAAAGAGGTTGAGGTCGGCCTCGGGTTGTCCCCTCCATTGCGGGCCTGCGTATGCCTCTGCGCAGTCCTCAATCACCATGATCCCGCGGCGCCGGGCGACCTCGATCGCGGGTGCGACGTCCAATCGGGCGCCGAACAGATGAGTGAGCACGACGGCCCGCGTACGCGGACCGATCAGCTGCTCGAGCTCAGCGACGTCCCACGCGGTGGTGATCGGGTCGATGTCCAGCGGCACAGTCCGCAGGCCATGGTGGCGGGCCACCACCGGCATGTCGGGCACCGTGACCGCGGAGAAGATCACCTCGTCGCCGGGGTCCCACTGCATCGATCGTAGGAAGAGGTCGAATGCGGAGCGGACCGTGAGGCAGGCGATCGCGTCTCCTTCTTCGGACCAGAGCCGCTCGACCCGGCGCTTCACCGTCTGGCGCCGAGGTGGCGTGAGGGACGACTCGATTGCGAAGAACCAGTCTTCCCAACTGAAGTCGAAGACCTTGCATGGCCACATCACGCGTGCCGCCCCAACGCCCGTCTAGGCCGTCGCCTGCTGTAGCGCGAAATACTTGTCCTCGAGCTGGACCAAGCGGTCCGCGATCTGCACGGCGAAGTCACGCGAGCGACGCATGCCGGAGTTCTCGGACTCAGGCCGGAACACTTCGAAGTCCACGTAGAACGAGTCGCCCCTCTTCGGCACGGTGGACCACCTGTCCTGCCGGTCGCCGCGTAGATACACGCATAGCGCGTGACAGTCGGGGATGGAGTTCACGATTCTGCCCATCCCGTGCGCGATCGTTTCCATCTGGATGCGCCCAGTCCGACTGCGGCCGCCTTCCGCGAAAATGATCGCAGTGTCGCCGCGCGAAACCACGTGCTGGATACGCTTGAGCACCTTCGAGACCTGTTCTCGCTCCCCTCCGCGTACGATCGGGATGCACTTGGTTGCCCATGCGGCGATTCGGCTGAGCCACACCGAAGCGAAGTTCTGGTACTCCGGCAGGTTCCACGGAACCCAGCGATAGTGGAACACCAACCACCACGGCCCACCGAGCGCCCACGTCACCAGAGCCGAATCGACCATGGTGAGATGGTTGGGGCAGATCAGGATCGGCTTGTCGGTCTCCCTGACGAGCCTACGAAACCGGCGCCGCAGGTCCCTGACGTTCCTGATGCGATACCGCATGATGACGCTGAGCACGAAGATGGCCGTCGGCACCCAAACAACCAACCACAACCTCCCGACTTCGCGTTGCACGAAGAGGTTGAAGCGCGTGGCAGCAGGCAGACTCATATCGAGGACTAGATCTTGGCCGCGATGAGGGAGACGGCGTCTCCGATGGTGTTCACGTTGTCGGCGTCCTCGTCTTCCACCTCGATGTCGAAGGCGTCCTCGAAGTCGAGGATGACATCTACCAGCCGCGCCGAGTTCACCTTCAGGTCCTGAAGGATGTTGGTATCGTCGGTCGCCGACGCCAAGGCATCCTTGTCTTTGGCATAGACACGGATGATTTCAACGATCTTGGCTCGGATCTCACTCTGATCCATGGGCGTGGTGGCTCCTATGAGTTCAATATGGGGTCGTAAAGACTAAGGCTAATCGGACCATTTGCGGAAGACCACGCAGACGTTCACGTCGCCGAAGCCGAAGCCGGCCTTGATGATCGTGCGCAACTCGGGCATTTCCACGACCTGTTGTGGGATCGAAGCGGCATACGGCTCGATCTCAGCGTGCACGTCCTCGCAGTTGATCGACGGGTGCACGAAGCCACCCTGCAACATGAGAAGGCACGCCACTGATTCCATCGCTCCGGCGGCGCCCAGCCCGTGCCCGATCATGGATTTCGTAGACGTGATGAGCGGCAGCGTCTCCGGCGTACACTCCAGAGCTGCCGCCCAGGACGCGACCTCGCGGGGGTCCGCAACGGTCGCGGTAAGGTGGCCGTTGATGGCGTCGATTTCGTCGGAGGTGATGCCCGCGTTCGCGACAGCCTCTCGGATGCAGCGTCGGACACTAGTCTGGTTCGGCGCCGTCATGCTGCCGCCCTGCCGGTGTCCGCCGCAATTCAGTGAGCCCCCGAGAAGTTCGGCGTAAATGCGCGCCCCGCGTTGTTCGGCATTCTCGAGGCTCTCAAGATGGAGGATTGCGGCGCCGCTGCCCGGAATGAAACCGGCCGCGGTGGCCGAGAGTGGTCGGGAAGCCTTCTCAGGCTCGTCGTTGAACTTTCGGGCGAGCACGCGCATCGCGTCGAAACCGGCCCAAATGTAATGGCTGGATCCCTCGCTCCCTCCGCACAGCATGCGGTCGGCCAGCCCGTTCTTGATGCGCTCGTACCCTCCTACGATCGCCTCGGCGCCCGTACTGCACGCGCTCGAGTTAGACGTGACCTGGTTGCCCAGCGCGAGCATGCCCGAGACCCTGGCCGAGACACCGCTGCCCATGATCTGTTCGACGATCGTGCTACCCATGCGGCGGACCCTGCCGGCGTCCGTCATGGGCACCAGCTTCTCGCCTGCGGTGTCCAGCCCGCCGACGCCGGTACCGATCACCGCGCCGGCCTCCCAGTACACGTGGTCGTCCCCGTGCTCCGGTCGCTCGAAGCCGGCATCGGTCCACGCGTCCACGGCCGCGATGCAACCGAAGCGCTGGTTGGAGTTCATCGCGAGCAGGTCGTCTTCGTCGAAGTATGTTCCCGCGAGCGCGTCCGCGTCTGGCGGCACACCCGCCACCGTGCAGCCGAATTTCAATTCCTGCAGGAGCGGAATGTGACGGATGCCGGAAACGCCCGCGCGCAGTGCGGCCTCGTAGGCCTCGAGCCCATTGCCGTTCGGGGCGACCACGCCCATGCCGGTGATGACCACACGTCGATTCACTGCCTGGGCACTCCCATGCCGGAGATGGTTCCTGAGCAGACAACGGTGCCGTCGTCGAGCGTCATTTCGGCTTCAGACCGAACCTTACCCCGCCGGAAGAACACCTTGTTGGCGCGGATGGTCACGCGGTCACCCGGACTCACGAGGCCCGTGAACTCGACGTTGGCGTCGGCGAAGAGCGCCAAGGCGTCGAGTACCGCGTCGCGGCCCTGAGCGCGCGCGATCAGGTACAGGCCGAGGCCGACAACCCCGACCTGAGCGAGACTCTCGAGCAGAATCACGCCGGGCGTCACCGGGCGTCCGGGAAAATGGCCGCGATAGAAATCGTGATCCTCTCGGAAGGTGAAGCAGGCGACGATGTGCTCGTCCGAGACTTCCAGGACTTCGTCCACGAAGAGGAAGGGCTCCTTCTGGGGAAGCAGCTCGAAGACTTCCCGGGGCGTGAGTACCACGCCGTCAAATTCTTCGCTCATTCCGGTTCCATCCTGCCGCCCTTCGATCGCTCGCTCGGGTACGGATAGTCGGAATAGTCGATATCGAGAAAGGCACCGACTTTGGCGCGCTTAATCGTGTAGATCTCTTCACCGTCCACGAGTACGCGCGCGTCTCCGATGGCGATCGCGGACCCGGACTTGGGCAGGGCCTGGTAGCGGATGATATCGATCTCGTAGCGCACGAGCTTGTCGTGAGGGCGGATCTGCCCGAAAAACTCTATCTCGCCCGAGCCGAGCGCGCGCCCCGTTCCCAGGGCTCCCCGCCAGCAGCAGTAGAGGCCGATGAGCTGCCATACCGCGTCGACCCCGAGGCAGCCGGGCTGCACCGGGTCAGCGGTGAAGTGGCACTGGAAGAACCATTCGTCCAAGCGGATGTCCTTCTCGCCCACGATACGGCCCCTACGTCCGTTCTCGCTCATCTCGACCACGCGGTCGACCATGAGCATGGGTGGCGCGGGGAGGCGGGTCTTGAAGTCCTTGGGTGCGTCTTCGATCAGACGCCCGTAGGACATGGCCAGAATCTCGTCCTTCGTGAGATGTGGCCGCGCTAGAAACTCCTCGTAGGTCATTAGAAGGGTGATCGGAAAGGGGGGCGGGCCGCCACCCGTGCTGAAGCACGGGTACCCGGGATGCCACGGCTCCAGATCCTAGGCGTGGCGATGACGCCATAGCCGTCACTACGGCTAGGAGCCCCAACGACGGAGATGGGGCCGTGCCACCCCAACCCACTCACTCGTCTGTCCATTTCATCTCGGTGTTGGGCACATGGCGGTTGCGTGGTTGATCCATCGTCTCTCCTCGTCGGACCACCACCTTCGGCGGCGGTGCCCGCTCCGCTACGACTCCTCGTCGTTCCTTGTCTGAACGCGCGCAAGCGCGGGGCACCCGCGCCGAGGCGCGGGTCGCGCGGCCCACCCCCCTTTCCGATCACCCTCCTAAACCTTCCCGAACCGGTAGACGTGCCCTGACCAGGTGAGGCCTGAACCGACGCCAACCAAAGCCACGTCGTCGCCTGGTTGCCACTCGTCCCAACGCATCGAGACCACGCCCGGTGCACCTGCCGCGCCCGTATTGCCGAAGTCCACGACGCTGCTGTGGTGGAGCTCCTCGGGGATCTCGCAGCGCTGACATACCGCGTCGAGCATCCTCAAGTTCGCCTGGTGCCCCACGAAATGCAGGCGCCGGTCGGGGTCTGCAAACTCCTGCTGCAGCTTCTTGAGCACGCGTATCGTCTTCTTGATCGCGAACATCTGGACGGTCCGGCCGTCCTGGCGGAAGTGCTCGTTGGACCCGATGGTGACCTTGTCCCAACCGGCCGGGCTGCCGTCGATCGAGTTGCCGAGGATCTCGATGCGGGAAGGTACCTTGGTCGAGACGACGGCCGCTACTGTGCCGTCTCCCCAGAGTACTGCCCCCGCTCGGTCCGAGTAGTCGACCGAGCACGTAACCGTCTCCGGCGTCACCACCAGCACGAACTCTGGCACCGCTTCGGGCCTCATCATCGCGAGCATGTAGAGCGCGACGTGGAAGCTCGTGCACGCCGAGTTGATGTCGAACGATGGTGCTTCAATGCCGAGTTGTGCAGCTATCATGCAGGCGTCGGCAGGAGACATGGAGTCGGGATTGCAGCTTCCCGCGATGACCATGCCAATGTCGCTCGCCTGGAGCCCGGCACGCCGGAGTGCCATCTCTCCGGCGAACTTTCCGGTCTCGGCGTGCGTGTAGTCCGACGCCTCAGCGGCCTGCGTGAAGTCCCGGTTCAGCGTCTCCTTGATATAGTCGAGCGACATCACGGTGCGCCGTGACTGAATGCCGACGCGCTCATCGATCCACCGGGAGTCGGTGCCGATGTCCAGATTGGTGAGGAAGTCGTTCGTGATCTGGTTCTCGGGATGGAAGTGCCCGAGCCCGTGCAAGTACATGCTCATCGCGACAGCCCCGAAATCGCTTCGCCGCCGTCTACGCGAATGATCTCGCCGTTGATCCACGCGGCTTCCGGCTGCGATAGGAGATAGATCACGTTGGCGACGTCCTCGGGTGTGGTGAGTCGGCCGAAGGGGTTTCGCGTCACCGCCTGTGCTTTCAGATGCCCGCTTCCGGGGATCATGCGCAGCGCAGGCGTATCAGTGACTCCTGCCTGGATGATGTTCGACCGTATCCCGAAGTGCGCCATTTCTACTGCGATGGATCGGGACACGGATTCGAGCGCGACCTTGGCGGCGGCAACCGCCGCATACCCTTTCCACGCAACGGTGTTGCCCTCGCTGGTGAGTCCGAACACGCGCGCGTCGTCGGCGAACATGCCGCGTTCGCGAAGCCGCTGAGTCCACCCGAGCAGGCTCGTGCCCATCGAATGGATGGTGCGCGCTAGGTCCTCCTCTTCGATGAACGCGTCGGCGGAGTACTCCGGTGCGGTGCTGATGCCTTGCAGGCCGTACACCTGCTGCTCGAAGAGTCCGTCGACGGTTTCCGCGAGCTGCGGGGCATCGACGTCCATCGCCGCGGCCAAACGCTCCCGGGCGTCGTTGTTGGAATCTGCTTCCGGAGCGATCAGCTTGAGGTTGCCGAACGCGATGGAGTGCAACAGCACACGTACTTTCCCGGCGGCGCCGAGCGATTCTGAGAGGCCGTCCAGGATTTCGTCACGTTTGTCCGCGTCGAGCGCGTCGGCGTTGTATGTGAGCAGGGAGATGCCTCTCGCTCGCATCGCCTCGAACTCAGGCTCTATGCGCTTCATCGCGCCCCTGCGGTCGCGATGTACGACGCAGACGTTGCAGCCGTGACGAGAGAGCTTGTGCGCCGTGGCGAGGCCGAACCCGCTCGAGCCTCCTAGGATCAGGGCCCACCCGTTCGAATTGGAGTTTGTCGTCGACATCAAAGGGCGTATTCCCCTGTCCCCAGACGTTTCTGCTAGAGCCTACAAGAATACCCAAGAGGCCGAATTTGGGCTAGGAAACGGGCGTCAGCCTGGGCCAGACAGGGCGGCAAGATAGGGTGGACGCCCGAGCTGCTGCTCGGCCGTCCCGAGCGCTCGTTCGACCGCGAGCGCGGCCGCCAGCAGCATCTCGTCGTGACCCGCTTGAGCAACCAGTTGCAATCCTACTGGCATGTCGGCCTCGTCGAGCCCTACCGGAAGCGTGACGGCGCACAAGCCGAGCATGCTGGCCGGACACGTGGGGCGGAGCGCCGCGGTGTTCGTCTCCACGTAGCGATCGAGATCTTGTAAATCCGAGACGAACGGGGGCGTGATGATCGCAGTAGGCAGCACGAGCAGATCGGCGCCCTCGAAGAGCCTCTCGGCGCGCGCCATCAGTCTGGCACGTTCGGTGACCGAGTCGGCGTACCGCTCCGAGTCGCGCCCGGGCGCGCCGGCGAGGCGTGCACCCACCAACGGGTCGAGAATCTCCAACCAGCCCGGTAGGTCACGTTCGAGGAAGGCCCGACACTCCGCGCCCGCGATGCCACCCGTCATGTACAGTCTCTGGGCTTCATCGAGAAGCGCGCCGTCTACACTAACGCGATTCCATCCGTGCGCTTCGAGGTCATCGAGCGCGCGCTGCAAGGCACTGGTGATGTCGGTCTGGCAGTCGTTCCAGATGGCGCATCTTGGCACGCCAAATCGGAGGCTAGCGGGTCCCAACGTGGAGAGGTGTCGCAGCAGTGCGTTTGCGTCGCCCCATGCGGGGTCGACCGCGCCGAAGAAGTAGGCGTTGTCCTCCGCGGTGCGCGTCAGCGCGCCGACGCTGTCGAGCGTCGTGCTCAGGGGCACGACCCCTGCCACCGACCAGCGGTCGTGCGTGGGCTTGTGGCCGACGGTTCCGGTCATGGACGCTGGAATGCGGATCGACCCCCCTGTGTCGCTGCCGAGGGCAACCAGCGCTGAGCCCTCCCAGAGGCTTACCGCCGCTCCGCAGGACGACCCGCCCGGTATGCGAGCTTGCTCGGCATCCCACGGGTTCCGGGGGGTGCCCCAGTGTGGGTTGATGCCGACGGCGCCGTAGGCGAGCTCGACGGTGTGCGTCTTTCCCATGACCACAGCGCCCTGGCTGCGCAGTCGGGCTACTAGCCACGCGTCGGTCTCCCACGAAGGCGGCAGCCGGCGTGCGGTGCCCGCAAAGGTTGGCATGCCCTGAACACCATAGAGGTCTTTGACAGACACGGGGACGCCGCAGAGCGGTCCACCCGACTCGCTTGCGAGCAGGTCATCCGCGAGGAGCGCTGCACTTTGCGCGGCTTCCTCGTCCATGTGTTTGTAGGCGTTGAGTCCGGTGCCGCGGTTTCCATGTCGCGCGAGCGCCTCTTTAACGAGTTCCACGCTGGACACGTCTCGCTTCCGAAGCGCTTCAGCGACTCGAGCGAGCGGCTGATCGATGCAATCCGTCATGACCCGGAGCATAAGAGGGGCTTGCGGTCCCGCAAATAAGCATAGATAACTAAGCCGTTTTACCACCCCACCGGCCTTCCGGATTCAATGCGTTCACTTTTCGTCGCCATTATGGCGTTCGCGGTATTCGCCGCCGCCGCGCCCTCGTCCGTCCAGGCTCAGTCCCGAACAACCTCCGCGATCCGCGGACGTGTGTACGGGACGAACGAGGCTCCCCTGATAGGCGCCCTAGTCATCGTGCGCCAGACGGACACCGGTGCTGAGCGTACCGGGCTGACGAACCAACAGGGTGCGTTCTTGATCCTGCTGCTGGCGCCGGGGGGGCCCTACACCCTCACCGTTCAGAACCTCGGGTACGCGGAGAGCAGCGTCGAGCAGATACAGTTGCGGGTGGGTGAGACGTACACCATGGAGATGTATCTCACGGTAGAGGCCGTAGAGCTGGCGGGCATCGAGGTCGCGGTCGATCGGGCTACGATCTTCACGCCGACCCAGGTGGGGCCGGCAACTCGGCTCACCGAGAGGGTCCTCGACGCCACGCCCATCTTGTCGCGTGACATCACGCAGCTGGCGGTTCTGTCGCCACTCGTAAGGACAACCGAGGGCGGTGGCTTCTCGGTGGCGGGACAGAACGACCGCTACAACGCCATCCTGGTCGACGGACTGGTCAGCAAAGACATGTTCGGGCTGACCGCCGGCGGGGTGCCGGGCGGTCAGGCCGGAGCCAAGCTGATCCCGATCGACGCGGTGGCACAGTACGAAATTCTGATCGCACCGTTCGACGTGCGACTCTCTGGTTTCACGGGCGGCGTGATGAATGCCGTCACCCGGTCCGGTACCAACGACTGGCGCTTCCGGGTCGGGGCAGTCCACCGAGCGGAGTCGCTCATGGGCGATCTCTCGCTACCGACGGGTCCGGTCGCGGCGTCCGGAGTGGACAGGAGCTTACTTGCCTTCTCCGGCGGCGGTCCAATCATCAGGGACAAAGGACACTTCTTCATTTCCGGCGAATTCGAGCGCAGGAACCAACCACCGAACGGGTACAATTTGTTCCGAGACCCGGCGACGCTCGTACGCGTCTCCGAGGAGAGCATGGATGTGTTTTCCTCGTTGATGCGGGACCAGTTCGGGGTCGATGCCGGAACACCTGGCATCTATTCGTTGGGACAGGAGCTCTCCAATATTTTTGCTCGTTCGGACTGGAACCTCGGCGGCGGCAATCGGCTCACGGTCCGTCACGTCTTCGCCAAAGCAACCAACGACGAATCTCCCAATCGTTCTGCGTTCTTGCCCTATGAGCTGAGTTCGAACGCGGTGTTCCGGGAGTCGACGAACAACATC
This sequence comes from Gemmatimonadota bacterium, assembly GCA_015664885.1. Classification (GTDB taxonomy): domain Bacteria; phylum Gemmatimonadota; class Gemmatimonadetes; order Longimicrobiales; family Gaopeijiaceae; genus UBA1138. The sequence continues at coordinate 23,651 of DQPL01000086.1, forward strand.
ACCTCCCTCCAACTCTTCTCCGGGTTCGGCGATCGCTTCGCAAACGAACTGGACGTGACTCTTCAGATCAGCTCCGACCAGACCACACCGGCCGTCGACTGGCCGCAGCTGGAAGTCGATGTGGCGAGCTCGGTGGACGTCGCCGGACGTCGCCGAGGACTCCGGCGCCCCGTGCGCGTAGGCGGCCAATTCTTCGCGCAACAAAACGGGCTCGATCAGACGAGCCTGCGCTTTACCAACGCCCTGGACATACGTAGCGCGGGAGACGACGTAGTGACGCTCGGGGTGACCGCCGCCTACTACGACATTGCACACACCTTCCTGCCCGGCGCCGCGGGGGAGTACTACTTCCCGAGCTTCGGTGACCTGCAGAACAACGCGCCGTATCGCTACCAGCGCACGGTGCTCGAGGAGGGCGAGGACCCCGCAGCGAAATTCCAGGTGCTGGAGATGGGCGCCTTCGTGCAGCACCTGATGAACGCGGGCCAGGGACTCACGATGCGTTTCGGCTTGCGCCTAGATGTGCCGCACGTGATGGGCGCGCCCCAGCAGAATACGAAGGTGCTCGACTACTACGGGTACGACACGTCGAATCTGCCCTCGGGCAACTTTCTGGTCGCTCCGCGCTTCGGCTTCAACTGGCAGAGCGACGGTTTGCGCATGACCCAGGTCCGGGGTGGTTTTGGCTTTTTCTCTGGCCAAGTTCCGTACGTGTGGCTGTCGAACGCTTTCCACAACGACGGTAAGCGCTCGGTGACCTATACGTGTAACGGTCGGTACACCACCGAGCCCACACCCGCGCGGCCCGCTCCGCCGTTCAGCGTCGGGGCGCCGCCCACGTCGTGCTTCAATCCGGATGCGGCAACGCAACCAGCCTTCAACGAGCTGCGCAGCGTCGTCGTGTTCGAGCCGGGCTTCAGGTATCCGCAAGACCTCAAATTCTCGGTAGCCGTCGACCGCGAACTGAGCGCGAACACGAGCTTCACGCTGGGCTGGCTCTTCAACAAAGCGTTGAACCAGATCGGGCTGCAGGACCTCAGTATCGAGAGCGGAAACACAGACCTGGTGGAGCTGGCTGGCACCGAACGCCGCTACTACGACGGTCTTGGAGGAGACTTCCAACAGTTGCTCCTGGTCACCAACGAGGGTGAGGATTGGGCTACGTCCATCAGCGCTGAGCTTCGCGGCCAGGTCAGCAACCGGCTCAACTACCAGCTCGGTTACGCGCTCGCCAAGTCGTGGGACCGCATGAGCCTCGTCTTCCAGGACATGCACTCGAACTTTGGATTCAACCCAAGTGAGTCGGACGTGAACCGCCCACCTCTGCGCAGATCCAACTTCGACCGGCCGCACAAGTTCGTGGCGTCGGTCTTTGGCACCCCCTTCCCGGGCCTACCCACGACCGAGATCTCTCTGCTGTATACGGGCCAGTCGGGTCTCCCGTATTCGTACGTGTACAACGGAGACGTAAACGGAGACGGCTACCCGGGCGTGGGAGGCGCGCTGGATCGCACCAACGATCTCATCCACGTGCCAGAGGATCCGTTCCAAGCTCCGCTGTCGCTTATCACGGCCATCCTCTTCACCGACGCGATCAAGAACGACCCCTGCTTAGCGAAGCACGTAGGCGAGCTCGTGCCGCGCAACGGATGCAGGGCGCCGTGGGAGAATCGGCTGGACCTGCGGCTGGCCCACACCATGAGCTTCGGTGGACGCGATATCCGCCTCGAAGCCGACGTGATCAATGTGCTCAACGTCGTGAACTCCTCGTGGGGCCAGGTGCAAACCGTGAGCCCGGTAGTGCCGCTGATCGATCTGTGCAGCGTTAGTTGCGACGGCCCGCTGCCGGCGAGGTGGGGTGCCGCTGTACTGCCTACGCCAGACGATGAGGGCAACCTTCGCGCTCCGGATCCGTGGACCACTGTCAGTCCCGACTCACAGTGGCAAATGCAGTTCGGTATGCGCGTCACCCTGGGGGGAAATCGCTGATCATGGAGAAGAGAGTGGAGGTTGGCACGGGACGTCGCTTGGGCCCGAAAGTGCTAGGCTGCGCGCTCGCGATCGTTGTTGTCGCGCTCGCATGCCAGGACACCACCGGAGTGCATTGGGTGGACAGCCTCTCGCTCAAGCCTGATTCGCTTTACCTGGTGCCCGGTGAGTCTTTGCAATTCGATGTAGTTCCGCTCGATCAGCACGATCTCCCGCTGCCCGAACGCGCCGGCCGGGTCGAATGGAACCTGAGCAACCCCGACGTTGCGGTGATCGAGACGACCGAGACCGGCGCGACGATCACGGGTGTGGCCCCAGGGGGCACCTTCGTCCGCGTCGAGCTGGGCCGCGGTTCGGCGATTGGATCGGTCTACGTCGAACCATTCGAGCTCTCGGAGATCCGAATCGAACCCTCCCCGGTCGAGGTCAACTACCGATCGCGCAGAGTGACGGTGAGAGGGATACTCATAGGGCCCGACGGAGAGGAGGTGCCACCAACCGACTTTCGAGCCTCCTGGCGGATCGGTGATATCCAGACCTTCATCATGGTTGGAAGGCAGGAGGTGATCACCGGCATATCCAATAGCGTTTGGGGTCGGAACCGGGGCACCGCGGCGCTGACCTTGGTTGTGGGTGACCGCACGGTGACAACTTCGGTCATCGTGCGCTGACGCCGCACGCCGCCCAGCCCACCCGTTACACGGGCGCGGCGTTTTCATCCAGCCAGGCCGTCCGTCCGTAGGCGAAAATGGCGTCGCCATCAGAGGGTCGCACCAAGACCGGTTCGAAGGCCTGCTCGAAGCGGGGTGTCGTCATGACGCCCTTCAGCGTGTTCTCCCAAACTCGGCGTGGGCACCCGACGCTCTCGACCACCGACAGTATCCGGGGCTCCTTTCCAGCCGGGCGAATCCTATCGACGAACCGCGGTAAGCTCCCTAATGATGGCTCGGATCTCGACGGCCCTGCCAGCGTTCTCTAGTGCCGCCCACATGGCCTCTACCGTTGGGGCGTCGACGAGTCCCGGTGGGCTTCCACCCGAGTTCGGCGTAGACAGACCTTGCTCCGCCCGAAACGCGTCCACAGCGGCAACGATCTCATCATCGTAGAACTGCGAGCCGCGACTTCGTTCGAGCGACTCTGCGCCGGACTGGTAGAAGCCGAGTGCATTCATGATGAGTTTGACCTGCCAAACGTCATTGCCCGAGTGCTGCTCCAGCGTGCGGAACCCGAGCGTCCCCGAGATGGTCGTGTAGATCCGGCGTAGCTCAGCGACCGGCGTCGGGTTCTCGCACACGTTGATGTTCACGGTCAGCCCATCGGCGCGGCGTGAGCGACCCTCCCGTGGGTCTGCCACGACAACGGCGGCCGACTGCAGGCGACCCGTTCGGCGGTCGCCTCCGGCGGCCTGGCCCGCCGCCAGTGCCTCGATGAGCCGGTCAGCGAGGTGCCGTCCCGACTCTTCACTCGCTTCGAAGTTAGCCGCGACCGCGTCCAGGACCTCCGGTCCCACGAGCACATTTCCCTGTGTGGCGTAGTTGACGCCAGACCTGTGGCCTGCCCAGAACCCAGGTCCCGTGCCCGTGTGTTGTGCTGATGAACCGTCCAGGGCGATAAGGCCCACCTGGCGGCGTTCTGCTTGCTCGTCTGCGGCCGTTGCTCGGGCCAGCGCGTCCTGGGGGCTCAGCCCCTGCTCGAGCATGTCGAGCAGCTCGTCGCCGTACGCCGTACGCGTGGACGCTTGGGTAGCGACGGCACCGACACCCGCGCGCACCCACGGGACGCCGTTCCCGACGCACGGAACCCTCGTGGTCACGGTTACCCCGGATTCTCCTGTGGCCGGGTCGACCGCCACGATCGAAAACGTGTGGAAGACCAACTCATCCCCCCAGGCTACCGGCTCCTGCGCGTCGAGCGGCGGTGACGCGACGCCGAGTACGCAAGCAAGGATGAGAGCAGGCAGAGCGCTCCCGCGGGTGCTGGCCAGCCGGACCTCAATCACGGACTGTTGGGATCGATCTCCGCATAGACGGCGACATTGCCCTCGTTGTCGAATGAGAGAACCTGATACGACGGCGCGTTCGGCATGTCCATGCCGGGCGATCCGGCCGGCATGCCTGGAGCCGCGATACCGACGAGATCAGGGCGCTCAGCGAGCAGTCGCTTCAGTTGCTCGGCCGGAACGTGCCCCTCGACCACATAGCCGTCGACGAGCGAGGTATGGCAGGACGTCATAGCTGTCGGCACTCCGGCGTCGACCTTGATCGACATGAGGTCCCGGGTATCGCGCGCGTCCACCGTGAATCCAGCCGCCCTCAGATGTTCGATCCACCCGTTGCAGCAACCACACGTCGCTGTCTTGTACACGAGGACAGAGGGCAGGTCCGAAGAGGCCTCCGCGAGAAGCGGGAGCGGTTCGGCTGATTCGGCGGTTTCGGTCCCGCCACACCCCGCGGCGATGAGCGTGCAGGTCAGCAGTACCGGTCTCAAGAGCTTCATCAAGCGATCGTCCATGGCGATAGAATCGTGAATACCGAGCATTCAAGTTATGGCAATCTGCTGACGAGGCTATGAGCTACGGACCTTTTTCTCACCTGGAGCCCGCTAAGTGGCGCTCAAGATCCTGATTGCCGAAGACTCCCCGGTCGATTCGCTCGTGCTCAGGAATGTGCTGACCCGCGACGGATACGAGCCCGTGTTGGTCGAAAACGGCAAGGCGGCACTGCAAGCGCTCGAGGCCGACCCGGACATCGCGCTCGCGATCGTGGACATGCGCATGCCCGAGATGGATGGACTCGAGCTCGTGCGTGAGATGCGGTCTCGCCCGGAGCTCGAATCGACGCCCGTGCTGTTCGTGACTGCGGCGTCTGACCCCGCCTCGATTCGGGCCGCACTCGAGCTCAAAACCGTGGGGTACGTGCTCAAGCCGATCCGGGAGCCGAGCCGCATCCTACAGCTCATTCACCAGAGCGTGGGAGAGGCGACGGTCTCGAGCTAAGGCCCCGCTCAGACCACCGTGAGTTCTGCGATAGCGGCTTGCACATCGTGCAGGCTCGACTCCAGCATCGTCAGGGCTTCGCGCAAACCCGTGAGATCTCCCTTCCTGGCACGGTGTTCGACTCCTGCCGCGTGTCGACTCGTCTCATCGGCACCGAGCGCCAGGCAGCTTCCCTTCAGGCTGTGAGAAGCCTCCACTGCTGCCGATGCATCTCCTCGCTCGAGAGCGTCTTCGAGCCGTATTAGGAGCTCTCTGGAATGTGTGGCGAAGACAGCGAGCGCCTCCCGTGCCATCTCGGGCCCCCCGATGTTGATGAGCTCCTCCATCCTGAGACTGGAGCCGTCGGAACGGGCTTCGGAGTGGGTGTGTCGAGGTTGAACCGCCGTCGCCGCGCCCAACACGCTTTGGATCATCCTCGTGAGGAACTCCCGGTTCACCGGCTTGGCGAGGTATCCATCCATGCTCGACTCCTGTGCCTGATCGCGCGCCGTGGTCGCCTCCGACGCTGTCACGGCCACGATCGGCACGCGCCGCAGCCCCTCTGCCGCCTCCCGCTCACGAATCATCCGTGCCGTGTCGAGGCCGTCGAGCAGCGGCATGTGTAGGTCCATCAGCACGAGCCCTTAAGTACCTGCCGGCTCCGACTCGAACTTCTCGAGTGCCGAAACGCCGTCGGGCACGATGTCGTGCTCGAGGTCCAGCAGCCCAAGCAGCCCTTTCATCACCAACTGGTTGACAGCGTTGTCCTCGGCAACGAGAACGCGGTTCGCGGCCTGAAGCGACACGGTGTTGTCCATCGGTCTTGATGTCCCCTAGAGATGAGGCGTTGGTCCCCTCATTCAGGATCGACACTCCTGCCCGACAGCTTGATACGCGGCGCGGCGAGGTCGTCCCTGGACGCGCGGCTTCACTTCGGTGGCCTAACGACTGAGTTCCACCTCTGCCAGCATTCGGTCTAGCGCATCGCGGTCGTACCATTTCCCACGAAGCATCACGCCGGACGGAGTCTCAAGTTGTGAGAGGTCCACAACAGGGTTCCCGTCGAGCAGGATCAAGTCCGCTCTCGCGTTGCGCGTAACGGTCCCGAAGCTCGCGTTCGCGTCCACGAACTCACGCACGAAGCGGCCCGCGTTGCTCGTTGCGGCCGTGAGAACATCGAAGCTTGTCAGGCCGGCGTCGGCCAACGCCTCGATCTCCTCAATAAGGGCGAAACCCGGAACCATGACGGGCTTGCCGGTGTCCGTGCCGGCGAGCATGAGCACGTCCGCGTCACCGAGGGCGCGAAGCATCGGCTGCAGGAAGTCGAGCATCCTACCGATTTGCGGGCGCTCCGAAGCATAGTTGTCGGTGTAGTTGTTCGGTGCTGCCCACCGGTCTCTCAGGGATTGCGGGATGTAGCTCGCGGCACGGGAGGCGAGTCTCTCCTCGAGCCCGTCGATCGTGCCCCACTGAGTCTCGTTGTTTTCCAAGGTGGAAACCGTCGTTGTCACCCACATGCCTGCTGCTGCGATCTGCGATGCGACGACCTCGAGGTTCGACTCCTCCAGCATTGGAAACCCCGTATAGATCAACTCCTCGGCGTGCACGATGGACACTTGACCGCCGAGTACGTGGCTCAGTGACAGGTTCTTGGGGGCGTGTCCGACGATGGGAATCCCTACCTCCTCACCCACGTCGATCATGCGCCGGTACGCATCCGCGGAGATGTTGCCGTGAATCTTCACGAAGTCGTACCCAAGGAGAGCTTGTTGCCGCACCGCTGCTTCGGCCTCCTGCGGCGTTCCGATCCTTGGCTCATTGGTGAAGGGACCGGAGGTGTACATCGTCGGGCCCACTACCTCGCCGGAGAAGATGCGCTCACGGAGATCTAGGTGCCGCTGCTCGCCTTCCAGGTTGAAGACTGTCGTGACGCCCTTCGCAACGAAGAGCTTGAGCAACTGCTCCGCGCCCTCCTCCAAATGCACGTGCGCGTCGGTGAGTCCTGGCACGAGGTATTTTGTGCCCCCGCCCTTGATGATGAGTACATCGTTTGGGAGGTCGAATCCCTCGACTGGGCTGATACTCCGAACGAAGTCGCCCTCGACGATGACGACCTGATTGTGGAGGACGCGCGCCCGATCCCGATCCATCGGCAGCACGTTCACGTTCACGAACGCCACCGTGTTGCTGCCTACGGCCGTCGTGATGGAACCGCCAGCATCAGGGACTGTGCTCGGGTGCTTAGCCGCGTGTCCCTCCGGTCCGATATGGACGTACAGGGCGCTGAGCGTGCCGACGACCAGAAGCAGGCCGACGGTGTCTTTAGGCGTAAGCTTCATACGTGCGTTATAGATGCTTTTGAGTAGTTATCAAGCTACCACACGTGGGGCCGATCGCCCACATCGCTACCACTCAACGCATCGAGTCGTGCTGCTCTGCGCGTGCTTTCGCTTTCTCCGCAACTCCCAGCGTGCCCCTAACGCCGCTCGCTCCAGGCACGGGCAGGTTCCCTACGATGCTGTCCTTCTGTGCCTGCGTCAGTGGTTCAGCGGTTTCCTCGTCGCCGGAGCCGCCCCGCAGCCACCACCGGCAAGCAGGGCGATGGCGACGACCATGATTCTTTTCATGTGATTCCTCAAGAGTCCAAAACGTCAACCGAGTCGTTAGGATCGTTGCCTCCCAACAACGTACTCTTGCCGGTCGCAAACCCGGACGCAAGTTGTACGGCCCGCGCCGCCCGGAGGCGAGCCGGGACGGACTCGTGCGTGGAGGGTATTGCGAGGATCACGTCCAGAGACAACGGGCCAGAACTTGCATCGCCTTTGTGCGGAGGTCATCGAAACGGACTGGGGAAGGAGAATTCGATGCATCGCTCGTCATATAGAGTGTGTCGTCACTGGATCGGGAGCCTCGCGATTGTTGCGGGCCTCGCGGTGTCTGCTTGCGCGCCCGAGGCGGACGTACAGCCCGCTGAGACGGAGCCGGAGCAGCCCGAGGTCGACTTCATCCAGGAGGCAGTTTGGTCGCCGGGCGGGGACCGCCTGGTAGCGGCGTGGCACCAGAGAGGCCGGTACCGGCTCTACGGAGTGCTGGGACCCGATACGACTGGCTCGGCGCTGGAGCCGGGCTCAGGCCTGCGTTTGTCGGAAGGACCCGACCTCTGGCCCACGTGGTCCAGAGACGGGTCATGGGTTGGGTTCAGCTCCACGCGCAGTGGCCAGTCGGAGGTTTATCGCATGCGGCCCGACGGCATGCAGGTCGAGCGGCTCACCGACGACCCGGCCGAGGACACGGATCCCGCATTTTCTCCCGACGGTCGGAGCCTTGCCTTCATCTCCGACCGCACGGACGGCGCTCCCCGGCTTCACATCATGGATGCGGACGGTTCGAACGTGCGCATTGTCCCAGGCGGTCCTGGGACCGAGCACCGTGGCCCTGAGTGGTCTCCAGACGGGGCGCGCCTGGTGCTACAGGTCACCACCGAGAGCGGTGAGTACGTGTATGTGGCAACGCCCGCCGGCGGGTGGGGGCGCGTCAAGGCTGGCGCCTTCCCAGCTTGGGCGCCGAACGGCGACGACGTCTACCTCACTCGAAACGATTCGGTGCTGGTCTCGCGTGTGAGCACCGGGTCACTGCGATTGGTGCTAGCGGATGGCTTCGCAGCCAGGCCGTCGCCGGATGGTCGTTGGCTGGCCTTCGTCCGCGGCAAGTGGCCCACGTCCGCCCTGTATGTGCTAGACCTCGAGACCGGCATCGAGCAGCGCCTGACACGCTGAGGCGGCTCTACCACCGAGCTGTTAGGCGCCGCCCTCCGATTTCACCTCTTGATCGGCCGTGAGCCACGCGAGCGCGTGCAGAGGCACCGCGATCGCCGCGACGACGATCGGTTGAACGACGGGGTGTAGGAACGCGAACGGGATGAATGCGGCCGTCCAGAAGACGGTGCCCAACAAAGCGTAGCCGCGCAGTATGCGGGGAGGTGATGCGATCCACGCCAACGTGATGCCCACAGCTCCGGAGAAAAGAAGCAACAGAGAGGTCGACACGCTGAAGACGAGAAAGGTCGTCCACATGCTCGGCTGTAGCGGATCGAGCGAGTACGCTTGCTTCATTGCGTTCATCGCAAACTCCCTCTGACCGACGAGTCCGTTCTCGAGAACGAACGTCCACACGTGCGAGCCTGTGTGGGCGAGCCCCGCGAGCACAAGCCATGCGCCGGCCGCGTAGAGCCAAACGCGCGGGCTACGAAGCATGTGTCGCCGCCGCGTCCGAGGCGCGGGTATCCCACTCGGCGATGCGTTGCGCGAGTCTGAAGATGGAGAGCGGCGCCGAGCCCTCCGCTTTGTTGTTGGCGATCACGAAGACTCCCTTTTCGGCGATCGATGCGTCCAAGGCCGCGATCGCGATGCGTTCTCTTGACTCCGCGTCCTCATCGACGATCTGGTCGAAGGGTTGGTAGCGTTCATTTGCGACCTCATAGCGTAGGCCTGAGTGCAACATCCAGCGCATTATGAAGGCGGGTTGCTGATAGGCTTGCACCGAGTCCAGTTGACGCTCGAACGACGCCATCGCCGGGTGCACCGAATAACAATGCGCGGCACCGGTGGCCGTGAGCGCGATCGAATACGAATCCGTCAGGAACGCCGCGGTACGCAACTCGATCGCATAGAGAGGACCCTTCGGCAGGGCGTCTAGGAACCCGTGCAAGCGTTCTATGAAGGGGCCACGTCCGCCGACCAGGTTGGGAGGGATTGGCGGAAATTGAAAGAGTAGGGGACCTGCCTTGCTGCCGAGCCCATCGATCATCGGCCCGATCACTTCGTTCGCCGCGTACTGAGGGTCCAGGAAACGGGGGTTGCGCCCGCGAACGCCGTATCCTTCCGGTTCGGTTGGAGATGTGAGCAGTCGATCCGCCTTCACGAGGAACCTGAAGTCCTCGGGTACCGCGTCCGCATACGCGCGGAATGCGTCGGAAGCGATGGGGCGGTAGAACGTTCGATCGATGCCTACGGTACGCAGCAACGGGTGCAGCGCATATGCAGCGAGACCGTGATTGGAAAGCGTCTGTTGAGAGGCCTGTCGGTCATAGACGATGCCCTCCCAGCCGGGAAAACTCCAGGAAGACGTGCCCAGGCGTAGCTCGACCGGCAGCTTGTGCGCAATCTGAGTCTGTCGCGCCGTGTGCTCGACGGCGCCGACCGGAGCCGTCGCCGTTGTGGGAGCTTCATCGGGGAATAGGCCGAACTGTAGATCCATGGCCCACCAATCTTCTTGCAACCATTAACGACGTGTAGTCATCTCATAGATATATAAGCGGTAAATATATCTACGAGTTAAATAAGGGGGACGGCGATGCCGGGGATTACTCCGCTCACCTACCAGATTCTGCTCGCGCTCGCGGACGGCGATGGGCACGGGTACGGCATCATCAAGGAGATCGAGCAGCGCTCGGGGAGCGCGTCCGCGCCGAGCACGGGTGCTCTGTACCTCGCGCTCCAGCGCATGGAGGGGGAGGGGCTCATCCAAGAGGCACCCGCCCGTCCCGGCGACGACGCGCGTAGGCGCTACTACCGGCTCAGCGCCAAAGGCCGACGGCGTGCCGAGCAGGAGTCGATACACTTGGCCGTGCTCGTGGCCGCGGCTCGAGACAAGAAGCTCATCGTTGGCGGTGCCTCGTGACCCGGTGGCTGGTCGAAGCGCTGCTCGGACTCGCTCCCCTCGAGTTCCGGCGCCGTCACGGAAGGGAGTTGCTCGCCGTGGGTTGTGATCCGCGGTGACGGTGACGCGTTGGACCTGTTGCCTGGTGTGAAGTCGGTGCTGGCCGAGATGGACCCGCTTATTCCCATTGCGCGCAGCCGTACGCTCAGCGACGTACGGGACGAGTCGATGGCCCGCGAGCAGTTCGTGCTCATGCTGCTCAGCATTTTCGGCGTCGTCGCTCTCCTGCTCGCGACTGTGGGCGTCTACGGTGTGACCGCGCAGGCCGCGCGCAGACGAACCCAAGAAATCGGTATTCGCATGGCGCTGGGCGCGGGGGCTCCCGAGGTGCTCCGCATGATGCTGCGTCACGGGTTGATGGTGGTTGGGCTCGGACTGGGTGCCGGACTCGCGGCTTCGCTGGTCGCGGTGATTGCCCTGCTGGGCGGTGTGGCTCTGGTCGCGTGTTACATACCGGCACGGCGGGCCACGGCGGTGGACCCGGTGACTTCGTTGCACGTGGAGTAGGTCCTACCTTGATGTATGGACGTCCAGATCTTCGGCGTGAACAACCACAATGACGTGCGCAAGGCACAGCGGTTCTTCAAGGAGCGCCGAGCAAATGTGCATTTCATGGACTTCAAGCAGCGCTCGCCATCCAAGGGAGAGCTCCGCCGATTCTTCCAGAAGTTCGGCGAGCAGCAACTCATCGATCGAGAGTCGAAACGCTTCAAAGGGCTGGGCCTGCAGACCGCCTATTACGGCGACGATCGCTGGCTAGAAATCGCCTGTGAGGAGCCGCTCATCCTGCGCATGCCACTAGTGCGCCGAGGAAATGACCTGACGGTAGGGTTCGCCGAAGCCACCTGGAAGGAGTGGGCAGCCGAGTAGCGTGCGTGCGGCCCTGTATCGGCCGCGCGACGAAAACACCGCGACCCCTGAGTCGAAGAGACGTGCGCCGTGAAGCGCTTGTACGCAGGTGCGTGGACTCGTTCGAGCGCGTGTAATGCACCCGCGTCGGGCACTAGGGCCTCGGACGCGCGCCGCCGCGCCTCATCCAACGGCAAGCCATCGGCTGCGAAACGCTCGCTGAGCGCTTCGAGGTCATAAGCCAGCTCACGTAGGATGTGCACCCGTGCCGGCAGCGGAACCGTGAGACCACTACCGACTTCACGCAACACCTGAGCGAACGCTCCGCTCCCGTGCGCGCTCATGCCGGTGCCTCCCCAGGTCGACGCAGCACGAGCATGAGTCGCGACACGATCTCCTGAACGCGGTCCGTTTCACCGCTGAGATGCCGCTCCCCGGTCCCGGTGAGCTTGTACACCTTGCGGCGCCGACCACCCTCTTTGGACCAGGAGCCCTTGATGAGCCCCTCTTCTTCGAGGCGGTGCAGGATCGGGTAGAGCGTGCCGTGTCGGAAGCGGAAGAGACCGTTGCTCTCGGTCTCCACGTCCAGAGCGACCTGATAGCCATGTTTGGCGCGCGTTCGCAGCGTCGAAAGGATCAGCAGCTCGTTGATGTCCCGGGCGAAGCCCTGGACGTCGAAGTCATCCCTGCTCACGTCGTTCCCCTCCCATCACAGAAGTACAGAGTGTCTACATATCGTCCGTCTTTATATCGACGATCTTTATATAGGCATACAGCAGAGGCTCCGCAAGTGTTCCATGGTTGCTAGAATTCTGCGACGATCGCGATGTGAGCCCCGTCGGGGCTCACTGCGAGACGTGAAATCGTCATGCCGATGTCGCCGAAGTTCGCGACCTCCGTCCATTCGGAGCCGGAGCCAGGTTTCCAAGCCAGCAGCGCAGAACCCTCGCCCATCAGAAGGACGCCATCGGGCGTCCATGCGTGGAAGTCCCCTCCGGCCAAGGTCGCGATGAGCAGTTCGGACTCCCCTTGATGCGGACGGAGTCGCATGATCGACGAGGTGCCGTCCTCGTGGCGTTGCACGTAGCTCACGTCGCCGGAGCCGGGGATAGGCTGGATGGAACGCCCGACATCCTGTGCCGCGATGGGGAGCATGCCGAGGTCCTCATTCCAGATCTGCAGCGTCGCGGGATCACCGAGCACGAACATCACTAGGGTGTGCTCGTCGGCCCACTTGTGATAGCCGACTGGCGCGAGGTCTGGAATCAGGACCGAGGCGTTTCGTCCGTCGGCGTCGAAGCGCCAGAGGCGCTGAGTCGAGTCGGCTTCGACTCGAATAACCGTAATCCCGGACCCATCTGGTAGCGGGGTGGCCGAGTACTCGCTTTCCGGGGCCGATTGTGTGACTTGGGCCACGCCGCCCGACGAGATGTCGTAGCGCCAGATGTCTGCCTGCCCAGAGTGGTCGTCCACCACGGTGAACCAGAATCCCGAACCGTCGGGCAAGAAATACGGTTGATTGTCGTAGCCCGGGCGTTGGGTGATGTTCGTGGGAATACCGATACTGGGCATGCTCTCCTGCGTGCTCGTCAGGGTCGCTAGCCAGATATCGGTGCCCGGTGGGCCAGGGGGCAAAGGCCCGGAAGACCGGGCCTCAGGAGGCGCGTCCGCGCCGCAAGCGGCGATCGCGAGCGCCAGGGCGACAGCCGGGACGAAGCGCACGCCTCTATGCCTCCGCGCCATGAGGTGCCGCGGCCGCATTAGGACCCGGTCTGCACCGAGGCGATCAAGGATGCGCAGCTCCCAAATGATGCTACCGGCCCAACTGATGAGAATCGCTTTCCACAAGAGACCCTGGAGTCTTTCCAATCTAGGGGGAGGCCAGGTCAGGGGGCGCGGTGGCGGCTGAGGGACCGGCGGCTTGGCATCGGCTTTGCTCATACCACAAGATTGGCGCTGAGTGAGGTGGAGCGAAACCCCGGGCTGTCACTTCCCGGCACACTCATTCGTTATCTGAGGTGCAGGCGGGAACCATCTAAACTGGAGAGTTTTGAATAATTCCAATGATTTGTGATTTGAGTGTGATGCGACTCCGACTAACGACTCTGCTACTGCTCGGAGCATGTACGAGCCCGACTACGCCTGAAATGGACCAGGCCGCGATCGAGGCCAACTTGGCTGCGCTGGCTGACTACCGAACACTTTGGGCATCCCAACGCCTAACAGACTACACGTTTGATGTTAGCAGAGTCTGCTACTGCCAGTTTCGGGGGGATGTTCGGGTAACCGTTAAGGATGG
>DQPL01000001.1 GCA_015664885.1 Gemmatimonadota bacterium
GTTTCACTCGTCCTGAGTTGCAGGTCTGAGTGGGGCGGGGCAGACTCAGGGCATGACACGCTACCGCCCCCGCGCCGTTCTATTGCTCTTCTTGGTGCTAAACCTGAGTGCCTGTCAGACGTGGCAGTCCGTAAGTACTGCAAGTCCGAATCAGTTCATAGAGGCAGAGCAACCTGACCGTGTCCGCGTGACCACGCAGGACGGGATTCAAGTGGAACTAGAGCGGCCATCGGTCGAAGGTGATGAACTCGTGGCTCTGGGTGATCGCTCAGTACCCTTGGCAGACATCGCCCTGTTAGGGGTTCAGGAGTTCAGCTTATGGCGCACCGTTTTGGCTGGATACGGGCTCGTCACCGGGGCTGTGGCTGTGGCTCTGGCCCTAGGGTTTTCTTTTGCTACTTCAGACCCGGGACGCTACGGGGAGAACTAGCCCCCCAGTGCCCCCGGCCCCCCCTCTACCGGGGCACTACTCCTAGCGCAGCTAACGACAGAGTTCTGCGCGTCCTGAGTTGCGGGTCTGAGCGGGGCGGGGCAGAATGAGGGCATGAAGCAAGCAGTTGCGTTGAGCGCCTTGGTGCTTTCACTGTTGTTGTGGAGTTTTGGGGGAGACGATACTCCAACCACTCCAACCCGCAGCCAGTAGGGGACCCGACCCATGGTGAGACCGACGCCGCTCATTGTCTTGGCCCTGCTGCTGTGCTCCAGCACAGAAGCCGTGGGCCAGATCTGGGAGCGGCTCACCTTCCAAGACTCGTTCTCGGGCAAGTTCTCGGGCAAAGCGCGACGAGTAAGGCCAGCATCGTTCAGCGTCCTCCTACCCGGTGATACCACCGCTTCGTACAGCATCCGGTCAGCCATGCGGGTCGACTTCGGTTTCGAAAGTTTGGGACAGAAGATCGCTATCGGCCCGTTCGTCGAATACCGACTGCTGACGAACATCAAGAAGCCGCAAAACGTCTTTATGGTCGGGCTGTCGACGGACTGGCAGACTCGGGACGCGGAGGCGGAAGATAAAAAATGGAGCGCAGTCCTGGCTGCACGCGTCATGTACAAGAACGATTTCGAGCGCTCCACCAAGTCGGTGCTGACGGACCTGCTCTTCACGCCGGTGGCGAAGGGCCGGGGCGGCGGTCTCTCGAATCTCTTTCTCCCGAATGTCGCGACGCAATTTGGCTCGGCTGTGGAGTTCACCTACAGCCCATCCATCGGTCTCGAGCACGAGAGTGTGGTGCGCACGGCGGACAAGTCCCTCGAGGGCTCCGTTGTCCGGGCAGTCACTGGGGTGCGGGCTGAGTTGGTTCCGCTGCCTTCGCATTGGTCACGACGGCTCGAACTGAACCTCGAGTACTCCTACGGCTACGACCTGCAGGAAACTGCCGAACCCTATCAGCTAGACCGTGGTCACAAGTTGGTCACGGCGGACGCGAACGTGTGGTTCTTGAAAACGGATGCCGGGACGTTGGCTGGCGTGTCTCTCAAGTACACCAACGGTGAGAGTCCAAAGACTGGTTTCCGACAGCAGCAACTGACGGAGCTTACGTTCTCTTTGAAGTTCTAGCCGCCCGGCATGCGGGGTGCGCTCACGGCGTCCCGGAGGACGATGTGCTCGCCTACATGTGGTTCAATCTCTCGGCGGACCAAGCCTCCTTGACCCCTGTACGCGGATGCTTTAGTTAGTGAGTACTCACTAACCTAGGAGATGGCTCATGGTCCGCCCAAAGGGGATCCCGGACGCCGAGGTGTTGGCCGAGGCACGGCGGTGCTTCCTGAGGTACGGGCCGGGCGTGTCCACTGAGACGATCGCCGCGGGCCTAAGCCTGTCGCAGCCGGCCCTGTTCAAACGGTTCGGCACGAAGAAGGCGCTCATGATGTCCGCGCTGCGTCCGCCGCCGACCCCGGCTTGGGTCGTGGCGCTCGACGACGGCCCGGACGAGCGCTCGATCACGGAGCAACTGTCTGGAATCGTGCAGCGAGCCGGCGCCTACTTCGAGGAGGTGGCTCCTGCGATGGCGATTCTCCGTGCGAGTGGCATCTCCCGCGAGGAGATGTTGGAGTCCTATGACGTCGCCCCGCCGGTGGCCGCCAAGGCGGGCCTCATGGCGTGGCTGGAGCGGGCGAGGCAGAGGGGACTGATCCGCGACGTCGGGCTCGAAGCCACCGCATCGATGATCATGGGCGGTCTGCTGTTTCATGTTTTCATGTCGAGGCTGACGGGAGTGGCGCAGGTCGGGCCGATTAGCCCGTCGTACGCCGAGGAGCTGGCTGATCTGCTCGCGCTCGGACTCAATCCGGAGCCAGCACGATGAGACGCCTCGCGATGGGCTCGCTTTTGATGGCCGGCCTCATGTGGCCCTTGCAGTGCGCGGCTCAGAGCACCTGGTGGGAATCTCTGGGCGACGAAGGGCTCATGCTCCTCATTTCAGAGGGCCTCACGAACAACCATGACTTGGGCGTAGCGGTGGACCGCATCGAGCAGGCCGAGGCGCTCGCCCGCCGTTCGCGTGCGGCGATGTTGCCGAGCCTCAGCTTTGACGGACAAGGCACGATGGCGCCACTGGACGGCTTGGGCTTCCAGTTTGGAGGCTTCCCTGCGGGCGGAGACGTGTCAGGGCCGGTGCCCTCGCTGTACTATACGGGGTCAGCGAACCTATCGGCCCGATATAGGCTGACGTCGTGGGGCTCGGAGTATCGGACGTTGCAGTCTAGGAGGCTTCAGACGCTCGCGAGCCGCGGTGATCGAGATGGCGTGGCGGTGGGGTTGGTGACACAAATCGCGTCAGCCTATTTCGACGCAGTGTCGGCGCGTGAACAAATAGGGATCGTCCAGGGACAGATCGAGGCGAGCCAGCGGCTGGCCGACGCGACCCGCCTGCGCTATGAGGGTGGGCAGGCCACGGCCTTGGACGTACTGCAGCAGCGTCAGCAGGTCGCCTCGGCCAAAGCCAATCTCCCCCAAGTCCGAGCGACGCTCCGGGTGGCGATCGAACGCCTGCATTTCCTCGTCGGGCGGGACGCTGGTGCCCCGGCACCTACCGTCGGGGAGCGGCTGCCCGAGCTTCCCCGGCTCAGCGAAGAGGATGTGCCGGCGTCGCTCTTCACTGCACCGTTCGATCGGCCTGACCTGCGGGGCGGCCAAGCCCGTCTCGACGCTTCGCTGTTCGACGTGGAGAGCGCAAGTTTGAGCCGACTTCCCACGATCGATCTCTCCGCGGGTACCGGATACCAGGCTTTTCAGGCCAGGAGTGTCTCCACCCAGAGCACTTGGAATGCCGGAATCGTGGTTTCGCTGCCCCTATTCGATGGCTTCGACTCATCGGCTCGCGTCCGAGAGGCACAGGCCAACGCGCGGGCGGCGCGCGGGTCCCTGCGCCAGCTCGAAGCGCAGGCGCGGAGTGAGGTTCGGTCCTCTCGGGTGCAGCTCGAGGAACAGGTCGAGCAACTCGCGGCGTTACAAGAACAGCTCGACGCCTCCAGCCTCGCGTACCAGGAGTCCCGCCGCAGATACTTCGCTGGCCTCGCGTCCTTCATCGACGTCTTCACGTCCCTGAACGGGATGCAGGCAGCAGAGCTGAACGTGGCGCGATTGAAGCGAACCGCGCTTGGATCGTGGATCGAGTTGCAACGAGCCACGGGGGGTAGTTGGACCCGCGACCTGGCCGAACGGTAGGGGTGGCGATCATGAAAAGAATCGGATTTCCGCTCCTCATTATCGTGGCCGGAATCGTCGTGGCAGTGGCCCTGTCCCGCTTGGGCTCAAGACCGGTCGTTGTCCCGCCACAAGCGACGAATCTGGTGGTCGACACCTGGGTCGCGCATGCCGAAGAGCACCGCCCGATAGTCGAAGCGACAGGTCAGATAGAGCCGGGGCGTGAAGTATTGGTCCTTCCGGAAGTGACAGGACGCCTCGTCTACGTGTCTGACGATCTCCTTCCCGGCGGTCGCTTCGAGCGGGGTGAAGTGATGGCGCGCGTCGACCCTCGCGACTACGAACTCGCTGTCGACCAGCAGCGCGGATTGGTGCGAGGCTCGGCGCTAGAGCTCGAGATGGAGCACGCGCGTCGAGAGATTGCGCTCGCCGAATGGCGGCTGCTCGGCGACGGTGGAGACGCCTCCCCACTCGTGCTGCGTGAGAGCCAGCTCGCCGCTGCCCAGACGAACTTGACCTCGAACGAGAGCGCCCTCGCGCGTGCCGAGTTGAACCTCGAACGAACCGAGATCCGAGCCCCGTTCAACGCCACAGTCTTGTCCGAGAGCGTCGATGAGGGCCAGGTGGTAGGCCCCCAGTCGTCGATCGCGCACATCGTTGGGACGGATCATGTCCGACTGCTTTTGTCGGTCAGGGTGGAAGACCTTCCGTTCATCGATCTGCCCCGAAACGGATCGGATGGCTCGCAAGTAACGGTTCGGCAGCGTCTCGGAGCTGGGCGTGTCGTCGAGCGCTCAGGCCGTGTCTCGCACCGCGTCGAGGAGCTCGATCCCGGAACGCGGAGAGCTCAGGTCTTGGTACAGGTGAATGATCCGATGGCGCTGGACGACGACCTCCCGCTCCTCCCGGGGGCTTTCGTCGAGGCCGCGATCGTGGGTCGACCGGTTACGGATGTGATCCGGATTCCGCGCAGCGCCGTGTACGACGGTGCGACCGTGTGGGTGGTCGACGGGGGCTCGACCCTGGAGCGCCGCACGATCGTCCCGCTCTGGTCGGATGCCGAGCACGTCTACGTCCGTGAAGGGATCCAGCCTGGAGACGAAATCGTCGTGTCGCGTCTCGCGCGCCCGATCGAGGGAACGAGCGTCCAAGCGCGCGCGACCGTGGGGGCGAACTAGTGAGCTCACCGGGTCCGGTCCGCCGAGGGCCCCTCGCGTGGATGGCCGCGAACTCCGTGGCAGCCAACCTGCTGATGATGGTCGTGATGATCGGGGGTCTCCTGATCGCTCTGTCGCTCAAGCAGGAAGTGTTTCCCGAGTTCGAGATGGACGTGATCCGGGTCACCGTGCCATATCCGGGGGCGAGCCCCGAAGAGGTCGAGCAAGGCATCGTGCTCGCTGTCGAGGAGGCCGTTCGAGGGCTGGACGGTGTGAAGCGTGTGGCCTCCGCCTCGTCCGAGGGAA
Organism: Gemmatimonadota bacterium; assembly: GCA_015664885.1. Lineage (GTDB taxonomy): Bacteria > Gemmatimonadota > Gemmatimonadetes > Longimicrobiales > Gaopeijiaceae > UBA1138. Next base: position 5,110 of record DQPL01000001.1, read on the forward strand.
TGGCCAGTATCACGATTCAGCTCCTCCTGGGCGCCGATTCGGATCGCGCGCTCAGCGACGTCACGAACGAGGTGAATCGCATCATGACGCTCCCGGAGGACGCCGAGGAGCCTACCATCTCCGCCACCGCGCCCCGGCAAAGGGTGATCTCGCTGGTCTTGTCTGGTGACCAAGACCTGAAAACCCTACACGACTTGGCCGAGTTGGCACGCGAGGAGCTGCTCGCTTCGCCTGATGTGACCCAAGTCGACGTGGCGGGCGTGCCTCCGCTGGAGGTCGCGATCGAGATCCGGCGGGAGGACTTGGAGGCGTATGGCCTTACCCTCGAGCAGGTCGCAGCCCAGATCCGTCTTGCGTCCATCGACCTGCCGGGGGGCGGGGTCGATACGCCGTCCGGTGAGATCCTCGTGCGCCTTGTGGATCGCCGGCTCCGGGCCGAGGACTTCTCCGACATCATCATTCGAGGAACCGCCCGGGGACACCAGCTGCGCTTGGACGAGATCGGGACCATCATCGATGGCTTCGAGGATACCGACGAGTTCACCTGGTACAACGGTTTGCCGGCGGTTCAGCTCACGGTCTACCGCGTGGGGGACGAAACGCCCACGCAGGTCGCGTCTGCGACGAAGGCCTACGCCGAGCGTCTCCGCGCGCGACTGCCGGCGAGCGTCACCGTGTCGGCCTGGTCGGACGACTCGGAGATTCTAGCGGACCGGATCAGCCTGCTGCTCAAGAATGCGCTGATGGGTCTGGCCTTGGTGCTGATCGTCTTGACGCTGTTCCTCAGCCGCTCGCTGGCTGGTTGGGTCGCGCTCGGAATCCCCATCTCGTTCCTGGGAGCATTCCTGCTCATGGGCCCCATGGACGTGTCGATCAACATGATCACCTTATTCGCGTTCATCATCACGTTGGGGCTCGTGGTCGATGACGCGATCATCGTAGCTGAGAATGTCCACCAGAAGAGCCAGGAGGGCCTCGGCCGCCTCGCCGCCGCGATCGAGGGCGCCAGGGAAATGTCGATGCCGGTCACGTTTTCGGTACTCACGACGATGGTCGCGTTCGCGCCGCTACTGTTCGTTCCGGGCGTGATGGGGAAGATCTTCCGTTTCATTCCGACCGTCGTGATCGGTGTCCTCTTCTTCTCTCTCATCGAGTCGTTTTTCGTGCTGCCGGCGCACCTCGGGCACGTGCGCGGCAAGCCCTGGAGCCTCTTCAGGGTGGTGACGGCCCCGGTCGATCGCACACAGACATGGGTCAGCGCACGACTCGAACGCTTCATTCAAGAGACGTACCACCCGCTCCTGAAGACGCTGCTCGAATATCGGTACATGACGCTCGCCGGCGCCCTCGCGGTACTCTTGGTCACGATCGGGAGCGTAGCCGGGGGACTCGTCCCGTTCTCGTTTTTCCCCCAACTCGAGGCAGACCTGGTCGTAGCCTCGGCGCGCCTGCCCTTCGGGGCGCCGCTCGAGCGAACACTGCAGGTCCGCGACCAACTACAGGCGGCGCTGGACCGTGCGCTCGCCCAGACGGAGGGTGATGAAGCCGTTCGAGGCGTGATCTCGCTCGTGGGGCAGAGGCCCGCACAGCGCGGTCCGGTCGGCGGGGACGGCGCCCGCGGGAGCCATTTGACGTCGATCGAAGTCAACCTGGTCCTACCGGACGATCGGAACTTCAGCACCGCCGACTTCGTGGAGCGCTGGCGCGCGGAGGTCGGCCTCATCCCAGAGGTCGAGGCGCTGCGGATCAGCAGTGCGGGGGGGCCGAACGCCGGTGCCGCGGTCGACGTGCAGTTGAGCCATGTGGACGAGGCTGTTCTCGCGGAGGCGTCGAGGGCGCTCGCAGACCGCTTGCGGGAGTTTCCAGCACTGATCAATGTGGACAACAGCTATGCGGCAGGTAAGCCGCAACTGGATTTCCGATTGAGGCCAGAGGCCGCGGGCCTAGGACTCACGAGCACGGATGTCGCCCGTGCGATCCGTTCCGCCTTCTTCGGTGCGGAAGCTCTGCGGGAGCAGCGCGGCAGGCACGAGGTCAAGGTCATGGTGCGGCTGCCAGAGCACCAACGTGCTTCGGAGCAGGATATCCACGATCTGGTCGTTCCGACCGCGAACGGCGCTGTGCCGCTCACGTATGTGGCGGACTTTTCGCGGACGCGGTCACCGACACGGATCACGCGCGAGGACGGCCGGCGCACGGTGAACGTGACCGCGGACCTGGCGCCCGGCATCGCCTCCAACCAGGCGATCGTGCGCGAGCTCGATCGCACGGTGTTTCCGCTGCTGCAGGCTGAATATCCTGGCTTGTCGACCGGCTTGGTCGGCCAGCAACGGGAAATGACGGAGAGCTTCGGCGCGCTGGGGCCGATGTATGTCTTGGCGCTGATCGTCATGTTCGGCATGCTGGCGATTCCCTTCCGCAGCTACATCCAGCCGCTCATCGTGCTGGGCGCCGTGCCGTTCGGGGTCGTGGGAGCGGTCCTCGGCCACTTCATCATGGGCTACCAGCTCAGCCTCGTGAGCGTGCTGGGGATCATTGCGCTCTCGGGCGTCGTGGTGAACGACTCGCTCGTCCTCGTGGACGCGGTGAACCGCTACCGGCGGGCCGGAATGCCGCTTCGAGAAGCCATCGTCCAGGGAAGCGCTCGCCGGCTACGCCCCATCCTGTTGACCTCACTGACGACCTTTTTCGGTCTGCTACCGATGATTTTTGAGACGTCGATGCAGGCGCGGTTTCTGATCCCGATGGCGATTAGCCTCGGCTTCGGGGCGCTCTTCGTCACGGCGGTTGCGCTGCTCATCGTCCCCGCACTGTACCTGGCTGTCGAAGACCTCAGGGAGCTTTCGTGGTTCTCCGTAGCGGAAGGATCAGAGACTCCCGCGATGGCGGGCGACTGAACCTGTGTCCGTCCGATCTGTCACGTTTTGGACCGGACGACGCGGTCATCCGCTCTACTGACGTGACCCCCTCCCTGAATCTGCGACCAGCGCAAGATCCTAACATTCTGGCTGGTCTCGTTTCAGGGGGTCACGTCACCACTGTAGGACGCACCTGGCACAAACCCCTCCCGGCGGGCATAATCGCGAGGCGCCCCGGGCGCGACACACTCGACCACCACGGGAACCGAGGCTCCATGGACGTCCGACTTTGGGTTGCGGTCTGTGCCGCGGCCGCCTTGGCCTGCGCCCCCGGGCACATCCCTGGACCCCCAGATGACCATCCCCACCGGGTGACGTTCGACGGCACGTCCGGACCGGGAGCGGGGAGGCACGTGGTATTGATCTCCGGCGACCACGAATACCGATCGGAAGAACTCCTCCCGGCCATGGGGCGGATTCTCGCGCAGCGGTACGGTTTCAAGGCCAGCGTGTTCTTCACCCTGGACGACGAAGGCTTCATCGAACCGGGCAGCTCGAACATCGCGGGACTGGAGGCGCTGGAAACGGCGGATCTCATGGTGGTGGCGCTACGGTTCCAGGACTTCCCCGCCGAGGAGATGCAGCACATCGTCGACTACCTCGATCGGGGTGGCCCGGTCATGGGTCTCCGCACCGCTACCCATGCGTTCCAGATCGACGACGGCCCCTTCGTGAAGTACTCGTGGAACTACGAGGGAGAAGAGTATCTGCAGGGATTCGGGGAACAGGTGCTGGGCGAGACCTGGGTCGGACACTACGGGAACAACCACGAGCAGAGCTCACGCCTGATACCTGTCGAGTCACGGCTCGATCATCCGATCCTGCGGGGCGTCGACGACGTGCACGTGCAGTCCGGCGGGTACCAGGCCTATCCCCCGGACGATGCGGACGTTCTCGCCGGTGGTCTGGTTCTGAACGGCATGGGATTCGGTGCACCACCGGACCCGGACAAAGAGACACTCCCGGTAGCCTGGACCCGCGTCTATACCGGGGCGAGCGGAACACCTGCCCGCGTATTCACCTCCACCCACGGCGCCTCGGAGGATTTCCTGAACGACGGGTTCCGACGGATGCTGATCAACGCCGTCCTGTGGACCGTGGGCCTGGAGGACGAAATCCGGCGTGACGACGACGTCTCGCTGGTCGGGCCGTACCACCCGGTTGGTTTCAGCTTTGACGGATACCGACGCGGTGTCCGGCCGGCCGACCTCGCGGGCTTCGACACTCCCATCATGTCACCAGACAGACCGACCTCAACGGACTCCGCGGGTTCGGATGGAGCACTCGATGGATGAAGAGACCGATTCTGTTGACCCTCGACAACTCGGTCGACGCGAGTGGCATACGCGCTCAGGCTACAGCACGCGCAGCCTTGTGGAGAATACCGTCTTCCGATACAAGATGATCGTCGGTCGAAGTATGCGAAGTAGAACCTTCGACGGACAACGAGTCGAGGTGCGGCTTGCATGCTAAAGGCCGGACACCGAGGAACTCGATGCGCGGCCGCTCCAGGTCGGCAACGCCAGCACCAGCATCCAGCCCGCGATGAGGAGGAGACCGAAGGCCTCGCGCCCGATCTCGATCTCCGGGGAATCCATCCGGGCCTCCTGGAAAAGCTCGAGGAATCCCACTTTTTCCAGGGCCCCTGGTGCGAGGAACAGGCCCCAAACCAGAGCCACGGCCCCGACCGCCGCCGGGAGCCAACGGGGGAGCTTTCCGAGGACGAACAGCACGGAGGCGACCATGGCTGCCACGTACACGGCTATCCAACTCAATCGGTCGGGGTCGTTGTACTGAACGGCGGCGCCGAGAAGGAAGAGGAGCGCGCAAAACCCCGACGCCCAGCGGACGAAACGGATCATTTACTGCCTCCGCGAAGGGTCGTCGTGAAGACCAGGCGACTCGTGCGCCCGGCGGCCGGATAGAAGAAGCGCACGTCCGAGCCTGCGGGATCGGGAAAGCCGGTCGCCTGATACTCCTCGTCGAAGACGTTCGCGACCTCGAAGGAGAGCGTCCCGCCCGCGACTTGATGCGAGAGCCGAACGTCGACCGTCGTGTAGTCCGGGATTCGCTCGGAGTTGGCATCGTTCAGGTACATCGTACGCGTGGAAGTGAAGAACGCGGCCCCTTCCAGGCCCCCAATGAGCCCCCCCGACAAGCCACCGGTCCAATGGTGCTTGGGCACGGCCTTGAGCTGCTTTCCCTCGAAGTCCCCGACCCGCGAGGTGACGTCCTGTAGAGTGTAGTTCAGGTACGCCGAGGCGCGCGCTCCCTTGTGGAACTTGAGGCCCGCTTCGACTCCCCGGTGACGGCTCTCGGTGATGTTCACGAAGCGGAAGGTCTGGAGGTCGAAGTCAATCTCGTCCTTCATGTCCATATCATATACGGAGAGGCTCAACTCCCCGGACAGATCCGACCGCGACGGCGTCACCCGGTGGTAGATGCCGGTCTCGAAGCTCGTGCCCGTCTGGGGGTCCAGCCCATCGTTCGCAGTCGTGATACTGAAGGGGGGGAAGGGGACGGGCGTGCTGCGCTGGTCGTAGAGCTGGTCGAGAGTGGGCGCCTTGAAGGATCGCGCGACGTTGACGTACCAGTGTCCGGTGTGTCGATCGGACTCCGTGTAGGTCACGTTCAGCCCGGCCTTCGGGCTGAAGGCCGCATGATCCGTGGTCGTGCGCCCGCCCTGGCTCGGGGTCCGTGGCTCGAAAGCGTCCAGGATCACGTCGGCGCGCCCCCCGACCGACAGCCTGGCCCGACGGGTCGACAAAAACTCGTACTGGAAGAAGCCGGCGGCCGCGGCTCGCCGTCCGCCACCCGCGGCATCGAGATCGCCGCGTCGACCAACCGCTGCCGCGTAGTCATCCGCCCCGCCCGAAGCGAAGGCGAAGTACTGGGCGTCGAGTGAACCCACTGAAGCGTCGACCCCGACCACGAGACGATCACGGTCTCCGAGCAGGCTGGATGTGGTCAACTGAGCGCTCGCGGTCAGGCGGCGGGTATCCAACTGACGTTCCTTGGTATCCGCAAAGTCGGGGGTAAGTGGAAGGGTCCGGACCCGCTCCACACCCCGCAGCTCGCCGGCGAGCACTGCCGAGAAAAGTGCCTGCCGGCCAACGTCGATCCGGGCGTTCAGCGCCAGCCGGTGGTTCCGTTCGTCGAGGTGGTCGAACAGAAAGAAGGGGGAGACCTGAGTGCGTGAGAAATCGATGCGATCCTGGGCTAACGGACCCGGATCGTCGAGCGAGCGCCACCGGTGCTGGGTGGAAACGGTGATGACGCGGGAATCCGTCTGCACGAGTCCGATCGACCCGCTGACGCCCCCGAGCGTCCGGCCCGCGTGTCGGCGGAAGCCTCCGGTCGTGCGCACATCGGTCGCCACTGTGAACGGCCGGCCGGTGACTCCGCCGCTCACTCCAAGCGATCCATCGAACGAGGCGTACGAGCTGGCCGCGAGCGTTGCGGTCACATCCGTCGGGGCGGCCACGTCCCCCGTTCGCGTGATGATGTTGATCACCCCGCCGAGTGCCGCGTCGCCGTAGAGGGACGAGGCCCCGCCCCGTAGAATCTCGACCGACTCGACGTTCTCGCGCGGCACGCGGTTCCAATCGATGAGGCCGGTCTCGAGGTCGTTGAGGGGTTGTCCATCAAGCAGCACGAGCACGTACTCGACTTCGCCGCCGCCGTAGAAGCCACGTACAGTGGCCTTCGGGTCGTATCCCGACCCGTCGAACGGAAGGAACGCGAACCCGGGAACAGAGTGGAGCGCGGAGGCCAGGCCACCCGCCTCGGACAGGCGCTCCAATTCCGCACCGCGCAGCACCGAGACCGACGCGGTCGACGACTCCAGCAGGCTAGGGGCCCGGTTGGCGGTGACCACCAGGGAGGCGAGCTCGTGCACCACCGTGTCCGTCGGCGGGGCTTGTAGCGCGTCGACCGGGGAGAAGCTCCCGAGCACGAGGGCTCCAACGAGCAACGCCGAGGTCCTGAGAGACCCGACCTTTTTCATCTCGCCTGCTCCTCTCGCCGACTCCTCATCGTCCCTCCCTCATGGCTTCGCTTCAGACCCTGCCCAGCGACGTTACCGTAAATGCAAACTCCGATGAATGGGGCGGAATATCTGTGGCTTGTGATGCTTGAGCCAATACAATTGCTATACCGGCTTCCTGAGGGATACTATGCGAATTCACTGACCGGTACGACGCAGCCGCGCGGTGGGCGAACCTTCAACAGCCAGATCCGATGGGGCTCAGCGGTGATGTCCGACTTCTAAGATCCCGCTGAGACACCGACACCGAGCGCCGCGCTTCAAGGCCTGATCCAAACCCAACGACTCGAGAAAGAGAAAGCATTCGATTCGATGAAGAGACCCATTCTGTTGAGCCTGACACTCCTCCTCGCCGCGTGCACACCACCGGCCGTGGAGTTGGAGCCTGGAGCTCATATCGTCCTCGTCGGCAATGCTCTCGCCGACCGCATGCAGCACCACGGCTGGCTGGAAGCGTATCTGCAAGCGGCCTTGCCGGACTATGAGCTGGTAATTCGCAATCATGGACTCAGCGGCGACCGCGTCGATCATCGTCCACGAAGCGAGGGCTTCCCTTCCCCGGACGACTACCTCGGGCTCTCACAGGCCACCGTGATCTTCGCGATGTTCGGCTACAACGAGTCCTACGATGATGACGCGCCCGCCTACGGCGTCGAGCTGACGAACTGGATCACCCACACGCGGGCGCAGGACTACTCGGGCCACGGGCCGCCGAACGTCGTGCTCTTCTCACCCATCGCGCACGAGAACCTCAACGATCCCAACTTGCCGGACGGAATCGAAAACAACGTGCGGCTCGCTCGTTACACCGAGGCCACCGAGGCCGTTGCCCGCGAACAGGGCGTTGCTTTCATCGACCTGTACTCCGCTTCTCAGCGGCTATTCGAGGCCTCCGACGAGCCACTCACCCTCGACGGAGTCCATCTCAACGAGATCGGCAACAGGCAGATCGCCGAGGTCATCGTCCGCGAGGTGACGGGACGCGCGCCCTCCACAGACACCGAATCGATCGAAGCGATTCGCACTGCCGTGCTCGACAAGAACCTGCACTGGTTCAATCGCTATAGGGCCACGGACGGCAACGACGTCTGGGGTACCCGGTCTACGCTCGCATTCACGGACGGCCAGACGAACTATGACGTCCTGCAACAGGAGTTGGTTCAATTCGATCGCATGACGGCGAACCGGGACCGCGTGATCTGGGCGGTGGCAAGGGGGGAATCCATCCAACCCGACGACTCCGATGTGCCCGCCGCGGTCGAGGTCGTCTCGAACCTCGACGAGCCGCAGGAGCAGGACGGCGTCAGCAAGCTAGGCTCCCTCGACTTCCTGACCGCCGAGCAGGGCATCGACCAGATGCGCCTGGAGCCCGGCCTCAGTGCCAACGTCTTCGCCTCCGAGGAGATGTTTCCGGAGCTCGTGAATCCCGTGCAGCTCGGCGTCGACACCCGAGGCCGTCTGTGGGCCGCGACGTGGGGCACCTACCCGAAGTGGGAGCCGACCGGTGAGATGAACGACCGACTCCTCATTCTGCCGGACGACGACCGCAACGGCGTCGCCGACCGCGCCATCACCTTTGCATACGTCCAAAACCCCACCGGCTTCGAGTTCTGGAACGGAGGCGTGCTCGTGGCCTCCGTCCCGGACCTGTTGTTTCTCAAAGACACCGACGGTGACGACGTGGCGGACGTCCGGATCCGGATCATGGGTGGCCTGGGCTCGGCGGACACACACCATTCGGCCAACAACTTCGTCTACGGACCGGACGGTTTCCTTTACTATCAGCGCGGGATCTTCAACGTCTCCAACGTCGAGTCGCCCTGGACCACCAACCAAGAGTCGGGCGTGGCCGGCATGTACCGGTTCAATCCGCGAACGCGCGAGTTCAGCTTCCATGCCCCGAACCCCCCCAATCCCCACGGCATCAGCTTCGACTACTGGGGCTATCACTACGCGACTGATGGGACCAACGGCGCGGCCTTCCAGGTCAAACCGAATCGGGATGGTACGTTTGAGATGCGGAGCCTCCTGGATCACACCGTCAGACCGGTGCCTTCCAGCGGAATCATTTCTAGCACTCACCTACCGCCGAGAATGGAAGGGAACTTCATCATTCTGAACGTGATCGCATTCCTCGGAATCAAGCAGTACACGCTGGGATTCGATGAGGTGAGCGGTGACGTAACCGGGACCGAAACGGCGGATCTCCTGCTCTCGTCGGACCCCGACTTCCGCCCCGCGGACTTCGAGATCGGGGACGATGGCGCGCTGTACGTGGCAGACTGGGCGAACGCCATCATCGGGCACATGCAGCACAACATTCGCGACCCCGCCCGCGATCACACGCACGGACGCATCTATCGAGTCACCGCGCCGGGCCGGCCTCTGCAAGCGCACGTGGAGCTGGACGGACAGCCGATCCCGGTCCTTCTCACCGCACTCCAGCATCCCGTCAATGGCGTCCGCCAGCGCGCACGGGTCGAGCTGTCGGAGCGACCGACCTCCGAAGTCATCAGCGAAACGGAAGCGTGGATAGCCCAGTGGGAACCCAGCGAACCCGAGCACGCCCACCACCTGCTCGAGGCCTTGTGGCTGCACCAGCAGCACAATGTCGAGAACCAGGATCTGCTCGATCTGGTGTTGAACTCGCCGGTGGCTCACGCCCGCATCGCCGCACGCACCGTCGAGCGCATGTGGGAGCACAACGCGGCGGCCCCCGTGCGCATGTCCTCCGCCGACACCTCCGCCGACGGGGGGCCGGCTGCCGCAGCGAGGCCCGACCTCGGCGAGGACGCGATCGTCATCAAGGCCGTCATGGAACAGATGCGCTATGACGTGCCCACGTTCGCGGTCACCGCCGGCGCCCCGGTTACGATTCTCTTCGACAACGAAGACTACACGCCCCACAACCTCGTCATCGCACAACCGGGAGCGGGCGAAGCGATCGGCGCCGCAGCCGATGCATTGGGTGCGCAGGGCTTCGAGAAACGGTTCATCCCCGACTCGGATGACATCATCGCGGCGTCCGACCTGTTGAGTCACGGGGAGTTCGAGGTCCTCACCTTTACCGCGCCGACTGAACCGGCCGACTACGAAGTCCTGTGCACCTTCCCGGGCCATCGCGGCACCATGCACGGAATCATGACGGTCGAGCATTGACGTGAGTGCGCGGCGCCA
>DQPL01000111.1 GCA_015664885.1 Gemmatimonadota bacterium
GACGTGCCCCCAAGTGTGGTACCACTCCCTATGTTAGACGTTGAGCCATCGGCGGTCCCTGGAGCTGGGGCATTCTAAGGAACCAAGACGATGGTCTGACCGCCTCCGGGGCGGTGTGACGACTTCCGGGGCCCGAGCGATCAGCACTGTGGTGTTCCGGACACATTCGGGACACAGGAGAGGACCAGATGCGCCTCATAGGGCGGTGACCGGCCATCTCGTGCTCTCGACGATCCACACCACGGATGCACCCGGCGCGGTCACGCGACTCCTGAACATGGGTGTGCCGTCGTTCCTCGTAGGTGGCGGGCTCTCAGGTGTCGTGGCCCAGCGACTCGTGCGCCGGGTTTGCACCGAGTGCCGCGGCCGGGGGTGCGAGGGCTGCGACGAAGGACTGCGCGGGCGCACGGGTGTCTTTCAGGTCCTGACCCTCACGGACCCACTACGAGACGCAGTCGCGAGCGGGGAGCCAGCCGCTCGCATAAGACAACTCGCGGCCCAAGCCGGCATGGGCACGCTGGCCACGGACGCTCGACTCGCTCTGGCCGAAGGACTCACCACGTCGCACGAGATCACTCGTCTCGTTCAGGCTTCGAGCGGCGCCACGCTCCCCTGCTCCGCGTGCGAAACCGGAGTACCGCTGGGCGGTCTGGCGTGCCCCGCGTGCGGACGACAGCGCGCGCGCCTGTGTGGCTGCGGCCGTATTCTAGAGCGTTCGTGGCGCTTCTGTCTGTGGTGCGTTCGTCACACCGTGGCGTGAGGCTCGCGCCTAGCCGAACGACGCCTCCCGCGTCGTGAGGCCGTGGATGCGGTCGAGATCGAGCTCGACGCCCAGCCCGACGCCGCTCGGTACACGCATGACTCCGTCTTCGACCTCGAACTCCGGCGTGACGATGTCCTGCTCCCAATAGCGCTGGCTCGCCGAGATATCCCCCGGAAGACTGAAACCGGGTAGTGAGGCCAATGCCACGTTATACGCCCTCCCGACGCCGGATTCGAGCATGCCGCCGCACCAGACAGGCATGTCGCGATCTCGCGCCGTGTCGTGCAGTCTTCGGCTGACGCCGAAGCCTCCCACCCGACCGGGCTTGATGTTCACGATTTGGCAGCTTCCCAGCTCGAACGCGAGCGCCAGATCGCCCTCGGACTTGATCGACTCGTCGAGGCAGACCGGCGTGCTAAGCTGCTCTTGCAGACGTGCATGGTCGAGAAAGTCATCGTAGGAGAACGGCTGCTCGATCATCATCAGATCGAGCGCATCCAGCTCCTTTAGTCGGTCCACGTCGTCGAGCGTATAGGCCGAATTCGCGTCGGCCATGAACGCGACGTCCGGGAAGCGCTCGCGTAGACCCGCAAGCATCTCGATGTCGCGGCCCGGTTTGATCTTGATCTTTACTCGGGCATAGCCGTCGTCGAGGTAGCCGCTGACGCTCTCGTGCAACTCTTCGTCCGTAGCCTTGAGCCCGATGCTCACGCCGACCGGCACGACGTCGCGATCACCGCCCAGCTTCTGGGAGAGCGAGACACCCTCGGCTCGCGCCGCGAGATCCCAGCCCGCCATCTCTACGGCGGCCTTCGCCATGTTGTGGCCGCGCACCCAGCGGACGGGAGCCAGGATGTCCTCCGGCCCTTCGGCATCCCGCCCGACGATGCCTGGAAGTATGAATTCCGTGAGTACGTGCCACGCGGTGTTGGTGAACTCGTAGGAGTAGGCCGGGTCCTCGCCCACCACACATTCGCTCCATCCCTCGAGTCCTTCGGAGTACAGCGTCAGCAGGAGAATCCGGCGATCCTGCATGCCACCGCTGCTGATCTCGAAGTACTCCTTCAGGCGCAGCGGAATCTGCCGCAGAACGGCACGTTCGATCCTCATTGAGTCTCTCCCACTAGGGCGGGCATGACAGGCAAGAGCGGAAAGACCTCGTCCACCTGCTGCCAGCCGACACGCATCAGGTAGGTCGAGTTCCGACCGTAGGACTTCTCGCCCAGGATGAAGAAACCCGGCTCGGGGTTTCTGAGGGTATCCGATCCGTGACTGGTCTGTGCGAGACAGTCCACCGCCGAAGATGCCAGCAAGGCGGCAGCGAGCTTCATGGGGCCCGATGTGGCCCAGCACTCGTGCACCTGCAGCTGCCGGTACAGCGTGTGGTCTCCCACTGAGCCCGTCAGCGCGATGATGCGATCGACCACGAGCCTTTCCATCGTGCCGTCCGGTGCGGAGCGCAGCGTCACTTCGATTCCGTCGGAGCGTCGCAGCAGGGTCTCGACGGAACGTCCGAGGCGCACGACGACTCCCTCCTGCTGGGTGGCGCCGCGTCCCGCCGAAAGCATGGCCCGGGCGTGTTCCGCCAGCGCGGCACGCTGCGGCAATGGATCATCATCGATGGCCTTGAACGTCGGACGCTCACTTCGGATCGTCTACGCGACCGCGGTGTCAGGGTGTCGAGAGCAAAGCTTCGACAAGGCTCGGGCGGCGGTCTGACCGGAGTGGCCCTCACCCACCAGCAGGACTCTCTGCCCTGCCCAGCCCGCTTTGTCCGCGGCGACGTCCGGCAGATGGCGAACGATCGAGTCTGCTACAGACCGTTCGCCTGGGGCGCGAATTCCGCGGCGGCCCAGAGCGTTAGGGTTGTGGTAGGTACCGGTGCAATCGAGAACTACGTCCGCGAACACGATCCGCTCGTCGCCCGCCTGCTCGATCAGGATGCGAAAGGGCAGCTCCGAGCGCTGCGCGGTGCCGATCTCGTCGCTCTTCAGCAGCCCGTCACGAGCGATCTCGAGCACGCGTGTTCCACACCGAATCCGTGGGGCGATGTCGGCGAGCCCCGCGATCGGCTGCAGCAGGTCACGCACCAGCTCCACGCCCGTCGGACAGTCGTCGTTGTCGGGCACCGACTGTCCTGCGGCTGCGAGCCGCGCTCTAGCCCTCGCAGACGCGTTCATCGACCACGGCGTGAAGAGACTCACGTGCCCCCACGACCCCACGTTGCCGGCAGGCCCGCTCGCCATCTCCAAAACCGTGAAATCGAGCCCCGCCTGGGCTGCGGCCAACGAGACCTCCAGACCCGTGGGTCCGCTCCCCAGAATCGCAATTCGTGTACGACTCACGCATCCTCCCCGCGCACGAGCAGGTAGTCGGAGGTAGTCCCCGCACGAAGGAGTTCGCGCACCTCGTAGCCTTCGTTCAAATAGTGCGTGAAGACCGCCCGAGTGGCGTTCCGCCACTGGACAGCTACGTCCATCGAGCGACGCATGATCTCGGCGATGTCCGCCGGAATCGAAACGAATAGCTGGTCGTTCCGGTTCCCGAGGTCGGGGGTGCCTGGGTGAAGGAGCCCCTCCACTTCATCAGCGTCCAACACTCGCTGAGCGTCGGGCAACGCGCCGTGACGCGGTGCACACAGCTCGCCGGCAAGGCGGGCGACAACTCGCTCGCTAGTCATCAACCAGTGCGCGAGGAAGCGGTCGGTTCCCACACCCAGGTGTAGCGGCGAGTCGGTATCGCCGTACATGTCGCGCTCATACTCGCGGGCCACGATGCCCAGCTTGCTGAAGTTCAGGTAAGCGTTGCGCGATTGCAGCGGGTCGAACGTCCAGTGCATGGTCTCGACGCCACGTTCCAAGAGCTGTTCGCGCTGGTAAGCCTTCAAGCGGGTCCCGAGCCCGGCGTCGCGCACTTCGGTGCGCACCGCGAGCATGTCGGACCAGTGCACGAGCCGGCCGTCCCGGGGACCGGTCATGCCGAACACGAAACCGGCCAGGCGTTGGTCCGCGTCGTAGGCGCCAGCGCAGACGCCGCCCAGGATTTGAGAAACCTTCAGAATTGCGAGAGGCACTCGCTCGCTGAACCCCGCTCCCCAAGTCTCGTCCTGGAGCTCCACACAAGCCTGATATTGCTCGATCGTGGTGAGCGGTCGGATTTCGAAATCGGTCGAGCCGACAAGCGAGCTCATTTCCAAGGCCCTGTCCTACCGGTCACTAGCCCGACTCCACCGGACTCATGAGCAGTTCCGCCACCAGCGCTGCGCGGTCGACCAAGCTCTCGATCTCGACGTGCTCGTGGTTCGCGTGGGCGCCGTCCCCGCGGGGACCGAGGCCGTCGAGCGTCGCGGTATACAGGCTGGTCGTATTCCCGTCCGAGCCGCCGCCCGATATGTCTTCCGTCAGGTCCATGCCCAGGCGGCCTCCCGCTTCTGCGGCTGCCTGCCAGAGTAGCCGATTTCGGGCAGTTCGCTCGAGCGGCGGTATCTGGATACCGCCTTCGATCTCTAGTGACGTGCCAGGAGTGAGGGCCCTCATGGCATGGATGGTCTCTGCGATGGCCTCGCCATCAGAGGCGGAAAGGATGCGCACGTCGACTTCGGCCTCGGCTTCTGCAGCGATCACGTTCACTCGCGAGCCACCTCGAACGACGCCGACGTTCACAGTTACTCCGCGCTCGAGATCAGTGATTGCGTGGAGTCGTTGCACGACGTGCATCAGCTCGTGAATCGCCGATGCCCCTCCGGTCGGGTCGAGCCCCGAGTGCGCGGCTTTGCCATGGACCCTCACGACGAAGCGCCCGACGCCCTTGCGTGCCGTCTTGAGGTGCCCGACCAGGCCCAGCGCCGGCTCGAGCACGAACGCGCGCGCAACGTGCTTGGCAATCAGACGAACGTACCGCGTCGATTCGGGGCTTCCGGTCTCCTCGTCGGAGTTGATGAACCACACCGGCGTTGCGGGCGGCTGATGACCGAGCTCGCGCAGTGCACGAAGCGCGAAGATGCCCTGCACAATGCCGGCCTTCATGTCGAACGTGCCGGGCCCGCGCACGTGGCCGTTCTCGACGACGACCGGCATCGTCTCCAGCGTACCGAGCGGCCAAACCGTGTCTGAGTGCCCGATCAACAGCTGTGCGGGCTTGCCCCGCTCACGGTGTTCAGGCACCGCGAAAAGGTGCCCACCCGTCTCCCGGCCGGGCACGTGCCGCACCCCGAAGCCAAGCTCGCAGAGGGCGTCCGATAGCTGCGACTGCACCGCCGCCTGCGAGGCCACTACATCGGTCGGCGACTCTTTCTCAACTAGCGAGACCAACATCTCCACCATGGCGTCGCGTTGTCCGGCCAGGTACTCGAGGATCGACTGCGCTCGAGCGCGCTCTTCACTCATGCATCGCTGCCTCTTTGGTAGTAACCGGCCCGCCGATAGCTCTCGTCCAGCAGCTCGACCGGGTGTAACACGCCTTCTAGAGCCCCCTCCAGGCGCAGCCCCGCCCCGATCTGCATCATGCAGCCCGGGTTGGGGGTTACCACCGCGTCCGCTGCGCAGGCGCGTACAGCCGCCACCTTGTCCCGTCCGATCTCTCCGCCCAACTCCGGGTGCGTGATGCCGTAGATGCCTGCGCCGCCGCAGCACTCATCCGCCTTCCCGACGATGCGAACCTCGGTGCCCGGAATAGCGGCGAGCACCGCGAGCGGTGGCTGCTCGACGCGCTGGGCGTGCAGCAGGTGGCAGGGGTGATCGTACGCTACCGTGCAGATCACTTCCGCTCCACCCAATGGCCCCGCGGCGGAGAGCAGTTCGGTGACGTCCTTCACCTTCGCGGCAAGTGCCCGCGCGCGCTCAGACATCGCAGAATCGTTCTCCAATAGCACGCCATAGTCCTTCATGGCGGCGCCGCACCCAGCGGTATTCACCGCGATGGCATCGGCTTCGACGGACTCGAACGCGGCAATGTTCACACGAGCGAGGGTCCGCGCCTGTTCGAGATCCCCTCCGTGTGCGTGCAGCGCACCGCAGCAGTCCTGACCGCTGACCGAGAC
The DNA here is from genome assembly GCA_015664885.1 of Gemmatimonadota bacterium. Lineage (GTDB taxonomy): Bacteria > Gemmatimonadota > Gemmatimonadetes > Longimicrobiales > Gaopeijiaceae > UBA1138. The sequence continues at coordinate 5,802 of DQPL01000111.1, forward strand.
CACTTCGTAGCCGTTGGCCTCGAGGGTGCGAACGGTGGCGCGGTTCAGGCGCGTGAAGAGTCCCTCCTGCACGCATCCGATCAAGACCGCGACCCGTCCACGCGAGCCCGCCGCAACACGGTGGGACGGCGCGGCAGTGGAGTCGCCCACGCCGGTAGAGTCGGCTGAGCCGGCCTTCGCAAGGCCCAAGGTGCGTAGGCGGGTCCACCCAGCAGTTGAAGCGAGCATCGCGAGCGCGAGTTTCGCGGTCTTGAAGGGTCCCACAGCCGGAATCAGCATAGTGCCGAGCGACGCGAAGCCGAGGCCCCTGATCGAGCGACTCTGCACGAAGAAGAGCTTTCGTCGTAGTGAGGACGAGAAGACCCAGAGCAAAGCACGCGTTAGGAATCCCGAGGGACGGTGCTCAGCGACGGTCTCGCGGGCCAGCTCGAGCAGCGTGCCATACTCCACCCCGGAGGGACACACCGGCTCACACGCCCGACACCCGAGGCATCGATCGATGTGCGTGCCGAACGCTTCAGAGCCGGGGTCGAGCCGTCCTTCGACAACGGCCCGCATGAGGTGCAGGCGACCTCGTGGAGAATCTGCCTCGTCGCCAAGGCGGTTGTACGTGGGGCACGCCGGCAGACAAAACCCGCAGTGCACGCACGGCAGCAAGCGCTCGCGCTGCTTCTCCAGTGCCTCGGAGAGCGTCGACAACGTGTCGCTCACAGCAGTACCCCGCTCGGATCGAAGATCCGCTTCACGCCCTCGCCGATCTCATGGGCGTCCGGCGAGAGTGGGGTAGAGAGAGCCGCAGGACTCGCATCGATCGGGCAACGATGCACAGCGACGGTACCGCCCAACGCTTCTACCCCGGCGCACATCTCCAGTACGGCATCGCTGTAACCAGCGCCGCTGAACGCGACGCGGGCACAGCCTTCGGCGACGTCCGCCACGACTACGCAGTCCACGCCCCGGAGCGCGCCTTGTATCGAGTCGAGCAATGCACCCAGCTGCGAAGGCAGCGTACTGGCGTACAGCAACACCTCAGCGTCGGCGCCCGCATCCCGCGTGGCAGCGAGCAACGCCTCCGCCTCGGTCCCCTCTTTCGCGGCGAAGGAGACCCCTGCGTGCGCCTCGAGCATGCGCTGGTCCGCATCGACTGTTTCGTCGGCGCCATGCAGGCGCACGAGGAAGCTCGCGGCGCCGGTCGAAAGAGAGAGCACGATCGAAGCAGGAAGCGTCGGTGCGGTCGCGACCGCCCGAGCAGTAGGCACTAGCGAAGCGAGGTCCGCGGCCTCGAGCACGAGCACCCTGTCGAGTGTTGGCACCGGGAAGAGGCGCACCGTGACCGCGGTAATGACCGCGAGACGACCACGGCTGCCCACCATCGGCTTGATCAGATCAAAGCCCGCGACATTCTTCACGACTCGACCACCGAGTCGCAGCGCGCGGCCGTCACCGCAAACGACCGTCATTCCGAGCACGTGATTGCGCACGTGTCCGTAGCCTGCCCACAAGGGTCCGGTCACCCCGGCGGCTGCGAGTCCACCCAACGTGCGCTTTGCTGCGTCCATGGGGTCGAACGGAAGCCACTGGCGGTGCTCGCCCGTCATGCCGCCGAGCTCCGCGAGGCCGGTTCCGGCCTTGGCCGTGAGCGTGAGGTCCGCAGGCTCGTAAATTTCGATTCCCGTCATTCGCGCGGTGGAGAGCGCGACGTAGGGACGTTCGGCCCGTCGGTCCCCAACGTGCGCGCCCGTGCCGACCGGGAGCACCGCGCTCGAGGTAGCGCGTGCCCACTCCAGAACCTCTACGACCTCTTGGACCGAGCCGGGGGACACATATGCATCCGGTTCCCGACCCAGCGCGAGGCGGGCCGAGCCACCCGACGCAGGTTCGAGTGCCTCGGCGGACACCACGTCGGACAAAGGGGTAGCGCTGCCCAGAGTCATGAAGTCATCCCAGCCGGTGACTCGCTGCCGGGCGCCGCACGACTCGGAAGCACCTTGCCCGGGTTGAAGAGCCCATCTGGATCGAAGAGCTCCTTCACGGAACGAAGCATCTCCAGTTCCGTCTCGTTGTGCACGAGTGGCATGTAGTCGCGCTTGTCGATGCCAACGCCGTGTTCGCCGGTAATCGTGCCACCCACCTCGACGCACAGCTTCATGATTTCCTTGGATGCGTGCTCCACGCGCTCGAGCTCTGATGCGTTCTGCCGATCGAAGAGCAGGTTGGGATGCAGATTGCCGTCTCCAGCGTGAAAGACGTTGGCGATCTTGATGTCGTAGCTCTCGCCGATCTGCGCGATGCGCACGAGCACCTCCGGAAGCTTGGTGCGCGGCACGGTCGCGTCCTGAACCAGCAGATCTGGCGCGATGCGGCCCATGGCTCCGAACGCTTTCTTGCGGGCCGTCCAAAGCGCTGCCCGGTGCTCGGGCTCGGTGGCCCTCTGCACCTCGCGGGCACCCTCGGCGAGGCAGCACTTCTCCGCCCTGTCCGCGTCCGCGTCGAGGCCAGCTTCGGTCCCGTCGAACTCCACGACCAACGCGGCGCCCGCGTCGACGGGGTAGCCAGCGGCAAAGACGCTCGCCTCCAGTGCGCGGATCGTGGCTTGGTCCACGATCTCGATCGCGGCGGGCATGAGACCCGATGCCATGATCGCGGTCACCGCACGCCCCGCGTCCTCCATGGTCTCGAAGATGCCGAGCAAGGTGCGGACGCCCTGGGCTAAGGGCAGCAGACGCACTTCTATCTCGGTAGCGATCCCGAAGCAGCCCTCGGAACCGACGAAAAGCCCGACTAGATCAAGTGACGCGTGGCGAGCTCCACCGGCGCCCCCGAGCTGAACGACCCGACCTCCGGCCAGTACCACGGTGAGGCCCGTGACGTAGCGGGACGTGACGCCATACTTGAGACAGTGTGGTCCACCGGAGTTCTCGGCCACGTTGCCACCCAAGGTGCACGTGCTCTGCGACGATGGATCGGGGGCGTAGTACAAGCCGTGAGGCCTGGTCGCTTCCGTGAGATGCGCGTTGACCACCCCGGGCTGGAGTCGCGCAAGCCGGTTCTCCGGATCGATCTCCAAGATCCGGTTCATGCGTGCCATGCCAACGACTACGCCGTTCTCGGTCGCGAGTGCGCCGCCGGACAGTCCCGTGCCCGCACCACGGGGAACGACCTCGATGCCCTCGGCATGTAGAATCTCGACGACACGGGCCACCTCGTCGGTCGAGGCCGGCAGCACCACCGCCCGGGGCGTGACCCGATACGCCGTAAGACCATCGGATTCGTATACGAGTAGGCGGTCCGGGTCGGTGATCACGTGCGTCTCACCGACGATGCCGGACAGCCGCTTCACGATCTTGGGGGGCACGGGTAACACGGGGGACCCGGGGGTTGGCGGCTGGCTCATGCCCCAGCATACCCCACTCGTAACGGTGCGTGCAATACGGCGGGCTCAGGTCTGATCGCGGCCCCTCACGTACTCCATAAGAGCCGCCAAACTGAGCCTGGCGGGCTCCTCCATGCCTTTGGGCAGTGACCCCCCATAGACGATCTCGAACAACTGCTCCGGAGTCGCGTCCTCATGTCCGATCAACGCGTGCTCGACCTGCCGGACCCTTATTCGTCGGTGTCTGGCGAAGCGGTCGAGCACCTTGGCGACGTTCTCCAACGGCGGCCCATGAGCAGGATACGCGACGGAGATGTCGAGCTCCCGCAGCCGTTCGATCGACTCGAAGTAGTCCGCGACACACCCAGGGTATTCGGCGACCCACGTGGTATCACCCCGTCCCAGAAGCATGTCCCCCGCAAACAGCGCACGCCGCTCGGGCCAGTAAAAGCACAAGTGATTCGAGGTGTGACCGGGCGTGTGAACCGCCACGAGTTGCCCCTCGTCGGTCTCGACCGCATCGCCATCGACCAGCAGGTGGCCGACGTGCTCGACCCCCTCGGGACCCCACACCGCGGCACCGATCGCATCCGCCAACTCGCGCGTCGCTCCGGCATGGTCCCTGTGCCCGTGCGTCAGCACGATCATTCGCTCGGACGCGTCGCGCACCGCCGAAACCAAAGCCCGGACGTGGTCTGCCACGTCCGGGCCCGGGTCGATCACTGCAACCTTGTCCTTCCCCACCAGGAAGGTGCGAGTCCCGTCGAGCGTGAATGCGCTCGGGTTACCCGCGATCAGGTAGGTCGCCTGCTCCGTCGGAGTGACTCCTACCGACGCTCCGCGGCGAGCTGCTCCGCGAGCTTGTCCGCAATGCTGATGAGCGCCATCTCGTCTTCCTCGGTGAACGCGGCCTCGTCGTCCGAATCGACATCGATCTGTCCGAAGATCTCTTCACCCGCTCGGATCAGAATTACCAGTTCAGACCGAGTATCGGGCGAACACACGAGGTAGTTCTCCTCGGCGCTCACGTCGGCAATGTTGAGGTTCGTGCGCTCGGCGACCGCGCGCCCACAAACACCCGTGCCCACGGGAATCTTCGCGTGGTCCGTGCCGGGACCCATGTAGTTGTGAAGCCACAGCTCCTGCTCAGCCTCGTTGAGCAAATACACACCAACCCAGTTGAAGCGGTCATCGGCCTCGTCGATCGAGCGCACTGCTTTGCGCAGCAGCGCATCCGAGAGATGACCCTCGTCTCGCATCTCCTGTAGGGCCAGCACCACTTCTCCACTATCCAAAGCCATTCTTTCGCATCCGTGAGAACGTCACACCCACTGCAGCGCGGTCCCGCGTGGGCTTCCTGCAAGGACCCCATCGTCGGCGCCTCTCAGGGCGAGAGGATTCCGCGGTCCCAGCGACGGGGGAACGAAGGGTAGAGAAGGGGGATCGGAGCGTCAATCAGCGCGGCGTGAAGTCGGTTTCCGGCGTCAGTCGACGGATGAACGCCGCGATGAGGCGCGCCGAGTTGAAGAGATCTTCAATGCTGATGATCTCGTTCGGTGAATGCATGTAGCGGTTCGGGATCGAGACCAGGCCGGTGGGCACGCCTGCGCGGGTGAGGAAGATCCCGTCCGCGTCGGTGCGCGTCGCTCTGGGCGACGCCTGGATCGTGTAAGGGAGCCCTTCTTCCTCGGCTACCTCAGCCAGCATCTCGAAGACGCCGTCGTGGGCAGCGGAGCCGCGGCTGAGCACGGGACCCCCACCGAGCTGGTGGTCTCCTAGCTCCTTCTTTTCCACGTCCGGCACGTCGGTGCTGAATGTGACGTCGACCACGATGGCGACGTCGGGCTCGAGAGCATAAGCACTGGACATCGCGCCACCACCCGTGTACCCGATTTCCTCCTGCACGGTGGCCACCGCGGTCACACACGCAGCGGGCGGATCGCCGGCAAGCATGCGGATCGCCTCCAGCACGACGAACGCGCCAACGCGGTCATCGATGGCGCGACTCGCGATTCTGTCTCCCGCCAGGCGCACCATGCCCTGGGACACGACCATGGGGTCACCGACTCGGATGCCCAGTTGGCCGACTTCGTCCTTGGAAGATGCGCCCACGTCGACCCACAGCTTCTTGGTCTCCGAAGCCTTCGTGCGGTCCTCGCGGTCCATGAGGTGGATCGCTTTCTTGCCGATCACGCCGACGACGTCTCCATCCCTGCTCAAGATCGTGACACGCTGACCTACCAGAACCTGTGGGTCCCACCCGCCAATCGCCGCGATGTACACGAAGCCATCATCGTCGATGTGGGTGATCTGCAGGCCTATTTCATCGATGTGTCCCGCGAGCATGACTCTGGGACTTCCGGATGGATTCACCACTGCGAACGAATTGCCCGTAACGTCGGTTTCCACGGTGCCGGCGAAGGTCTCGGCCTGCTCACGCCAAACACGGGCCGCGCGAACTTCGAAGCCGGAAGGCCCCGCGGCGTCGAGAAGCCGCTCGAGAAAGGAGATGTCGTGACTCATGGGATCCAGACGAAAGGAGTTCCAGGGGGGGATGCAACCTACGCGGAAAGCACCAAAGCAGCCACACGTTGTGAGTGCGTCTGACGCTTGCTCGCACCCGCCCGAATGTCCAAGGTTGAGCGCTCTGCGACCATGAGGAGACGACAATGCACGAGAAGCGAGGCCGCCACGCGATGACATTGGGCCGCCGTGAGTTCGTGAAGCTCGGGGGACTTGGCGTCGCCGCTGCGGTCACGGCGGGGACCGCCGCTTGCGCGCCTGACACCGGCGCCGTTGGTGGCTCCGCCGACGATGCACCGTGGTGGACGACGGAGACCTTCGAGTTGGAGGAGGCCACCTTAGCGGGCCTTCTGAACGACATGGCGTCTGGCCGGCGCTCGGCGGTCGAGATCACGCAGCTCTATCTAGACCGCATCGCCGCAGTGGACCGAGAGGGTCCGAAGCTTCGCTCGATCATCGAGACGAATCCCGATGCGCTCGACATCGCGCGGCAGCTCGACGAGGAACGAGCAGGCGGCAACCTACGTGGTCCGCTGCATGGCATCCCGATCGTCGTGAAGGACAACATCGACACCGCGGACGGCATGACGACCACCGCTGGCTCCTACGCGCTCGAGGGGCACATCGCGGCCCAGGACAGCCACGTCGCGGCCCAGTTGCGGGCGGCCGGCGCCATCATTCTGGCCAAGGCCAACCTCTCCGAGTGGGCAAACTTCCGCTCAACGGAGTCGACGTCGGGGTGGAGCGGTCGTGGCGGTCAGTGCGGGAACGCTTTCGCAGTCGACCGAAACCCTTGCGGTTCGTCCGCAGGGTCGGCCGCGGCTACGTCAGCAAATCTGTGCGCCGGATCGATCGGTACTGAGACCAATGGCTCGATCGTGTGCCCATGCTCGATCAATGGCGTTGTCGGGCTGAAGCCCACCGTCGGCCTCGTCGGCCGATCCGGCATCATCCCCATCTCCCACACCCAGGACACTGCGGGCCCGATGGTGCGCACGGTGGCCGACGCGGCGACGATGCTGAGCGCGTTGGCAGGGCCCGACCCGCGCGATGCCCTGAGCCAAGCGGCCGCCGGGTTCGCCGGCACGGACTACACGTCATTCCTCGACGCAGACGCCCTGCGGGGAGCGCGCATCGGCGTCGAACGGAGCTACTTCGGGCAGGACAGGCACCGCGACGACCTGATGGAGCAAGCGATCGTCGACATGGCGGCGGCGGGCGCGAGCATCATCGACCCCACCACTCTCGACAACCGCCGCCAGTACAACGCCCCCGCGTACCAGTTGATGCTCTATGAATTCAAGGCGGACTTGCGAGCGTACTTCTCGACCGTCTCGCCGGAGCTCGGCATGCGCTCGCTTGAGGACCTGATCGCGTTCAATGAGGCAAACGCCGACCGGGAGATGCCCTATTTCGGCCAGGAGATTCTCATTGCCGCCAACGAGATGGGACCGCTTATGGACCCGGAATATCTGCGCTTCAAGGAGACCGCCCGACGATTATCCCAAGACGAAGGCATCGACCGGCTCATGGAGGAGCACCGACTGGACGCGATCGTAGCGCCGACCACTCGTGCCGCCTGGAAGACGGACCTGATCAATGGCGGAATGTCGAGCCTGGGTTCATCCAGCCCCGCGGCGATCTCGGGATACCCAAGCATCACGGTGCCCATGGGGTCCGTACGCGGGCTCCCGATCGGGATGCTCTTCTTCGGCAGTGCCTGGAGCGAGGGCCGGCTGATCCAGCTCGCGTATTCCTACGAGCAGGCGACCAGACACAGAAGGCCCGCGAGGATGTTGCCGACGCTGGACCTGCGGAACGCGTAGCTCAGCGGCGCAATGGGGAGCCACCGGCTGGCGCCGTTATTCCTCCGGCTCGACGACAATGCCCTTCGACGGATCCAGGCCGGGCCCCTGCTCAGGAGTAGCACCTCCGAAGCCCATCCCGGGCCCCATCGCCACGACCCGGATAGAGCCGTCTGCGATCTGCCGCTCGAGTCGTTCCTTCAGCCGCCTTTGAATCCATCGTCGGCTCAGAGGGAAGAGCAGCGAAAACCCCAGCAGATCGGTCAGCACTCCTGGCGTGAGCAGAAACGCACCACCTACCAGGACCGACGCACCGTCGAGCATCGCCTGGCCCGGCAGTCGACCCTGCGCCAGCTCCTGTTGAAACTGAAAGAGCACACGCAGGCCTTCGGCTCGCGCCATTGCGGCTCCGCCGATGCCGGTCGCGACGACCAGCGCCAGCGTCGGCACTATACCAACGAGTTGCCCGAGCTCGATGAGCAACATCAACTCGACGATAGGGACGACAACGAAGAGCAAAGCCAGTCGGCCAAGTGTGTTCATATAAAGCACTACCCGCGCGAGCACCGGCGGGGTTCAAGACCCTGGAAACATCTAATGTATCACTCGGGACCGGGTGCCAGGACGAGGGGTACGCCCCGGTGTGACAGAGCAGACCTACTTCCGCAAAGGCTTCGGGCTCAGGAAAGAGCTCCGGCCCGTCATCGACGCCGAATTCGAGTCGGCGTTGGTCGAGTGGATCCGCTCAAACGGGAACAAGGGCCAGTTCGGAGACGTCTCCGTCACGCTCGCGAAGGAGTTCGGCTTCTGCTACGGCGTCGATCGCGCCGTCGACTACGCGTACGAAACCGTGCACAACTTTCCCGAGAAGCAGATCTACCTGGTCGGGGAGATCATCCACAATCCCTACGTGAACCAGCGGATGACGGAAATGGGCATGCTCTTCATCTACCCCGACGGGTCAGGCGCTTTCGACTTCTCTCAGATCACGGCGAACGACGTCGCGGTCATGCCGGCTTTCGGTGTGACGCTTCACGATTTCGACGAGCTGAGCCAGATCGGCTGCATTCTGGTGGATACCACGTGCGGCTCGGTGTTGCATGTCTGGAAGCGCGTGGAAAGCTATGCCAAGGACGGCTTCACGGCCGTCATCCACGGCAAGGACACGCACGAGGAGTGCCACGCAACCGCTTCGCAAGTGAACAAGTACGACGGCGGCAGGTTCATCATCATCCGTGACATGGATGAATCAGAGCTCATTCGCGACTACATCGCCGACAAGCCCGGTCGAATGTCGCGCGAGCAGTTCATTAAGCATTTCGAGAAGAAGGCGTCGCCCGGTTTCGATCCCGACGTCGATCTCGAGTTCATCGGCGTGGCCAACCAGACTACGATGCTCGCCAATGAGTCATTGGCGATCGGGTGGAAGATCCACGAGACGATGGTCGAGCATTTCGGTGACGAGCACGCATCCACGCATTTTCGCTCGTTCGGCACGATCTGCTCGGCGACTCAAGAGCGCCAGGACGCGGTCGCTGAGATGATGCAGGACGCGCCCGACGTGATGCTGGTCATCGGTGGTTACAACTCCTCGAATACGAACCACCTCGCGCACCTCTGCGAGCAGCACACGCGCACGTTCCACGTCGAAGACGCCTCGTGTATCGACACCGAGACCGGGACGATTCGACACAAGGTGGGATTGAGTCCCGACGCACCGCAGATCCTGGACCCGAATTGGCTACCCGAGGGACCGTTCACGCTGGGTATCACCGCAGGTGCATCCACCCCCAACAACAAGATCGGGGAAGCGCTGTTACGAATTCTGACCAGTCGCGGCATCGAGGTCGACCTGAGCGCCGACGCCCGGATAGGGTAACCTCAGCCAGACCCTAGATCGCTCTCCCGTATGCCCATGCCGAGCGTCTTCAGAAGAGTCCGGAGCTGCTCCTGCTCCTCTCCGTCGAGCTGACCCGCCACCGCGGCAACGTACTCGGCATGACCAGGGAAGACCTCGATAATTCTTGCCCGGCCTGCAGAAGTGAGCTTCGCCTGGATGACCCGCCGATCTTCGGGCGAGCGCTCACGGTCCACCAACCCCTGTTCCTCGAGCCGATCCATCACGTAGGTCACATTTCCGCCAGTGACTAGCAGTTTATCGGCGAGTTCGCCCAGCGAGAGGGGCCCCAAGTGGTAGAGCGCCTCGAGCACGCCAAACTGCGGCGTGGTGAGATCGTACTCCTGCACTTTCACTGCGATCGCCTTGGCGAACGTCGCATAACAGCGCGCGAGCGCAATCCAGAGCCGGAGAGCCCGCTCTTCGTCGGTGCTCCAATCTCGTTCGGCCGGTGCGTGCTCGCTCGTCAGGGCAGGGGGGTCGCCACGGTTCATCGAGGTCGGATATTGGGACGATTAGATATGAATGGGCCTTCCGAGTGCGGCGAGTGCTCCCTCGGCTACGGCTTCCGACAGAGTCGGGTGTGGGTGCATCGCTGTCTCGAGCTCCTCAACGGTCGACTCGAGATGACGTCCCACCACGAACTCGGCAATCAGCTCGGTGGCGTGCGGCCCGACGATGTGGGCTCCCAAGATCTCCGAATACTTCTTGTCTCGGACGACCTTTACGAAGCCCTCCGTGTGCCCCCCCGCTACCGCACGCCCGTTGCCGGCCCATGGGAATTTTCCCACAGCGACATCGTACCCCTCAGCCTTGGCCTGCTCCTCCGTGAGCCCCACTGACGCAACCTCCGGATGACAGTACGTGCAGTTGGGCACGTTTCCGTAGTCGACGGTGCCATGACCCTGGCCGGCGATGTGCTCGACGCAGACGACGCCTTCGTGCATCGCCTTATGGGCGAGAAGTTGGTGCCCGGCCACGTCGCCGAGCGCGTAGACGCCCGGAGCGCTGGTTCTGAGTTGCTCGTCGACCACGATGAAGCCGCCCTGGTCGACTTGGACGCCGACGGAGTCGAGGCCGACGTCCTCTGAATTCGGCATGCGCCCAACCGCGGACAGCAGGTAGTCGACCTTGAGCGTCTGGTCTTCACCCTTCTTATCCTTAAACGTGACCGTGACACCGTCGGCAGCGATCTCTGCCTTTTGGAAGAATGAGCTGGTGTGTACGTCCACGCCGCGCTTCTTGTAGGTCCGCTCCATGAACTTGGAGATCTCGGCGTCTTCGAGCGGCAGAATTCGATCTAGCGCCTCGACGACCGTGACCTTGGTGCCGTAGGAGGCGTACACGTCGGCGAATTCCATTCCGATCGCGCCGGCCCCCACGATGAACAGCGACTCGGGCGCCTTCTTCTGCATGAGCGCTCCGGTCGACGACCAGATTCGGTCCTCGTCGATCTTGAGCACAGGCAGGTCCCGCGGACGCGAACCGGTCGCGATGATCACGTGGGCGGCCTCGTACACGGTCTTGGACCCGTCCTCCGCCTCGACCTCGACCTTTCCGGCGCCTTTCAGGCGGCCATGGCCAGGCAGATGCGTGACCTTGTTCTTTTTGAAAAGATGGCCGATGCCCTTCGCCATCTGCTTCGCGACACTACGGCTCCGCTCCTGCGCGGGGCCGAGGTCGAAGGTGATGTCCTTGGCCAGGATGCCGTGCTTCTCCGCATCCTTCATCTCATTCACCAGGGCCGCGCTGGCGAGCATCGCCTTGGTCGGAATACATCCGATATTCAGGCAGACGCCGCCTAGCTCCGCCGCCTCGACGCAGGCAGCGTTCATACCGAGTTGAGCGGCCCGAATCGCAGCTACATAGCCGCCCGGGCCACTCCCGATGACGATGAGGTCGAAGGGTCCGCTGTTGTCGCCGGCCACGTGGTGCCTCTCTGTATGAAAAGGGCCTGAAGTGGGCCCTGACGGGCGGAAATCGTGGGGATAACGAAGGTAGAACAGCCGGGTAGGGGGGTAAAGGCGAGCTAGCAGCCCAGTGAGCTGCCCAGCGACCGACCTGGTGAAGGCAGCCGCCGCTGAGGTCGTAATTCAATACGGCGTCGGGAGTGAAGCTTCGCCCTCGCCCGGGGCGTGGACCTAAGATCGGCTCGACTTCAGAACTACCGGGGACCCTCTGGCGGGAGATGCATAATGTGGCAACTAGTGATCATCGGCGTGGTCGTCATCGCAGCCGTCATGTCGTACAACTCGCTCGTGCGACTCCGGGAATCGGGGGACGCGGCCTGGGCGGACATCGACGTGCAGCTGAAGCGGCGATACGACTTGATCCCCAACATCGTGGAGACCGTAAAGGGCTACGCGAGCCACGAGAGGGAGACCCTGGAGAGCGTTGTCGCTGCCCGGTCCGGTGCAACACGAGACGCCACAAGGCTTCGCATACCATCTGTGGTTGGACGAGGTATCCGTCACCGGCCCCAGCGGTGAACCCTACGAGTATTGGGACTCGCGGGAGCGGCACTACCGCAAGCTGAAGATCCGGGTGCCCGGAGCCAGTGACGCGGTCAGAACCGTAATCATCAAGTATCGCGTCCCGAACGGCCTCAAATTCTGGGAAGAGTACGAGGAACTCTATTGGAACGTCACGGGCGACCAGTGGGAAATGCCCACCAACAGGGCGACCGCGACTGTCCTATTACCGGAGGGCGTCCGTGGCCTGTGAACAGCCTCCTGGACCGGGGGGGACGGCGCATCGGAAGACGCCGCAAGGGTTACAGAAATAGAAGGCGGATTCTATTTTGAGTCGACGAGACCCTTGACTTTCCGCGAGGGACTTACGGTTGCTGTGGCCTGGAACCCCGGCGTCGTGTCCCGCCCGGGCGTATTCACCAAGGTTCGCCTGCTCTTCAAGGCCAATTGGCTCCTCCTGCTCCGGTTCCTCAGTCTGGGCATCATGTGGCGGGTGTGGGCCAATCGTGGAAGGGACCCGACGAGGCTGTCGATTTCACCGCAATACAATATCCCCGACGGGCTTACCCCGGCTGAAGCAGGAACGCTCATCGACAACCGCCCGGCCATGCGTGACATCACGGCTGGACTCGTCGATCTCGCGATCCGGGGGTATATGAGGATCGAGGAGGTCGAGAAGAAGGGCCTCTCCAAGGTGCTCGGGAGCGACGATTTCCGCATCGTTCGCCTCAAGGAGGCCGACGAGTGGGGCGAGCTCAAGGATCATGAGAAGGAGATCCTGCGGGGGCTCTTCGCGGTGACCGGCTCCACGTTTCTGTCGAGTCTCGCGCACGAGTTCTACACACACCTGCCGCAGATCAGGACGGATCTCTACACCGAGTTGATGGACCGTAAGTACTACCACCACCGGCCCGACAACATTTGGCAGGCATATCTCGCCCTCGCGGGGGTCGTGCTGGCGGCAGGTCTCGCAGGCGGGATCCCGTTAGCCAAATGGCTTCAGCTCCCTGTGACGACGGCGGTCATAGCGGCAGTCGGCTCTGCGTTGCCGGTGTTCATCTTCGCCTTCTTCATGCCGGCGCGCAGCGTGAAGGGTGCGCGGGTGCTCGAGCGGTTGCTTGGTTTCGAAAAGTTTCTCGAGCGTGTGGAGTCGGACCGTTTCGAGCACATGGTGAAGACCCCCGAGATGTTCGAGAAATTCTTGCCCTACGCGATGGCCTTCGGGTCGAGAAGAAGTGGGCCGCCGCGTTCGAGGACCTCTATACCGAGCCTCCGGATTGGTACGCCGGTACCTGGCACGGTCACTTCCGCCCGCTCTACCTCGTGAACAGCATGAGATCGATGTCCTCGGCAGCGGCCACCACGATGAGTAGCGACCCGCGCTCGAGCGGCGGATCCGGCTTCAGCGGGGGCGGCGGCGGCTTCAGCGGGGGCGGTGGCTTCAGAGGCGGCGGATTCGGCGGAGGTGGCGGCGGGGGTTGGTAGCAGCGGCCGTCACCCGCCGAGTACGGCCAGCCTAGTTCCCCAAGATCGGTTGCAGGACTTCGAGCCGGCCGTCCACATCCGGGTTCGGCGTCAATCCGAGCACATGGGCGAGCAGGGGATAGATGTGAATCGACTCGAAGACGTCGATGGTTTGCCCACCAGCGATGCCCGGACCCTGGGCCAGGAAGATCGAGCCCATGCCCAGGAAAGCATTGTCCCATCCGTGGTTGAAGCCATCGTTGTCGGGCACACGGTCAGGAGCCACGATGGTCCTGCCTTCGGCCGCCACGATCACGATATCGCCCGCGCGCGGATCCGCGCTGTAGTGAAGCCGCTCCGGCACGTCCGCCCGCAGATAGACCCTGTTCTGGGGCATCGTCGCGGCAATCGAGTCACGCACCGCGGCGGCGCGTTCCGCGCCACCCTGATCGACATACAGGCTCGCATACGGACCCGATGCGCCCAGCCGAACTCCCTGATATTGAGCGATGTCGAGCACATCGGCACCGTCCGCTGGTTCGCTCATCATGCCATGGTCCGAGACCAGAACTACGAAGACGTCGTCGCCGTGGGGCAGAGCCGCGATGCCATCGAGTAGGCGACCCAGATTCTGGTCAACGGTCGCGACTGCGTCTCCTACGCCCGCGCTACCCGGGCCGAAATTATGACCTGCGTTGTCGACATCTTCGAAGTACAGGGTGATCATGTGCGGCCGATTCTCGAGCGGCATGCCGAGCCACGTGAGTACCTGATCGACACGCGCGTCGTTAGGAATCGAGGCATCGAAGCGATTCCAATACGTAGGTTGGACACCTTTCACGGGCGCCTCCGAACCGACGAAAAAGAAGGAAGCCGCGATCATGCCCTGCAGCTCCGCGGTGACCCAGATCGGCTCACCCCGGTAGAAGCTGCCCTCCTCGACGGCCGCTCGATTCCCGATGCTGTACCACGCCTGTAGGTCCTCGGCCCAGAACGTGTTGCCCACCAGTCCGTGGTTCTCCGCGTACATCCCCGTAGCGATCGTGTAGTGCGAGGGGAACGTCTTCGTTGGGAACACGGGGGTCATGCGCTCGGCACGTACCCCGGCCGCTGCGACCCGATCGAAATTCGGCGTCGCGTAGAGGTCCTGGTAATCCCACCGGAACGCATCGAACGACACCAGCACCACGTACGGTGCGGCGTTGTGTGCCTCGGCATTGTTAGGGGTCGTGTCGGTCTCGACCGGCGGGTCGCTCGTGATCGCCGGGCTACCGCCACCACACCCCGCGAGCGTGATCGCAAGGGAACTGAAGATCGCCAGGAGTCGGGAGCGGTACATATCGGTTACGGTGGGAGTCGGCCAACGACGCGTAGAATAGCGACTCTGTGGCCTTCAGAGGAGCACCGCTTCTGCTGCTCAGTGTAGCGGGGCTGGCGGTCTACCTACCGGCCCGGCGCGCCGCATCCGCCGAACCGATGCGGGCGCTGAAGGCCGACTAGCACATTGCAAACGCGTCAGTCGGTGATGCTCGGCATGCGCGCGTACCGCTTGAACCACTCGCGTAGGAAGAGCTGAGTACGAAGAAAATTCGACGGGGTACGCGAGGTGCCATGCCACTCGTTCTTGAAACGGATCATGGCACTCTCGACCCCCACCACCTTGAGAGCCGCGTAGAATTCCTCGGTCTGCGGCATTGGGGTGCGCAAGTCGTTCTCGCCGGTCATGAGCATGGTGGGCGTGGTAACGTTGCCGACATACATCAGAGACGAACGGCGTAGATGCTCACTCGGATCCTCCCATGGGAAGGTCTCGAAGTTGTTGTACCAACCGATGCCATCGGTCGTCCCCACGAAGGACAGCCAATTGGTCACTGGGCAGTTTGCGGAAGCAGCCGCGAAGCGATCGGTGTGCCCAACGATCCAAGACGTAAGCACGCCCCCACCCGAGCAGCCGTAGACGAAGAGGTTCTGATCGTCGACGTAGCCGCGCGCGATCACTTCATTGACCCCGTTCATGAGGTCATCGAAGTCCTTGCCCGGGTACGCATTCTTGATCTCGTTCGCGAAGGCGCTGCCATAACCCGTGCTGCCGCGCGGATTCGTATATAGGACCACGTAGCCGTTCGCGGCATGATCCTGCCAGCCGAAGTTGAACCCCGTGGTGTACATCGAGTGGGGTCCGCCGTGGATGGTCAGGATCATCGGGTACTTCTTGGAAGCATCGAAGTCCGGGGGCTTCATGATCCAGCCCTGGATGTCGAGGTCGTCGGTCGATTTATACCAGAACTCCTCGAGCTCGCCGAAAGTGACACCCGCGAAAATGTCGTCGTTCACGTGGGTGAGCTGAGTAACCACAGCGGGCTGGTTCAGGTCGAAGGTCACCACGTCGCCGGGAGCGTGGGGGCTGGTGCGCGTGCCCACCGCGATGCCGCCGTCGGTGAACGAAGTGGTCACGAGCAAGTGCTCCCCCTCGGTCACCTGCCGCACCTCACCATCGAGGCTCAGGAAATGCAGGTTTCTCGCGCCAGCCTGGTTGGTGGTGATGTAGAGACCAGATCCGTCGGGGGCCCATCGCATCCCGCCCGTGATCTGCCGATCGAAGTCACCCGAGATCAGACGTTGATTGGAACCGTCCCGGTTCATCAGATAGACGCCGAGGTTGCGGTAAGTGTCGCTGTGCTGGTCCACGCCCCGGTACGCAATCAGGTCGCCGTTCGGGGAGGGCTCAGCACCGGTGTCGGTACCCGCGCGTCGCGTGAGTTGGGTGATGGTCTCTGACTGGACATTGACCGAATAGATCTCGGACTCTCGATATGAGAACTCCGCGTCCTCCGTCCTCAAAGACGAGAAGAGGAGCTCAACACCATCCGCGGTCCATTTTCCAGCTGAGTGATTCCACTCGCCGTCCGTGAGCTGACGAGGCGTACCGCCCTCCGCGGGAACCACGAAAATGTGACGCCATCCATCGTCCACAAACCCTACCCGGTCCTGCCGGTAGTCAGCGCGCGTGACGACTTTCGGCGCGGCTGTCCAGTTCGCTCCCTCGGGTCGCCCAGGAGGGTTCACGGTCCAAGCCGGAGCGGCCTCGACGTTCATCGTGAACGAGATCGTGTTGCCGTCGGGAGCCCAAGCGACGTTCGAGGGGCTCTTCTCGAGACGCGTGATCTGAGTCGTCGCCCCTTCGTCGTCCATCCACCGGACGAAGATCTGCGAGTCGTCGGACTCATCGCTCGCCGTGAACGCGATTCTGGAGCCATCAGGCGACCAGATGGGGCCGGACCCATCCACCAGGAAATGATTCCTGGTACCGTCTGCATTCATGATCCAGATCGACGACTTGCGGCGGTCATTCATCTTGTCGATCCACCCGCGCGCGTAGACGATTCGCTGGCCGTCGGGGGCTATTCGCGGGTTCGAGACGGTCTCCTGGTCGAGGTACATCTCCAGCGAGACCTTCTTGATGCCGGAGTCGTCCGACTGGGCGAGGGCCAAAGACGGTGTGGCCATGGCGACCACAGCCACGCCCCATGCGGCTCGACGGAGTAGTGTGCGCTCGAACATGTGATGACCTCGTGCTGCGAATGAAACATCCCGCTGACGGCGAACCTGGAAACTACGGTGCACTCCCCCTGATTCGCGAGCCGGACCCGCGCGGCCTCTCGAGACGCCGGTCCGTCCATTCACCGAGCTCAGGCCACCGCTCACCAGTCGCATTGGCCAGTTCCAGCTTGGTCACCTTTCGAATGGCGCCGCGTACCATGATGTAGCTCTCAGGCAGCACCAGGGTCGGTGAACCAGAACAGGAGCAACATGATGGTCAGGAAGGCTGTGTGGAGTTTGGTGGCGTTGGCCGTGATGCTCGCGTTGCCCGCGACGACGTCGGCGCAGGTGAAGTCGTGGCACGAAGTACAGGTGGGTGACATCGAAACCATGAAGGACAAGTGGGTCGGTCTAGCGGGTGCGTTCGACGAATCCGACTACGACTGGCGGCCCATGGAGGGAGTACGCTCGGTGCGTGAGGTCCTGGGCCTAGCCATCGCAGAGGCCAACCTGTTTCCCGGCGCCTGGGGCTCCGCGCCCGGACCGGGAGCCGCGGCGGGCTTTGGCGCTGAGCTCACCAGAGCCGCAGCACTCTCCCAGTCCGACATGATGGCCGCGCTCGAGGCCTCCTTCGACTACATGGCCGGCGTGGTGCGGGACATGGACAGCGAGAGACGTATGGCCGACGCGCGCTACTTCGACGGAAATCAGATGGAGACCCACGCGCACATCGCCATGGCGCTTGGTGACATGCATGAGCATCTAGGACAGCTCATCGCGTACGCGCGTACGAATCACGTGGTGCCGCCATGGAGTGCCGGCAACTGAGCTGATCGGGAAGATTCGACGTGGATTTGAAGGAGGCCCCGACCGGTTCGCCGGTCGGGGCCTCTCTGTCAGCACGCGGCCCCTTAGCAAGGGGACCGTGGGGCGCGGGCATAGGACGATTCAGGAACCAGCGTCCGGCGCGGGCTCCATCAAGTCGAGTCTGCCAAAGCCCATGACGGATACCGCCACCGCCTGACGTTCGACCGATCCCCGCCGCAACGTGACCCCTTGAACGGACCCTCCGTTCCTTCGCGGCGCTCGGCGGTCCAACCAGCCTCCTCGTGAAACGAGACGATGTCGGCCAGCCCGGTATCCAGGTAGTCCGGTGGGCCTGCCGAGAGAGCGCCGCCGAACAGTTGTTTGCTCCAATCGGTGACGGACTCGGGCAAGTTGCCGAGACTGTCGCGCATCAGTTGCTTCATCTCCTCCTTCGTCTTGCCCTGCATCTGCTCGCCCAGAGTCCGCAACTCCTCCGGCATAGCTGAGAAGTCGACCTTGGCCATCCATTCCTTGAATTCGGTCTTCTGAGCCTCGGTACGGCGAGCCGACCAAATCACCTTCAGGCCGCCGTCTTTGTCCCACGCGACGACGGAGCCGAACTCTTGCAGGAAGGGCACATCCTCAGGGTAGAACTGAGGCCGTTGTTCTCCTGGCCCCAGCGTGAACATCGTGCACACCTCGGAGCCTTCGTGCGACACGCGGATGATGCGGGCGGGTCCGTTGGCGGACGTCTCCAGCGAAGCGAGGTGGCCCCGGATTCCTTCCAATGACCACACGTCGACAGGCACGTTTTTCGCTTCCTCGAGAAGCAGATCTCGGGCGGTTCAGTGCGTCATGGGGCTACCTCGCTGATCCGGTGGGAGCGCGTCCGTGCGCGAGGGCTACAACAGGATCGCTGTCGGCTCCTCGAGCATGCCCTGTAGGGTCTGCAGGAAGCGCGCGCCCTGCGCCCCGTCGATCACACGGTGGTCGCAACTCATGGTGATGCGCATGCGTGGCCGCACGGTGACCTCGCCGTCGACCACGACCGGGGTCTCTACGATGCCGCCAACCGCCAGGATACCCGATTCGGGCGGGTTGATGATCGCCGTGAATTCGTGGATGCCCAGCATGCCGAGGTTGGACACGGTGAACGTCGAGCCTGTGTACTCGTCGGGCATGAGCTTCTTCTCCCGAGCCCGGCCCGCGAGCTCGCGTACTTCGGCGCTGATCTGCGCGATGCCCTTGGCGTGGGCATTCTTGATGACCGGCGTGATGAGGCCGTCCTCGATCGCGACCGCGACCCCGAGATGCACGGCATTGAATCGGCGCACGAAGCCATCGTGCCACTGGGCGTTGCAGTTCGGGTGCTGACGCAGCGCCGCGGCGATCGCCTTCAGCAGGATGTCGTTGATTGAGACCCTCATGCCGTCCTTCTCGAGCATCGCGTTGATGCTCTTTCTCGCCTCGATCACGCGGGCCATGTCCACGTCGACGGTGAGGTAGAAGGTCGGTACGGGACCGATCGAGGTGACGAGCCGCTTCGCGATCGCCTTGCGCATCTGCGACGTGGGGATGTCCTCGTACTCGGCGCCATCGCTCGCCCACGTGGCGGGTGTGTCGACGGGGGCCGCAACTCCCGAGGCCTTCGCCGCCTCCACGTCTCGCTTGACCACTCGTCCGCCAGGACCCGAACCTGGGACGCGCGCAATGTCGACGCCCATCTCTTCCGCGAGCCGACGGGCCAGCGGAGACGCCTTCACACGGCCCCCGTTCGCGGCAGATGCCGGCAGCGTGGCGGCGGCCGTTGTCGCGGGAGCTGATGTGGCCGGGGCTGACACCGCCGGAGCCTCAGGAGCCGGTAGAGTCTGAGCAGCTGGCATTGGGGCCACTTCTGCAAGCGCCTCAGGCGGAGCCGTGGGCGCTGCTGTTGCCCCACCGCCACTCACACCCGCGATGCCCGAAATGTCCTCGTCGGCCCCAGCGATCACCCCGATGACCGAGCCGACCTCCGCGGTCCCCCCGGCAGTGAGGAATATCTTGCGAAGCACTCCTTCACCGCGCGCGACGAGCTCCATCGTGGCCTTGTCGGTCTCGATCTCGGCGAGGATGTCCCCGTTTGCGATGTCGTCGCCCTCAGCCTTGAGCCACTGAACCAGCTGCCCCTCTTCCATCGTGGGCGACAACGCTTCCATATGGACCTTGGTCGCCATGTCTATCGCCGTCCTCGGCCCCGGAGGCCTCGTCGGAACCAGGTCATCGGTAGAGCACGTTCCTGCACGCCTCGACAACCCGGTCGGCGGAAGGCTTTGCAAGGATCTCGAGGCTCTTGGCGTACGGCATCGGGACGTCTGCTTGCGTCACGCGTAGGATCGGTGCGTCGAGGTAGTCGAACGCTTCCTCTTGGATCATCGCAACAATCTGTGCACCGGTGCCCGCGTAGGGCCACCCTTCTTCCAGATAGACAACCCGGTTGGTCTTCTTGACCGTCTCCAGGATTGCGTCCATGTCCAGAGGGCGAATGGTACGCAGGTCGAGCACGTCGGCGCTGATGTTGTCCTTGTCGAGCTTGGAGGCTGCCTGAAGCGCGACGTAGACCATCTTGCCGTGCGTGATGATGGAGACGTCCGAGCCCTCGTTCTTCAAGTCGGCCACCCCGAGCGGAATGACGTAGTCGTCATCCTCGGGAACCTCACCTTTGACGTTGTAGAGCAGCTCACCCTCCATGAACGCGACCGGATCGTTGTCGCGGATCGAGGCCTTTAGCAGCCCCTTCGCATCGGCCGGCGTTGCCGGCGTGACGACCTTGCAGCCAGGTGCGTGCGAGTAGTAGGTCTCGCACGCTTGCGAGTGTTGGGCCGAGAGCTGCAGCGCAGCGCCGGTCGGTCCGCGGAAGACGATCGGCATCGGAAACTGGCCGTCAGACATGTAGTACATCTTGGTCGCGTTGTTGATGACCTGATCGATCGCCAGGAACGCGAAATTGAACGTCATGAACTCCACGACCGGACGCAGCCCGGCCATGGAAGCGCCCACACAAAGTCCGGTGAATCCCAACTCGCTGATCGGTGAATCGACAACGCGCTTGTCGCCAAACTCCTCGAGCAGACCCTTGGACACTTTGTAGGCCCCGTCGTATTCCGCGACTTCCTCACCCATGAGGAACACGTCGGGATCGCGCTGTATCTCCTCGCGTAGCGCCTCGTTGAGCGCCTCCCGGTAGGTCATAACGGCCATTACGAACGACCTCTAGCGTGGAGCACGGTCATCGGTCCCTACCGTCGAAAAAGAGACGCCCGTGCTCATTGATCTCGGCCCAGACATGCTCATAGAGCGTCGAGGGATCGGGTACGGGCGAAGCCTCTGCGAAGTCGGCGGCGTCCTGCGCGATTTGGCGCGCTTCGTCGTCCATCTCCTGCAAGCCGGCCTGATCGAGGTGGCCCCCGGCAAGGAGCTTGTCGCGTAGGACGGCGATCGGGTCGTCTTCCGCTTTGCGACGCTCGACCTCTTCGGTCGGGCGGTAGGTGCCGGAGACGGGATCGGACATCGAATGACCACGGAACCGGTAGGTCTGCAGGTCCACGAAGCGAGGACCGCCTCCGCCCCGCACCTCCGCGATCAGCTCGCGGAAGTGCGCGTACGTGGCGAGCACGTCTTGACCGTCCACAACGCTTGCCGGGACGCCGTGGGGAACCGGCTTGGCGGACATGTCTGTCTTGGAGACTCGGCTGAACGCAGTGCCCATCCCGTACTCGTTGTTCTCGACCACATAAATCACCGGCAACTCCCAAACGGCCGCCATGTTCAGCGACTCGTGGAAGCTACCTTGGTTCACGGCAGCGTCGCCCATGTATACGATCGCGACCGTGTCCTCTTCGGCATACCGAATCTTCCACGCAATGCCGGTCGCGAGCGGCACTTGGCCGCCGACGATGCCGTGGCCGCCCATGAACCGGCACGACTTGTCGTAGACATGCATCGACCCGCCCCTGCCGCCGGACGCCCCGCCCACACGACCGAACAGCTCGGCCATCACTGCGTTCGGATGCACACCCTTGGCAATCGCCTGTGTGTGGTCGCGGTAGGCAGTGACGACATAGTCGTCTTCGCGCAGCGGCTTGATGCTGCCCGCACAAGCGCCTTCCTGCCCGATGTGCACATGACAGAAACCGCCGATCCTGCCGATCGCGTAAGCCTCTTCAGCCTTCTCCTCGAAGCGCCGATAGAGCAGCATGTCCCGCAGGAGGTCGAGCGCCAGCTCAGGACTCACGCCATATCGGTCCAACACGTCCCCCTTCTTCCCGCGCTTCTTCTTGGTCCTGGTTTCCGCCATCTCAGGAACCGGCGATTGGGCGGGCGAGTGGACCGACCAGTGGAGGGCCAGGACGGCCGAGCTCGAGTTGAACCAGGTCCAGGCGCATTTCCGCGGGCGCCGGGATGTCCGATTCCATCACCGACTGGATCTTGCCTGGTCCTCCAGCCACCACGTCACGCGCCTGCTCCTTGGCGTGGTAGCTCGAGCGCACGAGCGGCCCCGACTCTACGTGCTTGAATCCGAACTCTTCTTCACCGATGCGCTTGTAGATCGCAAACTCCTCGGGCGTTACCCAACGGGCTACAGGGATGTGCATGGCAGAAGGGCGCAGATACTGTCCGAGCGTGAGCACGTCGACAGCCGCCTCTCTCAAGTCGGCCATGGCCTGCTTCACCTCGTCGTGCTCTTCGCCCATGCCCAAAATCATGCCTGTTTTGGTAATCATGCTCGGGTCGAGCCGCTTCACCGCCCCGAGGTAGGAGATCGAACGCCAATAGCGACCGCCCGGTCTCACGTCGGGGTGCAGGCGTTCGACGGTCTCGAGATTGTGTCCCAAGATCGCTGGCTGCGCATCTACGACCGTTTGCAGCGCGTCCTCGTCGCCCTTGAAGTCCGGGATGAGCACCTCCACCGAGCAGCCGGGGACCGCCGCTTGAATCGCACGGATCGTTTCGGCATAGATCTCTGCTCCGCCGTCGGGCAACTCGTCGCGATTGACGCTCGTGATCACCACATGCTCCAGCGCCATGCCTGCGACGGTTTGCGCTACGCGGCGCGGTTCGTCGGTATCGAGTTGCGTGGGCAGACCGTGGGCGACACCGCAGTACTTGCACGCCCGCGTGCATACGTCGCCGAGGATCATGAACGTCGCTGTGCCGGCCTCCCAGCACTCGCCGATGTTCGGACAACTCGCCTCTTCGCAAACCGTGTGCAGGCCCTCGGACCGCATCTTCTTCTGCAACCGCAAATAGTTGGGTCCTCCCGGCGAGCGCACCTTCAACCAACTCGGCTTCCGCGACCTGATATCGATCGTCTCGAGGCCCTCGTGGGCCCGGATCTTGGAGGTACCCTTCGGCTTTACGAGCCCGGTGTCCTTGCCGGTGGGCGCGTAGCCGTATGGTATCTCCGTCGCGGTCTTGCTCACTCCGTCCTCCAGCCCGCGTTGTCGGTGTCGGCGAAGCACAGCCGGTTGGCGACATGGCGGCACTAACATGGCGGCACTAGACGAAAAAATCCCCGCAGGTCCGAGAGTCCCGCACATGTTGCAGCCGCAGGACCTCCGTCGGGAAGCCAAAAAAGGTAGCTGGGAGAGGGGTTTCCTTACAAGGCGGCGGACCCCATTCTGCTAATCCCGCCCGCGCAACAGCAATGATGGCGCGACACTTGCCGTTTCTTCCGTGGAGACCCACAACACGTCGGAGGTCCGTTGAGACAACAACATCGAGGCGCCGCGTGGTGCAAGCTCGTCGGGTTGACGACGGTCGCGGTGCTAACTGCTTTCGCCGACCCCGGCGGGGCGCTCGGGCAGTCCGAACGGGGTTCCGTGGCCGGTTACGACTTCGAGGTCAATGTTCATGAGCGTTTGATCCCCCCACGCCGACCTCCCGAGCTCGTGCGATTCTCGGAGTCGTTGAGTTGGCTGCACGTAGACGGCGATCGACCAGGAGGCGATGGCGTGACGCGGGTCTTGGACATCAGCTTCGGCCGTGCGGAGGGCAGGCGCGGAGCAACCCTCAGCCTCGCCGCCTCGGGTGCGGTGTTGGAGGCGAGCGGCCGTATCACCATCAACGCTCGGCCCCCCCTACCTCTACCTCCAGGCACAGTGCGTGGCCGTCTGGAGGTGGGCGCCACTTGGGTGGACACGCTCGCTTTGGCCGCAGAACACGAGGCTTCCTCCAGAGTTGGCGGGGCGTACGAACCACCACCGTGTTGGGTGACACGCTCGTTGACGGTAGGGCCTTGTGGATTCTCGCCGACCGCACCGAGGTCGACGCCGGAGAGCGGTTCCTCACCGTTGAGCGTACGCTCGATGACCTAGCGGTTCATGAACGTTCGCTCATGGGCGTGCAGCACGGGACCTATCTGTATGACCCCACGCTGGGCCTGTACCTCCAGCGACACGACACGACACGACGGAGCTGCGCGGGCCGCACTTGGTAACCCCCGGTCCATTCGTCTTGGTCGGGGCAGACTACTCGACCAGGTATGAGAGTCCGGGCGGCTACGCGGGCGGCCAGACCTGGTATCTGCTCGAGACGCCGGAGGGTTGGCGGGTCGTCGCGACCGGCGGATGGATCACCTGACGCGGACCACCATCACCTAGGCTCGCTCCAATCCGGCGGCAGCGTGCCGTCCCGCATCGACTTGCGCAGCTCGAAACGATGCACGATGTGGTCGCGCGCCTGCTCGGGACTGTCGGTGACGAGCATGAGGTCGAGGTCGCTCGAGGCGATCTTTCCCTCGACCGCCATTGTGGCGCGCATCCATTCCATCAGCCCACTCCAGTACTCGGAGCCAAAGAGCACGACCGGGAAGTTGCGCACCTTGTGCGTCTGGATGAGCGTGAGCGCTTCGAAGAGCTCGTCCATGGTGCCGAAGCCGCCGGGGAAAATCACGAACGCTTCCGCGTACTTCACGAACATGATCTTGCGCACGAAGAAGTACCGGAAGTCGATGGAGACATCGATGTAGTCGTTGGTATACTGCTCGAAGGGCAGCTCGATGTTGCAGCCGACAGATCGCGCGCCGGCCTCTTTGGCACCCTTGTTCGCGGCTTCCATCATGCCCGGTCCACCACCGGTGATGATGCCGAACCCTGCCTCGCCCAGCAGCCGAGCGGTTTCGGTGCAGCGTTGGTACATCGGATCGTCGCTTTGCGTGCGAGCCGAACCGAAGATCGAGACCGCGCTTCCGATTTCGCTCATGCCCTCGAATCCTTCGACGAACTCGCCCATGATGCGGAATATCCTCCACGCATCTCGCCCGATCGTCTGCAACTCCTCCACGCTTTCCAGAAGGCGCTCGTCTTCCGTCTGACGGTCGTGCGCGTACGGCTGAGGCTCGGGGCTCGGATCGCTACTCTCGCTCATGGAGTGCTCCCGGTGGTGGTGGCAGCCCGTGGGCCACGGGGGTGGTCGGCGGCCCAGCGGCCGGTTTGCAGTAGCGCGTCACGGTGCTCGTACACCGGATCCCACCCAAGCTCAGCACGCACGCGCGACGAAGGATACGGATTGTCTGCGAGCGTGAGGCGCGCCACGCGCGAAATCGGGAGGTGCCTCGCGCCCGGAGTCGATACACCCAAGCGATCTAGCAAACGCGCACAAACATTCACGAGTCGAGCAGGAATCGATACGAAGCGCACACGCTCGCCGAGACCACGAGCCAGGAATTCCAATAAATCGCGCTGCCTGAGCGGGCGGTCGAGGCCCAGATCATAGGTGGTCCCGCCTCGGGCCGCCTCCAACACGCGAATCAGCACTCCGGCCAGATTGCCTGCATATACCACGGGGACGGTGTTCGTGCCTGATCCCAGCAGCGGAACGATAGGCATGCGCAGGATCTTCTGTAATGCCGGGACCATCAGGCGGTCTCGTTCACCGTAGATCGCACTCGGCCGAACGATCGAAACAGGGAGGTTCTTGATGCGTTCGATGCCTCGCGCTACCTCCTCCGCTTCTCGCTTCGAGCGGGCGTAGAGGTCGCTCGCAGGGATGATCGAGTCGATGGGGGTGTCCTCATCTACCGGCGCTTCAGCCGGGCCATAGACAGCAATCGACGAGACGTGCAGCGCGTGCCCCACGCCCGCTTGAACCGAGGCAGTAAGTACGTTGCGCGTCCCGTCTACGTTGACCGCCCGCACCTCGGGCCAGGTGCCGTCGGCATAGACGAGTGCTGCGCCGTGCACGACATGGGTACAGCCTTCCATGCCAGGAGCCAGCGTGTTGGCTTCGTCACGGACGTCACCCTCGACCAACTCACACTCGGCCTCCTCGAGAGCGAGCGTGTTCGCGGCCGCGCGATGCAGCGCGACAACCTCGTGCCCCTGAGCCCTCAGCTCCGACGCCAGGTGGGACCCCAACAGCCCCGTCCCCCCAGTCAAGTAGACGCGCATGGGGTTTACGAACCCTTGGCGGCCTCACCGGGCAGCCAGGAACGCCTCCGCGACGTTGAGCAGGTTGTCGGTAGTGCTTGGGTGCTCGAGATATTCTGCCAGCTGGCGCGCCATCTGCGGTGTGTACACGTCGACGATATGACGGTAGTAGCTCGTGGCCTCGGCGCCCCGTCCGAGCTCGGCGCTGGCCTCCGCCGCAGCTTGGAGGCCGAGCAAGTGGTCTGGATCCGCTTCGAGAATCTGTTGCGCGGTCGCGAGCGCGTCATCGAGTGCGCCGGCGGTGCGTAGCAGCATCGAGAGATGGAAGAGCCCGTCCGCGTTGAGCGGTCGCGCACGCTCATAGGCACCCACCGCCATCGGCATGAACTGTTGCGCCTGCAACGAGTCGCCGTTTTCTACCGCGCTCATCACACGATTGAACAAGCGGTTCGCCGCTTCAATCGGCGTCATCGAACTGAGGTCGGGAAGAGTACCTGCGCCCGTGCGTGGAGCCGGCTGTACCGGATCGGGCTGCGACAGTCCTCCGCGGGCCAGCTGGGTGGTGCCAACCACGATGATGAGGCCGAACATCGCGATCCCCGCTATCCACCACGGCAGGTTCTGACGACCAACGGTTTCGGCGGCGGCAGCTCGATGGCCACCGCCACCCCCACCCCCCC